>PMAT01000121.1 GCA_003152695.1 Acidobacteriaceae bacterium
ATTGATCGTGGCAGGATTCATCGGCTGGCTGAAGGTGGCGGTCACTACCGTGCTGGGACAGACGCTGGTCGCGCCATTGGGGGGGGTTACAGAAATCACGGTGGGCGGAACGCATGGGTTGCTACCTGTTGTGAAGGTCCATACGAAGTTACTCGCTAGCGCAATCCCAAACTCGTCTGTGGCTCCGATCGTAATCGTGGCGGTATAGAGAGTACTGAGTGCGAGAGGGCTTGAGGGCGTAAAGGTGGCAGTTTTGCTCGACGCATCGTAGGTAACTACACCTGCCACTGGCGTAGTGCCCGGTCCTGTCAACGTAAAGGTTGCGCTATTGATCGATGTAGAATTCATCGCCACGCTAAAGGCGGCGGTGATGATCGTGTTAGGACAGACGCTGGCCGCACCAGCAACAGGGGCCACGGAAATCACTGTAGGTGGGATTAAGCCTGGATTGGTGCCTTGGTTGGCGCCCGTATTGCAGCATCCGGGGCTGAAGATGAGCAGTAGAAATGCTGCGAACCAGATCTTATGATTGTTGTATCTATGCATGACGGTCACCCTTCTTCTCTCGGCTTAACTGCTGCCGCGCGGTAGGAATCACAAAGCCCTCGAGATTGTGACGAAGCTTTAATACCAGGGACGGATTTACGCAACATCTTAGTTGCACCATTGCTAACAGCAGAGCAATTCCAGGGGGTTGTACCTGAGGGCAGTGCGAGCCTCCAGGCCCGCGTTAGCCCGCTCAGGCAATTCCCAGCTTCAGTCGCTGAGGTGTCGACCTCAGCGGCTGGAGCGGTTTTTCTTCCGCCTCCGGAGGCGGACATGAAGGCCCGTACTGCCCGTACAAGACCAATATGCTAGTGCCAAATGTGCTCTATTCGACCGATTCGACGTCGGCGCCATTGAGGTTGATGGACACAGCCCTCATGATCTGGTCCACGGTGATCACCAGCCGGGCCGAATTCTGCTTCTGCACCAGAATGCCTTCCCACCCGGCAAAGGGGCCGTGCTTGACGCGCACGCGGTGTCCAACTTTCAGATAGGGGTGGGGCTCAACTTCGTTTGGACGTGCAAAGCAAGCTCGCAACCTGTCGATTTCCTCGTCCTGTAAACGCGCGGCTTTGCCTCCGACAGAGACGAGGTTGACGACGCCCATAGTCTGTAATACCGGAACACGTTCTGCGTCCGAGACATGAACGAAGACATAGCCGGGGAACAGGGGAGCTTGGGAACGCTTGATCCTGTCAGACCAACGGTTGAGTTTTGCGAAGGTTGGCAGCAGGGATTCGACCCCCTTACACGATAGCTGGCTGGCCACCTGGTTCTCATGACGAGAACGGGTATAAGCGGCCAGCCAGCATCGTCCGTGTTCCATGCGAATCGCGTTTCGTTTGGCTTGACGCCGTAAGGAGGATGCATGGCTCCGCCATTGCAAGTCCCATGAACGGAGCCGTGCGGTGAAGACGGAGGAGACTAACCCAGTCACCCAGCGTCCCGAATTGTCAGCGCCACGATAGTGCTTATCGCTGTGGTGCTTACATGCTATTCCGATTATGGAGCAATCCTAACGCCACACACCGGGCTTCATAGGTTGCTCCGGCAAGGCGCGATAACACAGCAAGTTAGAAATCGTCAGGTGAAATTTAGGACGGTCCTGGAAGGACATCTCGTCCAGAAAATGTACATCCGATGTCCAAAAGCTGGATTTGCAGCGTAGAGCGCCGATACGGGTTGCCAGCTCGAAAAGAGCCCACGCCCTGGCTGGAAGCTGGCTCCCCGTCTTCCTTGAAACAAGTTGGCAGCTCCACTACAACCACCACTACCGATGATTTATTAAAATTCTGTCAAAAAGTGCTTGACATCTTGACAAAGTAGTCTCATTATGTCGTCACTTCCGGCCGAGAAATTCCGCTGTTCGGCCCTATTTACGTACGACACCTCGTAACCCCTTTCGAGGCGTGGGCGATCAAGTATTCAGTTGTAAGAATCTAGGCAGGGAACTTCTGCATGGTATCCGCTGATTGTTTCGCGGAGCGGCAGGAGTAAAGAAGCCTTTTCCCCTAGGCCCTACTGAAGTCAGCGCCGCTCTCGCCGTCCTTGGCTCTCTGCGGCGCCATGTCGCCACACTTCTCTTTGTGAGCCAAGGCACTGTATTCCATCGAGTATTAGTTAGCTGGCAGTGTGCGACGTGAGAGTTTCCACTCGCTCGGCCGGGCTACAGAACGTAGCAAGGGCGCCTTTCTCAGGGGCCCACAACCTAGTCGAAGAGGAGAACATATGAAAATTAGAGGTGCGTACTGTTTGGTCCTATTGGGCCTACTCGTGATCAGCTGCATCGCCACGGCCCAACCGCCAAACGTGGTTCCATCGGCAGTCAATTGTCCCCGTCCCTGCAACTACTACCTGACTTTCGTCTCAGACGATACCATAACGGCAATAAGCTCCAACATCGGTACCTATAATACCTTTGTCGCGGGCGAAGCAAAGATATCGAATTCGCTCAACGGTTACCAGAATCTCAACGCGAGACTAGCTGCGGCTGGGGTGACCGGAGGCGGGTGGTATGCGCTTGTATCCACCACCAGCGGTAACGCGAATAACAATCCAGCATCGGTTTGGACCGATCGAACCAACAAGGTTTTCAACGTTGCGTCAGCAGGATCTGCTCTAGTAGCATTGAACCCTTATACAATGCTCATCCTGGGCACACTGGTTGGTCCTGGCGAGGACGTCAACCAGTATGGAGGGCCAGCACTACCCAACTACGGGGCATGGACCGGCACCACGAACACAGGGGGCGTGGCGACGTCGACACCTATCGGTGACTGCCCCTCGGTGACCTGGTCAAACATAGTCGGCGCCCTTTCGAATTGGATCGATTCGGGTAACGATAGTTGCGGTACCCCAAAGAAGATATACGCTATTTCGGGCAAACTTACTTGCCAAGGGACCGGAAATCCGAACGACGATCGATGCGTGCTGCCCCAAGTCCCGTCGTGCCTGGGACTGACTAGTCCCAACTTAGTCCAAAACCCCGGCTTCGAAATGGGCTCTGGATCCAACATTACCGACTGGGCGGTCGCTTGGCCCAGCTCAGTTGATCCGAATGTCTTCATCACGTCCCCTGGGTACAACTCACCCCAAAGTTTAGCGTTGGGTCCAGTTCCCGGTGTGAACGGCGTTTCCCAAATGATCAATACCACGGCCAACCCGAACCAGACATACATGGTGTGCTTCTGGTTGCAAAATTCTACCTCCGCCGCCGGGAGCTCTTTTCAGGCACAATGGAATGGCCAGAACTTGCTCCAGATGGTCGACAACGCTGTTTTTGGTTGGACCTACTACTCGTTCCTGGTGTACGGGACGGGCAATTGCGGCGGAGCGAGTCCCTACTCTTGCGCCGGGGACCTTCTGAACTTCCAGGCAGTGCAGATACCCAGTTACTATTACCTTGACGACGTCTCTGTGCAGCTGTGCAACAATGCCACAGTTTGTACGGTAACCGGCCAGCCTCCCAGCCCGATCCAAAGAGGCAAGCAACGCTAAAGGAAGTTACGGATGGTGTGTGGCGGAACTCAACCGATCGAGTTCCGCCAACTAGTTCCGCCAACTAGTTCCCTTCACACCAAGGTAATGAGCGGACGAAAGTGGATTGAGGCCGGGTGTCCCGGCCAAGCGGAATGGATACGCACGAAACCCTAATCCGGGTTCTATAAAAGGGGGATGTCAAGAGAAGACACTTTTCGCGATGGCCCCGGCCCAGCGTAGCAGAACGACACGAACCCAAAATCCGAGTGCTCCGTTCTAGCCTTCGTTAGGTTAGGACGGAGCATTTAATCGATGAGCGCCTGCATCAGTGCTTATACCCGGCGCCGCGTAACGCCGCCGCAAAGCAATCCGCAAAATCGTGGACGTGCTCCGTCGTCTTCGTTGAAACAAGTTGGCAACTCCACTACAACCACCACTACCGATGATTTATTAAAATTCTGTCAAAAAGTGCTTGACATCTTGACAAACCGGGAACACTATGTCTCCACTCTTGGCCGAGAAATTCCTCTATTCGGCCCTATTTACGTACGACACCTCGTAACCGCTTTCGAGGCGTGGGCGATCAAGTATTCAGTTGTAAGAGTTCAGGCAGGGAACTTCTGCATGGTACCCGCTGATTGTTTCGCGGAGCGGCAGGAGTAAAGAAGCCTTTTCCCCTAGGCCCTACTGAAGTCAGCGCCGCTCTCGCCGTCCTTGGCTCTCCGCGGCGCCACGTTGCCACACTTCTCTTTGTGAGCCAGGGCTCGAAATCGTTCACTCCGAAAATATTGAATCCGGGCGACCGCCCGCAAGGAGCCTCAATGCGTCGCTTCAGCACTATCGTTGCTATTGCTCTCTCCACCTTGTTGTTCGTCTTCATTTGCTCAGCCCAACAAACAGCAACCACATCTGTTCCCAACCTCATCCGCTACAGCGGAGGCCTGAAGGACGCGCAGGGCGCGGCCCTCTCTTCCTCCACCGCAGTCGGCGTTACCTTCTCCATCTACAAGCAGCAGGATGGCGGCGCTTCCGTCTGGATGGAGACGCAAAACGTCACGCCTGACGCCAATGGCCAATACAACGTGATTCTGGGCAGCACGACGGCTACAGGATTACCGGACGACCTCTTTTCGCAGCAGGAGCAGCGCTGGCTTGGAGTGCAGGTGCAGGGAGAAGTCGAGCAGGCGCGCGTGCTGCTGGTGAGCGTGCCCTACGCCTTTAAGGCGCACGAGGCGGAAACGCTGGGCGGGCTTCCCGCGTCGGCCTTCATCCAGGCCGCAACTTTGGGTGCTCCCGGCATCACATCGGCCAACGGTACTTCTGTCAACGCGTTAAGCAATGTCGGAACCCCACCCGGCGCCAGAGGTAGAGACGGTAAGCTCCCGCCGAATGGATGCCTCGAGGTGTCTGGCTACATTACCTATTGGGACATTAACGGGGCGCTTTGTCCCTCAAAGTTATTTCAGAGAATAGGCGGGGTCTTCAACGGCAACATAGGCATCAACCAAACGAACCCCAGTACTCAGCTCGATGTAGGCGGTGCCATTAACACGTCGCTATGGTACGACATTACTGCCCCCGGCGAACTTCCCTTTCTGAGCATTGGCTGGCCAGGCACTCCGAACGCAAGTAATCAGAATACGTGGCTCGGCGTGTTGGCCGGCGGTCAGGGATCCACCAATACCACGGACACCGGAATCAATAACACGTTTGTCGGTTACGATGCTTTTTTCCACAACCAAGCAGGCTCGGGAAATACCGCCGTTGGCGTGGGAGCGGGCTTCCGCAACACCAGCGGAAACAATAACACTTATGTCGGCCTCGACTCCGGCTGGACCAATTCAGGAAACATAAACAACAATACTTTCTCGGGCTGGGAGAGTGGCTTCGCCAATTCCGGGTCCAACAACGTCTTTTACGGGTACAAGGCTGGTGCAGCCAACACGGCGAATGGCAACAGCTTTTTTGGCTTTAGCGCCGGTACGGTGAACACCAGCGGTAACTCCAACACCTTCCTCGGCAACATGGCCGGCGTACGCAACACTATTGGCAGTGGCGACACCTTCGTTGGCGATAGCGCTGGCGCCGCCAATGTCACAGGCAACAACAACACCTTCATGGGACAGAATGCCGGCAAAGCCAACACGGTAAGCGGCAACAGCTTTTTCGGCTTCAACTCTGGGAGCTCGAACACCATCGGAGCAGCCAACACCTTCCTGGGCGAGGAGGCCGGCAAGACCAACGCCACCGGCGGAGGAAACACGTCGGTTGGTTACCAAGCCGGCTTGTTAGCCGACGGGTGTTGCAGTACGTTTGTGGGCGCGGGTGCTGGCGTGAGTACCACCGTGGGAGGCAACCAGTTCTTTGGATACCGGGCTGGCGGGAGTACCACCACCGGAATTGCCAACGTCTTCGCCGGCTACTTCACCGGTCAGCAGAACACGATCGGCAGCTACAACGCTTTCTATGGCGTAAACACTGGCTTGGCTAACACAACCGGATCCTCAAACACGTTTCTTGGTGTAGGTGCCGGCAGCGTCTCCAACCAGACGGGCGGCTCCAACATCTACATCGGCCGCGACGCCGGTAACGGCACCGGCAGCGGCAACAGTAACAACATTGAGATCGGTAATCTTGGCACGGGTGGGGATGCCGGTTACATTCGCATCGGCACAGAGCCCTCCCAAACAATGAACACTTACGTCGCAGGTATCTGGACCAATCACACTCCTAACATTAATACCTACGTCACCATCAGTGGAGTGGACGGGCATCTCGGGTATAACACTGTCACCGGTGGCGGCAATGTTATGGGTAATTGCCTAGATCCCGCATCTGGAGGCACTTATTTGACCGGGTGGGTGGGACCGAACCTTTCCAACACGGTTGGGTGCAGTTTCCTTTTCCAGCAGACCGGTACGAACTTCATTGGTATCGGAACCACCAACCCCTCGGCCGCGCTCGATGTGAACGGGGATATCAGCGCCAACAGCCCGGCGTCGGGGCCTGACCGTAGCTCCTATCAGATAGCTGAGAATACGGTACTAAGCGCTTTCGGCGACAGAAACATTATCGTGGGCTTCACTGGCGCCCATGCCAGCAACGCTTCCCAGCAAAACACCTTCGTCGGGGCCAACGCCGGACAGGTGAACAACAGCGGTGATTGGAACGTCTTTCTTGGCTCGGCGTCAGGCGCCTCCAACACCGGCGGCTACGAGAACACGTTCGTCGGACAGGTCGCAGGCAGAGACAATGTCAACGGTCACGATAACACCTACATCGGCGAGTTTGCCGGCACCGTGTCCAACACCAGCGGCTCCTACAACACCTATGTCGGCGAAGGAACCGGCCAGGACAATAACAACGGCAACAGCAACATCTACCTCATGAGCCTCGGCACCAACGAATCCAACACCATCCGCATCGGCAACCAAGGCACCGGTGCTGGGCAACAGACCAACACCTTCATCGCGGGCATCTGGACCGGTGCTCCTGTCCCCAACACCAAAATCGTATGCGTAGACGTGAATGGCCAATTGACCGCCAATAGCCCTTCCTGCCTGATCGCGTTGCAGGGCCAGCTCAAGACGCAGCTGGAACAGGTGATAGCGCAACAACAGCAGCAGATCGAATCGTTGCAGAAGCAAAACGCGGAATTCCAGCAGCGCCTAGCGCGGCTGGAATCTCTGATCGCACAGAAGTGAAAGTACCAAGGATCATCCTCCGCGGATAGTCCGGCCGCCCCGTTCTAGCTTTCTTTGGCTAGGGCGGGGCAGTTAACAGATGAGGGCCTGCGTCAGCGCTTGTAGCCAGCGCCGCGTAACGCCGCTGCAAAGCAATCCGCAAAATCGTGGACGTGCTCCGTCGTCGCCAGCGGGCCCATCAGGCCAATACGGAAGATCTTTCCCGCGAGCGGACCGAAGCCACCAGCGATCTCAATGCCGTGCTCTTTGAGCAGCGTGGTCCGCACCTTGGCGTCGTCCACCCCTTGCGGCACTTTCGGTGTGTTCAAGTTCCAGATGCGATGCTCGGGCGCCACCAGCATTTCCAGTCCCATGGCTTCCAGCGTCCTGACGAACTCCAGATGCGCCTGATGATGACGGTCCCAGCGATTCTGCAAGCCTTCCTCTTCGATGAGCGTGAGGCCTTCGTGCAGGGCATAGAACATGGTCGCCGATGCGGTGTGATGATAACGATGCGAGATCGTCAGATAGTCGGCGATCAGCTTCAGGTCGAAATACCAGGAGCGATTGGGGGTTGGGCGCGCCTGCAGCCACTCGGCCGCGCGCGGTGAAACCGTGATGGGCGACAGCCCAGGAGGACAGCTCAAACCTTTCTGGGTGCAACTGTAGGCGATGTCAATGCCGGTCTTGTCCACTTCGACGGGCATGGCGCCGAGCGAAGTTACGCAGTCGGCGATCACCAGCGCGCCAACTTCGTGCGCGGCCTTGCAGATGGCGTCGCCGCGTTGGAAGGCCCCCGCGGAAGTTTCGGCCTGCACGTACATCACGACTTTGGGCTTCTCCAGGCGGATAAATTCCGCCGCTTCCTGGTCGCCAAAAACTTCTCCCCAGGGTTTCTCGAAGCGCACCAGTTCAGCGCCCTGGCGGCGCGCCATTTCCGACATGCGGTCGCAGAAGAAGCCGTTGGCGAACGACACCACTTTCATTCCCGGCAAGACAAAGTTAGAGATGGCAGTCTCCATGCCGCCGCTGCCGGTGGCCGAGATGACGAAGGTCAACTCATTCTTGGTCCCGAAGACGGTGCGAAGCAGCCGTTGAATGTTGGAGGAGATCTCGAAGAAGTAGGCATCGAGATGGCCGACGACGGGTTGAGCCAGCGCCTGATACACCCGCGGATGCACTTGACTTGGACCCGGACCAAACAACAGTCGCATGGGAGGATGAATGGAAATTTCTTCTAGAAGGGCAGTTCTGTCATCGGAACTAATCATTGCGTTTCTCCTATTAACTTAACAACCTACCAGTATAGGACCATCGCGCGGCAGCGGCTGAGGTAATTCTCCCGGGCGGGTTCCAGAAGGTTGGTGGGGGAATCACGGGCCAACCTGAGGCAGGGCATTCGCTGTTGTTACATGGGCTGTGTCTCAAAAGCTGCGGCTTCGATGTGCGGTGTGCGAAGATACACGGATGTTGCGCTCGCGCCGTCTTACGCTTGCCGCGGTTGTGGCAGTTGTCTTCCACATAACGCAGTTCAGCCTTTGGGCCGCTCCGCCGCAGGAGTTGCGCGGCGTCGTGAAGGACCGCAGCGGGGCGGTAATTGCCAAAGCGCAGGTTCTGCTGCGCGCTGACGGGCAGGAGATCAGCCGCACGACGCAAGCCGATGGCAGTTTCGTATTCACCGGAGTAACCGCCACCAACGGAAGTCTCGTGGTGAGCGCATCCGGTTTCGCGACCAGCACCACCGCATGGCAAGCGGGAACCAACCAACTCTCCATCACGCTGCTTCCGGCGGCGGTGCAACAAAGTCTCGACGTGACCGCGACTCGCACCTCCATTCTCCCGACCGGCGTGGACGACGTCGAGGCGCAACCCGATGCCGTGAGCGTCAGCTCTACGCAATTGCAGCAATGGGGCGCGCTTGCCACCGACGATAAATTGCGAAACGTGGCCGGCTTTTCGCTGTTGCGTCGCTCGGGCAGCCAGACCGCCAATCCCACATCGCAGGGCGTGTCGCTGCGCGGACTGGGCGCAAGTGGCGCGAGCCGCGCGCTGGTGCTGGCGGATGGCATTCCGCTCAACGATCCATTTGGCGGCTGGATCTATTGGGCGCGCGTTCCGCAAACCTCGCTGGACCAGGTGCAGCTCATCCCGGGAGGCGTCTCGGCGCTTTATGGCAATGATGCGCTTGGCGGGGTGGTCAACCTGGAGACGCGTCATGCGGTGCAGACGGACGCCTCCGTCGAAGGCTCGTACGGAAATGAGCGTTCGCCGTTCGGCTCGGGTTGGGGCGCGATGCGCTTCGGGCAATGGGCCGTGGTGGCCAGCGGAGAAGGTTTCCGCACCGACGGTTACACTGCCGTGCCGAAAGCTGTGCGCGGCGCTGTGGACACGCCGGTCGTATCGCAGTACGGCAGCGGGACCTTGCGCGTCGAACGCATGTTCGGCAATCGCGGTCGCGTCTTCCTCAGCGGCTCGCTTTACGGCGAGGACCGGCTCAATGGCACGCCGCTGCAGATCAACGACACCACCATTCGGCAATTGGCGTTTGGCACCGACTACGACAGCGCCGCGGCCGGATTGTTTACCCTGCGCCTGTACGGCGGAACGGAAAACTATCATCAGACGTTCTCTTCGATTGCGGCCGACCGCAACAGCGAATCGCTGACCGACATTCAGTACGTTCCGGCACAGCAAATGGGATTGCTGGCGCAATGGTCGAAGCAGATCGCGAGCCGCCTGACTTTGCTGGCGGGACTCGACGGCCTGGACGTGCAAGGGTTCAGCAATGAGACTACGTATTCTCGTGGCCAGCCGACGGCGCGATTGTCGAATGGCGGCACGCAGCAATCGCTGGGCGCATTCGCCGAAGGCATCGTGCAGATCACGTCGCGCTGGTCGTTGACGCTGGCGGGCAGGGAAGACCTGTGGAGCAACTTCGACGCCAGCTCGACGCGCATTCCAACCCAGGGCAAACCGACACTCATTGTTTACCCCGACCGCGGCCAGAATGCATTTAGCCCGCGGCTGACAACGTCGTATCACGCCGGCGAACATACCGTCCTTTATGCTTCGGCGTATCGCTCGTTTCGCGCGCCCACGTTGAACGAACTCTATCGCAGCTTTCGCGTGGGCAACGTGCAGACGCTCGCCAATCCGTTTTTGCGCGCCGAACATTTTACCGGCGGCGAAGGCGGAGTGCGCGTCACCACGTTGCACGACCGCATGACGCTTTACGGTGTCGGCTTCTGGGGCTTTGTCACCGATCCCGTTTCCAACGTGACCCTCAGCACCACGCCGCAACTCATCGTGCGTATGCGCGAGAACCTGGGTCGCACCCAAGCGCCCGGACTGCAGGCGGGCATCCACTACATAGTCACCAACCGCATTTGGCTGAGCTGCGCTTATCAGTTCATCAATTCCACCGTCTCTTCGTTTTCTGCGGACCCGGCCCTGGTTGGGAACCAGGTCCCGCTGGTGCCAAAAAACGAGTTCGTCTTCCAGGGAACGTGGGCCGCGCCGCAGAAAATCTTCGTCGCCATACAAGGCCGCACCGCCAGCAACGAATTCGATGACGACCAGAACCTGCTGCCGCTGGGCGCCTACTTCGTGCTGAGCGCAACCGTGTCGCGCCCGCTGCCGAAGGGCTTCGATGTGTTCTTCCAGGGCGAGAACCTGACCAACGATCAGTACGAGATCGGACGCACCCCGGTAGCGACTTTGGGCCAGCCGATTCTGGCTCGCATTGGGCTGCGCTGGCAGAGCAGGAAGTAGGGAAACGCTCTTCGCCCTGTTCGCGATTCGCTTCGCGCCTTTCGCTCTTCGCACTAACCCCTGGCCCCCTGGTCATCCCGAAGGAGCGCGAGGGAGGTCGCCGCGGCGATCGACTGAGCGCGACTGAGGGACCTGCTTTTCTCTGGGGCATACAAACCCTCATGCACTCTCCTCATCTTTGTTCTCACTAACACTCACGCTCGCCGGCGATTTCTTCGGAAACTTCTCGCATGATGCCGTCGCCGCATCCATCAGCCTCAGGTTGGCCGCTGCGCCGTGCAAAGCCGACAAGATCATCCTTGCCCGCCACTGCTCGATGCGCTGCTGTGCCACGCCGTAGATGAACTGCATGAAACCAATCTGCACCGCAGCCGCGTCCTCCAGATATGGAAACTCGAACGCGTCATTAGGGTCATTCTCTTTGCGGCCCGGATTCGCCAGGAAGACGAACAGGTTGTTCTTGGGTACGGTCTTGCGCACCTTCGCGTGGTAATAGCAAAACTTCTGATCGCGTAAGGCGAGCATGCCGCAGCGCGTCCCGCTTGGCCTGATGTGCTCGCAGACTGCCAGCGAGAATTCAGCCTCGTCGCCCATCGGACGACTTGCCGTACTCTCTTGACCGCTGGCCGGACTCTCCAGCGTGACATCTTCAATCGTTGTGAGACCCATAAGTACTACCCCCTCCCCCTCCAGTAAAGTATTTAGTATTAGTGCTTTGCCTGCAAAGTATTGATTGCATTGTAGTTATTTCCATCCATAAGTTACCTGTTTTGAATACTTTGACCGGACCAGCGCAAAGTATTGATTCCCGGCGCTTTGCAAGCAAAGTACCGCGGAATAAGGACTTGCCGAGCATTTTGTTCAAATTTGTCAACCCGCCTGAGGACTTGGGGTGCATTTAGCTCATCTTTCTTGAGTTGTCATCCCGACCGAGCCCGTCGCGGGCGAGCGGAGGGACCTGCTGTTTCCTCCTGCCGCGACGGGCCATTGTCGCGGGTACCTCACCCTTGTCGCCCTGTTTTGGCGACAGGGTGGGTACTGGCAACTGGCAACTGGCTACTGACAACTGCTTCTCCAACTGCTCCTCCATAAACACAAATGGGCAGGAGCGCCGGGCGCGGCGGTTCCTGCCCTACAACCAGAGTATGGTTCTGCTCGACAACGCGGTCAAGTTACGAAAGTAGCAATTGGCGCTCCTATTTTGCTCCCCTTCCCATAATGGGAACGAAGCGTTGCCGAAGCCGTCAGCTCTCAGCCGTCAGCTACCAGCTCTCGGTGACCTCTATAGCAGCAACGAACCTGGCTGCTCACTATCCCCTGGCCACTAGTTACTATCCACTGCCATTGTCATCCCGACCGGCTTCGGCCCGAGCGGAGGGATCTGCGGTTGCAGTTGGCATGTAGCCAGCAGTGAACCGTGTAACGGTAGTTATGTACCGCTAGATACCGATCCAAAAACAATTTCCGCTCAATAAAAATAATTTATAGCTTCCACCACTTCAGCGCTATTGACTTCGCTTCGAACCCATCGTAATGTCGCTCATCTTTTCTCCCCGCAAGCGGGGATATAAATTTCGCAAGCGCCCGATAGTCATTATCCAGGGAGCAGCCGCTTCGTCTACTACCGCCTGCCCCTCCGCCAAAGTAGTGTGGCCTCATAGCACGAAACCAGGACAGTTGTACTGAAAGTAGGTTGGGTGGCTGCCCGCTGCCGATTTGGCACGACCCTTCCGGTTCTGGAAGATTTGCAAATCGACGCTGGGTCAAACGTTCTGCCTTTCATTTCGCGAAAGACTGGGATACGGCCTGTGTGTTTTTCATAGGGGACAGTGATATGCAGAAGATTCAATTCTGTACAAGGGCCCGCTTGGTAGGCATTCTATTCGTGAGTGTAGTTACGACTCTGCTCACTGCTCAGACACCGCCGTCAAACCCTAAAGTCACGCCGTCCCCGGCGGCCCGGCCGATGCCGCAGTCAATAGTTACCGGTGCAGCTCAATCGGCAGCCAGCAATTTCGCGGACTATTCTGTATGCTCGCTTCCACCCTATGCACAGGACGCCTTTCAGAGAGCCTTCCAAGTGGGCTTCTTCATTGAGACAGCCAACAATGCATTGACCACTGTATACAGCAGTGAAGTCACTAGCGGGCGCAGGCCAAAAGACTTTCAATCGTCGCAGGCCGCGATTCAAAAGATCAAGGCCCTTTTTGATGACGATCGAACTCTTAGCCTGCAAGAGGTTCTTCGTAGAATCGCTTTCAATATTGATCCAGAATTCCGTGTCAGCAAGTCGTTGGGATCTGACACGTCAAAGCTGACCAAGGAAGAAGGAAACACGCTTCTCAAGGCTGCTACTGATACCGCCTCTCAGTTCGCATCTGCCAATCCCCCGCAGGAGGTTTTATGCTCACAGTCTATTTTGAGTTGGAAGGAAGCTTCTGATGTCGTGGGCCGTCGGGTAGCGAACACCTTTATCGTCATTCAAGTGATAGTAAGAAATTTGAGCTCGGACCACGAGTTCCTTCTGCATGATGTTCAGGCACTTTTGAACACCGGTCGTTTTTATGCAACCCACGACCACAAAGTTGTTCGCGGGGTAGCTGAGATGGGACAACTATATGATCCCCGAAATTTGATCATTAACACTGCGATGGCGATCGGTTCCTCAATGGGAGCGGCGAATGCCATCCTCAGTGCAAACGCTAAAATTGGCCTCAACATTTGGCAGTCGGGAGTTATTCCTGGTATGCAATTGATTGTTCCTGACTATACAGTCAGGCAAGTTGCTAGAGTCGATGATATGGCGTTTTCCCCCGGGGCTACAACAATGGTCATTCCGAAAAGTGGTGCGATCGGAATACTTGCTTTTCTGCCTCAGAAAGTTTTTCTATGGCCATGTGTAGCGCCTCCGGCCTCGGCAACCGGTAGCACTCCCAGTATGGGCCTTGCATATGAATGTCTCCCGGTCCCTTCGAGAACTTTATGGCCTACAAAGATAAAAGTAGGCAATGTAACCCTGAAGCAGCTTAATGCACCGCAAATGGCTCGGCTTCAAGAGTCATTAGAAGTTCTCGTGGCAGGCGTACACGTAGAAGAGGTAAAGCAGAGTACCGGTACCATTACCGACTTTAGCTGTAACTTGGCGTCGTTCCAGCGGATGTTCAATGAAAGCGACACTCCGGTGGCGTGCCAGATTAAAGGGACAAATTTGGATAAAGTAACCGCGGTCACTTTGAAAGATCCTTCAGGAGGTGCTAAGAGTTTAGCGGCTAACGGCACTGTCCAGGCAAAACCTGGCGATAACACGGCAGGGACCGTTTCCTTTCCTGCGTGCCAGTTGAGCCTGCTACCAAAGTCTACTTATCAAGTATTTATCGTTGCGGCTAGCGGGGATTCGGGTCAGAAGGTCTCTTTTACCCAGTCTACTGATCCGCTCAAGCCGACGTGCACGGCAACGGTGAAGGGAAGCTCTATTGATTGTGATTTCTCGAAGATGAGTACTGCCGAATCCGCTTTGATCGACGCTGTGACACTGTCAGCGATTGAAGGCACGACGATCAATCCGGCGCTTACTCCTCTGAAGCTTGGTCCGGACCTGAAGGCAAGTTTCAAAGACAAAGCTATTGACGCGAGTCTCGCGACGAAGCTCCCAGAAAGCGTCACCATACAAGCCATGGTAAAGGGGAGTGCCACCCTGATCGATAGCTGTGTCCCAACGACGACGCTTAACGAAGCGAAATAAAAGAATCAAACATGCTTAACCGGTTGGCTCCAAGAGTGATATGTGGTCCACCGGTTCTATTGCGGCAAGGGTCAGAGACGCTAGCCCGGATAATTCGCGAA
>PMAT01000102.1 GCA_003152695.1 Acidobacteriaceae bacterium
TTGGGCCCGGAACCACCGTGACGTTCGTGGAATAAACCGCCGCGTTCGGCAGAGTGGCGCAGCTGCCCTCGCCGGAAATGGGGAAGTTCTGGAAGGTGCCACCTGGAATCGGACCATTGCCGTTCGGCGGCCGGGTATCGACAGCGCGACAGGGCTGGCTCAGCGGAACAAATTGCAGAGCCGTGGGAGGCGGAGTGTCAGCAATCACCGAGACCGTGCCGTTGTGAGTGCGGCAAGACAGATCGTTGCCGCAATAGTTCGGGACGTAAACTCTGTTGGTCGTAGAGTTGACAGACAAACCAAAGGGATTAGCACCAACGAAAATGGTCGTGGTAGCAAGGGTTGCCCCGTCGAGCACCGTCACCGTCCCAGTGTAGGTATTGCAGGCGGGATCGGTGCCGCATTGGTTGGCAACGTAGATTTTGTTGGTGGCCGAATTGACCGCCATGGTGCTGGGGGCGATCCCCGCGCCAACGCTGCTGTAGGCAAGGGTCCCGCCGTCAACCACCGAAACGGTTCCGTTAGGGTGGCCGTGGCAGGAAGCATCGCCAAAGCAATAGCTGGGAACGTAAATCTTGTTGGTAACCGAATTGACCGCAATGGCACGCGGGAAAAATCCGCCGACGGGGACCTGTGTGGTGGCGAGTGTGGTCCCATTGACAACAGTCATGGTGGCGGTGCTGTTGCAGTTGGGGTCGTCGCCGCAGACATTCGCCACGTAGATATTGTTCGTCACCGGATTGACATCCAGGGCGAAGGGATAGACCCCGACGTTGACAGAAGTGGGACTGTTGGTAACGCCGTCGATCACGGTCACCGTTCCCTGGCTGTAAGGCTGAGAAGGACAGGAGGGATCAGTGCCGCAAGAGTTCGGAACATAAATCTTGTTAGTCGCCGAGTTGACCACCGGCTGGACAGGGCCAGCCCCAACGTTAACGCTGGCAGTGACGGTATTGCTGGCGCCGCTAATCACCGACACCGTCCCATTGTGAGTTTGGCAAGTGGTATCGTTGCCGCAGTAATTTGTCACGTAGATCAGGTTGGTAGCCGGGTTCACCGCGATGCCGTAGGGTTTGCTCCCGACGGTAACGGTGGCAACGACGGTATTGCTCGTGCCGTCAATCACTGTCACCGTGCCGCTGAAGCTACTGCAAAGCAGGTGGTTTCCACACTGATTGGCAACGTAGATCTTATTCGTCACCGGGTTGACCGCCACGCCGAAAGGAAGGCTCCCCACGGGAGCGCTGGTAGTGGCCAGCGTTGCGCCGTCGATCGCGCTCACCGTCCCGAATCCCGCACAATTGGGATCGTTACCGCAAGCGTTGGGCACGTAGATCTTGTTGGTCACCGGGTTGACCGCTGACTTCTGGGGCTGTACACCTACCGGCACCGTCGCAATCACTTGCTGGGCGAAGACAGGGAGCGCTAGTGCTGCGAAACTGACGATAAGAATCGACAATAGTGCCCGGCGAACGATTTGCATGATAATCTCCCGATCTCAACCAGCTTCATGCGACCGTGTTGCGGCGACAAAAAACTCAATAGTCGGCGCACATTATGTTGGGAATGCAGCCGTGTGCCTGAGGATTTTCGCGAAGCTGCAGTATATCTAACAAACGATCCTCTTCCCGCAACGATCGGCCGTCAGTAACGAGGGTCGCAACTGGGTGCAGAGAGCCCACGCAACATCATTACTTTGCTGCGACTAGGTGGACTCAACCCTACGGCGTGAAGCAGTTGGAGATCGCCATCACCTCTGGGAAACACGCTTGCGTAAGCTTGGCTGTTGTCGATGGGATGGAGCCAAACATAACAGCCCGTTTCGCCAGCGACCAGGATTAGGTCTGCGGCCCGCAACGCCACGCGTATAATCTCGCCCTGATGACACGCCCACTCTGACGCGCACTTAGGTAGTCAAACATTCCTCCGCGAACAATCCACACTGACCCGAGCGCAGCCTCACAACCTTATCTGCCGCGAGATTCGTGCTGCCCGCCACTGGTACATGTCCTAATGGTTACTTTCGTAAGCAATCCCCACCCCTTCGTCACTGAACTCCGTTCCCCGGAAGGCGCACCATGATTCAGCCCCACTTCGTCTAATTCTGCAATTGTGGGGCACGAAGATGGAGACCAGGGATGTCATGAAGGCCAAGCCAGCATCCGGCCAAGCTGCGGACGTGCTTCGCTCGCCTAGTCACAAGGCAATACTGACCAGTAAGGAGTTGAGCGTCCTCGAACTGGTGTCCTATGGCTATGACAATCGAGCCATCGCCGAGTACTTTCAAACCACCCGGCAAGCGGTGAAGAACATGATGCGGGTAATCCATCTGAAACTGGGCGCCGATAACCGCGCTCATGCGGTGTCCGTGTGTTTCCGGAATGGCTGGCTTTCCGGAAGAGGGAACGGGGGCCCGGGCCTGGCAGGGCCATCCGGGCGCGAGTCGGTGTTGGATGAACCTGGTGCACAGGCTGGCAAACTGTATGGACTCAATGCGCCTCGGCGACGGAACGGGCGAGGGCCGGTCCCTTCGGCGAAGTTTCGCCCTTGACGCCGGCAAGAGCAGGCGCCCCGGGGGAACGCGGCCAGGAACCATTCCAGCAGCGCGAACTATAGCGAGCACTCATGAGGGGCGCGCTTGTGATCACGGGAAGAATGCCGCAGTCCACGACGCAACCACGGATGGCCGATGAGCACTGACTTCTTGCCACGAGCAGCACGTCCCGGCCGGCGCAATCAAATAGCCCTCTGGGCTGCGCTGGTTGTTTTGTTGACGTTGGGGCAGTTTGCCGCGACGGTCTTCATTCCTCGCTCGCTTTCGCTCACTCTAATCAACGATGTTATTGAGTTTCTTCTGATGTTGTCGGCGCTGTTGGTTTTCCTGGTAAACGCGAGCGCCAGCCCGAGACAAACCCGATTGTTCTGGATGCTGCTGGCGGCAGGTTGGGGAGTAAC
>PMAT01000016.1 GCA_003152695.1 Acidobacteriaceae bacterium
TCGTATTCGCTGATGATCACGTCCTGGGCCACGTCCACCAAACGCCGGGTCAGGTAGCCCGAATCCGCCGTCTTGAGCGCGGTATCGGCCAGTCCCTTGCGAGCGCCGTGGGTGGAGATGAAGTANNCGCGCATGCCGGAGAGCTGACGAATCTGCTGCTTCGAGCCGCGAGCGCCGGAGTCAGCCATGACGTAAATGGGATTGATGTCGCCGACCTTGTCGTCTTGCTGCATGGCGGTGAACATCTCGTCCGCGACCTTTTCCGTGATGGCCGACCAGATTTCGACGACCTTGTTGTAGCGTTCGCCGTTGGTGATGGCGCCGTCCAGATACTGCTGCTGCACAGCGATGGCCTGCTTTTCGGCGTCACGGACCAGACCCGCTTTGCCCGGAGGAATGACCATGTCGTCGATTCCGATCGACAGGCCGGCCATGGTGGCGTAGTGGAAACCGAGCTGCTTGATGCCGTCCAGCATCCGCACCGTGGTTTCCAGACCGAAGCGCAGGTAGCAGTAGTTCACCAGGTTGCCCACGCCCTTCTTCTTGAGCAAGCCGTTGATGTAGGGCATCTCTGCCGCGCCGCGCTTCAAGTGGTCGTTCATGATGGCGCGGCCCACGGTGGTCGAGATGAACTGCCGCTCAAAGCTGGTCGGCTCGGTATGGATCACGTCCTGATCGTCATACGCGATGGTCAGGTCGATCACGTCGCCCGAGTAGCGCAAGCGAATCGGGGTCAGGGTTTCCACTTCGCCCGCTTCCTTTGCCAGCAGCACTTCGTCGATGTTGGCGAACGCGCGTCCCTCGCCCTTGGCACCCGGCTTGGCTTTGGTCAGGTAGTAAATGCCCAGCACCATGTCCTGCGTGGGCACGGTGATCGGCTGTCCCGACGCCGGCGACAGGATGTTATGCGACGCCAGCATCAACACGCTGGCTTCCACCTGGGCTTCCGGCGACAACGGAATGTGCACTGCCATCTGATCGCCGTCGAAATCGGCGTTGAATGCGGTGCAGACCAGCGGGTGAATCTTGATGGCCTTGCCTTCCACCAGTACCGGCTCAAAAGCCTGAATGCCGAGGCGGTGAAGCGTAGGCGCGCGATTCAGCAGCACCGGATGGTCCTTAATCACCTCTTCCAGGATGTCCCACACGATGGGCTCCTGTTGCTCCACCATTTCCTTGGCCTGCTTGATGGTGGTGCAGTGTCCGGTCTGCTCCAGACGGTGATAGATGAACGGCTTGAANNCCGCACTGGTGCAGCTTGAGGTCGGGACCCACCACGATGACAGAACGTCCGGAATAGTCCACGCGCTTGCCCAGCAGGTTCTGACGGAAGCGGCCCTGCTTGCCTTTCAGCGTGTCGGACAGCGACTTCAGCGGACGGTTGTTGGCGCCACGCAGCACCCGGCCACGGCGGCCGTTGTCGAACAGCGCGTCCACGGCCTCCTGCAACATGCGCTTCTCGTTGCGCACGATGACTTCCGGCGCATGCAGGTCCATCAACTTCTTCAAGCGGTTGTTGCGATTGATGACCCGGCGATACAGATCGTTCAGGTCAGAAGTCGCAAAGCGGCCGCCATCCAGAGGAACCAGAGGACGCAGCTCCGGCGGGATCACCGGAATCACATCCAGGATCATCCATTGCGGCTTGTTGCCGCTCTTGCGGAATGCTTCAACCACTTTCAGGCGCTTGGCATATTTCAGACGCTTCTGCACCGAAGTCTCGGTGCGCATTTTTTCGCGCAGTTCGCCGGAGAGACTCTCCACCTCAACCCGCTTCAGCAGTTCCTTGATGGCTTCGGCGCCCATCATGGCCTTGAAGCCGCTGGCGCGATGCGCCTGGTCGAGCTCGCGGTACTTGGTTTCGTCCTTGATGACTTCGTGCTCTTTGACCGGCGCTTCGCCAGCCTCGACCACCACGTAGGCCTCGAAGTACAGCACCGATTCCAGCTCGCGCAGCGAGATGTCGAGAATGTGGCCGATGCGGCTGGGCAGTCCCTTGAAGAACCACACATGCGAGCAGGGCGAAGCCAGCTCAATGTGGCCGAGGCGCTCACGGCGTACCTTGGACAGCGTTACTTCCACGCCGCACTTATCGCAGATCACGCCGCGGTGCTTCATGCGCTTGTATTTGCCGCAGAGACACTCCCAGTCGGTTACCGGCCCGAAAATGCGGGCGCAGAACAAACCATCGCGCTCCGGCTTGAAGGTGCGGTAGTTGATGGTCTCCGGCTTGGTGACTTCGCCGTGCGACCAGCTGCGGATCTTTTCGGGCGAAGCCAGGCTGATGCGGATGGCGTCGAAGTCGGCGATGGCATTTCCGAGATCAAATGGACTCGAACGGTACAAAGTGTCCTCCTCCCCTGCGGGGCCCGCCGCGGCGGGCTGCAGGGACCTGCGGCCCTTGCGCGGCCGCTGGCGGCTCCCGGTATTTCCTGTTTCCTGGGTGCTGCCTCCCGCGGGAGCGAAGGAGGCAGTTACCCCAATCTTCTAGCGAACGTCGGACCTAGTCGGCCGCCAGCGGAGCTGCCGGGAGCACTCTGCGCTCATTGGTCTTGATCAGCTCCACATCGAGGCACAACGACTGCAACTCACGAATCAGAACATTGAAGGACTCCGGCACACCCGGCTCAATGGCCGCTTCGCCTTTGACGATGGCCTCGTAAATCTTGGTGCGGCC
>PMAT01000074.1 GCA_003152695.1 Acidobacteriaceae bacterium
TGGGTGATGAAGAAAGTGAGGCTGTGCGCTGCTCCTAGAACAGGGGCAGCTGCACAGCGAAGTCGGTTGATTGATCAGTGTGGCTTCCTGCGAAGGCACACACGGGAGTGGTTGCGTGGTCTGCGCCCGACGGCGGTGGGACCTTTGGAATGTTCGCACCGTTTCCCTCGCTTACAGCTCGATGCCCTTCCATCGGTTCCTGCTGTCCGGAAGTGGGCAGGAATGCGCCGACCCGGCGCCAGAGGTTGTCGGCGGATTCTCCGATTCCCTTGTTCTGGACCAGCTCACGCGCCATGGCGGTGAGCATGTCGTCGTCGCCGTCGATCGCCTGCAGCCCATCGGAGGTGAACTTACCTTCCATGGCCAAAGCGACCAGAAGCTTCTTGCCCATCAGGCGCAGACAGACCTCCTGCATAGTGCCGCTATAGGCGAAGAACTTCACTTCCACGGGATGCTTCTGCCCTATGCGCCACGAGCGCCGGCTGGCCTGCCGCAGAGTGTGCAGGGAATAGCCGGTTTCGTGGAAGAGGATCGTCGGAAACCCCAGCAGATCGAGTCCGGTCTCGACCAGCTTGGGATGGCAGATGACGACGTCGATCCCGCGCTTCAGTTGCTCGCGGTACCAGGCCTCGCGTTTATGAGTGGGCACGCTGGCCCGGAGCACGCCAGCGCGAATCCCCTCGGCTCGCAGCAGCTTCTCCAGTCGGGCTGTCACGTCGTACTTGTTGGTGTAGACGGCGAACACCTGACATTTACGCCCGCGCGCAAGCTGAGCCTGGATTTCCTGTATGACAGCTCTCTCTTTCGGATAAACCTTGCTCTGATCTAGATCCTCAGGTTCCGCGATGATGAAGCTCTCGCGCTGCTGGGTTTCGGGGTTATAGCGGGTGCCGTAGAGCGTTCCCAGACCGTAGGGATGGTCGGGATAGACCAGCAGCGCATTGAGCATGGTGCTCAGCACGCTGCGGTTGCCGCGATGCTCCTGCAGCGTCGCGGTAATCTCGTCCTCCAGTTGCTCGTACGCTGTTTTCAGCGCGCCCTCCAGGGTAACGGGAATCACGTCTTCCCTGTACGCCGGAAGTGCATCGGAGATGTCCTCCAGCGAGACGAAAGCGCAGGTGTCCATCAGGTACTTGCCGAACAGCAGCGGTGAGGCTCCAGGCTTGCGGCGGATCGTCACTTCCGTCTTGTTCTTCTTGGAGCAGGCGTTATCTTCGATCTTGGTGCGCTCGATGGTCTCTATCACGCCAAACTCATGGGTAAAGCGTTCTTTGCCTGCCGAGCCCCAGGTGAACCCGTCACCCACCATGCGGCTGGCGTCGACGCGGAAGAGGGTGTTGTAGAGGTCGTCGGCGTAACCGCTGAGGAGAGTGCCCGTTAATCCCGCGACCTTCCTGGCCACTCTTGCCAGCACACCCAAAGCGTTCCCTTGTGCTGTATCGCCGGCGAGTTGATGGACCTCATCGGCGATGGCGTAGTCGAACCACTCAGGCATGTAGCGGCCCATGAAGTCAGCCGGCGCCATGCGGAGAATCTTGTTGCGATCCGCCTGCCAGAGCGCCGAGTAGTAAGCGGTTCCGCCCTTGTCTCTCTCCACGAACTCGTGGAGGCGCTTCTTGTCGAAGTCGCGGACGTCGAGGAACTCGTCGTCGGTGGAGATCGGCTTCGATGTGTCCGGATTTAACACCAGGCCGAGGTGCTTTCCGGTGCGGGCCTTCAGGTAGACGTGCTTCCAGAAATAGCCAAGCTTGGCCCGCTCGCGACCGATGATAAAGACCGAGGATTCCGGACAGACCTTCCGCCAGCCCTTTGGCTCAAGCATGCGCAAATCAGCCAAGGTTGTGTGCAGACCCTCGCGCACGAATTCGCCCCGCCGGAGCCGGACTTCGTTGACTCCATGCGGTTGCTTGGGATCGCCGCCGTTACGCATGTCGTCGATCAGGAAAACCCGCACTCGGGAAAGGGTGAGGAAGGTCTCGCGTGCCCATTTCTCGACCAAATGCGGCGGAGCCATGACGATGCCGGAAAACGGCTTGCCTTGTGCGTGGACCAACATCATGCCCAGGGTGATCAGGGTTTTACCCGCTCCACATTCGGCTACCACGTGAGCGCCCCTTGAGATGTCCCAGCGCTTGGCGACGCCCATAATGGCGAGGGTCTGTGCTGGGTAGGGAGTGCGCAACAACTGAGAGAGCGCAGGTGATGGCGCATCGTCCAGGCCATGCAGAGGCGGGTACGAAGCTAAAATGCGCTCCGCCAACTCGTCGCTATGGAGACGCAAGTAGTCATTCAGGTTTGAAAGGGATGACATGGGAACTCCATCTCGGGAATGTGGGATGTGTTTTGGCTTGGGATTTGTAGCTCGTCGGTGAGAGCCAGTAAACCGAGGAGTGAGGGCGTCTGGTTAAGGTTGCCGCACGCGCGTCATGATCCGCTTGCACGACTGCGACCCTTCACTTCTGAGGCCATGCACTCGCGGGTGAGGAACTGTGACAGTAAGGCATTGAGGCAGTCCGCCACCATCGGCAGGCAGTCGCCCATGTTCTCGATGGTTTCTGCGATCCTCTTGTGCCCTTGCTCCCGCTCGTGCCGGGCGTCTTCGTTGAGCGCGTTAGCGGTGCGGGTCAAAAGCTCACGAAGGTTCGCAGCATATTCATGACGAACCGAATGCCGGTAACGCCGGATTGCCGCGCGTGAAACGCTCAGGCATTCGTCGATCGAATGTACGGCGGCCTCTTGGGACGGCTGGAGGTGGTTCCCATCGGACTTCCAGGCGCGCAGCAATTCGGCACGACTGCATTGCAAAAGATCGCAAGCAATCGCCAGCTGCGCGGTATTCTCGGCGTGTTGAGCAAGTGTCAGCTCAATGCTGCTGCGC
>PMAT01000118.1 GCA_003152695.1 Acidobacteriaceae bacterium
TCACCCGCGAGCGCATTCGGCAGATCGAAGCCAAGGCCCTGCGCAAGCTGCGCCACCCCTCGCGCTCCCTCAAACTCAAGTCATTTCTAGAATACGGACACGAATGACGCCGCCATAGCTTCGCTTACATTGGCAGTTCGGTGTCGGCCGATGACGTGTTCCGTTTTTCTGGGACAACACTGTAGTGGTGCAGTTTGAATTTCAGCGCGGGAAATACACCTCCGTCCGATATGCACGTTTTGCGGACGATCTGGTGATATTGATCGACTCCCATCCGCGCCATGACTGGCTGATGAAGGCGGTGGAAAAACGAATTCGCGAGGAGATGGCGAAACTACGGGTTGAGATCAACGAAGAGAAAAGTCGAATCGTAGATGTGGCAAAAGGCGGGAGTTTCTCGTTCTTAGGCTTTGAGTATCGCCGCATCCTAAGTCGTAACCGGAAGTGGCGAGCTTACTATGCGCCCAAGCTGAAGAAGCGGATGGCGCTGCTAGCAAAGCTGAGGGAGATCTTCCGACAAAATGTCAGCCAGCCGGTGGGGCAGATAATCGAACAAATTAACCCCATCCTACGGGGCTGGGTGAACTATTTTGCGATCGGCGACTCGAGTGGGTGCTTTTCGTTGGTTCGAGACTGGGTAGAAAAGAAGATTCGGCTGCATCTGATGCGTGCCCGAGAGCGCGCGGGTTTCGGCTGGCGACGGTGGAGTAAGAAGTGGCTGTACGAGAAGCTGGGTCTTCACAAAGATTACCGGCTTCGTCGACCATGGTCACTCCCGAAAGCCAAGTCAGCCGCAGTGGTCTCATAACCCTTGAGGGGAAGCAAACAGGTAAGCCCATTGCTGGAAATCGGCACGATGGGTTTGACGAGGCGGGGGCTGGAAACCAACTCACGGTTTGGCTACTGAGGCACTCCCAGAGTAAACGGGGAGCAACGGCTAGGCTGAACCAACGGAGCGTGGCGCCAGTCCTCGACCCAACCAGGTCGGTTTCGGGTTCATCCTCCACCATCGAATTTAACTACAGCTCCAAGCGTCACAATCGGTATGTATGATTGAAGACAAAGTCCGGCGGGAAGACTCGTGATCGGCGATCGTGCCAAAACGCAGCTCGGCAAATGATTCGTCCTATTGTGAAGACGCTCTCTGGAGCCACCGTACTCGCACGAGGAAAGGTTGGATTCGATGAGTATTCATCTCGTAAATCCCAGCGACAATTCTTTTGGTACGGCCGTCATTACGCCAAGATGGCTGTTTGTCCTTGCGGCGGCGACACCTCAAGCAGCGGGAGATCCCATTCTCGTCGATGAGTCGCTGGAGCAGATTCTGCCGGAAAGCATCATGCCGGGAGATATTGTGGGCATCAGTGTACATACGGGCAATGCTCTCCGCGGATATGAGGTTGGCCGAATGGCGCGCGAGCGCGGCGCGTGGGTGATCTATGGTGGCATTCACGCGACGCTGTATCCCGAAGAGGCCTTGGAACACGGTGATGCTCACGCCGTGGTGAAGGGAGATGGTGATATTGCGTGGGGCAAGGTGGTGACCGATTGCCTCGCAGGCAAGCCAAGCAGGATCTACGAGGGCGGACGCATTGAAGGTAGCCAGTTTTTGGCCGCGCGATGGGACCTGATGCAGCCCGATAAGTATATGTGGGCCTCGGTGCAGACCATTCGGGGATGCCCGAAGCATTGCTCTTTTTGCAGCGTTTGGCGGACCGATGGGCAACGGCCCCGGCAACGGCAATATCAGAGTGTGATCGACGAAATCGTTACTCTGCGGCGGATCGGTTTCCGGTTTATCGCCCTGGCNNTGACGGCGATCCGCACAGAGCGTTTCCAACTGATGGAAGAGTTGGCAAAGCTGCCCAAAGACATGGTGTTCTTCACTCAGATCACGATGGAGGCAGGTGAGGATGGCGAATATCTGGACGCTATGCGGAAGGCCAATATCAAGGGTGCTCTGGTAGGGGTCGAGGCGGTAACCCCGGAAGGACTCAAGGCGGTCTTCAAAGACTTCAACTACTCTGGCGAGGCTCTGGCGAAGCAGCTGCTGACGTTCAAACAGCATGGCGTCCATGTACTTGGTTCGTTCATCTTCGGTCTGCCGACAGATAAGCCGGCAACGTTCGATGCGACGGTGGAGATGGCACTGAAGGCGGGCGTAACCTTTGCCCAGTTTGTGATGATGTCGCCGTTTCCGGGCACCGTGGATTTTGCGCGCTGGGAAAAGGAGCAGGCAAACGATCCCACGCTGGTGGGCGGTATGCCGATTACTCGGTACTGGCTGATTCCGACAGATGTTCGTCCAAAGATGTTTACACCGCATCCCTCGATGAGCTCGGACGAGATTCGTGAGCGCACACAGAAGGTGTGGGACAAATTTTATAACTGGAGCGCTATCTGGCAAAGGTCAGCCTGCACTCCAACTCTACGGGCCAGGATCGCTTTTATGTTCCTTTCGAAGCTCTACCGGCAGATGTATGCGGGAACTGGAATTTCGACCGATAG
>PMAT01000137.1 GCA_003152695.1 Acidobacteriaceae bacterium
TTCGCGAATTATCCGGGCTAGCCCCTAGCCCCTAGCCCCTAGCCCCTGCCTTCCTCCTCGCGAAGTACAAATAAATCGGCACGCCTGCCAGAATCACGGCCACGCCCCACGCGGAGTTGCGCAGGTTTTCGGTGAAGGTGTAATAGAGCAGCACCGCCGCCGCCGCGATGAACATTGCCGGAACCAGCGGGTATCCCCACGTCCGGTACGGACGGAGCGCGTCTGGTTCCTGTTTGCGCAACACGAAGACGGTGCTGGCGGCAATCATGTAGAAGAGCCACTCCGCGAAGATGGCCAGCGAGAAGAGCTGGCGGAAATTCCCCGCGAACAGCAGCAGAACGATCGACAGCCCGAGCTGCACGATTAGCGCAATCGACGGCGTGTGGAATCGGGGATGCACCTCGGCCATGGCGCGAAAGAAATACCCATCGCGCGCCATGGCGAAGGGAACGCGCGCGCCGCTCATGATGGTTCCGTTGAGCGCGACCAGCATGGAGAGCGCCATGCCAGCCGATACGATAGCGGCTCCCCAGGCGCCGGCCGCAACCGCAGTCGCCTCCGACGCCGGTCGTGGTGACGCCGCGATGCTGGCCGCCGGAAGCACATACTGCACTGCCGCGTTGGTCAGCATGTAGAGAATCGCCACCACACCAACCCCTGCGATCAACGCGATGGGAAGATTGCGCCCCGGATTGCGGACTTCGCCGCTTACCATGTTGAGGTCGTTCCATCCGTCATACGCCCACAGAGCGGCGATGAGTGCGGCCATGAATCCCGCGAAGCCACCGGTCGCGCCTTGGAAAATGGAGGCGAAGTTGCGCCACGTACCGCTGGCGGCGCTGAATCCCAGGAGGACGATCGCAAGAATGATCGCGATTTTCACCACCGTGAATACCACCTGAAACTCTCCGGCGCGCTTGATGCCGGCATAGTTCAGCGCGGTGATGAACGCCGCCGCCGCTATGGCGATCAACTGTCCGTAACTGATCGCGATGGGTGAGTGGACTGCATCCCGGTTGAAGAACGCGAGAGCCGAAAATGTCCCTAGAATGCGGACGAATCCGGCTGTCAGGGTCGCAATCGATGCTGGTTTTGCGATCGCGAACCACGTCCACGCGTAGAGAAATCCGGGGAGCGGTCCGTAGGCGTCGCGGATGTAAACATATTCGCCTCCAGCCTGCGGCTTCATGGCGCCCAGTTCGGCATAGGTGATCGCGCCCGCGAGCGAGAGCGCTCCGCCCACGATCCACGCCAGATACACCAGCCGCGCCGAGCCAACGGCCTGCATCATCTCAGTTGGCACCAAGAAGATGCCGCTGCCGATGATGGTGCCGACCACAATCGCGCTGGCATGGCTTACGCCGAGATCACGCGCCAGCCCGGGCTTGCGAACGGGCGTGTTAGGAACCGGCAAGATTCGTTCCGCCTCCGGTTTGGTGGTGGTCCTGAGCAGGTTCCTCGCGTCGCGGCTAGCGCATAAATGAAATGACCGCTACGCTGGGATCCGCGACACGGCCCGCTTCAACGCCCCCAGGAACTGCTGGTTCTGCTCGGGAGTGCCGACGGTTACGCGAAACGCATCGGACGCTCCCCACGATCCACTCATGTGACGAACGATGATGCCGTCGTCTTGCAGGGCCCGGCAAAGGCCGGCCGCATCTTCGCCGACCCGGCAGAAAAGGAAATTCGTCCACGTGGGAGTCACGCGAATTCCCATGTCCGAGATGGCCTTGGTCAGCAACTTCGCTTCGGCGGCATTTGTCTGCACCGCTCGCTGAACGTGGTCGGTGTCGGCCAACGCCGCCAGCGCTCCCGCCTCGCCCAGCGAGGAAACCATGAATGCCGTCTTCATGCGCGCGAAATGGCCCATCAACTCCGCCGGGCCCATACCATAACCAACTCGCAGTCCAGCCAGTCCATGGGCCTTGGAAAAGGTGCGCAGTACCACGACCCGGCGTTGCTGGCGCACATAATCCAGCGCGTGCGAATACGCAAAGCCTCGCTCCGCCGCGAAGTAGCTGGCGTAATCGCAATAGGCCTCATCCAACACGGTGATGACGTGCGACGGCAGCCGATCGAGGAAGCAGTCAATCGCGTTGGCATCCAGAATGGTTCCCGTCGGATTGTTGGGGTTCGCCAGATAGATCAGACGGGTATTGACGTCCACCGCCGCGAGAATGCGATCCAGATCGTAGCCATCGTTCAGCGTCGGTACTTCGATGAATTGCGCGCCAGTTGCGCGGGTGACGATGGGATAGACGATGAATGACAGCTTGCTAGTAATGGCGTTCAGCCCAGGCCCGAGCAACGTCCGCGCCATGATGTCGAGCAAAGCACTGGAGCCCGCCGTCACCAGGATCTGCCCCGTCTCAATGCCATGGATCTCCGCCAGGCGCGCAGTCAGCTCGGTGACGCCGTTGTCCGGATAAAAATTTACTTCCTGCGCGGCCGCCTTGATCGCTTCAATGGCCAGTGGAGAGGGGCCGAAGGGATTCTCGTTGGAAGCCACCTTGATGCAACGCATGCCGCTCTCCAGTTCCGCCTGCCGCCGGGGCTTGCCAGGCTTGTAGCTCGCCAGCTTTTGCACGTGCGCCGACACCAGCTTGCTAAAATCCGTCATTCGATCTCCAAGACTTCAATCTGCTCACCATCGCCTTGTCATCCCGCCCGAGTCCGCCGCGGCGGACGGGTGGAGGGACCTGCTTTTCTTTCCAAACGGTCTGCTCTCGCCGGGCCCTTCAGTTGCGCCACTTCCTGTGCCGTTAGATGCCGGAACTCACCGGGTTCGACGTCCAACACCAGCGGCCCGTAGCGCACCCGCTTGATTTTTTCCACGTGATGTTCGATTTGTTCGAACATGCGGCGAATCTGCCGGTTGCGCCCCTCCACCAGTGTGACCTCGTACCAGGGATTGGCGGCATCGCGCATCAGCTTGATTAGTACCGGCGCGGTCTTTACCGCCGTGGACCTGCGCTTCCAGCCTACTTTTGGCACGCGGTCCGCAGCTGTCTTGAGCGACTTTCGTTCCGCCGGGAGCATGATGCCCGCGCGCAGCTTATCGATTTGTTCCTCGGTAGCCTTGCCGGCGATCTTGACCAGGTACGTCTTGGCCACATGCGACGAGGCGTGCATCAACTTCTGCGCCAGCTCGCCGTCGTTGGTCAACAGCAGTAGGCCTTCGCTCAGGTAATCGAGGCGCCCGACCGGATAAATGCGCGCTCCGACACCACGCACTAGATCTAAGACCGTCGGGCGGCCCTCCGGATCGGTGACCGTAGTCACGTAACCTTTGGGTTTGTTGAGCAGCAGGTAAACCGGACGTTCCGGTCCCTTCAGTAACTTGCCATTGACCTTGATGTGGTCGTGCTCGATGTCGGCCTTGCTGCCCAGTTGGGTGACGATCTGTCCATTGACCGACACCAGTCCACTGGTGATGAGTTCCTCGGCCTTGCGCCGTGAGGCGATTCCAGCAGCGGCGATGATCTTCTGTAGGCGCTCAGTAGGCATGTCTGCTACGATTTCTCCGGCGAGCGTCCGGGTTCGGCTTCGGTGGCGTAGGTGCCGTCGGCGGGCATTGTGCTGTCGCCCGTGAGGGGGCTGGCGCTGGAGCTTTCGGGAACGGCCTCAGTCACCGGTTCTGGTTCGTCTGCCCCTGAAGCTTCGAGCGGATTCTCGGCGCTGGATTCAGCTTTCTCTGCGCCTGCGGCGAACATGTCCGCTTGCGGATCACCCAGCTTCTCGAATTCTTCCATGCTGGGCAACTCAGAGACATCGTTGAGTCCGAAGCGCAGCAGAAACTCTTTTGTCGTGCGGTAGAGAATCGGGCGGCCGATGACCTGCTTGCGTCCGGCGGTGGTGACCAGCTTGCGATCCAGCAAGGTGGCGATCACGCCGGAAGTATCGACGCCGCGAATTTCGCTGATCTCCGGCACCGTGACCGGCTGCTTGTAGGCGATCACGGCGAGCGTTTCCAGTGCCTGCAGCGACAGTCGCACCGGCGGCTTCAGACTCTTGGCAAAGTTCACCACCACATCGTGATGCTCAGGCTTGGTCGCCATGCGGTAGCCGCCCGCGATCTGGCGAATCTCCATGCCGCGTTCAGCGGAGGCATACTCGGCAACCAACTCGTCGATGATGCCGCTCAGCTGCGCTTTGATGAGTTTCAGCTCTTCCTTGGCCTCGGCCTTCTGGTCTTTCTCGCTGAGGGGCGCACTCTCAGCGACAGGCGGAGCTTCCGCGGGTGCAGTCTGGGCGGCTTCGGGTGGTGCGGGCGCATCCTCGAACGCAGTGTCGTCCGCCAACTCGTCGCTCTCAGCCGGTGCGGGGCCATCCGAAATGATTTCGTTGAGCGCGAGACGGGCATTCTCCTCCGCGCGCAACTCTGCAAGCACCTCATCGCGTAACAGCGAGGCAAGCTGGTCCAGCGTCACCGGTTCTTCGGTGGCGTAGATGATGGCTTCGACTTTGGCTTTCAGGCTCATTTCCAGTCATCCTGCACCGGCGGATTTTCCTCCATCAGCGCGTCGAAGCCGGTGTGCTTCTTCAGCACGATCTCGCCGAAGACGTTGTCCTGCCGCGCCAGCACAGCCTGTAATCGAATCAACTCCAGAATCGCCAGGAACGCGCACACCAGCGCCGACCGGGAGTGCATGTTGCGCAACAATTGTTTCAGCCGGATGGGCCGGTCCTCCAGCGAAAGCCGCCGCCGCACGTAATCTATCATTTGCGCAACGGTGGCCGTGTCGTCATCCACGTTAAACGACGGCTTGTGCCGCGCCCGGTCCAGAATGTGCTGGAACGTTCTGACCAGGTCCACCACGTCGGCGGCCATTTCCGGCTCCGTGCCTTCGGCATCGCGAAATTCCTTCAGCGCCGGATTCGACCACACCGCTTCTTCGATTTGCTGTTTCTGCATCAGCATCTGCGCCGCCGTCTTGAAGCGCTCGTGCTCCAGCAGCCGGTTGACCAGTTCCAGCCGCGGATCGTCTTCCGCGTCAGGGCCGGCGGGATCGCGCGGCAGCAGCATCTTCGACTTGATGTGGATGAGCAGCGACGCCGTGTAGATGAACTCGGCGGCAACGTCCACATCGAACTGCTTCATCGACTCCACGTATTTCAGGTACTGCTCGGTGATCCTGGCGATCGGGATGTCGTAGATGTCGATGTCCTGCTTGCGAATGAGGTCGAGCAGCAGGTCGAGCGGGCCGTCGTACACCTGGCCCACCATGACCGAAAAGGACGACTGGTCAGCGCCGTCCTTGCGCGGCAGCGCGGGCGGGGCGGCGGGTTGCGCCATCGCGCTCGTGGTCGGTGCGGGCTGGGGATCTTGGGGCATTAAGCTCTTCTGCCGAACGGGTGCCGGCCCTACGGGACTCAGGTCAATTTTCTGCGCTACCCAGCACTCCGCCTGCGGCTGCGTGCTGGGCTAAGCTGTTCCGCGCCTACGGCGCTCGTATGTCAGCAACCTACGCAATCACGCCGATCTAGCTGCAACTTTGTCAGGAACTGCGGTGTAGCCTCGCTCAGGATGACAAACCGAAAATTTCTCTGTGCCTCTGTGTCTCTGTGGTGAACGTACTACTTGCCCTCGGCGATGCTCTGCGCTGGCGCCTCGTATTCATGCGACAAGTTGGCAGCCTCGCGCGCTTCCGCCATGGTTGCCTCGGCAACGGCTCGCGCTTTGGTCGAGCCCTCTTCGAGAATGTCCCAAGCCAGCTTGGGATTCGCCTCGTACTTCTGCCTGCGCTCTTGCATGGGGCCCAGCACGCGCCACAAGCTGTCTGACGCCCACTGTTTGCACTCAATGCAGCCGATGCCCGCGGTGCGGCAGCCTTCGTTCACCTTGGCCATGGTTTCGGCGGTGCTGAAAATCTTGTGCAGGCCGCCGACGGGGCAAACATCGGGATTGCCCGGATCGGTGCGCCGGATGCGCGCCGGATCAGTCACCATCGTCTTCAGCTTCTGCCGCAACGAAGCTTCGGGCTCGCTCAGCAGGATGGTGTTGCCGTATGACTTCGACATCTTGCGGCCATCCGTGCCCGGCAGTTTCGGCGACGGTGTCAGCAGCGGCTGCGGCTCCGCAAAGGCTAACCGCCGACTAATCATCGGGTAACCGGATCCGATAGGTGTTTTCTTAACGCGGCTGTAGAACTGATTGAAGCGCCTTGCCACTTCGCGCGTGAGCTCCACGTGCGGGACTTGATCCTCGCCCACCGGAACAAACAACTTGCGCTCGGATTCCGGTAAATCGGGCGACGGGCTGTATAGCAAAATGTCGGCCGACTGCAGCAGCGGATATCCCAGAAAACCATAGGTGCCGAGGTCCTTGTCCTTGAGGTTCTCGCGCTGCTCCTTGTAGCTGGGCACGCGCTCCAGCCATCCCAGCGGGGTGATCATGCTGAACAGCAGGTGCAACTCGGCGTGCTGCAGCACGTGCGACTGGATAAACAACGTACTGCGCTCAGGATCGAGCCCGGCGGCGAGGTAGTCGATCATGACCTCGAGCGAGTTTTGCTTGACGCTGCGCGTGTCGGCGTAGTCGGTGGTCAAGGCGTGCCAGTCGGCAATAAAGAAAAAGCAGTCATACTGGTCCTGCAAGCCCACCCAATTGCGCAACGCGCCGACGTAATTGCCGAGGTGCAGCTTTCCGGTAGGTCTCATGCCGCTGAGCACGCGGCCTTTTTTGGGTGGCGAAGGCATTAGAGTCCCAACAGAAATCCGTTAAAGAAATTCAACACCGGGTACATGAAGGCCCCCAGCACGCGGCCGCCGAAGAACAGGAGGATCACCAATCCCCACATGCCGACGCGGTCGTACACCTGCAGCACGCCTTCGGAAAGGAAGTGCCGGATGACGTGGCTGCCGTCGAGCGGGGGAATCGGAATCAGGTTAAAAACTCCCAGCAGGACGTTGATCTCCATGGCTGCGTACAGCAATGCGCCGATGGGCACGATGGCGCCCGCATCGGACGGCATGATCTGAGCCAGCTCTCCGGTCGAGGCCCCCCGGGCCAACGCGAAGACCACCAGCCTTCCCACCTGCGAAACATGGGCCACGACGATCAGTCCGACGACCGCGGCCGCTGAGGTCAGGAAGTTGCTGACCGGGCCCGCCACCGAGACTAGGATGTCATCCCTGACGTAGTGTTTAAAGTGCCGCGGATCCACCGGGGTTGGTTTGGCCCAGCCAATGACCGGAAAATGCGTGATCATGGCGATCGCCGGCAGCAGAATGGTGCCCACTGGATCGATGTGCTTGATGGGATTCAGGCTGACGCGCCCCAGCATGCGGGCGGTCTGATCGCCCAGTCGCGACGCCATCCAGGCGTGCGCCGACTCGTGCACACTGATGGCAAACAGGAACACGATGATCTGGAAAACGATGTCGATGGCGCTAAAGTGCATCGCAGTTTGCTTTCGATACTAACATGGGGAAAGCGGAGTCCCGCGCTGGGCGGACGCGAACCAGCAATTGGTTGGGGTACCAACTTCCCTAGAGCGTGTTTCGAGAACGGCTGGGCCTCCAGCGAGCACGTTATTCCTGCGTGCCTCGGGCACTCGGTCTATACTTTCGTTTCGACCGTCAGAGAGGAACGCCCATGAAGATAGGTTTGGTTGCTTTATCGTGCTGCATCGCCATGGCGGCGATGCTCGCCTATGCGCAAAGCGCGGACGAAGGCTATCAGCCGGCCAGAGTTGTCGCCTTCGAACGAGTCGCCGCTAACGCCCAGCACATGGCAGGTTCGGATGACTACAAGATCTCCATGCGCCTGGATAATATGATTTACGCTTGCCGCGCCAACGCTCCCGCTGCAACTTTTATTGACTGGACCACCGGCAAGGAATTTCCTGCCAGACTAAACGCCCCAAACGGCAAGGTATTGCTGGTGAAAAATCCAGATGGCCAGGTCGTGGAACTGAACATTGTCGGCAGGAAAACACCCAAGTAGAAACACCCAGGGAGCCAGAGTTTCGGCGGGTGCACTGTCCTTGGCCATCCGCAGGGATTGGTGGAGCTAGTCGGGCTCGAACCGACGACCTCATCGTTGCGAACGATGCGCTCTCCCAGCTGAGCTATAGCCCCACAGGGGTTGGAAACAAGGGAAGTGCGGGCGGCCATGAGACTGGCTCGCGTCCTCATTATACAAAGAATGCTGGACGCATGAAATACGCGACAACTCGCGATCGATCGCCGCGCAATCCCCGGTTCGTTGGCGGGAAGTCTCCACAAAGCGGTGAGAAGGATTGCCGCGCCGAGGTCCCGCACTAGGACCTTCCGGCAATTCTCTGCGCCAACGCCTTGAGCGGAAACCTGATTCCTTCGAACAAGATCTTCCGGCTGAACTTGGACTTGCCCGCTTCGCGTTCGGAGAAAATGATGGGGAATTCACAAAAACTGGTTCCGCGCCGGTGCAGGCTGAATTTCATCTCCATCAGGAAGGCGTAGCCCTCGGAACGGATGTGGTCCAGGTCGATTCCGCGCAGGGCGGCGGCCTGATACCCGACAAATCCCGCGGTCATGTCATGGACCGGTACCCCGGTGAGAGTTCGGGCATAAAGGTTCGCGCCAAAACTGAGAAACCGCCGCGACAAACTCCAATTCTTCGCGCCGCCGCCCGCTACATAACGCGAACCGATCACCACCGGACAGACCTGCAGCAGCTCAATCATGCGCGGTAGCAATTCGGGCGGGTGCGACAAATCAGCGTCGGTCTGGATCACGTAGCTGGCAAGGTCCTTGCGCAAGATTTCTTTCATCGCGTCGCGGCACGCCGATCCGTAACCACCTTTTCCAGGCCGTGCCATCAGGTGAATGTGTTCGTCGCTCTCTTGCAGGCGGCGAATTTCATCCGCCGTGCCGTCGGGAGAATTGTCGTCCACAAAAAAAATTGGTTCATCTCCCACGGCTTTCCGGATCCTGGCCACGAGGACTGCAATGTTCCCTCTTTCGTTGTAGGTGGGGATGATCAGCATTGGCCGAGCCTTCCAAGGTGTGGGTCCATCATGTGCAGAATCGGCAATCCTACAGGATTCAGTAGCACCGTGGTCAACTATTGCGGCGCCATCGTGAGCCCGACCGCGTCGGCTGACTCGAGTGTGATCGCGTCCGGCGTTTGTGAGACCCAGTCCAGGGGCGTCGCGACTAAGCGCAGCCCGGTAATGGCAGAGCGTGGACTGGGACGCCAACCACTTTCGTCCGCTTTGAAATAATCAACCAGGTCCGGCGAACTCCAAGGATAAAACCAGACTTCCGTCGAGACATTAGGCGGCAGCACGAACCATTGCAGGGTCTGGCTGCCGTTGGCGCGCGTGATTTCCACCTGCATGCGCTCCGGCTTGCGCAGCTTCCATAAGGCGCTGTAGCGCACGGTGAGGCGCAACCGCAGAAAGTCTGCATTGGCGGGCCAGTTGGGGACCCCAAGATCAATTGTCGAACTGCGGTCGGCGATCGGATAGGTTTGCGCTGTGAGTCCGAGTGGCTGCGACTGCAGCGAGATTCGCGAGGCCCGCGAGTCGTCCCTTCGCAGTCCGACAACACCCATGCTGAGCTGTTGCTCCGAGCGATAGTGATACAGCAGCCAGAACCAAACCTCTGGCGCGCGCGTGAAATTGGCGACACCATCCACCGGCAGGCTCAGGTCAAGATTGCGCCAGTAGGCTATCTCGCGATCGGACCAGTGACTCAGGTCGGGATCAGGCAAGTACAGTCCCGCCGGCGCCGGCGCGCGCTCCAATCCAGCGATCTCCAGTTGCGCCAGGTCCACGCCGCTCGCAGTGTAGGGTTGCATCAGTCCTCCCGCCACGTTGCGGCGTGAAGCAATCCCAAACCTTGTCTGGTAGGGGAACACCACGATGGAGTCGCTGGTTCCGCTGTACTGGCGCAGGTAGCTGGCCGCTGATCGCAACATTCCGGTAAATGCCGGCTCATAGCAAGTGCGGTCGAATTCGCTGAATCCTGCGGGACACTTGGTCAAAGGATGTCGCACCTGCGCATAGAGCTGCGTCAGGCTCGAGGGCCGGAATGCCGCCTCTCCCAGGAAGGGGGAACACAGGAGCGCGACCAACACGGCAGCCAGGGAGAGCTTGCGCGACTCGAACGAGAACAAGATTGTGCCTGCCAGGAAAATCATGACAAAACAGGCCGAAACAATGTGGCCGATATCGGCGCGCACCAGGCCGCTCTGCATCACGATCAAGCCGAAGACAAAACCGCTGAGCAGGAAGCCGGTCCGTTGCGTGAGGGCAGAATTCCCGCTCCGTCGGACCCAGGCGCGAAGCAGGAAAATCGCGGCTGCGACTATCAATGTCGCGAAAAGATGGACCGCTCCCGCCGTCGTCATGGCAAACGGTGTTGCCCAGCGATAGGCGGAGACCTGCGCGAACGAATCCCTCCAGAAGCGAAGATCGAACGGTTTGGCGAATATCGAATTGATTATGATCACCAGCACTGCTGAGCCGGCCGCAATCGACGAGACCGCGAGCGACAACTTCCTGACGCCCTGCATTCTGTGGCGAGTATCGATTGCGACCGCAGCCAGCGTAACCAACAGCGCCGACATGGCGTAGATCCCTTGATCGGCGGCCACCAGGAATGCGATTGCGCAAATTAGAGCTGCGACGCATCCGAAGACATAAGGCTTGGCGCGGCCTTCGGCGACCGCGTACCAGCCCCGCAGGAAGACAGCGAAGGCGAGAAGCGCGAAGGCGGTCCGCAAGGATGGTCCCCAGAAGATGCACAGCAACAGCAGCAGGAGGAAGCGCTTCCAGGGAGGTTGCTCGGGGAGCAGCAGTCGCAACGTGAAAAACGCGAAAAGTACGGCGCACCACAGTGGCACCGTGTTCCAGGTCGGATAAATGCTTCCCATGGATACTCCCATGGAACGTCCCGGTACGCTGGAGAGCCACTGGAACAGAGGACCATGGGTAAAGGCGACATTGCGGCCAATCCAGATTCCGCGCGAAGCCTTGAATGCGGCGTCCAGATGCCAGTTATCGTCGATGAAACCGGGGTTGGGGATTACGGTCACGGTGCCCGGCGACAGCCATACTGCCGGTATGGACGCAACGACAATCAGCAACACTGCCAAGAAGTCCGAGTATGGCGCAAGACGCTCGATCGGTCGTCTCCCGGCCGTCTGCGGCGGTGGGCTTACGTTGCTTATCTCGGGATGGAGCCTCGCCATCATTGAATCCAGCATACCTTGCCGCAGGGAAATTGTGATTTTCCTTCCTGCTGATTTTGGAGGGAGATGCCTTTCGGTAACCGGGGGAACTCGTTTGCCGATCCGCAAAATTCGATCGCGCGTAATCTTTCTTGGGGTGTCATCCCGAGCGACGAGCGCAGCGAGGAGTCGAGGGACCCCTATCGCCGCCAGCAATCTCACATTTGTTGTCCCGGGCATCCACACTCTGATTTCTCGCAAGCATAGGGGTCCTTCGACTCCGCGCCCTCCCGACCCGTAAAACCAGCGGGTCGGAAGTTCTTTGCGGGCGCTCCGCTCAGGATGACATCTCCGGGTTCATGAATAATCCAAGCGCCTTAAGCGCCGATTTTTTTGTCGGCGAAAGCGATTCCTGTCATACTCGAAATTCAGCAGGCGACTCTCCGTTTTTTGCGCGTCGGTAGCGTTCCCTGCGCACCCGACTCGAGAAGGGACATGCAGATTACGACCACGGAAACGGTTCCAACCGCCAGCTTGTCTCAGACCAGACATCCGCAAAGGCGGAGTGCCGCCGGGAGTTTCCTTGCGGCGGCGATTCTGGCCGCCTTCTACTTCGCAACCAGTGTCTATATCGCGGCCCATCGCGTCTTCTGGTTCGACGAACTCTTCACCGTGCGTATCGCGCGACTGCCCGATATCAAAACTATCTGGACCGCTCTCGGTCACGGCGCCGATTCTTTGCCTCCGGCCTACTACATGGTGGTCCGGCTGTTTGGCGGCTTGTTTGGAAATAGTGAAGTCGCGGCCAGATTGCCATCCGCCTTGGCGCTGGCGGCCGGTTTGCTCCTGATCTTCGACTGTGCCCGCCGCCTGACCGATGGCTTGCATGGGTTGATCGCACTCTCGGTGGCCACCTGCTCTTTCTTGCCTTACTACGGTTACGAGGCCCGCTCGTACGCCCTCTACTTCATGCTTTCGGCGCTCGCCTTATGGGTATGGTTTTGCACCCGCGACGACAAGAAGTCGTCGGCCATTCTCTTCGGCGTGGTGCTGTGCCTGGGCGTGACCATGCACTATTACTTCGTCCTCTGCCTGGCGCCCTTTGCGATTTGGGAGGTCCTTCGCGGAAAGCGCGGGCAACTGGCCTCGCCAAAGCTGATTGCCGGATTTGTGGGGGCCATCGTTCCTGCCGCGCTATTGTCGCCGATTATCTTGTCGTTCTCCCGCAGATTTGCGACCGGCTTCTGGAACCGTCCTTCGCTCGGCGAACTCAGGGCAATCTTCCCGCAGATATTTCCCGATGGTTTATTTCTGCTGGCGCTGATCGTGATCTGGATTGTTCTGGCCGACTCGGACAAGAAGAACGTCGCTTTGCAACCCATGCAGTCTGGCGAAGCCATCGGCTGGTTATTTCTCTGCATTCCGTTGATCGGCTTCCTGCTGGCGGAGTGGAAGACCAATGCATTCTTTAGCCGCTATTTCATAGGCGTGCTTCCAGGCGTGGCCATCGCATTTTCGTGTTGGCTGTGGCGGCACTTCCGCAACACCGCGATGGTGTCAGTTGGAATATTTCTGCTGCTCACAGGGTGGGGAATGGCGACACAGATGACCGTGGTGCGCCACCCGGAGTCGATTGAAGCCACCGGCATAAGGCAGTACTTGGAGTTGGAAGGTTCGTTGGCGATCGAGGGAAAGCGCTACGTTGTGTTCTCGAATCCGCTTCTTTTCCTCGAGGCCCAGTACTATTCCAATCACCCCGAGGAGTGCATCCTGCTGCTGCCTTCCGACTTCACCCGGGACGTGGATCCCAGGCGCACCACTCCCGATCCCTACTTGCACCAGCGTCTGGAGTTGAACTTGTCGCAATATTATCCAATGCAATTCTGGAGAATCGACGACCTCAGACACCATGCCGCAGAAGCCGCTTTGATTGAACCGCCGCCGGACATTCTGAGTCAGGTGAAGCAGTCTGGCTTCAACGTTGAGATGCGGTTCTCGAAGCCGCTGACGGTTGCGTATCTGCACTGAAGGCCGCGGGTCACGCGCTCCTTAGGCTGCGCCTGCGTGATCGGCCCCTTCGCGCAGGACTGGCAGCAGCACAGTTAATCGGGTCTTCCCCCCGGAGCACTCGGCCAGCAGTTGGCCTTCGTGCTTTTCGACCAGGTTCTTTGCCGACCACAAGCCCAAACCCGTGCCCACATCTTTCTTGGTAGTGAAGAATGGCTCGAAGATCTTGCTCAGATGCTCCTGTTGGATGCCACTGCCATTGTCCTCGACCTCAACCCGCACCGCTGGGCGACCGTCCTTGTCGTCGTCGCTTACGTTGAGCGTAAGCTCACCATCGGGCGGCAGAGCATCAATCGCGTTCAGAATGAGATTGGAGAAGACCTGCCGTATTTCTCCTGCGGACCCCACAAACTGAGAATGGTTTCGATAGTTGCGAACGACGTGTATATTTCTGGCTTCGATCCGCCGGCCGTAAAACGTCAGGATTTCGTCGAGCAGGTTGGGGATGTTCACGGGCGCGGGAGAGGTGTTGTCTTTGTAGAACGCCAGGGTTTGCCGGGCCACGGCTGCGACCCGGCTCAGTTCCTGTTCCGCCAGCGACAAATAACCTCGGCCCTCGCTGCTCAGCCCGGAATCGCGGTTGAGCAAGAACAGCAGGTTCATGATCGCTTCCAGTGGGTTGTTGATTTCGTGAGCGATGGTGGCCGCAAATCTTCCCGTGGTAGCAAGCTTCTCGGCGTTGCGCAGGGCGGCGTCCACTTCGCGCTGATGGGTAACGTCGCGAAACACCAGCACCACGCCGATCAGTTCCCCTTGTGCATTGCGGATGGGCGCGGCGCTATCGTCGATGGCAACTTCGGTGCCGTCCGGCCGGCGCAGGATCGTGTGGTTGGAAAGTCCGACAACGGCGCCGGTGTGGATCACCTTCGCCACCGGATCTTCTGCGGGCTCACGCGTGACCTCGTTGAAGATGGCAAAGACTTGGTCGAGCGGCCGGCCCCGGGCTTCACTGCTGCCATACCCGGTGAGCGTCGCCGCGACCTCATTGAGAAACACGACGCGCCCGGAGGTGTCGGTTGCCAGCACGGCATCGCCGATACTGCTCAACGTAGTATCGAGCCACTCCTTTTGCTCCAGCACCGCCGCCGCTGCGGCATCCGACTTGCCCATCTCGCGGGCCAGCAGTCCGCCGAAAACCAGCAAGGCTGCGGCGGCAATGGAGGTGGCGACAACAAACGCTGTGGTCGCCGAGCGCGTGCTGGCTTTCATCTCCGCCACCCGGTCGGCCCGCAAATGCGCCTCGACGCCTTCGATTTCCGCGATCGAATTGCGAATGTCGTCCATGATGTTCTTGCCAACGTTCGATAGGACGCGTGCCTTGGCCTCCTCGGGTTGACCGGCTTGGGCCATGGCGATGGTGTCGGCGAGTTCCTTCAGGTAGGCATGACTGAGACTGCGGAGTTGCTGCACCTGGGTCCTCTGCAGCGCAATGTCAGCAGTCAGTGCGGCTACGCGATCCAGTTGACCATCCAGTTCGCGGGCCGCTTGGTTGTAGGGCTCCAGGTAGTGCAGGTCACCGGTGTAGAGGTATCCCCTTTGCCCAGTTTCAGCGTCCACCAGCAAGGATTTCAGTCGCTCGGTTTCCAGCAACAGCTGCTGGCTGTGTTCGACCTGGGCATTGTTCCGGTTTACCCGCTGAAACGACAAGAAAGTGACGTAGCCGTTGATGGTTAGAACGATCAGGAGAAGAACGATTCCCAGCCACAGCGGTTTGAGGTCGTTACGCATAGTGCCTGTTCACGGCAGTTCGACGTATCAGGACGAGCGTGAGGGACAGATTCTAACAGGTTTTCGGGCGCGCAATCGGCCACCATGTGCTGATGTCATGCGCTGGCTCGGAGCTTGAAGTCGATGCCGGCTGATTCATGCGGCCGACTGCCGGACGCCATTCAGGATGGTTTCGCGGCAGCGATTGACGCCAAACCAATACGCCAGCTCCCGATAGTCCTGCGCATCGAAAATCGCTACGTCAGCGTCTTTGCCGGGATCGAGACTGCCCTTCCTCCCCTGCAGTTGCAGCGCGCAAGCGCCGTTGTAGGTTGCGGCGACCAGCGCTTCCGCCGGTGACATCTTCATGTGCGTACACGCTACCGACAGCACGAACGGCATGGACGCGGTGGGCGAGGTGCCCGGATTGTAGTCGGTCGCCAAGGCGACGGCGACTCCGGCGTCCAGCAATTTTCGCGCCGGCGGAAAGCTTTCCAGACCGAGGAAATAGTTGGCTGCGGGAAGCAAGGTCGCGACTGTGTCGAGCTTTGCCAAGACGGCAACATCTTCGTCGCTGATGAAGTCAAGATGATCGAACGAGGCGGGATGAAATTCGATCAGCGGAGCCAGTTGCGCCGAGGTGAGTTGGCACACATGCGCCCGGACGCCGAGATTGTGTTCGACCGCAGTGCGAAGAATTTGCCGGGACTGCTCCATGCTGAACGCGCCGCGCTCGCAGAAAACGTCCACGTAAGCGGCGAGTTTCAGCTTCGCGGCGGTGGGAATCATGTCTTCGCAGATAATGCGGACGTACTCCCCGGGATTTTCGCGGTGCTCTGGCGGGACCACGTGCGCCGCCAGCAGCGTCGTTACCACCGTACCGGCCCATTGATGTGACGCTTCGCGAATTGCCTCCAGCGATTTCATCTCGGCGGCGAAGTTCAGGCCGTAGCCGGACTTGCATTCGACCGTGGTAGTGCCGTGTCTCGCCATCTCGTCAAGCCCGCGAATCACGTGGGCGGCAAGTTCCTGTCGCTGCGCGTTACGCACGCCGCGCAGGCTGGCGCGAATGCCGCCACCAGCTTCGGCAATCTCTTCATAGGTGGCGCCGGCAATGCGCTTCTCGAAGTCGATCAGCCGCGGTGCGGTAAACACCGGATGCGTGTGCGAGTCAACGAAGCCGGGGAGCACGACCTTACCGGAGTAATCGATCTCGTCAACGTGGGCCACTTTCGCGGTGAGGAGTTCGTGCCTGGCAACCTCGTCAGTCGTACCGACTGCGACGATCTTGCCGTCGGCGATGAGCACGGCACCGTCTTCAATGATGCCGAGTTCGCGCATCTCCGCACCGCGCCGTGGGCCGGTGCCCGCAGAGGGGCTGCGCAAGGTCAGCAGTTGCGCGGCATGAGTGAGAAAAGTGGCGGAAGAACGCTGATTATCGGAATGCAAATCCTTCTCGCTTTGGTTGCCAACAGCAAATCTCTCGATACGCCCGCTACGGCGGGCTCGCTCGGGATGACAACTTAAATGGCTGAATACGGACGGCCGAGCGCCGAATGCTGAATGCTGAATGCCGAGCGCTGAATGCTGAATGCTGAATGNNAATGCTGAATGCTGAATGCTACTTCGCCATCGGCACCTTGATCCCCTTTGCCTTCGCAAAGCTTTTTGCTTCGTCGTACCCGGCGTCCACATGACGCGCCACGCCGATTCCGGGATCATTCGTCAGCACGCGCTCGATGCGCTTGGCCATCGCGTCGGTTCCGTCGGCGACCGTCACCTGCCCAGCGTGCTGCGAGTAGCCAATGCCGACGCCGCCTCCATTGTGGATCGACACCCACGACGCGCCGCTGGCGGTGTTCAGCAACGCGTTGAGCAGCGGCCAGTCGGCGATGGCGTCGCTGCCATCCTTCATGGACTCGGTTTCGCGGAAGGGCGATGCCACCGAGCCGCAATCCAAATGGTCGCGGCCCATCACGATGGGCGCCTTGATTATTCCCTTTTTCACCAGGTCGTTCATCGCCAATCCAAATTCTGCGCGCTCGCCATACCCAAGCCAACAGATGCGGCATGGCAATCCCTGGAACTTGATCCGCTTGCGTGCCAGATCGATCCAGCGGCTGAGGATCTTGTTCTGCGGAAACATCTCCAACACCAGATCGTCGGTGGTGTGGATGTCGGCCGGATCGCCCGAGAGCGCCGCCCAGCGAAACGGTCCTCGCCCTTCGCAGAAGAGCGGGCGAATATACGCAGGCACGAATCCGGGAAAGTCGTAAGCATTCTTCACGCCGTGCTCGAAGGCGAAGGTGCGAATGTTGTTGCCGTAGTCGAATGTGACCGAGCCCATCTTCTGCAACTTCAACATGCCTTCGACGTGGCGCGCCATGGTGTCGAGCGAGCGCTCGACGTATGCCTTGGGATCGCTCGTGCGCTGCGCCAGCGCCTCTTCCAGCGACATCCCGCTGGGCACATAGCCATTCAGCGGATCGTGCGCCGAAGTCTGATCGGTGAGAATGTCGGGCACGACGCCGCGCTCAGCCAGCTCGGGAATGATGTCGCCGCAGTTGCCGACCAGCCCGACGGAGATGTTCTCCTTCTTGCGCACCGCGTTCTTCAGGATGCGCAGCGCTTCGTCGAGCGAGTTCACCATGAAATCGCAATAGCCGGTGCGCAGGCGCTTCTTGATACGCTCGGGATCGACCTCGATGCCGAGGTAGCAGGCGCCCGTCATGGTCGCAGCCAGCGGCTGCGCGCCGCTCATGCCGCCCATGCCGCCAGAGACGATCAGCTTGCCTTCGAGATCGCCGCCCAGATGCTTCTTGCCTGCCGCGGAGAAGGTTTCGAACGTACCCTGAATGATTCCTTGCGTGCCAATGTAGATCCATGAGCCGGCGGTCATTTGCCCGTACATGATGAGGCCCAGCTTTTCCAGCTCGTTAAATTTTTCCCAGTTCGACCAGTGGCCCACCAGGTTCGAGTTGCAAATCAGCACGCGTGGCGCGTATTCGTGCGTCTGAAAGACTCCGACCGGTTTGCCCGACTGCACCAGCAGGGTCTCATCGTTTTCCAACGCCTTCAGCGAGTGGACGATGGCGTGGTAGCACTCCCAATTGCGCGCGGCGCGACCGGTTCCGCCATACACCACGAGGTCCTGCGGGCGCTCAGCGACGTCCGGGTCCAGATTGTTCATCAGCATGCGCATGGCGGCTTCCTGGCCCCAGCCCTTGCAGGAGAGCTGGTTGCCGCGCGGCGCTTTCACAGGGACATACGTAGGACTAGATATATCGGTTGCGACTGGCATAACAGCACGATGGTAGTGCGGCGGGCGGGAACTGGCAACTGGCCACTGCAATAGAAATCGGGGAGTGGCTGTTTGGCCATCTCCCCACTCTCCGATCAGGTTTGCAATTGAAGATAGCTTACCTGCACGGCCGCCCGCATACATCATAGGACGATGAAGAGTCTGTAAATAATTGATGAATCCGCGATGCTGCGTTGAGACTACCGGCACCCGGCAACTGGCTACTGACTACTCCCTTATAATCTCCCCACATGTCCGAGTCTTTGCCGCCACCCTCGACTCCCCCGGCTGAGGTATTAGCCCGCGAAATGCGCGATCGGGCGCGCGACATGTTCGAGCACGCTCTGTCGGAGTGCAGTATTCCGCGGGCCTTTTCCAAACAGGTGCTCTATGATCGCGGCGAGCTAAGCCTGGGAAACGATGTCTATGCGATGGGTGCGTTCTCGCGGACGCTGGTGGTTTCCATCGGCAAGGCGGGACACACCATGGCGGAGGCGCTCGCTAACACCGTGGGAAACAGGTTCACGGGAATCATTGCCTGTCCCAACGCGCCGCCAGCACAACTGTTTGGCTTTCGCTATTTCCTGGGCGGACATCCCCTTCCCAATGAGGAGTCGCTGTGCGCCGGCGATGCCATCTTGCGGCTGCTGGGCGCGTCATCGCCGCAAACGCTGGTTATCTATTTGATCAGCGGAGGAGCTTCGGCCATCGCCGAGAAGCCCATCAGCGCGGGCCTTTCGCTAGCCGATGTGGTGCAGACTTACAAGGCGCTGGTGCTCTCGGGAGCACCCATTGCCGAAATCAACGCTATTCGCAAACATCTCTCGGCAATGAAGGGCGGACGGCTGGCGCAAGTGGCGGCGCCTTCCTATCAGGCGTCGGTGCTGGTTTCCGACGTGCCCCAGGGGGCCCTCGATGCGCTGGCCTCGGGTCCCACAATGCCAGACACGACTACGGTCGCCGACTGTTACGCCATCGTGAAGCGTTACAAGCTGCTGAAGGAGTTTCCCGCCAGCGTGCGCGCGTTGTTCGAACGCGAGCAGTTGGAGGAGACGCCCAAGCAAAACGATCCTGTGTTTGAACATTCCCGCTACACTACGGTGCTTTCGAACGCCACTGCGGTCAACGCTGCGGTCGAACGCGCGGTGTTGAGCGGCTTCGCCGTCGAAGTGGACAACAGTTGCGACGATTGGGACTACGAACGCGCCGCCGATCACCTGCTGGGACGGCTGCGTGAATTACGCCGCGGCGTCTCGCGCGCCTGCCTCATCTCGGGTGGCGAGGTCACGGTGAAGGTGGGAGCGAAGGCGGGCACTGGCGGACGCAATCAGCAGTTTGCGCTTTATTGCGCGCAGAAAATTGCCGGCGAGAACATCACCGTGTTGAGCGCGGGGACCGACGGCATCGATGGCAATAGCAACGCCGCGGGCGCGGTGGTGGACGGAACCACGGTCGAGCGTGCCCAGATGCGCGGATTGGACATCGCCGCGGCCCTGATGCAGTTCAATGCCTACCCATTGTTCGACGTCATCGGCGACAGCATTATGACCGGACCGACCGGCAACAATGTGAGGGACCTGCGAATCTTGATGGCGTATTGAGCAAGCCGAACAGGCCTTGAAGGCGCGCTCTAGCCTACCGGTTGGGCTTGCCGCTCCAACGCTTGCATGGTTGCCAGGATGGTATCGGTCACCAGTTCGATCCCCGGATCGGAGTTGAGCATGAGGTGGTAAAGGCGACGGCAAGGCCACTCGGCATTGAAGTATTTGCGGATGAAGGCGGCGCGCTCGCGATCGATGGTGTCCACCATCTCCTCGGCGTATTTCTCCTCCATCTTGAGCTTGACCATGCGGCGAATTTTTTCTTCGCGCGAGCCATACACAAACACGCGAAAGGTGTCCTGCCGGTTTCTCAGGATGTAGGGCGCACCGCGGCCAACGATCACGCAGCTTCCTGCTTCGCCCTTCTTTTCGATGATGGTGGTCGCCAGTTCCACCATCTCGTCGGCGCCGAACAGTTTGTCATCGGAAATCGGTAGCGACCGTTCGTAACTGCCGCGCCAAAATACCTTGGCCAGGCGATGCATGAGGGGGTCACATTTCTCTTCCCGGCGCGCCACCGCTTTTTCGTCCACGGAAGCGAGCTTTGCGATCTCGCAGGTGAGTTGCTGATCCAGGAGCTGCCATCCCTTCCGACGCGCCAACTGCGCGGCGACCAGGCTGCCACCGGCGCCATACTCGCGTTCGACGGTAATCACCCTGAACATCGGCTGCCACCCCACTAGCCGAATCATAGCGCAAGCCGCGCCGCCCGAACCATAGCAAAAAAGGATTGCCCAGGCGGAGGTTGCCTCCTAAACCCTGCCGCCGTGCGTGCCGATAATTGTTAAGTCTTGTAATGCTAGAGAGACCGTTGCGCCCGTGGGGTTAATAATCACATCAAAATGGTTAGGCAAGAGGAGGCCAAGACTATGCAAAGACTACTGCTGTGTAGCCTGCTGCTGACGATAAGCGCGGCAGCGGTAGCTCAGACATCTCCCGCGACGGCGACGAGTCCGCCTGCTTCAACTTCGGCAGTTCTGATGTCGAGCAATGGGCCGGTGGTGGCCGATTACGGCAAACAATCACCGTCGAGCGACCCGGTCGAAAACAACATCGCCAAGGAAGTTCGCCACGAGTTGCTGATGCTGCCCTACTACTCTCTGTTCGACGACCTGGAGTACACCGTGCAGGGGCGCACGGTAACGCTGAGCGGCAGTCTTACCAGCGAGCATGGTGTAACCAAGGCAGATGCCGAAAAGGCAGTGAAGCGCATCGAAGGCGTGGACAAGGTCATTAACAACATAAAGATCTTGCCAGCGTCGCCGATGGACGAGCGGGCGCGGATCCAGGTCTTTCGATCTCTGGAAGACGCGGCATCGCTGTCCCGGTATTTCTGGGAGGCAGCGCCCAGTATCCACATTGTGGTCGATAATCAGCGGGTCACGTTGAAGGGTTTCGTGATGAGCGAGATGGACAAGAACCTGGCCACCATAGCTGCCAATCAGGTGCCTGGTATTTTTCAGGTGAGCAATGAATTGCGGGTTGTGAAGTAAGCCATTCGACCCGCGGATTGGTGGGGGCCCAAGTATTTATGCGGGGGAAGGAGCGCTTCAGCGCTCCGGGAAAAGTTCGAGTTCGGTCCTGCGCTTTAGCGCCGGGACCGCGAAATCCCGGAGCTGAAGCCCATTCCGAAATCGAACGCTTCTCGCTAGGACTAAAGTCCAGCTTCGCCCTGCTGAAGGAGGGGGTCCCCACCCAAGCGTTCCCCCGAGTTTTTCATCAACCTCTTTCAGGCATGCTCCACCAGTCGCCAAGACGAGGTGGGGCTGCTCTATAGACGCCAATAACCCGCTGGACAAGGTATGCTTTCCATATGGATCGCGGACGGTCAGCGGTGGTGGAAAGTTTCTTCTTCGATGTAGTGGTGATTGGCGCCGGCCCGACCGGCCTCGCCTGTGGCATTGACGCGAAGCGCACCGGCCTTACCGTGGCCAACATTGACAAGGGTTGCCTGGTCAACTCGCTCTACAACTATCCCAGCAACATGACGTTCTTTACCACGCCTGAACTGCTGGAAATCGGCGACCTTCCTTTCTCCAGCCCCAACCAAAAGCCCACCCGCCAGGAAGCGCTGGAGTACTACCGCAAAGCCGCCGAGCATTACCAACTCGATGTGCGGCAGTACGAACCGGTATCGAAGATTGATGGCAGCGACAATCATTTCGTCGTGCACACCACCAACCTGCACGGACACGCGCGTGAATATCACGCCCGCAAGTTGATTCTGGCGACCGGCTATTACGATCGGCCGAATTACATGAACATTCCGGGCGAAGATTTGTCCAAAGTCATGCATTACTATCGCGAGCCGCATCCCTTTTTTGGACTCAACGTGCTGATCGTCGGGGGAAAGAATTCGGCGGCGATTGCCGCGCTGGAGTTATGGCGTCACGGCGCGCGCGTCACGCTGGTGCATCGCGGGCCGGGCATTAGCAATTCGGTGAAGTACTGGATCAAGCCCGACATCGAAAACCGCATCAAAGCGGGGCAGGTGACGGCGTACTTCAACACCTGCGTGCGCGAAATCACCTTGGAGCATGTTGTCCTCGACACGCCGCAAGCTGAAGTGACGCTGGAGAACGACTACGTTTTTGCGCTCACCGGCTATCATCCGGATTTTGAATTTCTCTGCGCGCTCGGCATCACGTTGAGCGGCGAAGCTGACAAGCGGCCAGTCGTCAATCCGCAGACCCTGGAAAGCAATGTGCCGGGAATTTATCTGGCGGGCGTAATTGTCGCCGGGATCCGAACCAGCGAAATCTTCATCGAGAACGGACGCTTCCACGGGGCCCTCATCGCCGCCGACTTGAAGCAGAAGCTGAAGACGGAAGCCGTGTCGGCGTAAGAGTTGCCAAAAGCGGCGAGATCAATCTACCCCAGAGTGACCGTCCCCTCGCCTATTTGCTCGTTGATGAGGCGTGCGACCAGCGGCTTCAAACCCTCTCCGGTTTTGCTGAGCACGAAGTCCTTGTTCTCTTCGGACCAGTCGAGCTTGAAGCTGGTGGACAGCGCCGAGATCCAAATTTGCCGTACCGGTGAGTTCGGCGAGATCACGAACCTTCCGGGAGGCTCGTCGAAGCTGATGTGCAGCGCGCCGGAATTCTCTTCCACCTCGAAGTCGGCATCGCCTTCGGCGGCATAGAGACTGCGCTTCAGTACTTCCAATGCCGTATCGGCGCGGCGGCGAAAATCCTGTTCGTCCATGCCGGAATTATACCTGCCGTTGCAGCCTGCGAACTACCGCACCACGCCTTCCAGCGGAGAGCTCGCGGTGGCGTACAGCTTCTTTGTCATGCGGCCAGCCAGATAGGCCTGGCGTCCCGCCAGCACCGCGTTCTTCATGGCTTCGGCCATCAGCACGGGGTCCTGCGCGCCGGCGATGCCGGTGTTCATCAGCACGCCGTCAACCCCAAGTTCCATCGCAATGGCCGCGTCCGACGCCGTACCCACGCCCGCATCTACAATGAGCGGCACCTCGGTAATGATCTCCCGCAGGATGCGAATGTTGGGCTGGTTCTGAATGCCCATGCCGCTGCCGATCGGCGCACCGAGGGGCATGACCGCACTTGCGCCAGCGTCAATCAGGCGCTTGGCAACCACAATGTCGTCAGAGGTATATGGCAAAACAGTAAAGCCTTCCTTCACCAATACGCGAGTCGCTTCGATGGTGGCCTGCACGTCGGGAAAGAGAGTTTGCTGGTCGCCGATGACCTCGACCTTCACCCAGTCGGAGAGTCCGACTTCACGCCCCAGGCGCGCGGTGCGGATCGCCTCGTCGGCGGTGTAGCAGCCGGCGGTGTTGGGCAGCAGGAAATACTGCTGAGGATCGATGTAGTCGAGCAGCGACTCCTTGCTGCGGTCGAGATTCACGCGGCGCACCGCGACGGTGACCATCTCGGCGCCGCTGGCCGCGAGGGCGCGCGCCGTCTCCGGCCCTGACTTGTATTTGCCCGTGCCCACGATGAGCCGAGAACGGAACTGCCTGCCTGCAATAGTGAATGAGTCCATACCCGCATTGTAATCTGTTCGTCGTGTGAGTCGCGTCGCTGGGTTCGTCAGGGCTGTTGCCGCTTGGATCAGCGTTGAATGCGCAAACTCCCAGCGAAGAGCGAACGGCGCAAAGCGAAAAGCGCACAAGAGACGGCTTTGCGCCGCTGTCCTTCGTCATTTAGATTGTGAAGAATGGCGACGACAGGTGAACGATTCGAGCGCGCCGTATCCATCATGGCGCGGCTGCGTGGTCCCGGCGGATGCCCCTGGGACCGCGAACAAACCTTCGACACGATCAAACCCTACACCCTGGAGGAAACTTACGAGGTGCTGGAAGCCATCGACGCCCGCGACTGGGATGAGCTTCCTGGCGAACTCGGCGATCTGCTCTTGCAGGTGCTTTTCTACTCGGAGATGGCAGCCGAGGAAAAACGTTTTTCCATCGACGATGTGCTTGACCGCCTCTCCAACAAGCTGATCGATCGTCATCCGCATGTGTTTGGTGATGTGAAGGCCGACACGCCGGCCGACGTCTTGCGCAACTGGCAGGCGCTGAAAGCCGAGGAGAAGAAGAAGCGCGAGAGGGAATCCGGAGAAAAAGGGAAGAAACAAGAGCATCGCGAGTCGGTGCTAGCTGGTGTCTCTTCCGCTGTGCCGTCGCTGATGGAGGCTTACAAGATCAGCTCCCGCGTGGCCAATGTTGGCTTCGATTGGCCCAATATCGAGGGACTGTTCGACAAATTGAGCGAGGAGACTGAGGAACTTCGTCAAAATCTGGAGGAGTATCCCGCGCCGGGTCCGCGTCCGGAGTCGGCCGCAGGCGTGGCGGGCGCGCGCGGCGCGAAGATTTCTCCGGAATTGCGCTCGCGACTGGAGGACGAGGTCGGCGACCTTTTGTTCGTGCTGGTGAACATCGGACGCTACCTCGCACTCGATCCCGAGTCAGCGCTGCGCAAGACGAACCGCAAGTTCCGCCGGCGGTTCGAGTATCTTGAAGACAGGCTTCGCGAGCAGGGCCGCAAGCCGTCCGGGGCGTCACTCGACGAGATGGAGTCGCTGTGGCAGGAATCGAAGCGGCAGGAAAAGGCGTGACCACAAACACGATCGCCCTCCGCAACTGTACCGAGCTGGAGGAATTTCGCGCCTGCGTGACCCTGCAGAAGCAGGTCTGGGGATTTGCCGACAATGAGTTGGTGCCGTTGCGAATTTTTTCTCTGGCGCCCAAAATTGGCGGGCAGGTGATCGGCGCATGGGACGGCGAAACACTGGTGGGTTTTGCCTTCTCGATTCCGGGAATCCGCAGCGGGCATCCTTATCTGCATTCGCATATGCTTGCGGTGAAAGAGGGCTACAGAAACACCGGCCTGGGCAGACGCATCAAGCTGTTTCAGCGCGAGGACGCCATCGCACGCGGTTACGCGTTGTTGGAGTGGACCTTCGATCCGCTGGAGATCAAGAACGCTTACCTCAATCTGGAGCGCCTGGGGGCCATCGCTCGCCGCTACAACATCAATCAGTATGGGATTACGTCGTCGCCGTTGCAGGGCTTTCTTCCCACCGACCGGCTGGTTGGCGAATGGTGGTTGACTTCGAGCCGGGTTGAAACTTTGCTCTCCACCGGTAAGAATCCGCAGTTCGTCGAGGAGGCACGCGTGGAGGTTCCTGTCGAGATCTATGCGTGGAAGGAACAGCCAGACACGCGGCAGAAAGCAGCGGTGGTGCAACTGCGCAACCGCGAGGCGTTCCTGGCGGCGTTCGCGCGCGGGTTGGCCTGCCTGGGCTATGAGCGCGATGCCAGCGGCAATGGTAGGTTCTTGCTGGGACGGTGGGAGGAAGACTGGTCGTACGCGAGCAAGTGATCAATGAAGATTGAAGCCATTACCCTGCGTGAGCTGCAAATGCCGCTCGTCCACTTTTTTGAGACGAGCTTCGGACGCACCACTACCCGGCGCATTTTGCTGGTGACCGTCCACGCCGACGGACTGGAAGGCTGGGGCGAGTGTGTTGCCGGCGAAGCGCCGTATTACAGCGAGGAATACATCGAGGGTGCGTGGGACGTAAGCGCGCGTTACCTGGCGCCGGCGTTGCTTGGCAAGACGGTGCAGTCGGGATCCGAGGTGCCCGCTCTGCTGGCGCGCATCCGCGAACATCGCATGGTCAAGGCGGCGCTGGAAAACGCGGTGTGGGACGCCGAAGCGCAGGAGAAGGGAACTCCGCTGTGGAAGCTGCTTGGCGGCACGCAGCGCGAAATCGCTTGTGGGGTGAGCATCGGTATCCAGGATTCGCACAAACAACTGTTGCAAAAGATCGAGACCGAACTGGCCGCCGGATATCAGCGCATTAAAGTCAAGGTGAAGCCGGGATGGGACGTCGAGGTGCTGGAGAAAATTCGTGCCCGCTGGCCCACCATTCTGCTGAGCTGCGACGCCAACTCTGCTTACACGCTGGCCGACAGTGACCGCCTCAAGGATTTCGACCGCTTCAATCTGCTGATGATCGAGCAGCCGCTGTGGAGCGACGATTTCTACTTTCATGCTCGGTTACAGAAGCAGTTACTGACGGCAATCTGCCTCGACGAAGCCATCCACAGCGCGCGTGACGCCGAGGCCGCTCTGGAGCTTGCGGCCTGCCGGATCATCAACATCAAGGTCGGGCGGCTGGGCGGTTTCTCCGAAGCCATACTGGTCCACGATGTGGCGCAGGCCTTTAACGTGCCGGTCTGGTGCGGAGGCATGCTGGAGTCGGGAATTGGCCGCTCTCACAATGTGGCACTTTCGACGCTGCCAAACTTCACGCTCCCGGGCGATGTTTCGGCTTCGAAACGATACTGGAAGGAAGACATCATCGAGCCCGAGGTCGAGGTTTCACCGCAGGGAACGATCGCGGTCAGCGACAAGCCTGGCCGAGGCTATGAGTTGCGCAAGGACTTGATTGAGAAGCTGACGATGCGAAAAGAAGTGCTGAAGACGTAGCGGTTTCAGAAAGGCGCTGAGGTTTCTAAGCGCTCAATTCGAGGCGCACCCTCACGCTTCACTTGTGGCTTTTGTTTGCCGCCTTCACGCCGCCGCCATTTTCGGCCACTACTTCATCGCTTTTGTATAGTAGCTCCAAAACTTGGGCGGTGGTGATATTGGCGGGAACCGGACGAAAATCGTAGGTCGTTTCCGTGGACGAAATGGTGAGCGGCTTAACCAGCAAGATCCTGCCATTGAACTGAAGGGTCTGACGCACCATCTCCCAGTGGCCTCCACCCACGCCTTTTTGCTCGATGATAAACTTGCCCCCTCGGTAGAGCCTGCCCAGAATGCCCCAGCCGAAATCCACATCCTTGAACAGGGTGCCATCAATCTTGGCGAAGCGTGCCGCTCTGGGATCGATCAGCATGTCGCCTTGCATCCCCTGGTACACCATGGTTTCGTGGTTCGGGGAGTTGAATTTCGGGTTCGGCTTAAAGGTGAGGTGTACGAGTGAGCTGCCGTTAGGGCCGGGCTGCTCTCCCGCATAGGTGTAGAGAAATGCGTCGGGCAGGCTGGTTAACATGACCGACTCCCGCTGGTCTTCCTCCCTGGTGGCCTGCTTTCTCTTACGCCGGGCCTCGGGATCGTTGGCGTACTTCTGTAGCTTCTGATCGTCCTTGGCCCGCTGTTCGGGCGTTAGCGGCTTGTCGTTGATGGCGATGGTTCTTAACAGCCCGCCCTGCGGGGTCTGGACTACTTCTTTCGTAATCGAATGACCCTTTTCCTCGTCGCGGTCCTTGAACATGTAATAAACATGAGAGTCGGCGGCCTTGATCTCGTTGGCGGCAGCGCGGCGCACCAATTCGAGCGGGTCGATATCTGGCCTATGCTGGGCGCGACCCAACATGCCGACCGTCAAGGCGACCATTACCGCCATTACGATTCGCCCCACACGCTTTTCTGACAAGTCCACACCTACCTCGGAACTCTTACGCAAAATTGCTCCCTAACAATTAGACGAAACGCTTAGCGCCTTAGTTGCTTTTTTGACAAGCTCGTTCGGAGCGCCGGGAAAACTCGTAATTGCAGCATCTTTTAGCTAAGGAACCTCTGAACAACCACTGC
>PMAT01000127.1 GCA_003152695.1 Acidobacteriaceae bacterium
ATTTGAAACTTGCAATACTACCATTGACTCCGGCGATCCTTACGACCTTGCGCTCCGTGGACGGCCACGTCAACGCCGAAACGGGCCCGCTCACGGACAACAGTACGTAGCTTCCAGTGGACTTCTTCTCGCCGTCCGCTCTACTCCGAGGAAAGATTTCGCAGCCGATTTGCCAGCTCCTGGCTGCGCGCCAGGTCGCCAATCTGGCGATGCACGGCTAGGTCGGCTTCCAAGAGCGCCACACTTTCCGGCGCCAGTATCAGCGCGCGATCATACTCCTCGGCTACCTTGTATATCTGGTTTGCGGCGCGCCAAGTCTCGGCGCGGCTCAACGCCCGCACCAGAGGATCCAGCGCTGCTTGGTCCCAACGGGCCAGCTCTGCCTGGACCTGCGCTTCTTCAGCCGAGGAAATAACCAAAAATGAGGTCGTCGGCGTGCCCTGCAGATCGGAAGAAATCGTGACGGAGTACCGCTGGCGTGCCGACGGGCTCCGCTCTCGCAGCAACTGCCCGGCCACCTCGGATTCCTGCTGAGGACTGAGGCCGCCTTGGGCAGAATCAACCGCCGCGACGGACCACAATCGCGTGCCGTCTTCCCGCAAGACAGTCACGGAAAAGGTTTCTGCGGCATGCGGTGGGTTCCAGCGCAGATGGAAGTCCTGGGCACTAATCCACGAATCCGCAGCCGGACACCAGAGCAGCGGAGCCACCTGGCGCGATGCGCCAGGCTTTCCGAATTTCAGAAACGCGCTGCTCAAAGCCAGTTCCTCGGGGGTGGCCGGCACGGGATGTAGCGTCTTCTGCCCATCCTTGGCACGATAGGTGCGGGGTATGCCGGAAAGCAATATCTGAACCACTCCGTCCTGCATAGCCTGTAATTGATCGCCGTCATGCAGCAATCGCAGCGGGTCGCGGCTCGGGGAGAGCCGCATCGCCGGTCTGCCTGGGGGGGTGTCGTAGGAACACAGATAGACTGTGCCCGAAAGGGAGACGATCCGTGCGATCGGAGCAGGCTCCTGAGCCAGCGCCTCGGTGGCGCCGGCGCGATTAGCCAGAGTAGGGTGAGGAGGGCAGATCGGAGCAGGCTCCTGAGCCAGCGCCTCGGTGGCGATCAGTCCGATCGCCAGCATCCACAACGCCATGCGCTTCATGTTTTCCTCCAGAGGAGCCGCGGGCTCTCTTGCGCCACTTCCCACACGATATGGCAACCCGCCTCAAGCGGCTTGTGGATCAGCAGCACAATTGCGACCGCAACAAAATCCGTCCAGTAAAATTTAGTGAAAACCACGAAGAGAACTCCGACCATCAGCACGCAAACTGCCAACAGAGCCGGTACCACAACCTCCGGCAAGGACCCCAACCACATCGGCGCACCCATTCCTGAAAACGTCGCCCTCGCCAAGAAGCTGATTGCAGAAGGCGTCGTCCGCCCCTTGTCGTGGGAACCCAAACCCCGGAGGTGATCCATCCACCTATCTAAGACAAGTATGACGAGAGCAAGGAGGAAGTCGATCGAATATCTTACCCATCCGCTCAATTCCCACAGCGGCGCCTCCATCAGTGTGTACACCGCCGCCGCGTGGATGTAGACTCCCGGAATCGGTTCGTCGGAAGCGGTCGTGGTGAAGACGTCGGGGGCCTCGCCCGGTGTAGCGCGGCCGATCAGCACGATGTTGTCGCGCAGATCGCTAGAATGGCTGCCAATATCCTCAGCCTTGATGATGCTGGATTTGCTGGGGGGTCCCATCAACTTCTGCAGCACGCCAAAGTTGATCAGGAAGGGGGTATCCGCCTCGAACTCCACCCTTCCTGAAGCGTCGAAGTGTTTGGTCAGCTTAAGTTGGTTGGTGGCTTCGCGCTGGGCAATCTGAAACAAGCTGTAGCTGAGCGAGTTCGCCGTCACGGGCTTGTTGTTCACTTTAAATCTGAACTGCCGGAACATGCGGCCGGTCGGCGCCGATTTGTGATCTTCATCTTTAAATGGAACAATAATCGAGGCACCCAGATCTTTAAAGCGCGGATCTCCGAGCCATCTCTCCGGCCCCAGGGCGAGCGTCGAGTATATGCCCACGCGCACCGGAATTGGTCCATGCGGACCTGTGAGATTCAGGCAGTGATTCAGAAAGTTATAGTCCTCGTCGGAGATGGTTCCATCCGGCGCCGGATCGAAAATCAGGTCGATTCCAATGGCGCGGGGACCGGCCTTAGCCACTTGATCGAGATACTTCGTAAGCTCGGGGCGATCCGTGACAACAATTGCTCCGGTCGCCGACGCGGGCGACGACGGTTTTAGCGAAGAGATATCGACGATGCGGACCGGATTGTCTCGCGAACCGCTGGAGTTCCTCAGCTGCACTTGCAGCAGGCGTGCGCCCATCTGATCCAACTGCTGCCCGAAGACGGTCGGTTCCACCAAAAACCTCTTGGCCAGAATCAGCAGCCCAGCCACAGCCAGGCCGAAGACGATGGGTCGAAGCTCGGAGCGGGCTCTCTCCCAGAACGGCCGCTTTTTCTCGGGCAAAAGCGTGCCCTTGGGCTGAGCGGTCTCGGGACCGGCGGCCGGGGGCTCCGCGTGCGGTGGATGCGCCGATGCCCTCTTATTGGGGGCAGTTTTTTTCCCTCGCTTGGTCATGGCGTTTGCCTCGCACTTTGGAAATCACTGGTTCACTGGCTCTGGGATGCCGAGCACGATGCCGCTGGCTTCGTCGCTGAACTCGAAGGTCGGATTCTGGCTTTCACTCAAATCGGCCCGAACGCGCGAAGCGACGCGCGCGCTGACATCGGAAAAAACATGGCTCAGGCTCTCCTCTCCATGCGTCTCGCGCAGCACCTCCAGTAGGTAGTGGGTAAAGTAGCCGTTGCTTTGTTTACCCCCGCCGTGCATCTCCCAGGAGCGCTCGTTGGAGCGGCTCGCTGTCAGCACGGCGCGGCCGCGGCCCAGCTTCAGGTTGTCAAAGGCCACGCTGAACGGCGCCGTCTCGGCATTCTCGGCGGGCCCGGCTGCGCCGCCGGTCAATGCGTCGCCGCTGAAGCAGGTGTCAAGAATCAGCACCACGCTCTTCGCTTGGAAGTCCCTGTTCACCACCTGCACCAGGTCGATCATCTGTAGCGAAGTTGAGTAGAGCGTGGCGGGGTTGTCCAGGTCCGTGTCGTTAGCCACGATGTAGCTGACGCCGTTCGGGTCCATCTCGCGAGCCGAGCCGTGGCTGGCGATATAGATCACCACCAGGTCATCCGGTTTGGCATGCAGCCTTATCTTGCCTAACTGTTCGCGCAACCCCTTGATGGTCGCGTCGCTGTTGGCGAGATAGAAAACATGCTTGGGATCGAAACGACCGCCCTGCGGGTCTCTCAGGAAATCTGCAAAATCCTTCGAGTCCTTGACCGCGTAATCCAGCTTCTCCGCCCTGGTGTCGGCAAATTCGTCAATGCCCACAACCAGCGCCCACTTGCGGCCAACCGGGCTTGAGGCCAGCGCCGTCGCCAACATCGGCGGGGAAGCGGCCGGGGCGCGTTGTGGAACCGGCGGCATAGTGAACGGGTCGAATTCCAGCTTCGGGTCCCAGCGGCCGTCCTCTTTGAACCGCTCCAGCTTCTCCCGAGCATACTGAGCATCCTTGTCCTGACCCAGCCTTTCCGACAGCACCGCCAAGTAGTACCAGAGTTCCGGAAACTCCTTGCACACGCGCGTTCCTCTCTCAAGCGTGGACTGCATCACTTGCAAGCGTTCGTTTCCCTGCTTGGTAGAGGCACTCAGCCGGGGCGTGATCTGCTCCTTGACCCGGTTCAAAGCTTCAAGCGCGCCGCGACAGCCGTCGGCCTGTGCCACGGCTGCCTGCGGAGCCAACAGCAACAACGAGATTGCAGAAAGCAGCCAGCGTACCATGTGCTCTTCCTATTTATTTGCCGGTGCAACTTTATGTGCCGGTGCAACAGCCAGTCGCGCTCGCAGGGCCTTCTGAAGGGCGGCCGCGTTCTGCTTGCAGGTGTCGTTCAGCCGCACCGAGTCCTTAGCAAAGTTGAATTTGTACCCAGTCGCCTTGGCATCGGCCAGGAAATCTGGCGAATCAATGTACTCCTTCATGCTTTCAAAGGCCAAGCCCTTGCTGCAGAACTCCAGCACCTGCTCGAGCGGGGTCTGTGCAGAACCTGCGGCTCGGATGTCTTTGTCTCCGGCGGCTCGGGCAGCCGCAGCCGCGGCTACCGCCTTGGCGTTTTCCGCCTTGTAGCGCTCGATTTTGGCATAAATTGCGATCGCCTCCTCGGTGCGCGCATCACCGGCGCGGAATTCCTTCTCTTTCGGATTGGCAGTCACAATCTGCTTGTAGAGGGCGCCCGATTCATCCAGGTATTGCTGTGCGCGCTTAAACTCCGCCTCCGCCTGTGCTGGGGAGATATCGCTGCGCTTGTCCAAGTCGCGCTCATTGGCCTCGCGGGTCAATTCGTAGGCCTGCGCCTCCTTGGCAATTGCGATCAAGTAGAGCCGATAGGTGTCATCGTTGCCCTTGGGCAGCTTGTCGGCCTTTTCAGCCTGCTCTTCCATTGTTCCCCAGCGTGGGGCCATGGCCGAAATTGGCTCCAGTTTGCCGCCCGGCAATGGCGCCTCAAACGGCTCATCGAGTGGCGCAATGCGTCGGCCCATCTCATCCACAATGCCGCTGACCAACTGATCGCGCGTCTCTTCTTCGCTGGACTCGGCAGCCGACTTCTTTCTGTTCACGTGCCACGAGAAAGTGGCTCCTTGGTTCGGATCGTGACCGGCAGTGGTCACCAGGTTCTCCGAGTCCAGAGCAATGTTCGAGGCTTCATCGAGGGCCTGGTACGCCACCTCGATCTTGCCTCCATAGCATGCAGTCTGGCACTGCCCGGTACTAGAGGTCCACTTCTCAATATGGAAGTTGGTAATCGAGAAGCGGAGTATCGTCTGGGGCGAGGTCTCGTTCAGAATGAATCGCGGATCCTTCTGGATCAGAGTGACTAACTTTGTCTTCAGAAGAGAACGTAGCATCTCGCTATCTTTTTGGATGGCGTCGGCCGTCGCTTCCACACGAATTCGCTTTCCCTTCAGGTTGACCGTGGGAGGAAGAAGCCGGTTAATAGTGACCAACTTTTTCTGGATCAGTCCAAAGCCTTGTGGGTTTGCTGTTAAGGGAAAACAAAGCAACAGAACTGACAGAAACTTCAGAGCCTGAATCTTCATGACTCGCTCGATCTCCTTCGCTTCCCTTAATCACTTCGGTTTACAACTTCAACCTGCGCAACAAGCAAATCGTTCCAGATCTTCTGTTTACCGGTGTTCCAGGGAAGGCAGACAGAGAGACGGCCGCTGGCTGGCTGGCCCGAGCGAGTGCAACCTCACGTCGCACACTGCCAGGTAACATTCGATGGAGTGCGGTGCCTTGGCTCGAAAGGAGAACTAGCGATGCGGGACCGCCGGGAGTCAAGGACGACGAGAGCGGCGCCAAATAACACGGGATCCGAAGGGAAAGGCTTTCCTTACGCCTGCTGGTCCGCGCCCATAAATTCCGAAACAGCTAAAGGCGAATTCCCACCCCGACATCTCAACTAAAGCGCGACACACAGTGACACGTGTCAAGTTTCGTGTCTGTGACCCACGTCACGTGACAGTGTGATGCACACGGCTGCAGAGCATAAAAATTGGTCCTCGGCAATCATGAGCTGCTGCTGCGCGCGAACCTGGTGCCGAGATCAAGAAGGAAATTCCGGTTAGGAGGTAAAGATGCGCCGAATATTGTTGTTGACGTGCGTTTTGTGTTTGGCGGTCTCAACCGCCCTCGCACAAGACGTGATGACAGCGGCCGGAGGGCCGGAGACCCACAAAGTTGTTCTCGACAATGACCAGGTTCGTGTACTTGACGTTCGAATCCAACCCGGACAGAAAGTGGCAATGCATTCGCATCCGGCGAACGTTGTCTATTACGTCAGCGATGCCAAGGTAAAGGTCACGTCCGCTGACGGCAAAACGGCAGTAAGCGAGGTCAAAGCCGGTACAACCGTCTGGAACCAGCCACTGACCCACGCGGTGGAAAACGCAGGCACTGCCGAGTTTCATCTTGTGCAGGTCGAAATGAAGGGACCAGCCAAATAAGGATGGACCGCGATTGTCTCGTGCTCCCTGGCGCCACGAACCGCCCGCCGGTCAAAATCGCGGCTTTTCCAATCGGCCTCTAATGCTCGTGCTTCGCATGCGAATGAACATGCGGATGCGAGTGCGTGACCGCCCCATGCGAGTGCCGGTGCGCATGCACCCGCAGGCGAACGCCTACTGCGAGCGGGTCGAACTTTACCAAAGCCGGGTATGCCGCGTTTTCAATGAGTTCAGAGGTCGGACGGAATACTTGCGCACCACAACGGGATCACGATCAGCGCTGACTGCGACAAACAACTCGCTCGCACTTACATCGATGCCGGCTGCATGCGGGTGCAAGATGGGCAATTCCTCGCACCGTTTCTTGGATCTCTTCGCCATTGGCTCCTCCGGGGACCGGCCGGATGCCCAAGGTGCGAATCAAAGGCAAACTCCCAATCGAGATCGTCGTCAAAGCTGACGAGCGTCATCACACGTCTGTACGCAAACCTCGGACCCACGCTTTTCGTCGGGCTTCTGAAGCGCCAGTGTCGGCGCGGGCTGTAGCTGTCATCCGACCGGCGCCAATCATCATCGCTCTTCCCCTGTTCCTTTGCACCCTGTCTGGCAAACGCCAGTTGCACGCTTTTCGGTACTAATCTCATGGATGAGAGGTCTCTAGTATCCTGACGAGGGATACACGAGCGAACATTCTTGGCCACACGCACAAGGATGCGTGTGGCGAACGAAGCACGCAATCTTGGACTTACCCGATTCAGACAGGATGATGGAATTCAATGAATCTGGAGATCGAACTATTTGATGCAATCGACCGGGTTGTGCACCAAGACTATCCCAACCCGCGGGGGATCGACTGCCCCGGACACTTCGTCCTTCAGAAACTCGCGGCTGAACCTGGGGTTGCCCACTCCGTTTCCACATTGGCTCACATCAGACACCGTGCTCCCTGTTTCGACGAGTTGAGAGAACTCCGCCGAAGGCGAACGGATCAGAAAACATAAAAGCTGGTCCGACCCAAAACATTAAGAATCGCTGGAGATTCTCAATATGACTGAGTTTCGCCGCACGATGCTGCCGAGAATATCAGATATGCGACGACGGGCCTCTTTTATCCTCTCCGGGGACACTCAAGCATGAAGCGCATTCTCTTATCGTGGAGCAGCGGCAAAGACAGCGCATGGAGTCTCCACGTCCTCCGCCAGCGTGCTGAGTATGAGGTCGTCGGGCTGCTGACTACCTTTAACGAAGTGGCCGATCGGGTGGCGATGCACGCGGTCCGGCACGATCTGGTCGAGCGGCAGGCTGCAGCCGCCGGACTTCCGCTCTGGTCCGTCCCTTTGCCTTGGCCATGCTCCAATGAGCAGTATGAGTCGCTGATGGCTCAAACTTGTGTGAAAGCAGTCGCCGATGGGATCGAAGGAATTGCGTTTGGCGATCTGTTCCTCGAGGATGTGCGCGCTTACCGGGAGAAGCAGATGAAAGGCACGGGGCTGCAGCCGCTATTTCCGGTGTGGGGGATGCCGACGCGTGCTTTGGCGCGGGAGATGATCGCATCTGGCACGCGCGCAAAGTTGACTTGCATCGACACGGAGAAACTCGATCGGTCCTTCGTTGGCCGCGAATTCGATAAAGCGTTGCTCTCGTCTCTTCCCGATGACGTGGATCCCTGCGGCGAACGTGGGGAATTCCATTCCTTTGTGTACGCAGGACCCATGCTCAATGCTGTCCTACCGGTTTCGGTCGGCGAGACCGTGGTTCGCGATCAGTTTGTCTTTGCGGACCTGATTTCAACCTGACGGGATCTATGACGTCGCCCTCTGGCGGGCGCGACATCTGTACTCTGATTTCAGTGCCTTTCTTCAAATGCCTGGACATGTCCACCCTCCAGACCTCAGTGCCAGGTGTCAGGGTTGCCAAGCCGTGGAAGATCGGCTCCCCTTTTGGAGTTGTTATCGTGAGCGCCACGCAACCTCCAGAATCTACCCCGACAACTCGCGCTACCCGCCTCGTCAACAAGTACAATCTCTTCGTCCTTGAAGTGCTCGAGGCCTGGACCGATCCGGCGCAAAAGCACCCGAAGACTATCCATCATCACGGGCACGGCAGGTTCGCTGTGGATGGCGAGACGATCATGCTGAAGTCGCGAATGCGATAATCGCTCGGCCCGTCCATCAGACTCCGACAGCCAGGGCTGGCTTCGCCTCGATCATCCTGGCAACGCCGGCCACCCGCTCATACGAGTGCAGCCGGTCTGCATGCTCATACGTATCGGTCACAACGATCACTTCGTCGGCGCCAGTATCACTTGCCAGCTTCTCTAGTCCCGCCTTCACCGTTGCATCCGATCCCACAATCGCCGCGCACAGTTTGTTCTCGACGGCCGCCCGCTCCCAGTCCTGCCATAGCGGCTCCATGGAATCCACTGGCGGCAACAACTCCACCGGCTGGTTCCGGATCAGCCGCAGAAAGCGCTGCTGCGGTGTCGTGAATAACCGCCGGGCGGCCGCATCCGTCTCCGCTGCAATCGCCTGCACCCCAATTATTAGGTATGGTTTAAGGAGCACCTCGCTTGGCCGGAAGTGCTCGCGGTACAACTGCGTGGCTGCATACAGATACTCAGGAGCAAAATGCGCTGCGAATGCAAACGGCAACCCCAGCATCCCTGCCAGTTGCGCACTGAAGCCACTCGACCCCAGCAATGTGATCGGCACATTGCTTCCTTGTCCGGGAATTGCTTTCACCACCTGCCCCGGCTTCTCCGGCCCGAGGTATGTCCGCAGTTCATCGAGCAGCGCCGGAAAATCTTCCCCACTCTGCTGCAGATCCCGTCGTAGCGCCCGCATCGTTTGGAAGTCGCCGCCCGGAGCACGTCCCAGCCCCAGGTCAATTCGCCCCGGATACAGCGCCTCCAGCGTTCCAAACTGTTCCGCTACCACCAGCGGTGCATGATTCGGCAGCATTACTCCACCGCTGCCCACGCGAATCGTCTTCGTCGCGCCCGCCACATGCCCAATCAGAACCGCAGTGGCGGAGCAAGCCAGTCCAGAAATGGAGTGATGTTCTGCCAGCCAATAGCGCCTGTATCCCAGCTTCTCCACGTGCTGCGCCAGGTTCACCGACCGGGCAATCGCGCTGCCCGCGGATTCGCCTGCTCGCATGCCCACAAGATCTAGTACCGAAACGGCTAACTCGTTACGCATGGCTAATTAGATGAACCAGCCGGGCAAGCGATGCGGACGTTACCTCAGAGGAAGCGGCTCAACCGGTGGCGATGCCCATGCCAGGGTGAATGACCACTCACGTCCGTTAGCTTCCAGAATCCTTATCCTGCGCTAGCCGGAGCGATTGCGATAGTTCGGGGAACAAGGTGAAATACTGCTCGATGTTCATTGGCTCCTTTCGTGTAAAACGGAAAACCGCGTCGCTGGTGTGTTCTAGCTCCCCGGCAGCAATCGCTTCAAACCATCCGACGGCTAGATCGACGCGCCATGAAGCCTCTTCCCGCTTTCTCAACCGCTCTCGTCCGGATTCGCCGGACTCCGACTGGTAGCGAAGCTGCCGGCCAGTCAGCGCAGAAAATCGACGAGCCACCTCGGCAAGGCTCAGCGCTTCCGGTCCGGTGACATCGTGCGTGCCGCCGGGCGGATTCGCCAGCACTGCGGCCGCGGTTCGGGCGGCGTCCTCGCGGGAAACGAAAGCGCCNNGGGAGACCTGTCGCCGCAAGGTACTGCTCGCTCAGGGAGTGATCGCGCGAATAGGGGTATTTCGACCTCGAAGAGGCGCCTTGGAGTGACAAATAGACGACGTGTCCCACCCGTGCCCGCACGGCAGCTTCGAACGCATTCCGATGCAGTTGTGCACGTTCCCCTGGTTTGCCAGACCCCGAGATCACCAGCGCAGCAGACACTTCTGCGAAGGCGCCGTCCAGCGTTGCCGGTTCTGCGAAGTCGCCGCGAACCACTTCTGCTCCATCCACTGCTGGAGCTTGTTGTGGATGGCGCGTCATCAGGCGCAAAGAATATCCTTTTTGCGCCAGTAATGCAGCAGCACGTCGTGCGATACGTCCGGAAGCGCCCGTAATCAAAAGCATATTCAACCCGGTGATGAGAACCATTATGACGATACAGCGCTGCACGAAGATCTGGCCAATGTTGAATCGTTCTTTGCGCAGTATGCTCTCATTCAGAGGGAGAACGGATGTGTTGCAACTTTCAGGGCGGCTGGCTGGTGACGTGAAAGAATCGCGAAATGATAGCCCGACCCGCGATCTTCAAATGGCGGCAGACCGAACCCGGCCTCATAGTGCAGCGATGCTAGCTGACAGTCTAGCGGGTGAGAATCCCGCCCGTGGAACTTGCCCAGTTGCCACGGTAGTCATATCCGGCGACGGAGCGGGTGACCAATCCGTGGGAAGCCTGGAAGTGTGCGCTGAGCAGCGCGTTGTTCAGGAGGGTTGAAGTCAAAGAAACCAAAATCCGGCGGTCTACTTTTCCTCCGCCGCACCACGCCGCTCCCGTGGCGTCGTGTGGCCTAGTATTGCTCCGGCGCTCTCACACCAAAGAGACACATCTGCGCACGGAGGACCCCGCCGAGTGGGGACACACCTACACTTGGATTGCACTCGATGCCGATTCCAAGCTCGTGCTCTCGTACCACGTCGGCAAACGCAGCCCCGCCGATGCTTTCCGGTTCTTGAGGACTTGGACAGCCGCGTCAAGTATCGCTTCCAGTTGACGACCGATGCTTACAAAGCGTATCTGGAACCCGTCGAAACGGTGCTTGGGTTGCGAGTGGACTACGCGATGCTGGTGAAAGTCTTTGCTACGCCCCAAAACACTGGCCCCGACTGGTACGGCACGGGCAAGATTCGGGATTTGATCCCAAGCGATATCATTGGGAGTCCCGATCCTGAACACATCAGCACCAGTTACGTTGAACGCTCGAATTTGACTTTGCGTATGCAATTGCGCCGTTTCACCCGTTTGACCAACGGTTTCAGTAAGAAGCTCGATAACCTGAAATCCGCCGTTTCTCTGTACATGGCGTGGTATAACTTTTGCCGTATCCACGGAACACTAAAAGTCACTCCCGCAATGGAAGCGGGTCTGGCCGACCACGTTTGGTCGCTTGAAGAAATGCTGAGATTTGGTTAGGAGAAGGCTTATATGTTTCAGCCCACTTGGAAGATAGCGACGTGTCATGACTTAGTTTTTCTCCCTCATCGAATCCCAGAAGGAAAATCTGTAAGTCAACCAGACTGGCCCACGGATACTTGGCACTTAGACTTTGTATGCCAAGTGTGCGGGCGTAGAGCGATATATTCGGCTGCAAACGTCCACTACAATCCCTCAGATACGCTGGACCAAGGTCAACCGGCTCATGTTCTATGGCGAGTCGTGCTTGAATGTGCCCACGAAGGCTGCGGCACAGTGTTCGAGCTACACACCAACGCCGATTACCACTTCGACAAAAATGAAGTATTGGCCGTATTACGGCGCGCCAACCCCGCAATATCCTGCCCGCAGGGGCATATCCAACCGCCCATTCGGAACGCTCGCTCCGTTCAGGCTGTAAAGAATCTTGTGTGACGCGGACTGCTCCCCGCACCGCGCTCACTCGACACCCCGATCAACGTTTGGAGTTTCTGACAGAACTACTCTCTGCCACGGATAGATAGACGAGGCGCTGGATTTTAACGTGGGCGAGAGCGGAAGGGCTGCGATAAACTCATCCTTCCGCTTCTGTGCCGACAACGAAGGAGGAGGAGATGGCAGACACCAACCCAGATAATGGAATGCCTGAGATTTCGGCGGAGCAGTGGGCCAAAGAAGTTGGCCAATTAGACTCCATATCCGCCGAAAAACAAATTTACGTTGAAATATGGTGGCAGTTTGGCTACCTACGAGCCAATGCGTTCCGATTCCAGGTTTATGAACAAACGCTTCAGATTCTCCTACAGCCCCAATCAGCCAAGGGTCAAACCGATGGCTATATAACGATTTCCCTTCCCAGACCTGAGGTGGAGCACTTCGAGAAACACATGAGCGCATCAGGCGACATAGTGCTGACCATGAAAAACGAGATTCTCCCACGTCCCCATGATCCCGGAGTGATCGCGTGGACTGAGGTGTATCTCGCAACCAATCAGGACATGCTGCAACTCGTAAGTACCGGAGCGAAGAAACAGTGATTTGCCCATTATCAAATCGCAACAACGACCTGCGGGGAACTTACGACGATGCCCGCCGGGGGTGCCCTGTTTCCACAGCGACAGGGTTTCAGGACACTACCGAAAATGAAGAAAGCTCGGCGACGATACGAATCGGTGTAGAATGTCGTCTGCGCGGATTCCAAAATGGAGACCCCGCCGTAGAACAGCAGGAGCGCTACGGTACACAGCCTCTACCAGAAATACAGAAGGTAAAAAGAGCATGCCATTACTCCAAGTTGTCATGACCCTAATCGTGGTCGGTGTCCTTCTGTGGCTCGTGAATCGCTTCATTCCTATGGCGAGTTCCATTAAGTCAATCCTGAACGCCGTGGTTGTGATAGCCGTCGTGTTATGGCTGCTTAATGTCTTTGGGCTACTTCATTCCCTCTCGAACATTCACATCGGCAAATAAGCCAATAAGAGCGCTTGTCATTCGCCAAAAATAGATCGCATCGTTTTTCGGGCTGCACGACAGACGCAACCAGTCAATCAAGTTCGTCGATCAGCGGTTCATCGCAGAGATCCACCAGCATTGAATGGTGTTGGAAATCAAACCAACGGCAGAAGACATCGAACCCGAGGTTTTGCGGCCAGGTCTCTTCCTCTCGGAACCAACCCGCCAATTGCGCCACGAAAATCTCCTCGCACAATTCTTCCAAGACTTCGCGGACGTCCTGTTCCGTGTCACACTCCGGAATCAGGTAGATCGTCGGCTCCCGAGTCAAATCACGTAGCGTGAGTCTGTGGCTGGTTGGATCGGCGCTGTGCAGCCAGTCCAGAAAGGGCTGCTTTGGCTTCACCACGATGGCCGATCGATTCAGCATGACTCACCCGTAATTCTCCGCTCTCACGCCGCGCGGCGTTCATAACGGTGGTGCAGTCCACCCTGTCGTTCATCAAAACATCGTACACCCGCAATATCAATGACTTGGCAGCAAGCTCGATTGGCAACGTTCCGGTAAGATTCTGAGCATGATCGTATGGCTCCGACACGTCCTCGGCTGGGTTGTTGGTGCATTCAGGTCCCGCGAGGATCTCTTCCTCGAAAATCTTGCCCTGCGTCAGCAGTTGCTCGCTCTTCACGCCCAGCGCCCTCGCCGGCGACTCACTGCGTCACACAAGCTGTTCTGGGTCGTATTGCGAAGGCTCTAGGATAAATGGAAAGAACCTTTCATCCTGGCGACACCCAGAACCGTTGTCGGTTGGCATCGTGCCGGTTTTCGGCTGTATTGGAAATGGCTTTCACGAGCCCAGTCGAGGGGCGGTCGCAAGCCGGTGAGCAAACAGATTCGAGGCTTAATTTTTCAAATGGTTGCCGAAAATCCAACCTGGGGAGGGCCCCGTATTCATGGCGAGCTACTCAAGCTCGGCTTCGATCTATCGGAACCAACGGTTTCGCGATGGGTTCGGCGAGCGCCAAGACTTCCCGATCCCGCCAGGCGCTGGCTGACTTTCCTGAGGAACCATCGCGAGGCCATTGCAGCGATGGATTTTTTCACTGTGCCGACGCTGACCTTCGGCATTCTGTACTGCTTCTTCGTGATCGGCCACGACCGGCGTCGAATCCTTCACCACAACGTAACGCGTAATCCCAACGCGCTTTGGGTTGCCCTGCAACTGCGCGAAAC
>PMAT01000116.1 GCA_003152695.1 Acidobacteriaceae bacterium
TTTATCAGTGGCTGGAAGAGAATGGATTTGGCTCTGCTCTGACGGACAGTGGTCTATGATGGGCACATCGATTCGAATGTCCAAAGGTGTGAGTAGTTTGATTCGAATCCGTGCGCTGTTGATCGGGGCTGTTGTTCTTGTTGCCTATGTGTATTTCTATCAAGGCGGGGGATGGAACCAGAATTCGCGTTTCGACCTGGTGCGTGCCATGGTTGAGCTGGGGACGTTGCGCATAGATGCCTACCACGAGAACACCGGCGACAAAGCTTTCGCGAATGGCCACTACTATTCTGACAAGGCTCCCGGACTCGCGCTGCTGGCCGAGCCAATCGCAGAGGCGACGAGACCCTTGCTGCGGGCAGGGGGAGTCGATCCGGATTCGGCCCGAGGTCTCGTGGCGATGTCTTATGTCGTCACCGTATTCGGGGTGGCTCTTCCGATGGCAGTGGCATGTGCAGTGCTCTTTCTGATTGCGCTGCAACTGGGAAGCGATACCAGCGCCGCCGCATTTGGGGCTCTCGCCTTGGGCTTGGCTACTCCGATGTGGGCATACTCCACGCTGTTCTGGGGACATTCGCTTGCGGGGGCGTGCTTGGTGTTCGGGTTTGCATTTGCCCTGAGGCTATGCCGCAATCAAAGTCACACCGGGGATGTACTGCTGGGGCTGGCCGTCGGCCTGACAGCGGGGTGGGCAACGGTTACGGAATACCCTGCGGCGCCAGCGGCGGCGATCGTTGCTGCTCTTGCTGTGGGCTTGGTTTGGAAGGATGGGTGGCCGCGACGATGGCGTACGTCCGTGGGCATTGCAATTGGCGCGTCCGCCTGCATTGCCGTGCTTTTGACTTATCAGTTTCTTGTCTTTGGCTCCGCGTTTCAGCCCAGCTACTCGTACTACCCGGCTGGAGCATTTCCGTGGATGAAATATGGCTACATGGGATTGACCTATCCCAGGATTGACGTCGCACTCAAGTTGCTGTTCGGCTGCCGGCGCGGCTTGCTGTTTGTGGCTCCGGTCGCCTTGGCGGCTCCTTTCGGCTTGCGATGGCTGCGGAAACAGCCAACCGGCCGCGCCGCTGCGGCTGCAGCTGCCGCAGTTGCCGCTTATTATTTTTTGTTTAACGCTTCGTTCGTGGCGTGGGCGGGTGGCCTGTCGTACGGACCACGATACATGGCGGCGGGGCTGCCCCTGCTATGTGTCGGGTTAGCGCCGGCATGGAGCAAGGCACGGCCTTTTTGGCGAGGTGGACTTGCGGTAGCCGCAGCTTGTGGTGGTGTGTTTGCGCTGATAGCAGTCTCCACCACGGTACAGCCAGGTTCCGTGTTTCGATGTCCCCTGGTCCAGCTCTTATGGCCGTCGTTTTGGGCGGGCAAATTCTCCCTGAATTCGAGATCGATGCTAACGATTTCCGAAGAACCGACAGGGCATGCACACGGCGCTTTCAACCTGGGAGAACTGGCCGGCCTGCATGGCTTGGCGAGTCTGATTCCGCTGTTGGCTGTGTGGGGTCTCGCGGCTGTTCTTTGGGCTTGGATAAATCGAGTCGAGCAGTTAGAGCGGCACCGAACCCCGCCCTAGGCGCGGAGCTTTCTCCACACAAGCCAGAGAGTATTCTTCCGAAGAATGAAGTATTCATTGACTGGCTGGTCGTCTTTCAATGCGGGAGCGTCTGGAGCTTTGGGGCCGAGCTCTTGGGCAGAGTCTGCGACAGGCCCTTCAGTTTGACCCCGATTTTTTCAGTTTCACCAAGCTCGATATCGGGCGGCAGCAGAAGCAGTGTGGCAAAACGTCCCCGCCTTAGACCGGCTGCTCGCCGAAACGGAATACCAATTTGATGCTTTCAGGAAAAAAGAAAAACTCCTGCGTAACGGCATGGACTTGCTTTGCGAGTTCGATTTTCTTGAGGCCGATTTCACTGGCGTCGTCGTCGGCCGAAACCATTTCCCACAAAGGCCGCCACCTGACAATTCGGTGTTGGTTGTCACCAGCATCGCTGCGCCTAAGTTGCATCGTGACGAACATCCCATGGGCACGCAGAACCCGCCCTTACCGAACACAATACCTGAACGTGAGAAGCCATAACTGTTGAGAAATCCCCATAGCACTCATTGAGGGTCAATGAGTGCTATGGCCTGTTCTCGACATCTATCCGACTGACCTGTGGTTTCCGAGTGACGGGTCGATTATCGGTTTCAATGCCCGAACCTTTTCTGGGTCGAACGCCGGAGTTACTGTAACTTGGCGTACTCGGCTTTTGCTTCCTTGTAGATGGGAATGTCGGGATCGGCGTCTTTCCAGAGGGTAAAGAAGTGCTCGTACCCGATCCGTGCCGTGGCGTAATCGCTTCGGAGCACATGGGCTCGTGCCATGCCGAGATAAGCCAACGCTCCTAGCGGGTCGTTTACCACGATGCCGGGGTGGTCGAGAATCTTCTGAAACTCTGCCGTCGCTTCCCTGCCGCGATGCAAGAGCAGATAAGCCTGGCCACGGGTGTAGACAACCTGAAGATCACCCATTTCGAGAGGATTGACGTTTTGCAAAATCTCGATGGCCCGAGAAGGATTGTTCTGTTTAATCTCAATCTCAGCACGGATCATGGGAAGCGTTCGCAGATACAGTATTGTGTCGGTTGGGTGTTTTCGGGCCAGTTCATCTGCAAGTGCCTGCGCCTGCCGCAGGTCCCCCGCTCGGGCATAGGCCAGCGATGCTCTACTCATCACATCGATTCTGGTGTCGAGGGACAGGCCCTCAGCCGCGAAACCGCGTGCTTCGCTTGCATTCCCGAATGTCGCTTCCCACACAGCAGCGCTGACCAAATAGGAGGCGGCGGAATCGGAATCGCGGCGTCGCGCCAGCTCAACTGTGCGACGAAGGAACTCTCGTGCATTCTTCACGCGACCGTAATAAGCGGCGGTCAGCGAGTGAAGACTCCAGAGATCATTTTCCAGGCCCGTCCCGCTCGGCGCCGCCTTCACAATCCGCTCCATTTCCGTCGGATCATTACGCAGAAAGGCTATCTCGTAAGAAAGCGTTGGGAACTCCTCATGCCTGAGTTGTCGCACCTCAGCATCGGCCAAAGCCTTCTTGGCCTCTTCCAATTGACCATGCTCGATACAAGCAGTCACTAGGTTCCAAGAGGTGATCGCGGTGGGACGCTTGCGAAAAGCTTCGCGGGCTTCTCCAAGCTCCTTGTCGTACTGTCCCAACTTTTCGTAAATAACGCAGAGAAGGATGTTGGGGGTCGCATCCTGCGGGTAAATACTTTTCCAAAGTTCATCGACCTGAGCTGCCTTCTTGAGTTCTCCGGTGACGTTGATGTAGTAAACGCCTTCAATGTGAAACCTCTCCCGGTCGGTCACTCTTTCGCGCAGGTAATATGCCTTTGTGTAACTCTCCTTTGCCAATTCGGTTTGTCCGCTATAGAGGCAACTGGTTCCAAGATGTGCATAGGCCATCGCGAAATTCGGATCTAATTCAGTGGCGCGTTTGAGGAAAGGGATAGCACCTGAAAAATTGCTCTGGTTCTGTTGCTTCACACCGAGGCTGTAAGCCTGTAGGGCTTCCAGAGAAGAAGTGGTGGCCTGCTCCAGTGGCGTGTCATATTTCTGCACCGAGCTGAGCGACTCGCCCAGCTTGCTCCGCAATCTGACTACCCCACTGTCGAGAGCCTTCAGCACCGCTTCCTTGCCCGCCGCCTGCTCCTGCGCTTGCGCCAGCACATCCCCCGTGTCGCAGTTCACTGCCTTCAGGCCAATCACGTACTGGCTGCCTAGCGCAGCAATCGAGCCGGTCAGCATCGCCTTGCTGCCCGTGCGCTGGCAGACCTCGCGTGTAACCTCCGGCGTCAGCCGGTCACCAGCATGACGGCCCATCAGCTTCAACGTGTCATTCACCCTGGGCTCGGACAGCAGGGCGAGAAAGGGCGATTGCTCAAGCTGTACCGAGAGTCCCTGCTTCAGCGTGTCATCGAATACCGCATCGCCAGTCTTGTTGTCGAAATCGGAGACGACGATAATGTCGTTGTCGGTCAGGCGGGTCGTAGTCCGGTGCGAGCGGAAGTACCACACTCCTGCAATGGCAGCAGTCACCAGTATCATCACACCGAAAGGTAGAACCTTCCGGAGTTTCCTACCCGCTACAGCAACGTCGGCCACTTCAACCGCGCTCGGTGCGAGCAGCCGTCGCAGATCAATGGCTAGTTCCTTCGCCGACTGGTAACGGTTCTCTGGTTCCTTCTCCAGGCACTTCCCGATGATCCGCTCCAGCTCTGGAGACAACCTTGGATTGAGCGCAGCCGGTGATCGTGGCGGCCGGCGCAGAATCGCACCGATCAGTTGCGAGCGTTCTACGTCAGCAAAGGGGCGTTGCCCCGTGACCATTTCGTACAACACCGACCCGGCGGCATGAATGTCAGTGCGAGCGTCGATCGCTCCCCCCAGCAACTGCTCCGGTGCCATGTAGGGCAAAGTCCCGGCCATAGCTTGCGTATCTTTAAGACTCTCCCTCGCGGCACTGTCGGTGACCGGAAGCCGCAGCTTGGCCAGCCCGAAATCCAGAATCTTCAGCCGTCCGTTGCTGGTAACCTGCAAGTTGCCAGGCTTGAGGTCACGATGAACCACCCCGTGCTCATGCGCTGCGGCCAAGCCTTCCGCAAGTTGCACACCCAGGCGGAGGACTTCCTTCTCCGGCAGCGGTCCGCCCGCCACCTTCTCGCTCAGTGTGATTCCGGGGATGTATTCCATCACCAGGAAGTCCACGCCCTGCTGCGTGTCGAAGTCGTAGATGGTGGCGATGTTGGGATGGTTGAGCTGCGAGAGAATCAGAGCTTCTTTGTGGAAATGCTTGCGGGCGGATTCGTCGATGAGCGCACCGGGCGGAAGGACTTTGATGGCGACATCCCGGGCGAGGTGCTGATCGTGGGCGCGGTAGACTTCTCCCATGCCGCCGGTGCCGATCTTCTCGACGATGCGGTAGTGGCCCAGCTCGATGCCGACGAGTACATCCTGGCCGAACGCTCGGCTGTCCATGGGGAAGACGCTCCCTCCCCCTCACCTCACGCACCTATTCTAAGTTGTTTGAGTAAAGGAATCGACAAGAAACCGTTCCCAGCCTTCCGGCGGCATGCGCTGCCGATTGCGGTTGAATTGGGATAGGGGTGAGCCTCA
>PMAT01000141.1:0-3381 GCA_003152695.1 Acidobacteriaceae bacterium
GAGTAGTTGACGCCAGACAGCCGCCCTGCCTGCCGGATATACCTAATTTTGTAACCGCTCTCGAATGCGAGCTACGGCGCGAAGTAGCTGGAGATGTCGAGAATTAACTGCGTGATCCCTGACGCATATGCATCGACCTTTCCGTTGGTACTGGGCACGATCGCCATGTTGTTGGTGATCGATCCGTCTGCTGCGTTCAGCGTCGAAACCACCGGCTGGTTCTCGAGGTCAGGCCACAGCGTCAGGTAGCCCAAGCTTCCCGGCGGGATCACCGTCGCGTTGAAGACATACGCCTGCGCCGTGGCCGGTGGTCCGCAAGAACTGCCCACGACATCCACCGGAGGAGTTAAGATTCCGCTGAAGGGCTGACCGTTGCCGACATGGCGCGTGTCGATGACCCGGCAAGGCGCCACCGCATACAGAGACAGTCCACCCGAGCCCGCTGGCGCGAAGTAGCCATCAATGTCGATGATCAGGTCGGTATTGTCGGTCGCATAAGCTGAGANNAACGTGGACACCGTAGGCTGGGTTTCACCCGTGGGCCACACCGTCAGGTAACCCAGGGTACCGTGGGGCACGACCGTGAAGTTCAGCGAATAGGCGGCGACCCCGGTCGGGGGAATGTTGCAACTGGTGGCACTCAGGATGGGGAAGGCGCGCGGCCGTCCGCCGGTCAGCGACGGCGGTCCCAAGCCTGGGGGATAAGTGCTGTAGCGCGTGTCGGCGACCCGACAGGGTGGCAGCGGATAGAAGGCCAGCGTCGAATCCGACACCGGCGCGAAGTAGCCATCGATGTCCAAGATCACATTGGTCGTATCGGTGACGAACACACTGACGTCTCCGCTCGTGCCTGCTGGCACGATGGCAGCGTTGGCCTTGACCCGGCCATCCGCCGAGTTCAGGGTCGAAACCACCGGCCGGCCTTCACCCGTGGGCCAGATGGTTAAGTAACCCAGCTGACCTTGCGGCACCACGGTGACATTCAGCGAATAGGCTGCGGCAGTGGCGGGAATGTTACAGCCGCCCTCCTGCTGGATCGGGAAGTCCCGCGAGCCTCCACCCTGAATCGCACCGCCGGTCTGACGGGTATCCACCAGCCGGCAAGGAGTGACGGCGACGAATTGCACCGGCGAGGGCAAAGGTGTGATCCCAAACACCGTCCCGCTGTCGTTAACTCCGCCATTGACAGTCGTGCCATGGAGGTTGCCGGAACTATCAAAGACCAGCCCAGCGTGGGGGTTCCGCGCGTCAGAGCCACTGCCGAAGCTGTACACCAATATTTCTCGGCAGCATCTAGGGTTTGCACTACTACTGGGCAACAGCTCGAAGGCCGTCCCTCCGGAGTAAAGCCCGCCACTCGCGGTCGTGCCATAGAGATTGCCGGAGTTATCGAATATCAGCCCAGCGTAGGGGTTCTGCCCATCCGCTCCGTTGCCGAAAGGGTATAGAAACGTCTCTGTCCAGCCGCCTCCGCTGGACGACAGTTCAAATGCCGTCCCGAGGTTGTTATCTCCACCAATGGCAGTCGTACCATAGAGGTTGCCGGAACTATCGGAGACCAGCCCCGCGTAGGGGTTCCGCCCGTCAGAGCCACTGCCGAAGCTGTACACCAATATCTCTCTGCAGCATCTGGGGTTTAAAGTATTGAACAACAGCTCGAATACCGTCCCGCCGCCGTTAGCCCCGCCATTCACCGTCGTGCCAAAGAGGTTGCCGGAGTTATCGAAGACCAGCCCCGAGTTCGGATTCAGCCCGTCATTCCCGACGGTGCCGAAGCTGTATAGAAACGTCTCCGTCCAGCCTCCTGAACCGTTGGGCGAAAGCTCAAACGCCGTCCCGCCGCCGAATACTCCGCCATTCAGAGTCGTGCCATAGAGGTTGCCGGAACTATCGAAGACCAGCCCAGCGTGGGGGTTCTGTCCGTCGGCTCCATTGCCGAAGTTGTAAAGCACTGTCTCCGTGCCGTTCGTTGACAGCTCGAACACCGTCCCGTTGCCGTAGGAGCCGCCCGCAGACGTGGTGCCGTAAAGATTGCCGGCGGAATCGAAGATCAGGTTCCCAAGCGGGTTTTGCCCGTCGCCGTTGCCGTTACTGAAGTTGTAAAGCACCGTCTCCTCGCGGTCGGTCGACAGCTTAAAGACTGTCCCCTTGCCGTATAACCCGACCGTAGAGGTGGTGCCGTAGAAATTGCCCACGGAATCGACAACCAGGCTCCCAAATGGGTTTTGCCCGTCATTCCTGGTACCGAAGCTGTGCATCACCATGTCCGACTGTCCGGTGAAGGTCGCTGTTACAGAGAGATTCTGTGTCATGGTCACGATGCAGGAACCGGTGCCGCTGCAACTTCCTCCGCTCCAGCCCGAGAATGTGCCATCCTGGCCTGAACTTTCATTCAGGGTCACTTGCGTGTTGCTGGCATAGGTGTAGCTGCATGTGCCAGGACAGTTGATTCCGCTTGGACTGCTGGTCACGGTTCCGCTACCACTAATTGATACAGTCAGGGTGTAGTTGTTCGGGAGCGGGGTGAACGTAGCTATGACCGATTGGTCCTGGGTCATGGTCACATTGCAGGGACCGGGGCCAGTGCAAGCCCCGCTCCAACCAGCAAAGCTCCAACCTGGGGCTGGTGCGGCATGCAGAGTGACGGGCGTATTGACAGGGTAAGAATTACCACACGTGCTGGGGCAGTTGATACCGCCGTCCGTGCTAGTCACGGTTCCGCTGCCGCTGGTCGAGACCGTCAATAGGTAGTCCTGTTGGCTGAAGGTGGCTGTGACAGATAGGTCCTGGGTCATGGATACATTGCATGGTCCCGTCCCACTGCAGGCCCCACTCCAACCCGTAAACGTCCATCCTGATGCCGGCGTCGCATTGAGCGTTACAGGCGTGTTGTTCGGGTAAGAACGGTAACACATGCTTGGACAATTGATGAAACCGTCCGTGCTGGTCACCGTCCCGCTGCCAGTGACGGACACTGCCAACACGTAGTCGGGCACTAGGCTGAAGACCGTGCCGAGGTTGTTGCCCCCCCAATTATAAGTTGTTCCGTAGAAGTTCCCGTCCGTGGCTTGCACCAGTCCGCCAAAAGGCTGTGCGCCGTCCACGCAGCCACTTTGCGTACAAAAGCTGTACAGCGGGGTCAGTGCGCCTGCGGGGGTGACTTTGAACACCGTGCCGTTGCCGTTGGTCCCACCTTCCGTGGTTGTTCCGTAGAAGTTCCCGTCCGTGGCTTGCACCAGTCCGGCATAAGGATTAGCGCCGTCCACGCAGCCATTCAGCGAACAAAGACTGTACAGCCTGGTCAGTGTGCCTGAGGGCGTGATTTTGAAGACCTCCCCGGCATTATTACTGCCGCCACCCTGGGTTGTTCCGTAGAAGTTC
>PMAT01000141.1:3405-48039 GCA_003152695.1 Acidobacteriaceae bacterium
GTGCCTTGTACCAATCCGGCATCAGGAAACTGGCCGTCCGGGCAGGCTCCACCTTGTGGACAAAAGCTGTACAGCCTGGTCAGTGTGCCTGTCGGAGTTATTTGGAACACTGTTCCGGCACCCTGGTCCCCACCTCGAGCGGTTGTTCCGTAGAAATTGCCGTCCGTAGCTTGCACCAACGCGGCAAGAGGTTCCGCGCCGTCAGCGCAGGTTCCACCTTGAGTACAAAATCTATACAACGTGCTTATTGTGCCTGTCGGGGTGATTTTGAAAACCGTGCCAGCATTTGCCGGCGCCCCGCCATGTTCTGTGGTTCCGTAGAAGTTCCCGTCGATGCCTTGCACCAGACCGGCCTGAGGCAGCTCGCCGTCTGGACAGCCAGTTTGAACACAGAAGCTATACAGAGTGGTCAGCTCGCCTGTTAGAGTGATTTTGAAGACGGTTCCTCCCGCATATTCGCCACCATTCAATGTTGTTCCGTAGAGGTTGCCGTCACTCCCCTGCACGAGGGACACATAGTCAGGGTTTGCGCCGTTAGCTCCGTCGAAGCTGAGTAAAGTTGTTAAGGTTTGCGCCGGCGAGGCAATGACTGCGCTAAGACAGAATGCGAAGCCAATGCATGTAACCCGGAATTTCCTTTCTGAGCTCAAGAACTGCTGCACTGTGTGCCCCTCTCGCCTGGTACCGACATTGGGAACGTCCTTCATCGTACTGCTCCCGGGGGGTATGCGATCCACGCCGCTACCACCCCGATCGCTCCGGTTGGCACCCTGTTATTGCAATACTCCTCCACCCCGCTCATAGACCAACTGCCTCACTGTTCGAGAACCGTTCACTTAGAACCTCCAGTTGTAGCGCAACAGTAACACATCTCTGGTCATGTGATCGAATGACTGAGAGAAGCGAGATCTCCAAGGAATTTCGCTCGAACGTTAGCCCCCCAGGACAAGGTCAATGACACTATCGTGTCATCCAGAATGCGGCCGAAACGGGGCCGGCCGAGACCATAGTTGCAGAATCGGTTCAGTTGTCACTTATCTTCGAACCGCGGAATCTGATCGGTAAAGTTTCGCGCCCGTTGTTGTTCCGCAGTGCTTTTCGGGAATGTTCCAGCAGAGGAGAGCACGGACCAAGGCCAGAAATCCTTCGTGGATATCGGCTCGCTTATCATAGCGAATGCGCAATCGACGAGACTGATTCAACCAAGTAAAAGTTCGTTCCACCACCCATCTCCGTTGCCCCAATCCGCTACCATCTTCGGTGTTGTGCTTGGCAAGCCAAGGTATAATGCGGCGGGTACGCTTTCGGAGGTCACTCCGCGGCCACAACCTCAAGAAATCCCCCCAGCTTCGCCGTCGCCCGGAATTGCGGAATCGGATCGAGTTCTTTGAATGCCGAGGTGAAGGCGTTCGACAGGCTCCACATGGTTCGGGGTTGGAATTCCTCATGTTGCGGATTGAAGTAGAGCTCATGCACCCGCCGCGCCAAGTGCCTCGGGACGTCCAAGTCGCCTTCAATGAACGCTCGGTAGATCGTCAGTTTTGCCACCGCAGCTGACATCTGTTGAGCTCGCCAACTTTCCACTTGCTGCCGCATCGGCTCAAAGTTCCGCTGCATCCGGTCCACGCCGATCGACAGCGTATCTTCGAGCGACAAGTGCTTTGAGTGCTTCGCTAAAACCGGGCTGAAATCTCCCCTAAACGCAAGATTGTGACACACGAAGACTCGTAGCCCAACGGTGCATGCCAACCGAAATCGCTTGTTGTTCGCATTTCTGACGCCGATTGCGAATCGACATCCCTCAAAGCCAGTGGCCAAATCCAGGACGCCGAACATCTCCATTCCATCTTTCGATACGGCGAACTCCTCATCGAGAACCGAAATCTGGCGATGACTCAGTGTATCGACCAGGGCTTCGACGACCGCAGCGTGAGGGATCGGAACGTGGGTTGCTGTTGACGGCGGAGTTGGGACCTGCGCCAACTCCGCTCGAGTGATCCTGCCAGTACATGAGATGAGTGTGCTTGTTTCTGACATGTGGTGTTTCTCCTTTCAGTGTTGAATTCACTGCTCAAAACCTGTGCGTGATCGCAGTCGGGTCTACAAGGCTCTCCTAGGAGGCTTTATGACGACCATTCGAGCTGCGTTCTATGCGCGCGTCTCCAGCGAACAGCAGGCGGCCGCGCACACAATAGAAAGTCAGGTATCTGCGCTCACAGAGCGCGCACGAAGTGATGGCAGTCCGGTGCCGCCGGAGCGCCAGTTTGTTGATGATGGGATCAGTGGGGCCACTCTGGCTCGGCCAGCCTTGGATCGGCTCCGCGATCTAGCTGCCGTTGGCGCTATCGATCGAATCTATGTCCATTCCCCCGACCGGCTAGCTCGCAACTACGCGTACCAGGTTCTGCTTTTGGACGAGTGGCGGCGGGCTAATGCTGAGCTTGTCTTCTTGAACAGGTCGCTCGGCAAGAGCCCTGAGGACGACCTATTGCTCCAAATGCAAGGCATCATTGCTGAATATGAGCGAGCCAAGTTCATGGAGCGTAGTCGGCGCGGTAAGCGGCATGCAGCACAGGGTGGCTCGCTCAATGTCATGTCCTGTGCTCCATTCGGATACCGGTACGTCTCTGTCCGCGAGGGCGGAGGCAAGGCCCGATTTGAGCCGAATGCTGAGCAAGCACGAGTCGTCCAGCTCATCTTCTCCTGGATCGGGCGCGATCGCTGTAGTCTGAACGAAGTCTGTCGGAGGCTACAAAAGGCGGGCGCGTTGACCGCATCCGGAAGGCGTGTCTGGTCTAAGCAGGCGGTGTGGCACATTCTTCAGAATCCGGCATATGTTGGGCGAGCGGCCTACGGCAAAACGCGCATGATGCCCAGAACGAGGAAGACGCGCCCTCGGCCGCCGCGCGGGCGGCCAGCGGAACCACGGCGAAGTAATACACCGGTTGCGGTTGATTCCAAGGAGTGGGTATTCGTACCCGTTCCGCCCTTAGTGGATGAAAGATTGTTCCGAGCGGCACAGGAGCAACTGGAGGAAAACCGGACCCGCGCCCGTCTGGGTCGACGTAGGCTTGGATACCTCTTACAGGGACTTACCTGCTGTGCAATCTGTCGTTATGCCTATTACGGTAAAACCACTCGCGAAAGAGGTCCAGGCCATTGTTTGAAGGACTATCGTTACTATCGATGCACTGGATCGGATGGCTACCGCTTTGGAGGAGAGCGCATTTGCAGCAATGGGCAGATCCAGGCTGAGTTTCTGGAAGCGGCAGTATGGTGTGAGGTCTGCGACCTCCTGAAGAATCCCGAAAAGCTGGAGCGAGAGCTTAAGGAATGCGGCGAAGCTGATGCTTCCTTACAAAACGCGGAGGCTTTAAAGGCCCTGCGTCTCAAACAGCAACACGCACTGGAGCGGCTAATCGACAGTTTTACGGAAGGCCTGATTGAAAAGGATCAGTTCACATCGCGGATGGCACGAACCAAGGGCCGCATCGCAGAGCTTGATGCCCAGATACAGGCTTACTCCGGCGACATCGATCAACTGGAGCACGTGCGACTCGCGGCGGAGCGGCTCCGAGAACTTTCGGCAACCATCGGGCCAGACCTCCTGGATGCCGATTGGCATCGCAGGCGAGAGTTAATTCGAACACTTGTGCAGAAAGTCGAGATAGGAAAGGACAATGTCAAAATCGTCTTTCGGGTGCTGCCAGATGTAGGGAGATCAGGGCCGGAGTCCATTGCTGTAACCTTGCCGCGATGACCCGAACCAGGATTTACGACCTGGTTTATCTCACTTGAAGTTGTCGGGGATGACAGGGCCGGTTGACGAAACGTTGCCTGCGGGCGATGCTGTCTTAAACGGTGATCACCTGCCACTGAAATGCGCGAAATTCGGCGAGCCGACGGTAGTCACGCTCATTGGCGGTGAGCACCCGGATGCCTAGCCGCCCGGCGCTCATCGCAATCAGTGCGTCGTTGGTCATCCGCCCCTGTCCTATTTGTTCGTAATCGTATTTTGCCGCCAAGCGGGCCAGCACCCGACCGGCTTGAGCCCAGTCACTGAGATTGGGCACCAGGGTTCGTTTCACTCTGTCAAAATCTCGTTCCAGCCGCTCCACCACGCGCCGCTCCCGATCGCCAGCGCCGGCGTAGAGTTCTTCGAGCACAACCGAACTCAACCATAATGGTGCGTCGGCAGCTACCCGCCTGAGGGCAAGAGCCGCATCGTTTCCCCGACGCAGTGCGGCTATATATATGGAAGTGTCGAAGAGGGCGGGTTGCATCTAACCAACCAGGGTGCTGTAGACGTCCTTAATCTCGATGCCACTCTTGATAAAACGCTCCGTGGCCTGAACGACTAAACGGTTCTTCTCGTGTTCCGCAATCGCGAAGTCCAGCGCGCGCTCGATGGCCTCGGTTTCCGTCTTGGCATGCAGCGCTCTTTGGGCGAGCTTGATCTTGGACGAGTCCAACTGAAAGTGTTTGTGGGATCGCTGGGTCGCTGTCGTCATGGAATCGCTCCTTGTCGCCGTCAGTATATCATCTATGTACACATAAGCAACATCTATGTACATTCAATGGAGGCTCTTAATCTGGACACGCCCAGCTCTCAACCACGCCGTTTCTGTCACATTGTCGCGGGCGTGTACACACCTGGTCGTCACCATTAGAGGATGTGCTTCTGTTCATCATGAAACCTCAACGTAAGACAGGCACGGGAGACGCCCAAAAAAGGGGCATCTCCCGTGTGTGGTGGGGAGAACAGCCGTTTCAGGCTGCGTTGGGGTGGGAACCGTTGTTGACGATGCCTTCCAGACCCTGAACAACCTGGACCAGAGTAGGCATGTCGGCGATTTCATTTAGTGGCGGCGCCTGCAGCTTCGCCAGCAAGGCACCTACTTCTTGCTCCGGGATGCGATCGAGGACAACCTCCATGCGGCGCAGGCCCCGCGTGGCCGACTCCAGCACGTCGAGAATCTTCTTCTTCAGCTGGATGTCGCGTACCAGGTGAGGCTTGTTGACATGGCCGTATTCCCGTAGAACCCATCGGTACAGCTTGCTGCCGACAGACTCTTCCAAAGCTGAAATGCGTTTGTCCAAGTCAGCGCCATTGCCGTTCTTTGCTGCATTTTCGCTCGCTTTTGGCTCATTCTTGTTGGTACCACCATCGGCGGCAGGCTGCTGCGACCCTGCGACGTTTTGGGTTGCTGGCGGGCGCGCACCTCCGTTTCCATTCCGTGTGGGCGGAGTCGGGTTCGCGCGGCCGTTGCGGGATCTGTTGCCGTTCGCGTGGCCGTTGTTTCCACCAGCCGCGTGCGACGGTGTGGCGCCTCCGTTCGCGCCGCTGGCCTTTCCGGACGGACGCGCTCCGTTGCGCCAGTTTTCCGGGATCAACCAGGCTGGAAGAGCTGGAGCTTTCTTTGGGCGGCCCTTGTCGTCCAGATCCACCCAAGGCGCGGCGAAGTCATAAAAGCAACGGCCCAGGCCAAAGCAAGAGCAAGCCCGCTTGAACGCCTGTGCTTCTGCCGAAGTCATTGCGTTCTCTTCGTCCGCCCACTCTTCGCCGGTTCCCGAGTGGGTTCCAAGGCCTTCGATGGTCAACTTGCAGATCACCAGAATCTTGCCGGTGACGATCTCGCTGTTGCGCTTGTGGCGGGTGATGTTGTTCATCGTGGTCGTCTCGTAGCTGCGGGTCCATCCTTGGGGTGTTACCAGTCCGTTGAGACGATCGGTGTAGGCGCGCGGATCGGCGTAGGGCACGACCTGCCCGCGGGTGCGGTTGTTGGCGGTGTTGGTCACCCGCCACAGGACCTGGTCGACCGGAAATGGCACTTCCAGTTCGACCAGGAGTTCTTCATTGCTGAGTTTCTTCATCGAAAGAGGTCTCCTTCGCTTGGTTGAGCAAGCTGTCGGGGTTCCGGGCGGGAAAGCAGGTCCGCTCAGAAGGGAGTGTCGGAATCCCCGACTACGACGGGGTCTTCCTGGCGGTGGGACTGATCTTTGGCGAACTCGCCATTCTGGCCGTTGCCATGACCGTTGCGGTTGGAGTCGCCCAGGAACTCGATCTTGTCGACGTAGACGAAGCACCTGTACTTCTTCTCGCCAGATTTCTTGTCGTCCCACGACTCGATGCGCTGCCGGCCTTCGAGAAAGACTCGGCTGCCTTTCTTCAGGAACTCAGCGGCAACTTCAGCTCGCCGGCCGAAGCTCTTAACGTTGAACCATTCGGTGTGTTCCTGAAGCTCGCCGCCGCCGTTCTTCCAGCGCTCCGTGCTGGCCACCGAAAAGGTGGTGATGGCGGTGCCTCCAGGCGTGTACTTCATTTCTGGGTCCTTGCCCAAGTGTCCTATCAGCAGAAACTTCTGCATGGGGTGTTGTCCTTTTACCCATCCGATGGCCGTTTTCGGCCAGGTCATGCTTCCAAGTCCTCATGGCCATCGGATGGTTCCTGACCAGAAGTGCGGAAGGTTGGAGTTGCTCCGGCAAACTGATCACGTGGGAAGGGTTGCTTCTCGTGGGAAGAGCTCCGGAGAGGGGCGGGAGGGATTGCCGAGAGAACAGCGAGCGCTGTAACTCGACGATGAACACTGATAAACACCAGACTGCGACTCGTGATCTTGGGCAGGGATTAGTTGTGCGGAGCTGTCGATTCGGCACTTTCGGCCATCGGATGGTATCAATCCTGACTGTATTGAACTGGCTCAACCGCCCTGGGCGACTCCTTCGGGCCTGATTTCGGCCAACTCATGCTTCCAGTCAGCGGCCAACTGATGATTCAAATGACAGGTGTTGTTCTCCTTTGTTGTGAAATGGCGAAAGGGGACGTCGAACTGTCCCCTCCCGTAAGTGAATTTGTAGAAATCAAACGAGTCCTGCTCGTACCAGCTCTCTGCGGAGAGCCGAGCGAAATCGCTCATCTGCTGAGTGACCCGGCTTGCACTCAATGGGTCTTGTTCCCGGCGAATGAGCCGAGACAGAACCCGACTTTGGAAACGAGCTGAAGTGAAAGACGGCTTCGTGCGCCTGAGCGTGGCGACGATGCAGGGAACGGATGCGGGCAGTGGACTTGGTTGCCATGGGAAAAGCTCCTTGGTTGTTGTGGGTTTGTTCTGGGAATTAATTCGCTGACACGCAGACATCGGTCTTGTGTCAACGTCGTATCTTGGAAGGTGGAGAGGGACTCCAACGAATGACACCCGTAACGTCGAGCTCAACGCGATTGGAGTGCTGAAACGGCGGGAGATCGAAGCGCGGATATTGGCGCCGGTGGTCGAGGCTTTAGGCTGCGAATTTGGCCGGGAGAAGGTCCTGCAGATTGTGCGAGAGACGATTGTGGGGATCGCGAGGGATCAGGGCAGGCAATTAGTGCAGATCAGCGCTCGGGCACCAGATCGTGCCCGCCAGCCAGCCGGTCGTCGCCATCACGCCGGTGTTCTTGCTGGCATGGGCGCTTCGACTGTTCTGCAACTCCCGGCTCGGCGAAGTCGGCGAGGCTTGGCACGCTCAGCAGGCGCCTGACGAGATGCAGGCACTTGCCGTCGATCTCCGCGCGGCGGTCATCCGTTCCGGCGTTCCGGCGTTCTGGCACCGGCCGTCAGAAGAGTGTTAGGCATGAAGTAACGCCCCAGGCGACACCGTCGCAGATCGGTACGATGCTAAGTTAGAATTCCCAAATGTTCGTGTTTGGAAGGATCGGACAGCAAACGGAGCAGGACAATGCCGAGGGGTAGCAAGAAGACGGCTGCCGCAAAGGTCCCGGTGGCGCTGTACTGGGTTTCAACGGCGGATCACGACGAAGATTGGTTTATCTTCGCCAAAAGCCCGCGGTCTGCGGCGAAATTCCATGCGGACTATGAAGGGTACGGTCCCAGAGAAACAGCGGCTGAGCCGATTCTGGAGGCTCCGGACACTGCCGGTCCATTCCCACGCCACGCTCAAATCGACGATCTGGCCGCGCTAGGGTTCGAGATTTTGAAGGGTGGCGATCACGGCCGCAGTGTGAAATATGGGGATCGCACCTTTGTGGAGGGGCATCTGGAATCGTTGATAGCGGAGATTGATGACAATAATTCCGAAACGGCCGGAGGAGGCAGACCGCGGGGCACCAAGTCCTCTTCGTTGAAAATCAACCTCGACTAAAACCCTCTGATCTGGAACGGAGCCGTTGAGGCAGCGATGGTGATGCCAATCGTCATTGGCAATCGTAATTCTTGCTGCTACAAATGCCAGTTTGCCCGATGTCCCGCGAATCAGTGACTACAAGGGCGTTTTTTTTTCACGCGGATCCTGGCTGCTGGGCTTACTTCCCAGAATGTATGGTTCGCTGCCGAGACGCAAGAGGTTTGAATTTGGACGAAAGGACAGTCTGCGTGGGTATCCGGCGAGAGGAACCGAGTACACGACGACTTAGACGCCTCGGATTCGTTGGGTCCACAGGCGAATGCTGATCCTATCCTCGATAAAATACATTATCGCGTTTAAACAATAGCTTAAGACTGGTTATCTTGCAGGAGTCGTCGTAGCGAGTGCCTGGAATTCGCCATTGGGCTGACTGACAACGCGGAGGACATCACGCATCCAGCTCCCCTCCTGTGCGGCGGCTTTCTGGTAAACCGGTAAATCGTCGGCCATTCAACTAGTGGGAGCGATTGTTGGCAGACGATAAATGATCACGCCGCACTCGTCAGAGACTAATTGCTCTTGCGGTAGTGCGAATGAATGTTGTCCAATGATGACGGTGAGATCCTTGAACTCAATCTTACGCTGTGTGTGAGAAAACAGCCGTACATAGGCTTGACTCAAAGCAACTATCTTCACTACTCGGGCGTTATTACTGCGAATATAAAATATTCCTTCGGCAGATTGCTCTAAATAGTTGTTTGTCGTACTGTAACTTAGCGTGACACCTTTCCACCTCACTCCATCGCTAAAATTGTCCGGCGTTCGTTCGGCTGTCGCGGTCCCATTCCAAGCTAACTCGATATCGGCCTTGGGTGGCAGGTTACCGCATCCTCCTAGAGGAAGAGGCGGAGGTGGTTTCAGGTAGAGAGAGGCGCCAAAAGGCGGTTCGGACAAATAGCTTCGCTGATATTCGTTGGAAGGCATCAACGGCGACTTATTATTGAATGTTACGAGATAGCGGTCGGGCTGCGACGGCTGCGAGACATGCACTACGTAGGTGTCGCTAGACGATGAGATCGGACTTGCTGAAGTAAGTTGCCTCATTTGGTTTCGCAATTGGTCTTCAATTCCTTGAAGGCCCTGTTGAGCGAGGGGGATCATGATCGTATATCGTATTGTTATGGTATTGCCGATAGGTTCTCCATCTACCTGAACTAACAAAGTCTTATTCTGGTCTTTCAAATCAGCTATCTGCTTTTGTGCGTCTGCGGCCGCTTGTTTATGAGTCAGCTGCTCAATAATCCAATTGCGGAACGGAAGCGGCCTATTGAAGAAAACGGAGCCAGTCAGGAACAACACGATTGCTATGGCAATAAGAAGCATGGACCAGACAAGCACCTTAGCTGCCGGGTCGAGCGTTGACCTGCTTAGCTTAGAAGCCTGAGCGAACACCAGAAACAGAACCATCAGGCCGATCAGGGAGATTGAGCCGAACACGAGGGCAGCGTAGCCAACGCCGAATTTCGCGAAGGTGACAACGATGGCGAGAAGACCTGCAGCCAGGATGGCATACTTAAACGAGGGATCTGCTGCTTGGGCGGCGCGGATGAAGCTCGCCGGAGTGAGAAAACTTCCCGCTTTTGGTGTAACTTGTTGTTCCGGCTGGGCCATAGCTAGTCACCGTACTTCTCGCTATCTAAAGCGGCTCAATACTAGCAAAGAAAGTGACTGCCCGTGGCAGGATCGCGTGACAGGCACATCGTTCATTGCATTGTTCCTTCGGCTCGGATAGCCGATGATAAAGGACGTTATCATTCGCAGACTGTCGAGCCTAATACCCGATTCTTTGCGCTCTCCGGGACCTGAACGTCAAGCTCCAGGCAATTTTGGAGATAGAGGACCCGGCCAGATGCGCAGGGCCGCTTCATATAGCGACTCCGCACGTTGCTGGATCGCTTTTTCATTCCATGCGGACGCAACAAGCATGTCGCGATTTAGGTGCAGGTTGGAATGTGTCAAAAACAGCTCGCGCTTCTTCTCAAACGCGTAATTCTGAGCCGCCCGATTAGTTCCATAGTGCAGCAGAGTAAGATTGCCGATTGTCTGTATCAGGGCCTGCCGGGCATGTATGGCCGCTTCTTGTGGGCTTATCTTGGGGTCAGTAGGTGCAGTAAGTTCCGCCAGCACTATATCACCCTGCGCGACTTTGCTTCCGTCTGGGAGCGGCCAGTGGTCGGCCCACTCTACGGGCAACATATGGTCGATATCCAGATTTCCCAGAGACGGCGCAACTGGCTCCTCCGTCCGTTCAGTGCGAAGTGCGTTTTCAAGCTCCACAAGGATCGAACGCATCTTCGGCGCATCGAGTGATTGTGGATACAACGAGGTGACGAGGAAGCCCCGGTGAAATTCTTCATCTTTCGGCCACCGCGTCGAGTCGCCGCTGCCGGCCTCAAGACCTGCGCGAAGAGCGGCCGGCGTTAGTGTTGCGGCCTTGATGTTCTTAAGAAACTGGAGAAACGATTTGTTGTAGTTCTTGTTGGTCAGATCGCAGATCGCTCGTCGCATGAGGTAAGAGCCGAGCATAGAAAACATCTCGTCTTGCTCAGACTCCGTGCCGCCCGACTTGGCAATGGCGAGCGCCAACACGTATGTTGTACTTGCATCCCATGCTGCAAATCGCTTACCAAAGCGGCCGATAGGCTGGCTGTCGGCGCCTTCGATCAAGGCCTGATAGGCATCGGCATAGCTGCCGAGAATCTCCAGTTGAGCTTCCGAAGTTATTCCTGCCTTTTCGACATGGCTTCTGTACTCAGAATAAATCCGGCTCTGATCTACCTCATCCCGACGTTCGGCCTGAAGAACTGTCTGGATGAACCATTCAATCCGGGGCCGGTTCAGGCGACCGCGTCGCTCTTCGAGCTTCCATTTCTGATCTTCATAGCGCTTCCACTTACTGTCGTAGAGCGCATGAGAGTCTGCTCCTTCCGCTTCAGCGCGCAGAAATACGTAGTTACGGATCAGGTCCGTCGCAGTCAGTTCCACTCCGTGACCATTCAAGGTTTCAAAAATCACCTGAGCATCATCTTTTTCGTCGAGGGTAATCGCGATCACCACCAAGTCTTCAAGGATTGCCTCCGTTAGCGCCTCCGCTGTTGTAAGACTAGGTTTCCCGGCTTTCGGCATCCATGCCGCCATCTCGGCCGCAAAATACCAAATAGCACCGAGAGCTGGCGGATGTTTAATTCCGATCTTCTTCAGTGTCTGCTGTTGAGTGAAATGATCTTCAAAGTCCTCCCGCAGCTCATCTAGAGAGGTCGCGACGATCGCCTTTATATAAGCCTCGCGGTCGATAAACGTCGGCCATACTTTAAAAGGCTCAACAGTCTTGTCGCGCATATTGCGTTCGTCAGAGTTCCTGAGGCACGCTTCCACCGCCGAGAGATATTCCGTATGTCCCCACACGCGAAGCATCACCGACAATGCCGCAAGTGCAAACTGCAGCGTTGTCATCCGCTGCTGGCCGTCGATGATATGGACCTTCTCAACGCCGATGAGCTTCTTGCGCTCCTGTGGGTCCAGGACGATCGCACCCATGAAGTGTGGCGTGGGCACTAGCCCCGCCAACCGATTTTCGGCTTTTTCCTGAATGTCCGACCATAAACGTGACCATTGATTTTGCTGATTCCAAACGTAGGCCCGCTGATAAAGCGGGACGCAGAATTGGCGTTCCGGTTTGAATAACTGATGAACCGTGCTGCGATCAGAATCCACTAGACTCCCTCAAAATGGCGTAATTAGCCCTAGCAGAGAGGCGTTGACGAAACCTTGGCCGGATACAGCAGCTCATAGCAGAGCACTGTAGTAGGGGCAACGCCTGCGCGATCTGAGCCCGCTACCACATACTCAGGTTCTCATTTATGAGTGTCCTATCTTGGGACCGTCAAGTATATTCCACAAGAGTCAATCTTCGGATTGCGATTCGTCAGATGCCGGCGTGATCCAGCCGAGAGTCTCGATAATTTTTTGACGATAGGCGGTGTTGACCTGACAGGGTGCTCGCCTGATATATTCTGCAGCTTTCTTTAGCGGCTCACCTTTCAGGCTCTTGAGGTGCGCTATCACCTGTTCTGCGGTGGCCGGTGCCTTCTGCTTCTCGAACTTCCTTCCAAGATTTGTCCAGATCACCGCAGTTATGTCATGGTTTTCCGCCCACACGGGAAGGCCCCCGATGAGGCGTGGGCAGCGATTGCCAGTTTGCCAGATACCGATGTTCCGTATCAAGGTTTCCTCCCTGGCGCGCAACGAACCGATCGCTTCATCAATGCTCTCAGTTCGCATCCTCGCCCAAAGTGACCGAACAGAAACGGCCGACTCGTCCAGCACGAGTGTTATACGGCCGTCGCTGGACTGGCGAAGAAATTCTACTTGCACCGAAGGTCCGTCTTCAAACCATGGACTCTCGACCCGAAGGTCTTTCGGCCTCCAAATAAGAGAACCCCAGCCAAGACAAGCTATTCTAGCCATCTGGTTCCTCGTCGGTTATCGGCAGTTCAGTTTAGAGGCGCACAGAATATTGTTGCAGACATTCAATATGTGGCGAAAAAGCTGGCCGATTTCTCGGGATTATAGCCGCGGCGGTCGTAAAGCTTGGTCGTGCCGGGCTCGGCGTGCCCAGCCGCGCGCTGCACGTCATCGAGTGTTGCGCCGTTTTCCAGCGCCGTCGTGATAAAGGTCGCGCGCATGGAATGCGCTGAATATCCCCGCGTGAGCCCTGTGGCTGCAGCGTGCTTGCGTAGCACGCGATCGATGGCGTCGGGGTCCATGTGCCGTCGGGCTTCCTGTCCCTTGCGATTGTGACTTAACGGGCGGAACATTGGTCCGTCGAGATAGGCGCGGATGCGTTGTGCGACATTCGGGTGGATGGCGAGCGCGTCGCGGCGTCCGCCTTTCCTGACGATGCGCAATGAGTCGAAGCCCCGATTCTGATGCAGGTCTTCCACCGAAAGCGCGGCGATTTCCGCACGGCGGAGACCCACCTGCAGGCCTACCGAAAGGATGGCTCGGTCGCGCAGTCCTTCTACTGAGTCTTCGGCCGGGGTATTGAGGAGTTTGGCGGCGGCGGCCCTGGAGAAGGCGAGTGTCGATCCTTCTCGCCGGTTGATCGCGGGCCGCTCCACCTCCGCAACGGGGTTGAATTCAACATAGTGGTGACGCTTGAGATGCTTAAATAGGCTGGACAGCGCCGCGAGCCTGCGGCGGATGGTGGAGGGTTCGGCCTCATCAATCTCGCGCATGATGCGCTCCCAGGCAATCACCGCCCGATGGTCCACCTGGCGCAGCTCATCGTAGGACTTGATATGAAGCGTCCGCATGAAGTGCTGTACGTCAAGCTTGTAGGCGCGCCGGGTGCGGGCGCTTTTCTGCTTGGCTAGCCAGATGTCTTCTTCGGGAATATCGGCGAGCGCGGCGATGGGCGATAAAGCGCCGGGAGAGTCAACTATGATCTGTAATTCCTTGCTGCTTTTCAATCACCTGTAGCTGCTTTGACACAGCCCCCGCTCGTGGTTATGCACTACGTGATAAACGGGATTATCACGAGTTCCTTACGGGTTCTCTTCGGGTTCGCGGAGCTCGGTTCGAAAGGCATCGGGATCCTTGCCCGTGCACGCACCACTCTCATGCGAGATGTCATTTCTGTTTCTGTCATAACGCTCGGCAAAGGATCTCAACTTGCTCGAGTCAAGGACAAAAGGGGCGGACGCTGGAAAGCCTCATGGGAGAGTGTGCGCTCCCCGGCGGTCGAGAAGCGGGACGGGTAGTGCGGAGAGGGTTTGAACGAAGGTCACTGGATCCACCGGATCAGTTCCGGGAAGTCGGCTAGTGTCTACGAATGTGTACGCTCCTGCCGGTATGCGGCTTCCCGGGAATGTCACTTGATGAGAACAGGCTTGTCATGGGGCTGGCTTGTTTGTCGTCAAGAAAAGAAGACTTCCGGAAAACCGACCACCGATTGCGGGTTTGTGGCCCGCCGACCGGAGATTACGCGGGATCACGGTGTAGGGATGGCTTCCAGAGCAGGCCGCCGGCAGCTAAACCGCTTGACTCGGAGCCTGCTTTCCGAAACACGAATTTTTGTCACGTCGATGCAGTTGCAATTGCATGCATAACCGCCATCACCAGTAGAACAGCCGTGAGGTGATCGCAACTCTTCATCCATCGCATCCGCGTCTCTGTCTTTTGTTCCGGCTCACAGTCCTTGATTCGCTTGTCGAGGAAATAGCGACAGAGCTGAACTGCGCCAATAGCCAGTCCAGCCATGCGGTAAACCCTGTCAGCCCAGAAGTGGCACCCGAGCCCGAAGGCTAGCAGTGCCACTCCCAAGGTCAGCAATCGAATTGCAAGCCGTGAATCGTCAAGCATCGCTGTCTCATGCCACCGCTGCCGATACTTTCACGTTTTCCAAGTCCGTAACTGGCACTTCGATCGCCGGCGGCTCCAGCAGGTGCTGATGTTTGCACTTCGTACACGTCACGGCTTCCGTCATTTTGTAAACCGCTTGCTGAAACACGTGTGGCACTCTTGCTTCGCTGCCGTTCGACATAAAGAACTGCGGCGCGATCCCGCCGCGAAACATCTTGTCCTTCCCCCAGAGTTCACGATCGAGGATGCCGAAGCGGTGAAAGAAGATGAGGCTGGTCTCGATCTTGGGTTTTTGTTTCCCCTCTTCCGCAACCAGGTGGTGACTCGTGATCAGCAGGTCGTAACTGGTTTCGAAGCGATACATGTCCAGCCGTACTACCGGCCCCCTCGCCACCAGGATGGCGTGCAGACCGTTGGGCATGAAGTTCTTGACCGGCTGCAGCCAGGGGAGAGCGCTGCCGTCCTCCTTGCAGAAGCTGACATAGCGGCCGATGTCACTGACGGCGCCTCCGGATTCCTGGCCGCGAATCAGCCATTCCTGGTCGCGTCGTTGCAGTGTCAGATTCGCCTCGCACCAGACGCCCACGGTGCGCAAACGGGTCAAGGTTGGTTCGGGTAGAGTCAGGCCGCGCCGAGCGATGAGCTCGAGTTGCTGCGAAGTCATGGATAAGCTCCCTGTGGTCCCACTTCCGTGAGACGAAATTTGAATTGTTGATTCACTCGCTCACGGCAGCACGGGGAGAAATCCGTCCGACCGCGAGCACCTTTGCTTACGGTCGTCGAATTGGCTGGCCAACGGCCGCACGAATCATTTCCTTCGTGCAGCCTGCCCAGCATTTGTACTTTCTTGGATCGCTGATCGAGATGGCGAGATTATCGCCAGCCCGGTCATTGCCCGCCTGCGCACAGGACGGACACTGAGTGTAGTAATTCCCGCTCGCCTTGCGCCGAGGTTTTCGGACGTAGTCGAGGATGGAGAACTGCTTGCGGTTGGGATCGAAGCTCCGCGGCGGCAACTCGACCGAGGTTGGTTTACGGAGAAACTCGTCGGGAATGGTCATGCCACGGCTAAGCCGTGTCAGCTCAGGCTCGGTAAGTTTCTTCAGGCTTTTGAGATAGGAAAGTTGCGACGTGATGTCACTCGGTGCGTCATAGAACCAGTAGCGATGATTGTTCGCCCGATGAATTCCGAGCGGACCCCGCAGGGCATTGCCGAACTCTCCCGTTCCGAGCTTGTCCTGGCGCGGGAAAATTTCGATGCCGTCCCGCAGACCTGACGCTCCCTTGATGGGCACGCCCAGCCGGAGCGCGACGTTATAGATGTAGACCCTGCACTGCTCGGCCAAGAGCGGCTGCTCGCATAGAATCCAAAGGTGACCGCCTCGCCGTGACATCTCCAGAGCGGCAGACACCCTGTCGAGTTCGAGTTCGGTTTTGACCTTTCCAAGGTCAAAGAACGCGTCCTCGTAGTCGGCGTCGATGGCAATCCACTTACAGCGTTGGGATTGAGAGTTGATGGCATAGAGGCCAACAGTCAGCCAGCCGGCCAGGTGCCTGCGCACCGCGTCCGGATCCAGCTCCGCCGGGCCGCCGTCATCCTTATTCTTAGGTTGGTAGTGGTAATGGCGTCCCGTTTCCGGGTGCGGGTTGGCGGATTGGCGGGTGTACGCCTTGCGATTGACGAACAAAGCCCACCAGTCGCGGACGTTATCATTACTGACCGGAACGATGGGCGGTTTGGGCTTGGGGAGATTCAGTCCCCGAGGTTGATGGGTTGTGAGGCTCATCGCTCCGCAATACCTCCTTTCGTGAGCTAACTGGGCGCAGTTTCGCCCTGATGAAGGGTGCCGTCAAATTGGAGTGATACCTGTTTGTAATCTGCTGATCTGGCGTGGCTTATAGCTGCAGTTCATGCACGGGCCAGCAGTCAGCTCGCCAAGACTCGGGGGCAAGTACGCGGAAAAGAGGTCTCAGGCTGGTCAACAAGTGGAGCGTGCTTATCGAATTAGGACAACTTGGGCGCGACGGGTAAGAGTGGGTCATCGGGGCCGTACTCTCAGCCTATGGCTAGACTAAAGGCATGGACCAGCCGCTGTGGCTGGAATTCTGGACTATTTACGCTATGGCGAGTTGGGTCACCAAGCCGCGGTGCGCTGGAGACATAGAAACTGGATATCCCCCCGGCACTCAGCCACCCTGACGGACCCGGGAAACGGTCGCCTGCCTTAATTGCTGGTTACCCTCAGGACTTGCCAAAGGGCCGATAGGCGCAAAGCAAGTATCTGAGCCACTTCCACGCAATTGGCATAGCCACAATTCTTACAGATTTCTGGATTATCAATATCCCGGCAGCAATCGAAGACGCGTCGATCTGTGATGAGCTGGATCTCGCGAATTGGTCGCTTCCAGTTGTTCTCACGCAGCGCGCGCCAAGCAGCCCGTGAAAGGACAATGGGGTAACCTTGCTGCTTGAGTCGCCATAATCGATCCATTACTGCGGGTCTTTCTGCGGGAGGAACACCGCAACGCTCGACCATTTCCGGCCAGTGCGTGAGTAAGTTGAAGGAGATGCCACGGAAAAGTCCTGTGTTCACGATCTCCTGGGCAAATTCTTCGATGCAGTGGACATTTTGTTTTCCCAATGTGATGGAGGCAAACACAGCTCTCGTGGCTGAGTATTTTACGTTGTGCAGAATCAGATCATAGGTGCCTGGTCGAATGGCTTCATGCACTGCCTTGGGCCCATCCACTGTCACAATATAGTGGCACCCGGCGATGGTGAGGGGCCGCGTCCCATTGGTAAAAATAAACACTTCGTGAAACCCCAGCCTGCGGGCAAAGCTGACCGCATCTTCGATTTGCTTATCGCAGTCCCGCCACAACATGGGCTCCCCTCCGGTGAAGTAGAGAGACCGGCAACCGCGCTGATATGCTGCGTCGAGGGCCTGACATAGTTCGGACCAACTGAAGTGGTAGAGCCCCGCGTTTTTGCTTTCGCAGTAGTGACAGCTGAGATTGCATTTGTCTGTGGCTGTTGAAAAAGTCCGTTTTACGGAAAAACGCCTCAAAACGGGTGACCCGAAATGTATACCCGGTCGGAGAAAATCGTTTATACGGAATCCTAGCGCGTCGATTTTTCAGCGCGACTTCGACCAGGGAGTTTTTCAACAGCGTGGGGCCCGGCCGATGGTCGGGGCAAAGCGGAAAGGAACTTGTCTTGGCCGCGCCATTTCTACATCCTGAGACGGAGCGACAGGCAATGGAAGTAGGCCGTAGTGGCAGTGGTGGGATTTAGAACACCGAACAACAGCGTGGCTCCAAGTTTCGTGCGCAGAGCAGTGGTTACAGTTGGTGCAAACCAACTGATTCCGATTGGAAGAGTACCTTCGATTGCGCAGCTTGGCCGTTGCTTGCAGCTCAGAAAGCGAGCAACCCGTGAACAAGACACGAAGTGGTAGTCCGCAAGCGCCAAAAGCGAAACCCAAGCGGCGGAGACGGAACAAAGGGATGTGTTTGGAAGACCGGCCTGTGTTGGAGCCGAATGCGGCCGGTATCGACGTTGGCGCACGAGAAATGTTTGTAGCCGTACCTCCAGGGCGGGACGAGAAACCAGTGCGGGTATTCGCAACCTTCACCGAAGATCTGGAGCGGCTAACCGATTGGCTCGAGCAGTGCGGGGTGAGGACGGTGGCGCTAGAGTCCACAGGAGTGTATTGGATTCCACTGTTCGAGATTCTCGAACAACGCGGCATCCGCCCCTGTTTAGTGAATGCCCGCCACATGAAGAACGTACCCGGACGGCGCACCGACTGGCACGAATGCCAATGGTTACAGTTTCTGCATTCCGTGGGATTACTGCGAGCTGCATTTCGGCCGGGGCAGGACGTCTGCGCTGTGCGGACCATACTGCGGCACCGGAACGAATTGGTCGCAGCGGCCAGTCAACACGTGCAGCACATGCACAAGGCGCTGACGCAAATGAACCTGCAAATCCATCATGTCATCAGTGACATCACCGGGTCGACGGGCCGTGCCATTGTGGACGCCATTCTGGCTGGACAACGGGACGGCGCAGAGCTCGCCAAGCTGCGCGATCCACATATCAAAGCCGACACCGAGACTATCCGAAAATCACTGGAAGGCAACTGGCGGCCCGAGCATCTGTTTACCCTCGGTCAATCGCGTGATCTGTACCGCATCTATCAGCAACAGATCGTAAACTGCGATCTGGAAATCGAAAAGATGCTGCAGGGGTTCGCGCCGCGCATCGACCCCGGGGAAAGACCGTTACCACCGGATCGGAAACGAAATCGAGCTGGAAGCAAAAGGAGAAGGAAGAACGGACATCCCCACCCAGAGTTCGATCTGCGTACCGAAGCTTATAAACTCTTCGGAGTCGATGTCAGTCAAATTCCAGGCTTAGAGGAAAACGCGCTGCCCCTGTTCAGTGAGGTCGGCCGCGACATGTCGCGGTGGCCCAGTGCAGCACACTTTGTTTCCTGGCTTGCACTTTGTCCGGACAATGACATCAGCGGCGGGAAGCTGTTGTGGCGTGGAGCCCGAAGGGTCAAGAACCGGGCTGGCCATTTATTCCGCATGGCCGCTTATGCCCTCCATCGCAGCCTCACGCCCTTGGGCAACTACCTGCGTCGCATGAAAGCCAAGCTGGGCCCCCAAGCTGCCACCATGGCAACCGCCCATAAGATAGCTGTGATCTTTTACACCATGATCAAAAACCAAGTCGAATATGACGAGACCATTTGGGATGCCAGAGACGCCGCGAGGGAGAAAAAATTGCAAGCAAGACTTAAACGGCAAGCCAAACAACTGGGCTACGAGCTTGTTCCCATTCAACCCCAGGCCGCCTAACTAAACGGTTCAGCATGCAGGACAGTTCCTTGGAAGCCACGTCTGTTATCACTAAGCCGGCCAACCATGGCCCATGCTTCCGTCCTGCCACGACCTTCAATCCGTACGCGATGCGTTCCTGCCAAACCCGAAGGGTCACAATCTTACCTCCCGTGGCCACGCCTCACGCCGGCACGCCCCCCACAAGCGATTGATGTAATTCAAGCTGTACTCATTTTGCAGGCGGTGGATCCAGTAGGCCCCTCGCCGGGTAATGTGCCAGCCGCCTGGATTTCCTTCCACCATCCGCAGCGCCTTGAACAGGCGAGTGACACTGCCAAACGTAGCCTCCAATGAGGCATCGGGACCAAAGATCTCCTGAAATTCCGTCTCGGCGACCTTCAGCTCGTACACGCGCCAATAAAGCCAATAGGCCATTTCGAGCCGGCGATCCACCGGCAGAATCAGGGCGACGGGACGACCTCGCGTTAGGGCGTCGGCATATGCGTCCACGTCGAATGTGTTCACGTAGAATGCGGTACCGATCATCGAAGCCGCGCTTGGTCCGAACCCCACATAATGGTGCCTCGTAATGGAGCTGAACTTGCTTCGCCCCGGACGGATCCAACTCCATACGGCACATTGCTTGAGGTGATGGCGCGCAGCTTCCGCCTGGGTCAAAGCCAGCATGGACCGGATCAGGCTGCTCGAAGGTCGTTCAATACTCGCAAGTTTCCGTTCGAGGCCCCGCTCGGAGTAAGGAAACCCAAACAGGGGATAGGTGCTGACCTGATCGACGCCCAGGCTCAACACAGCCTCGAGGTCGGACCTCCACTCGGCGAGCGTTTGCGTCGGGAGGGCAAACATCAGATCAACATTTACCGATTCGAACCCGGCAGCCACGGCGCGGCGGACGGCGCCAAGGGCAGACTCTGCGGTTTGGCTTCTTCCTAAAAGCGTCAATAATCGGTTAGTGGTGGATTCGACGCCAATGGAAACACGCGTAATGCCGGCGCCGCGCAAGAGATCCAAACATGCGTCGTCCATGTTTGCCGGATGCAGTTCGACACACCCGTCGTAGCTACCGGGGAATGCTTCACGAATGTGGCGGACCATTCGGACCAGCGCTTCCGGATCCACCGTCGGCGTCCCGCCCCCGATGTAGAGCGTATCGATCTTTGTTCCCTTGAGATGCGGCGCATAAAGGTCAATCTCGGTATGAACGCCGTGTTCGAACCGCGCATAGGAAGATTGGGTGTGAACCTTGCGGTTATAAGGGCAGAACGGACACAGGTTTCTGCAAAAGGGCACATGCAGGTAGAGTCCGGCGTGCTGCAACCCGCTCGGCCAGGGCGCCTTCATGGCGGTTAGACGAGGAAGCTCCCATCGGCCGGTCACCGCTCGATGGAGAAACGGCTTCCACAAAGGTTCCATTCTCTTCTTGAAAGCTGAAAGCATTGGAAAGGATCCATCGAGATTCGGGTTCTGAACTTTCGATAGCGCTAGATACCAGACACCGATTAGACCATTGCCGGCAGGGGGACGGGTGTGACGACAGTCACTACGCGAGGGAGCACCGACTGCCGTACTTCCGATCTTTCGGCAGTGGCAGGCGGTCGGCCAGCTGACCTCTGCAAGAACAGCGAATAGAGTCGTCTGCTATATTTCGCCTTCTATTCGCTACTATTCTGTAGTGGATTCCCCGTCGGACAAGAACGAAGGGAATCCCCAAAAGGAGGGCTGGCATTGTTTATGGACGCAGCCTTCATCGCGGCCGTGCGGTTGGCACGTGTCGAGAACCTTTCGCCCACGCCAAAGGTGATCTTTACGTTGAACGACTCGTTCACGCTGGCAAGGCGGCTGTCGGACGACACATGGAAGCAGTATCCCGAGCTGTTTTGAAGCACGGCTTTATTTAGAATCTCTGTTCTGTTCCCTGTAAGAGGAAGCTATGTGCGGTCGATATCGGCTGTCGCGAAGAAAACAATTGATCGCCGAGTATTTCGAAACGGTGGATGAGGTCGATTGGGAGCCGCGCTACAACATTGCGCCAAGCCAGAACATTGGCATAATTCGCCAAGACTGCACGCAACCGGTTCGCAAGTTCTCGCTGGCGCGCTGGGGTCTCATTCCTTACTGGGCGAAGGACCCGAGTATTGGTCAGAAGATGATCAATGCCCGCTCGGAGACCGTCCTCGAAAAGGCGGCGTTCCGCGAAGCTTTCAAAAACCGCCGGTGCCTGATACCTGCCGACGGCTTTTATGAATGGGTGCGAACCGGGAAGAGCAAGCAGCCCTTTCATTTCGGGATGCAGGATGATTCGCTATTTGCTTTTGCCGGAATATGGGACCGATGGAAGGATGGTAGCGGCAACCCGGTTGAATCCTGTTCGATCCTGACGACCACACCAAATTCGTTGCTCGCCGTTGTGCACGACCGGATGCCGGTGATTCTTGAACGTGATGATTACGAATTGTGGCTTGATCCCGGATTTAAGGATGGGGATGCGCTAACCGAGATGTTGAAGCCGTTCAATCCCGCTTTGATGAGGTGCTACGCGGTAAGCACCCTGGTCAACGCTCCTGCCAATGACAATCCCGAGTGTATGGCGGAGGTGGCTCCGGAGGCGGCAAATGTCTCAGTATGCGGAACGCTTTTCCCCGAAGCCGCTGAGCCGAGATAGCCCGTTTATCACAAGTAACACTTACTTAGAATTACTAGACACTGTTAACTTGTTGGGCAATAGGGTCCGGGCAGAGTTTGGATGCTGTGTTTTAGGGGATAGTCAGCAAGTAAGCTTCGGGGCTGCTTGAGCTTAAGCGGTAGCTCCCCGTGCCAAACAATTTCGTCAAAGCCAAATTCCACGTCAAATTCCGCGTCATAGCCAGTGCCATAGCCAAAGGCAAGCTGTCGAGCTACTGCTGGCATCCCTAAGCGGAGGCAGCGACGTGGCTCCGGTGAAATTCCCCCGACACCTGCATCAGTAGCTCTTCCAGCAGTCCTCCCATGGATGCTGTTCTCATCGAATAAGCATCGGGTCCAAATCGGAGGAATGCCGACGCGGTTACAAACAGAATTCCGGGGTGTGCTCCGGCGAGATGGTCCGCGACCAGAAAAAGGCGTTCAGGCTCGCACACGATGTAAAGAATTGCATCGACCATTCGCTCTTGAGATATCGCCCGTCTTATTTCCTCATACCGTGCATGGCTCTTTGTACTTCTTTCGTATTCGATGGCGCAGTGCAATCGCCATTCACGGACACGGAGCACCGCCAAGGCGTCGTAGTCCTTAACGTACTTGTCTCCGGCGAGTAGGTTCTCTGAACATACCTCAACATCGGAGTGCCATGAATCCAGCATGTGGTTACGCAAGAACGTCAGGCGAATATCGTTCAATACCAAGCAGTGCATCATCTTCGCCGGATAACTAATGGTTTGTGCCTCAGAATGCAGCGACAAAAGCGTGTGCCCGCAAAGTTCCAGTTTCTCCAGTCCATTCCGGGTGATTGAATAGACCTTGTCGCCGCCGAATCGTTCATTCAGCATTGCAACAAATCCGCCGGTCACGAGGCGTCGCATGCGCCACGAAAAACAGGTAAGGGACGGCTTTGATTTGTCATATCCAGCGAGGAAGAGCAGCTGTTCGTGTTTGATGTAACCGGAGTTCCTCACCAACAGCAGCAGCGGAAGGTCATGCGTTTCGCTGACCACCACCGAGCCCTTGCGATATCTCATGCCCAATGCTCCCGATCGGTTATCAATTGCAACCGTTCCATGCCGCTTTGTTTCGAGATGTGCCACACACCCGCACCGGTCACGAATTGGCCGACTTCAGAGAGTAGTAACAAGGCTTGTTGCAGACCGTCGTACTCGCTAACTGCGACGGTGTTCACACCCTCGTTCTTCCAACTGGATGAGCAATCGATGTATCCGTGAAGGCGGCTGTCGATTGCCACCAGATAGTGCGTTGGCGTTAGTGGGTCGTAGCGTTTCCCAACTGCGAGCAGCCGGTTCTGGCCTTGATGGTTGGTGACACCGATGCAGCCGAAGACGCAACCGATGACGTCCTTCGGCCGGTGCGGATCAATTCTGCTATTGCCGTTAAATCGTAGGACTCCAGGCACTTTCCAACTGCGGCGGAACTTGTTGCCGTGGGGAAATGCGGTGGTATTGAAATAAGCCGCATGCTTGGTGAAGCGCAGGGGATCGGCTTGGACCGGGCCGGGACGCACCCACCACTCCGATCCGACTCCCAAGATGCGCACCAGCATTTCCATGATTACGCCCTGACTGAACTGCGATTCTGTTTCTCGTATTTCTCAATTCGCGTTAATGCCATGTTCAATTGCTCGCGCAAATTGCGTACCTGCTGGTTTAGGGCTGTGACTTGCTGGGCCGATCCCCGAGTAGCGTTGCGTTTTGTTTCCTCGATTAGGGCCTTGTACTGTTGCTTGGTCATCTTGACCTGATCAGGCGGAGCGTCTTGAGTTGTCATCTGCTCGGCAGAATTCGATTTGAAATTCGAGGTTAATTCCGGTTCGGGCAGCGGAGATTCACCTTGCGTCGGAATTTCAGTCGCCTGTTCGCCCGCAGAGGCGGGCACCACAGATGTCGCAGCCGCCTGTTCGGCGAGATTCTGTTTTGTCTGCTTCTCGGCCATTACGTTGTAGTTGTCCACTAGTTGGTTGTGCCGACGGATAGCGTCGATGGCTCGTGACCGCGTGTACAAATACGAATTGGCCAACTGGGTGACGATGTTGACGCTGATTTCCAGCCGGTTCCCTCTCTCCCGGAACAGCCAGAAGTCATAAAGGACCAGAATTAATACCGTGACTCCCTCGGCCACGATGATCCAGAAATACAAATTCTCGACCGTGCCGCCGAGAAATATCTGTCGCCTATCGGCGAGCTTCGCTCCGTAATCGATGTCCTGCTGGTTAATCGAATCCAGCAGCCCTTCGAGCGGTCCACCCTTTATTATTTGTTTCCGGCCGCCCGGCGGGTCATACCGTCGTTGCGCTTTGAGTCGCGCGCCGTCGGTGCTCGTCTGTTGTTGCTTCGCTTCTGACGGGCGGTCATTCGACTGGGCAAATGTAGCCAACGAGCTGAGTCCGAGCAGAAGAAGAATTGAAAGCGCTCTTTTCACCGTTCGGTCTCCTGTCTCCTTCGGCTTCTCATGCCGCGCTTGCGGCTGGCTTCGAGGCTGACATCCCGGAAGCGCAAGTTGGCTCCAATCTCCTGGTTGTATCTGGTGGCATAACGCGGCAGGATCTGGGGAACAACCGACGACAAACGGTCCACCTGGGGGACGCGCACATGAGCGTGGCCGTGGATGGTGCCGAACCGTTTATCGCTCATCAGGTACTCCATTTGACCGACAGGGAGATTCTTGATGTGCTCCTCCTCCGAACGCGTTTCCTTGATTTCCGTCTGGCTGCCGACCCCCTGGTCTTCGTACGTGGGATTGAATATTCCCTTTTTCCGTATGCTCATGCTCCGCCGCAGTTGGCGCACTCTGGCCGACGCATTTAGAAAATATTGAGCAGTATCCTCGTCGCGGGTGCGCAGCATGAAAGTTGTATTGGGCGCAGAGGCTACGTCGTGCTGGAAGGCCTTTCCCACGCTCAGCAGCTGGGGAATGCTCTGCATGGCGAACAGAAAAGCGGTGTTGGAACCGCGGGCCGTCTGCAGAATGTTGGCGAAATTCGAGTACGCGATGGGCGCGAATTCATCCATGATGACCGACACGAACGGCATGTACATGTCGGCCCGCTTGCGCTCATAACGTTCGCCGATGACCAGTTGCAGGTTCTGCAGGATCATTCGTCCCAGCGCCCGGGTAGTGTCGTCGTTCTTGTTGGTATTGAGGGAGACGAACAGGATCCGTCCTTCCTCGATGACATCCTCGATCGAAATCAGGTCCTCATAAGGTCCGGTGATGATGGAGAGCTTGTCCTCCAGGAAGGTCATCATCTGGTTGATCAGACCGCGAATCATCTGCACGCGCTTAGGGTCACTGAAGGACTCGATGAGGTTACGCGTGCTCATCTGGAAATTGAGCCTTTGCTGGTGGCTGACGTAGGGCAGCTGCTCGATGCGGGAGCGGGCGATGCCCGCCTGTTCCTTCAGCACATCGAGGTCGTAGGCCATGACCAGGATGTCGTAGATGTTGTAGCGCTTGCCGGTGTAATAAAGGATACGAACGATGTCGGAGAGGTAAGTCTTCTGATGGCCATGGAAGAAGTCCTCCCGTAAGTCGAAGGACTCGAAGATGAAGCTGACGTGCTCCTGATATTGTCCGCTGATGGCGATAAAGGGATTGAAACGCACGCTTATCTCCGGCCGTGAGGCATCGATAATGCGCAGGTCGTCCAGCCGACCGGCGGATGCGATCAGTGGCAGCAGCTTGTCATCGAGGAACTCGCGTTCCCCTTTGCCGTCGATGATAATCAGCGGAACCTTGTGACGGTTGCATTGGGGGCCGGCCTCGCGGATCAGGTCTTGCTGGATGATGTTGAGCAACAAGGTAGTTTTTCCGGCTCCGGTCATGCCGAAGCCGTTGGCCTGCATGACACGCACTTCATCCGGCCAGAGCAACGGCTTCTTACAGATGTCGTATCCGATGACGATCGAATTTTCGGCAAACGCCTCACGTAGGTTCTGGGCGTCCCGCTTGCGATCGACGGTCAGTGGCGGATGCGGCCAGGAGTTCTCCCGTTCGGCACTTAGGGTGAGCACATAGCGCAACGTGTCCCAGAAGACGAAAGCGGCGGCGAGCAGGTAGAGGCTGGCTTCCATCAGCTGTTCCTTGCGGATATGCAGGCGGGCATAGCAGATGTAGCCCACGGCAGCGATGGCGGCAACCGCGATGAACACCAGCAGCAGTTTCGCTTCGTCGTCCGGGTCCTGATGACGCCGAGCGGCAGTTACGGGCATGAAATCTCCCTGTATCGGGAAAGAACTCAGTCCTCCCCGGCTTCACCGCGACGTGAGGGTGAAGTAGACAAATGCCGCGGCCACGAGCACCGCGACGACAGACAGCATGACCAGCAGTGGGTGGAACTGCCGCCGCTTTGCCTGATCCACGGGCCGGATCGGGTCGCTCGCTGCTTCCAGCAGTGACTGCAGGAAGTCTTGCCCGGCCCGGCCGTGGTACATCGCCAGCAGTTCTTTCCTCACCGTCTGCAAATCCAGGGTATCGGCCTCGCCGGTGGCCATCACAGCACCGCAGCCGTGACGATTGGAGAGATGTTGTCGGAGCCAAAAACGAACTGATAGATCTGCGGGGAGCCGCCTGAGCTTCGGATGGCCAGCACCCCGGTCGAGGTTTTGCCCGGCGCCACATCTTGCTGATCGATTTCCGAGTGCAGGAGCTCAATTGGCGCGATGCCCATCTTGCCAAACGCCTCCAGGTAGCTGGCGCCAAGCTGCAGATTTGCGTCTGGCATGCTGGTTCCCGCAGTAGTGAGAACGGAAACGCTGGGGGCGATGATGCGATACGGAGCGGTGCTCAGGTTTGTTACCTGATAGCGAACGTAGATAGCGTCTTTCCCGCGCGCCACATCCTCAAGACGGACGTTGACCCGGTTCTTCTGCGTCTTGATCCCTACTGCATTCACCGGCTTCGTATTCAGAAGAGTCTGGCTGAGCACCTGCTCGGCTACCTTCGCCACATCCTCTTTCGAGACTGACTCGACGGCTGCATGTGTCGCCGGTTGCTGCGCTGAGGTGACCAGTACATCCATCTTGCTCACCTCACCCGCGGGCTGAAGCTCGTAGATGGAGCGACCGTGTTCGGTCCACACGAAAAGGTTGGTGGCTACGTCAGGTTTGGTGGGTCTGACGAAGACGCGCGTGCCATGGCGCTCGATTTCGAAGGCTTCGCTTCCCGCTGCCGCCATGGTGATCGGCTCGGCGACTTCGATCACGGTGAGATGATTCAGNNTATCCAGATCTTGTTCACGGTGAACCCCTTTTCCTTGACGCGCTGTGCGCGGACAATAATGAGATCTCGGCGCCGTTGCGGGCACCGAGTCTCATTCCCATGACAACAGCTCACGTTCTGTCGCTGTCGCCTCTTGGCTTGCGCTGGAATCAAGACGGAACGATCTGACGTTGCTCCGCCAAGGACTGGGGTCAGCATCTCGAAGTGTGGATAGCTTTCGAGAACTCACCGTTTGACGATTACTTCAATTGGGGCGCCGCCATAGGTGCGCTGCGCCCACTGTGCGATCAAGGGAGCTTCCCTCATAAGCTGCTGCATCTCCCACCGATCGTTTGACTGGCTTTCGACCGTGAACCTGTACTCATAATTCACCACGCGTACACGCATTTCGGTCTGTCCTAAGCCGCTGCCTGTCCAGGGATGTTGATCGACAATCCTCCAACCCTGGCCAGGCGGTATCTGCCGCCCTGGTAGCCGTGGGCGCAGCAGCCGAAGCTGAATCGGCTGCCGCTGTAACCACTGCTCTCCGCTCTGCAGTTGTGTTCTTTGCTCCATTCGACTGACGCCTGCGCCGACGACCGCAGCCGGCAACACGAGGATCCAGCGAACCAGCGTTAACAGCCGGATGACCATCGTCATGTGCTCCTCCAGATACAGCAACCGGAAGAGCGCGGCTGCGACAGAACTCTCCCATCCGGAGAGCTCGTAGCAGATGGCCCTTCCGGATGCGGATTCGTATTCGTCGTTTTATCGGGAGACCATCCGGTTCTCGGGGTTGTACCGGAACAGGAACGTTCTTCCTTCTTCGCCCTCAAGGTAGAAGCTATTCGCCTCCACCGTCATAAGGGCTCCTAGTTTGGGCAGCTTCACTCGTATTCGTCCACCGCCCGTTGCCGACGCCACGGCGTCGACGAGTTCTTGCGGGAATGCATACAGCATCACCCCGCCTTTGCCGTTGCCCCGGGACGAGACGTGATGCAACGCCTCGGCCCAGGCAACGCGTTCTGGTTCAGGTTTGCTCTGTGCCCATGCGTACAAGTTCCGGGCCAAAGCGCCTGTTTCCTTTTTCGTACGCTCGATGATCTCCTTCTCGCGCGCACGAGCAGCGGTGAGCTTCCTCTCCGCCTGCTTTTTTGCGTCTTCTGTTTCCACGTTCTCGACCGCTTTCTGTGCGGTGAGAACCTGAATTTGTGCTTCCGTGCGCCGCTTTGCCAGCTGTCCCTGGATGGCGACATAGGCGCCGTACAGGATGTTGACCTCGCCATACATCTCCTGCGTTGGGTTATTTCCCACCAGCAGGCCACGAAACGACGAGAGGGAGAGTGGGGCCTCGAACAGCTCCTCAATCTCCTTGCGCAGCACGTTATAGAGCGCGCCGATCCGGTCCGTGGGCTGCACATCCAGCCGCAGGGGCAGTTCGGAGACTCTCTGCACGTTCTTCAGCAGCAGCCAGGGGCACATCGGCACCTGCTGCCGTATTTCATTCAGCAATTTGGTGTCGGCCCGTACCCCATGCTTGAGCGAGTCCAGCTCTTTCTGGAGTTCGCCAACCAGCAGGTAAGCCAGGTCGTTTCGGCCGGCTGCATAACACCGGGTTTTCAGATCGGTTATGGTCCCGATCCGATTGCCGCGGGCATTGAGGGCAGCGAAGCCGCGATTGAACCAGGGCGAATGGACTTTCTTCGCCTTGATCTTGGTGACGACGTTTCGCTCCTGGAAGTTGAACCTCCAGGAGACAAACTTCGGGAAGCGATTGGAATCGACAACGGCAACCGTGTCGAAATCGAAATCGCCTCCGTTCCGTTTCGCCGTCACTGAGTGAAGCACATAGACGTGCTTCAGGCAGATTTGTTCAAGGGCAATTCGCTCCGAGACTTCTGGAGGAATCCCCCGGATGTCGCTCAGCTCCTGCGAGACCCTTTCAGGTGGCAGGTGGTGCATGGGCAACAGGTCTTCGGCCATGCGGATTGGATACCGCACCGAGAGACCGTATTGAGACTCGACCGTGGTAACAGCCTGATGCAGTGGCAGCCAGTCGGCTCCCGCGTACAACCTGCCATCGTGATAGAGGAGGTATCCATCATCGGCCAGCGCGAACGCCGGCATGGTGAATCCACCTCCGGTCAGAGTTTTGAATGCCCACTTCGCCAGCATCTTGTCGAGCTGGTAGTGGACGTAAGGATGGCGTGAAATCTCGCCCGTGCTGTCGGCAAGCAGCAGGGCTTCGATGGCTCTCTGCTCGTCTTCGACCTGCTCATCGTCCGGACCAAAGCTCTTGCCTCCGATCCTTTCGACCAGCGCGTCGTGTCTCCCCTCGTTCCAGGCCTGTTTCAGCGCCCGGATCTCTCGAACCGCCTGCGGGAAGATTTCTTCCAGCAGCGCTTCCTTGGGAGCATGTTCGATCAGCGTGTAACTGGAGGCGAACTCCAGCGGCCGGGAAATCTCGCGAACTCCCAGGGCCACACGAGAGCACAACCGGATTCCGCCAGATGGAACGACCATTCTCCGGGGAAACGGTTTGATCGCGGACGATGGAAGGACGATATCGGCCCCGATATGAGCGGCAGTCACGTCGTCCATCACCTTGAAAGCTCCCTTGGCCTGGAGTGAATTGTCCATTGCCAGCCGGAACTGATAGAACCGTCCGGCTGGCAAGGAGAGTTTGTCGAAGAGTGTCTGCCGAACCCAGCCGCGGCAATCGTTCGTGCCGAGTTCCAGGTCCGGGACGAGGAGGACGGAGCATTTCGGCTCTTCCACCATCGTCTTGAGCGTCGAGGTCAGGATCCCGAAGTACGACAAGGCCGCTTCCGGCCATGCGTCCATTCTCTTGCGTACTGCGTCTTCATACTTCTGTTCGACGCAATAAAAGAGCCCATTCTTCGCCGAGCCGGAGGCTCCAACGACCGAATAGGCGGTTCCCTGATACTCGAATGCCATCATCGTTCCAGCAATTTTCGTCTGCTGAAAGGTCTCCAGCATGCCTTCGCAGACTTTAATCCGGCAGGCCTTGATGCCGGGGTAGAGTCGATCCAGCAACGCGTTGTCCAAGAACGACTCGCTGCCGGCGTCCGGTGTACGTTCGCTGAGTACACCGTTTTCATCCAGATCCATTTCCAGAATCCGGTTCTTCATGTGAGGCGCTCCTTTGCGGGATAAGTCAGTTGACGAACAACCGGCCATCCACAGCTCAGGAGCTTTCGCCACCTGCGCCGCCGTCTGGCCAGTACATCGGCCAGGTGCGGGAGCACATGGCAGCGGACAGTCTTCGTGGTTCGGCCCACGAAGTTGCTCACGAAAACCTACAGTCCGGTTGGAAAGTAGACTCTCGCCTTGCAAACCCTCTGCTTAAACCTGCCAAAGAACGCGATCGGCACCAGTGGCTAGGGCTGGGGCCGCTTCTCAATCACCATGGCGTTGCCTTTCTTCTGCGGCGTGGCCATCCAGGTCTCCACCCGAAGATAAGGAACGCCTTCGACGAGTGAATGGACCAGCGCTTTGTCTTCGGTTTCGAACTCTTCGCCCAGCACGAGCTTTCCGTTCTCACGGGCTGAGTCTTTCCCCAGCAGGAAGTAGCGAACCCGCATGGTCCCGCTCCCGCGCTCCGCGGCCGGCTTTCTTCCGCGCTTGCTGCGCTTTTCACCCGCAGCAGTCAAAGGACCGGGGCTGGCCGCTTCCAGCATGGCGCCGTTGTTTTTGTTCGTCTCTGTCACTGAAATCTCCTCGATACTTGTCCGTTATGGCCTCTATTGCTGCTGTTGGTGAAAGGCTTTATAGCCGTCGATGTCTGTGGCCAGAAGTGCTGCTTTCTTCTCGCCGTCGATCTGCTTTTCGGAGTACTCACCTACCAGCACTCCGCTCGGGTTCTCGGCCGAACGGTTCTGGTCGGCCAGCCGGATTCGGTACTGATTGACCGTGGTCTCGATGATCTCGCGATCCTCATCCATGCGATGGATCTCACGCACTCCGTAGGCGGTGTACAGCAAAGGATCGTCCTTTGTGCATTCGATGCCCCGCAGGTGAAAAATCGAGCGGGTGTTCTCGTCCTCGATCTTCCCCACCGTGTTGTCCTTCTCCATGACGCGAAGCGCGGAGGACTTCAAGTTTGAGGTCATGGAATTGAGGGCCGTCGCCCATTGCAGGCTCACGTTGTGCATGTCGTAGTTGAGGTAGTGATCGAGAAACTGACGAACGAATGCCTCTTTTTCATAACTCTGAGGCTGCGGCGACTGCCTGGCGTCGGCGAGGACCGAAGGCGATTGATTACGAAACAGGGGGCGGCCACTGATCACGCTCGATTCGCCATCAGCGGAGACGCGAATAATCGTCGGCGGCTGCATTCGTACGTAGACGGCAAATCCCAGCGACAGAAACGCCAGCAGCGTCATCGACCCGGCCAGCACCATGGCGCGATTGGCGTACGCGCGCAGGGCGCCATCGTGTTCGTAATACTTCGAATAATTCAGCTTCTCAGAAACTTCTGCCGGCTCCGTGCCGGTATTTCTCTTGAAATCGAACATCGCTGTCTCCCTGTTGTGCGTGAATCTGAATTTGTGTTATTCCGCTTTATCTGCTGGTTGCATCGGCCAGCAATCACGAGTAGCGACGGCCATTGACCCTCAAATTGAAGGGCATGTTCGCTCCGCCAGGCGCGACTGCGAACCACCGTGTCCCTCCCGGCGAAGCTGGCGGCGTGTGTGGTGGTGCTGTCAGTGGCGAATTGATGCCGGGGATCACGCCTCCTCCACCGGCCATCGCGGCGCCTCCAGAGGGCGCGAGTGTTCCACCGCCCCCCGCGGCGAGCATTCCGCCACCGGCCAGGGACCCTCCACCGCCCGCCCCAGCCGCGGCGACAGCACCCGTGCCTCCCGTGGCCGCCATAGTAGCGCCAGCGAGCGCTTTCGATGCCGCACCGCGTCCCCAGGCAATGGCCGCGCCGACGGGGCTGTATTCCCCCATCAAAATCCTTCGGGCTGTCATGGGAATCGTCGCAATCAAAAGGGCAAACATGACGCTGGCCAGGCTCAGGAGTATTGTTCCTTCAACTCCCTGAAAGAACCCCAAGAGACCGCCCTGACCCAGGACGCCTTGCGGGTTATTCAGATGTATCGCGGTCATGAGTGCCCACAGGGTATTAACCAGCAGGGGCCAGCAGTTCCAGACAAAGAAGTTTTCAATCCAGCGAGAGTGGAAACGTCCGAGCGTTGAACTCGGCATAGTTGCAATTACCAGGGGGCCCAGAACATACAAGATGGATCCCCAGAACACGAAACAGATCATGAAGATTGCGAGGCTGAAAGGAAGAACGATGTAGCCGATGATCAAACCTAGTTCGGTAATCAGGGCCGAGATGCCGCCTTCTATCAACTTCAACATGCTCAAGTCGCCGTTGTTGTTCCATAGCGTTGCTAACCCATTCGTCCATGCAGAAACTACATCTCCCAGTCCGTTGGTTTCGTAGATGTAATTACTCACATAGTCGAAGCTCTTAACGACATCGCGGAAGGTCGCCGCCCAGTTCATAAGCACCAGCGCTACCGCCGCATACTTCAGCATGGTTATGCCCAGCGAGCGGACGTCCCCTCCTCTCACGAAAGCGTCGTAAACGCCCCAAAGAAAGGTGACGGCGAGGATGGAATTCGCAATGAACCAGATAATCGGCATGACTGAGCCGTCAATCCCGCCGAGAGCGGTGAACAGGATATCGATGTAGCTGGAGTTCCCCATGTGAACTGCGTCCTTATTAGTTGCCGGTGCCTGTAATTTTCCCGACTGCGTTGGTCAGGCTATTTGTATTGGTCGTCGCCCACTTCGAAATAGCGCTCTGGTTGGCGATACTCGAACTACGGATTCTCATCAACTGCGACATCGCCGACTGCGAGTATGCGTTAGCCCTGACGACCCATGCCGCCGCAACCGCTTCAACCATGGGAGCTGTACCCGGGGTTGCGGTGCGGATCTGGTCCTGCAGCTGCTCGCTCACCTCCATTTCCCTCTGGGCCAGGGCGTCCAGCTCGATGGCCCGCTTCATTGCGTCCTGTGCCTGCGCGTCGGAGATGTCGATGCTGTAGCGGATAAATTGCGGCGTCTGGTTGTCTGCCGGAAGCATTCCGTAGACTTGCTGGTAGACCGCTCCCACTTGCTTCACAGCGTTGGGATCGCTCGACAGCAAAAGCTGTTCCAGCTGCTGCGTAAGCGGCAACTGCGCGCTGTTGTATTGCATGGTCATGAGGCCGTTCATGGCCTTCATCTCATTTCGGAATATGAGGACCGCGTTCTTTAGCTGATTGATGGCGCCGATGGGATAAATCACATCCTGCTGGAACTTCGTGTACTCGCTTTCGATCTTCTGAATTTGCTGCAGTGGAGCGGCAACCTGGCTGGTCAGCAGGCTGTTGATTTTTTCCAGCCCGGCGATAATCAAAGCCAGGTCGATGCCGAACTGTGCCTGCGCCGGGCGCGGGATACTCAGCACCAGCACGGCGAGGACGAGTCCGCCAGCGACCCTTTGCCTCATGTTGGTTGTCAGTTTTGCCCGCAGCTTTGTCCATGCTCCGCGTATCATGCTCGCCTCCTCAGTGCGTGGAAAGGATGTTGAAGATCGATTGATGAAGATCGTTCGTCCGTTGCGTGTCGCGTTTCATGTCCGCGGATTGACGGGCCAACTGAGCGGCTTCCTCCCGCAGCTGTGCGGCCAGGAGCTTGTGCTGGAAGGCGAGTGTCTGGAGCGTTGCCGCGTACGCGCTGGCGCTCATGTAGCTTGAGGTCCCCGGCGCGAGAGTGGCGTTGTTCTCCATCTCGTCGGCAATCTGAAGGAGGCTGGTATTCGCCTGGTCAGAAGCTACGGTTTGCTTCAGCGAGTCCTGCGCCAGGGCATCGTTCATGTCCATCATCTGGCGCAGATCGTTCGGTGCTTGCTGTGGGGATGGAACCGCTCCGTAGGTGGCGTTATAGGCCGGCCCGAGATCGCCCAGTAACCCGACGTTTCCGCTCAGGAAGGTATTTTCCAGCTTTTGCGGGGAGAACGTCTGGGCGCTTTGGATGGGGAGGTTATAGACCGTCGCCATCCAGCTGCGGTATTGACCGACGAGATTGTGGGCCCACGTGCGAGTGCTGTTGATCAGCGCAACCGGCCACAACACCTCTTCGTACAACGAGCGGACGTCATTCTGCACGGTGTTGATCATCGTCAGAGTGCCGCCGATCAGATTGGAGATGGTCGAATCGATCATGTTGAAGAGGTCCCCGAGCCCGGCGTGGGCCGGCAGGGGCACAAGCAGAGCAATCAGCAGGACTAGGCTGGTTGTTTTGATCGTGAATTGACTCCCCAGTTTCTTCATCGCCCCGCTCCTTGGGCTTTGGCATTCTGCGCGCAGACGCGATCCTCGATCTCGTACACCTCACCACTGCGCTCTTCCGGCAGTTCCTCAAGTGCCGCCATCCCCTGCGGGAACTTCTCCGCCAGGAGGCAGTAGCGCTCGTACAGCGGAAGCTCGGAGTGTTTCTTCATCCACCATGCCCGGTACCAGCGCTCGCGTGGATAGGTGGTCATGATCCAGTACTCAATGGGCGAAAGAACGACCCGCAGCGTGTGCGTGGTCTCCGCTTTCTCCCCAACGACCACGATGAAGTCGCTCTTCCTGCCCTTCTGCGTGTGGCCGAGGTTCTTGATCTCGTTCAGCGTGGTTTCGTTCAGGTGCAGGAACTCGCGCAGCACGTCCAGGCTTCCGGTCTGCCGCCCAATGATCTTGATGGTTGTGTTTTTCAGGATGGCCGCCCCGAATGCGTTCGGTGCCTGGGTCGTGCCGGTGAAGTCTTCAATGGCCTGGGAAACGCCCCACACCGCGCCATTGCGTTTGCGGGCGGTGCGGTAGAGCTGGACCACCAGATCAGCCAGGAACGGCGATTCCAATAACATCCAGCACTCTTCCAGCACCGTGATGCTCTTGTGGCTGCTCTTGCCAGACGCCCGCTTGGTCGTCGCCCAGGCGATCAGCAAACTCATCGCCGACTCCAGCCGGGGATCGTCCTTCAATTTCTCGACGTTGAAATAGATCCATGGGGAATCGAGTTTCAGGGTCGTCTGACGGTCGAAGAGGTTTTCATACACGCCGCCGGGCGAGACCCAGTTGCGCAGCTTGAAAGCCGCCAGCCTGGCTTCTTCCATGACTTGTTCGTTGCGATCAGTATCCTGGTAGTACTGCAGTTCATCGCGCAGGTCGCCAAAAGTCGGTATCGTGTTCCCCGGCCGCATCGCAGCGCGCCGGTAGGTTCTTTCGATTGCATCCACCAGCACGTTATCCAACAGGTCTGACGCTTCGATGTCGCCCAGCATGTGCCGAGTAAGTCCTTTGAGAAAGGCCACCTGCTCCCGGCTCGGTTCCCGCTCGCCCGACTCCAGGTCCCAGGGATTCAGGGTCTGTTCCGAGTCGAGGGCCATGGTGATCATCTGGCCGCCCATGTACTCGACCAGGTTGCGGTAGGAGTCGCCGCGCTCGATGATCGACACCCGTGTGTCCTGCCGGGCAGCCTGCAACAACATCTGCCCGGTCATCATGCTCTTACCGTGGCCGCTGGCGGCGGCGATCAGCATGTTGGCGTCTGAAAGATCGGGATCGAAGGGCGAAAATGGAATCAGCTGACGGTAGGGAGTCTCGATCAGCATCAAGGGAGATCGCGGAGTCCCCGTCCAGGGCATCTCCAGCGGCAGCAGATCGGCGGCATGGCAGCTGAGAAGATCGATTTCGCGTTTGTCTTCACCCGCCAATCCAGGCAGTGAAGACAGAAAAATCCGCCTCTGCGCAATGTCTTCCGTCAGCCCGGAGGCCCCATTCATCCGGCTGATGATGTGAAGGATCTGCTGCTTGCGGCTGGCGATTTCACGCTCAGCTTCTTCGTATTCAGCCGTGGTGTGGGCTGCCTTTGAAGTTCGCACCCCAATCGTGAGGCTCACCTTTACAGCTTTCAATGAGCTGGCGATGATCTCTTGCTGGATCCTCAGAAGCTCGGCTTCGGCGACCTGCGCCGTCACGTCGATGCGGATATTTCCTTTGGAGTCCCGCTGCGCGGCCATCATCTTCTTGTGGCGTTTCTTGAAGCGTTCCAGGACCTTCGACTGGTTCGGGATCGTGATCTGCGTGCTGACCACGACGGGAAGGCCTGAGGTCAACAGGCTGCGCAGTATCCCCGGATAGGTCGCGTCAGGTGGGGCTTTCAGGGTAATGAAGCTCCAGAGCAACCCGTCGATATTGATGTAGTCTTCCGCCTGACCAAGGATGCTGACAACCGAGCATTGTTCGCGAGGGGTGACGTAGCGCTCAGAGTATGGGAACTGCCGCAGCGGGAGTAGATCGGGCTTCAGGGGAGCCAGCGCACGCTTGGTCTCCAGAAACAGGTCCTGGTCGCTCATGCGTTGAGGATCGAGGCCCGCCGCCACCATCGCCGATTCGATTCCGTTGAGCAGGCTTTCGAACTCGCTCATCAGATCGCTGTACTCTTTCAGTGTGCGCTGGACGATCTTTCTGGTGGAGAGACTGAATCCTCCGCCATCTTTGTTTCGTTTCGCCGTCTTGCCGGAGACGGCCAGCACGCGATGATGACGTTCCGGGTCCCAGATGAGATAGAGGTGGGTCATGCGGCGCAGATACTCGCCGCCCGCCTCCTTCCGTTGCCAAATGGCGAGCCGGTTCTGGTCCATCTCCAGCGTGGCCTCGTCTTGTGTCCGCGAGCAATCCTGGTATCGCTGTAGCAGATCTCCAAGGTCTTCGGTGACCTCGAAGCGGAACTGCAGACGCATGCTTTCCTCAGGAATCGTGCGCAGGATGGCTTCCAAGTGCGACTTGATAAGGTTCAGCCCGGCATCGTCGGCAAAGTAGCTGACCGCGCCCTTCAGCACATAGCCGGCAACGAACTCCCCCGAGAGCCTTATCATGACGTCGTCGAGATAATCCCGAATGGGCAGAAGGTCGCACAGCCCAGGCTCGCTCAGGCTTTTTTCATGTTGCTTCCACGTGGTCGGCATTTAGACCTCCTCTTCCCGGAAATAGCTGCTGCGAATGACGGACTCTTGCGTTCCCGCGCAGTACTGCTGTGGCCTGGCGTGGAACAGCAGCAGGTCCATCAGGTAGCCGCGCGGCTTACCGTACTTGAAGATCATCAATACCGGCACTCCAACCAGCAGGATCGCCAGCGGCAGAAAGTAATTCATCGGTATGTGAAAGATGTAGCGGTCGGAGAACAGGAAATTTCCGATGAGCATCGCGCCGCACACCGCCAACATGATGGTCAGCAGATCTTCGATTTCGAGAAACAGGATGGTCACCTTCAAGTGAAGGTTCCTCGATACCGGTGACGAATTCAGTGCCATAGCCTCTTTCCTCTTAAGATCCATTCGCTACGAAGTATTCGAGCAATCGCAGGAGACCGGAAACCAGCAGCGCTCCCATTGCCGCCATGCCGTGCCGAAGCCAGTCATCGCCGATCGCCAGACGCTCAAATACGCCGCCAATCCCCAGGACCAGACGGACAATCTCGATCGCTGCGTAAAAAGGCATCAACACGTTGCCCACGAAATTGGTGACCGTGAGCAGCATGACCATGTACTGGTCCGCGCCGCCATTCTGCTGCGAGATCACCTCTGCCAGACGCAGCAATCCCGAGCCAAGCAGTGCCGCCATGGCGCCGTAGATGTAGCGTTCCATTTCCTGGCCTTTGGAAAACTGGTAAATCCCGCAGGCAAGAATCAGCCCCGCCCCAATAGGCAGCATGACGTTGCCCATCCAATTGGCAAGGTTCAGCAGCCCTGGTTGAAACGAGCCCATCGTTCACTCTCCAATGCCTTTCTGTTCCGCGCTGTGCGCTTCCGCCGGCTTCCGCATCAGCCGGGAAGCGATAACGCCGGAGATCTTCCAGGCTGCGGCTACCCCACTCTCGACCAGGCGAAACGCTACCCAGATACTGAAAGCCACAATCACGAGGCTCAGCAGTAGAACCCCGGCTTTGGTCACGAGCAATACTCGCGTGGTGAGCAGAACCAGGAAAATCAGCCCTACGAACAGGACCTTCTGCGTTGTCTTTTCGTTAATCATTTCCACTAAGCCCCCGCCATGGCTTTGACCAGGTACCAGAGCCCCGATACTGTTAATAGTCCGAACGACAAGGCGGCATACCTCATCCAGTTACGGTCGCGTACGTAGGCCAACACCGCGCCGCCAATCGCGAGCGATGCAGCCAGCGGGCAGAGCTGTGAGGCCAGGTAGTTCCAGGCGTTAACCAGAAAATCGGTGGTTGCGAAGCCGGAGCCGTCGTTCCAGCCCTGGAATATCGTGAACAACCCTTGAATGCCTAGCATGAACAGTGCCGAGATGATCGAAGGCAGCGGATTGTGCCCTTCACCAATATCGAAAATGGCCTTGACGACCAACGCCGCTGCTATCACCGGAACCAGGTGAGCCAGCACTACGTCTTGAACGAAGCGTGTAGCCACGGCGGCAATCGGCCCAAGTTCGCCGGTCCCGAAGCCGTTATTGAAACCGTTGAGGCCGAGTCCCAGGCTGGCGAACCAGGCTCCAATGCCCTGCATGGTCAGAAAGATTGCGGCCCACAGGATGTATCTAAGGAAGCTGCCTCCAATCTGAAAGTTGATCCCTCCTTCTGTTCTTAGATATAGACCGGCGAGCACCAGACATCCCAGTGCAGCCGGCGTCATTAAGGCCAGCAGAAGCGCGATCACGTTTCCCAAAAATGGAGGCAGCAGCATGGACTTACTCTCGCGAAAGAAGTGTTTGTGTCAGCCGATCTGCTGGCCGTTCGCAATAAAAAATTCGGCAAGTCGCGTTAAGGCGGAAACCGCGAGCAGCCCGCCAGCCGTCAAAGCCCATGGCATGTAACCCCGACCCTGCCGCCAGGAGATGACACAGCCCACGATGGCAAGCGCTGCTCCCACCGGGCAGATCACGTTGCCGATCCAGTCGACGAGGTTGAGGAAGGCGCCTTCGGGTTGGCTCGCCTGCTCTCCCTGTACCGCCTGACCTGTCGCAGGTTGCTTGCCGAGGTTCTGGGCATGGCTGGCGACCGGTATGGACACCAGGCTAAGAAAGACAAGTGTGGTACCGATCGCCCGAATCAACGGCGAGCCATACCAGTTGAGGTGTCGAGTGTTGCTCATGAGGCTCTCTCTCCAGGGCGGTGATTCCGCCGGATGAGCGCAATGTAGGGCTCTTCGGGAGTAGCCTCAAATTTCAGCGAAGCAAAATGCAGCGCACGTGCGCATAAATTCAATGTTTCTGGACGTGAAAGTCTGGGAAGGGTATTCGCATGAATTGTTCGCAGGTTTTCTTCTTACAGGAACATCGGTAAACGGAGCACCGCGATTCCATTGGCTGCCGTTTATGGAAAACCAGCAAGTCTTTCCTGCGCAAGAGTTTTGCTCTTCCGCGATGCCGTATCGCGTGTATCATACTGGCCGATCGAGGATTGTACAGATGGGTCGAATCCGGATTCGAGAACTCGTGCGATGTTGTTCTTGATTCCGGATTGTGTTGTGAGAGCGATGCCGGATTCGAGATCATCTGCGATGTCTTTCTCGTTTCCGGACTATGCAAAATGGGCGATTCCGGATTCGAGACCAGGTGTGATCTTTTTCTCTATTCCGGATTGCGCAAGAGACCTAATTCCGAAATCTGAATCCCTGCGCAAACAAAAGAAAACCCCGTCACACGGACGGGGCTTGGGGATACGAAATACAGGGGAATTGTCGAGAATTACTGGACGCTGGAGTTGCTGTTTACCGCTCCGCGTTCGAGCCGCCGTAGTTCGCCCGACGCCCGTCTCTCCTCCGGCTGTTTCTCGAAGACCACATAGATCCGCAGGCCTGCCGGCAGTGTGACGATCGGATGCTCCATCATCACCTGACGATTGATTTCCTCATCGCCGGCGCGGCCCACGTTTTCCGACATTTGCATGCGCATCAGGTCGGCCTCACTCACCGCTCCATTCAAGTTGGTCTGCCCGACCAGCATCGCACTCATCTGTCCAACGCCAGTGAGAGCACGGACGGCGAAGTTCTTTCCCCTGCTCGTTCCGGTGACTTTCCCTCGCAAAGGCCCCAAGTCAGGGTCGGTCGCCAGGGCGTCGATGCCGACGCTTGAGCCGTCGGGCATTTCCAGATGATCGAAATGCAGTTGCAGGTAGCCACTGCGGTCTGCTTGCCTAACTGTCCCTACCGCCTTCGATCCGGCGGGGACAATAATCTGGCCATCGTGCTGGTAGCCGTATTCGATGATCGCGACCACCGGTTCATCGACAGCCGTCGTCACCACAGAGGCCAGCCTGGCCGAAAGACGTGACCCAACGCCAAGGTCCAGCGTCGGAGCTGTGTTGTCCCCATTGACCGTTGGGTTTAATTTTTCGCCACCTGCGGTAAAGACCAACGACGGCTTGGCGAGGCCATCTGCGACGGTTTTGTCCGAGGTTGTTTCAGTGCGGTTCTGCCCGTAGGGTGGTGGAGTCCAGTTATCGCCATTGCTCGGAGGTGGCGGAAACGAAGGAATCTGCGCCAGGTTCTTCCCTCCATTCGGCGTGGCGTTGGAAACTGTATCGCTTGCACCGGTTCGCACTTTCTTGGTGTTCTCCACGTCATGTGCGTTAACCTCGCCGGGCTGCCGCTTGTCCTCCTGCATCGGTTGCATACTGCCGCCGGGAACGATGGAGTCGTTGCTGGCAGGCGCTGTTTCCGCCACCTTCGGACGTCCAAGGCCGGCCTCTCCGCTCTTTTTCGGTTTTGGTTTGCTCTTCTGGGAGAACAGAACCAACATCAGGAACGCAACGGTAACGATCCCGAGAAAGCCGATCACAAGCCGGGCTGTCTTATCGTCCTTGGCCACGCGAAAACTGCGTGTTGCAACTATTGGTGGACGCTGTTCATGGGACCCGCGCTCAGCGTCATCCGCATCAGCGGAGCCCGGGTTTAGATCTGCAGCCAGGTCTGCGATGTGCAATGTTGCTGCCTTCGTTCCGTCTGCTTTTGACCCGTTGTTGTTTGTGCGCTGTTTGAATTGAGACATGTGACTCCTCGCTTAGTTGCCTGCGTTGAGATTGGCGGTCGTGGGTTGGGCCGTGAACGGCAACTCGAGCAGCAATGGCCGGTTCACCGCATCAGCTGTGGCCAGAACCAGTTGCAGACGTTCCTGGTGCTGCTTGAAATCCGGACGCTCAAAGCGCACCACGCCATCGGCGCGAGCTCCGGGCGCCAGCTTCTGCTGGGTGAAACGGAACTCAAGGACAGCGACCTGATCCGCTAGAACTTTCTTCGCGTTTCGCTCCCCTTTGCTGTTCTTGCTCCCCTTGCCGTTGGGATTTGCCAGTTCCACCTGGGGCGGTAGGATCTCGACCCAATGGCTGCTATTGTTAAGAACGGAGAAAGCGACGAGCACGTCATCTCCGTCGCCCGTCACCATGCCCATGCTGGCGGCGATTGCACCGCTTTCGTCTTTCCATGCTGGACTGGACACTTGCGTCTGCTCACTGAGAGCCAACTCGTAGGGCGTTAGGCCTGCTTTCGGAGCATGTGCGGGTGTCGTTTGGGCCTCATCCATTGCGCCGATCAGAAAACTCCCACGTCGTTTGTAGATCAGCACGAAGTCAACAGGCTTCGCACTGCCGGAAGCCGATCCGTCGCTAAGCAGGCGCAGGCTGACCACCAGACCAGACTTGGTGGCGATCAAAAGATTGCTCACTGCAGGATCTGCCGTGATGGGCTTTACCACGACCAGGTCCGGTTCGTGTTCGTTGTGCTCGGCCAGAAACAGTGTTGGGGCGCCGACAACCACGGAAGATACAGGTTCCGGCATTCGGATTGTCGCGGCATAGAACGGTTTCAATCTCAGGTCCGTCACCGTGTCCGGAGAGATGGTCAGCTTCGAGATAACCGGAGCGACGTCATTGGTGGCTGGAAGACGGGGCGGGGCCTGTTGTGCCGTGGCCGGCACGACAATGCCCAGGAAAATCAGGCTTGCGAATTTATGTTTCATGGTTGACCCTCCTCAGAGCTGGTGTGCGATGTGAGTTCCTTGAGGTAACGTCGTCGCACCTGTTCCACGTACTGGATGACTTGTTGGTTGCTGTACTGCAAACCGTGTACGCGGTGCTCGCCCGCGTAATAAGCGGCTACGGCAAGCCGCATATCGCCGTGGTACTGGCTGAGCAGATACTGCAGGTGCCGAACGCCGCCGCTGATGTTCTGCTTCATGTCAAAGGTGTCCGACACGCCGAGCCGTGAAGCGGTACGCGGCATGAGTTGCATTAGCCCGCAGGCGCCTTTGATCGAGACGGCACGGTCATTCCAGTTCGACTCCTGCTGGATGATCGCGCGTACCAGCTCGCGCGGAACATGGTAGTGCCTCGCATAGGCGTCAGCGTAGTAGCCGGCTTCCCGGTGCGGCGCCGCCGAGAGCGCAATCGGCAGCAGTCCCGCGGCGAGCAAGATTGAAAGACGGGCCCAGGCTTCATTCATGCGGCCGACTCCTGCCTGGTGGCTTCAGCTGTAGCGAACAGGGATTCCACTTCTTCGCTGGGCATTGCTTCTGCGTAGTGCCTGGCGGCGTACACAACGCTGGCAAATCCATCCCGCAGCAGCAGGCGCTGGCGATCACGTTCGGTTTTCGCCAGCAGCGGCAGCAGTACATCGCGGTGTTCGCTGGAGACCTCTTCGATTCCGAGGTGCCCGAGCGACAAGGCAATGTCGATCATCTCGGAGACCGACGGCGGTTTTTCGAGACTGTACGCGCGGAGTGCCTTCGCAAAGCCCGCAATCAGCCGATGTGTGGCTTCGCCGGCTTCGGGTGTACGCAGGGCAACGATCTCGCCTTCCCGTTCCGCCGTGGGGTGCTCGATGCGGAGATATAGGCTGCGGCGGCGCAGGGGATCCCCCAGCCTGCGCTCTTCATTCGATGTCAATACGGTGAACGGAATTGAGGATGCCGGAATCGTTCCCAGGCGTGGAATGGAAAGCTGCCAGACGGAGAGGATCTCCAGCAGCGTCGCCTCAAAGGCGTGATCCACCTTGTCGAGCTCATCGATTAAAAGCACGCAAGGGCTTGGCGACAACAAAGCCTTCAACAGCGGACCGGCGGCAAAGAATTCCAAGGCGGAAAGTTGCTTGCCAAGCTCTACCCAGTCGGTTGCTACGGGGCTCCGGGCGGCCATCTCGACGTAAAGCCGCTGCAGGGATTCATCGAATTTGCCGATGGCCTTGTCTTCGGTGATCCCTTCATAGCACTGCAGCCGTTCGACCTGCGTGCTGGCTGCACGCGCCACCGCATAAGAGAGTTCCGTCTTGCCGCTCCCTGCCGGCCCCTCCAACAGCAGCGGTTTCTTCAGCTTAGCCGCCAGGTAAACGGCCGTTGCGGTCACACTGTCGGTGAGATAACCGACCTCAGAGAGCGCATGATGCACCTGCTCGGACGACTCGAACACCCTTGACCTCCCACACTGGGTTCCAGTGTGGGAGGCAGAGTAGAGGCACTGCCAAGTCCCGTCAAATTTTCAAGGGAGTGACTCCGGTTCAAGCAAGTCATGAGAATCAAAGCACCGGTTGTCCGTCATTTGCCAAACTGGTAAACCTGGTTATCGGGACCGAGCCAGCCCTTTTCAGTTTTTTGGAACTCGTAGGCCGCTTTGACCAGCGAGAGGGCAGAGTAGTCTGTTTGCAAGGCCTCAATTGTCTAGTTCGCTTTAGGGCTTTGTTCCTGAATGCGTTTGATTTCTTGCTCTACCAGAACGCTCAGTTTCTTCCGGATTGACTCGAGAACATCCCATTTCTCCGTCAGCGCTTTCTTTTTGTTCGTGCTTTCTTTGAGCGAACGCTTGGGCAACTGCTTTCTCTCGTCATCGATTATGAGTTGAAATAATTGCACTATGGATCGCAGGTTTTCGTAGACGTTCTGGAAAGCATCTGCGCCGTAACGGGTCGTCGCAAACGTCACGTACGCAAGACCGGCCCCGGTAAGCAAGAGTGCATCTGGCACAACGGGATTGTCGTCGGCATAGTCATTGAGAACAGCGAGAATTCGTTCTTGAAGAATCTCCCATGGGGGAGGATCGGCTTGAGATGCTATTGGGTCGTGAATTTTCTTGGACAGTGGGGTCACCTCTTCTTCGAATCCCGGCCAGCATATTGTTGCGCATCCCGATCGTCAAATTGCACCAATGCCGTCAGTCCGGCGCTTCAGCCAGAAACATAAATCAGTCCGCACCGAAGGCAAACAAAATGGAGCTGCCATTGCCGACACAATTTGGGCCAGA
>PMAT01000032.1 GCA_003152695.1 Acidobacteriaceae bacterium
CGGCCTTCTCGAAATCGATCGGGGGGTAGATCATCGGCGCTTGCGCCAGCGCCTTGATCTTGGTCGCGATGCCCTCTTCCGCCTTTCTCAGGTGGGGCAGGAAGATTAGCTAGTAGAAGCCTCAGGGCGCTTGCACCGTGGAGCGAAGGTAGCTCGTAAACCAACCCATCTCAAATACTTGAGTGCTGGTGCCGGGAGGGGGAATCGAACCCCCAAGGGCCGAAGCCCGGCGGATTTTGAGTCCATACCAAGAGGTCACGGGACTTAAAATTCAGTAACTTACAACCGAGAGAAAATACACTTGGAACTGTCTTCGGGCATGGTTCAGGCATAGCAAAACCCGACTAGCTGTCCACAAGAGCGCCGTTGCTGGCGCTCTTTTCTTTTTGGCTTCCAACAGCGAAGCAACCTCGCATCCACGAGTCGGAGAATCACTCAGGCTGCGGCAAATGGCCCAGGCCCATGTGTGGAAAGAACTGTTGAATGCGGAAGGGTGAACGCATACAAATCCGATGTTGCCCTTCGGGAGTAGTACGAGCGAAGGGAAGAAAGAGCGGCGTGAGAAATAGCGTTGACTTTGAGACTTGTCTTGGGGTTAAATAGCCAACAATTTCATTGAAGGGATGGCTTTCCCCACGAAAATGCGTAAAGCTACTCTTTTACTGCTCACAATCGTGTGTTTTGCATGGAGCGCTCCCGCCTTCGCCCAAACAATCTTTGTCAGCGGTCCGATTGATGGCAGGCAAACTGGGCTTTTTATCACCGGCCCTAACTACCCGAATTTCAAAGGGAGTTTCCAGGACATTTCAGACGGGTTTTTCCCGACAAATCCGGGCACCCCCAGCGCCCTCGAGTTCGGTGAGTGGATAGCCAGCGGGTTCACGCCGAGTAGTTTGTCCTGGGGGATAGACACCGTGGCGTTCGGCACCACCAACCACGGAACCATTGCGCAAAATAGTGGTAACAGCCAATTCCTGTTCACGAACGGCTTCGGTTACGACATTTATGACGTTACCATTCCAGTTACCGGCCCGGTCATGAATACGACCACCCAGTACTGGGTCACCCTGAGTAATGCCACCGACGCCGCGAACTCGGGGACGGAAGCATGGGACTATAACGGCGGTCCCGCGACCTGCAACTATCGGCAAAGTGGTACTAATCTTGGCCCGTGTGGATCAGGGGCGGGGATACTTGCAGAACACACAACTCCACAGGATGGGGAAGGAGAATCCTTCACGATCAGCGGCAGCCAGGCCACGACTCCTGAGCCCAGCAGCATCATGCTGTTTGGATCTGGCATCCTCGGACTCGCCGGTATATTGCGTCGCAAGCTGAAGCGGTAGTCTGGCGGGGCTGATACTGCTAAAGATTTGTTGCAGTGAGTATTGTCATGGTGCCGGGAGGGGGAATCGAACCCCCATGACCGTGAGGTCGGCGGATTTTGAGTCCGCTGCGTCTGCCAGTTCCGCCATCCCGGCCTAATCGGAAGATCGCGACAAAGCTTAGTTTAGCAGCTTCGCATTTGCAACCCAGCCGGTAGTCGGATTGATTTCGTGACTGGTGATCGCGCTCCCTCCGCATCAGCTTCTGGATGTTTGCAACGTGCCGTGCTGAGAAACATCTTTGATGTGATGCCACAGAAGCCCGCTCCGTAAAGCTGGTTGTCGCTCGGCACGATATTCCATCCTCCCTGTTTTCAAGCGTTTGAAGTGGTTTGTAAAATCTGCGCAGCTACTGGAGAAATGGCGGCTTATCCCAATTTCTTCTTGACATTTCCACAGCCCGGCGTAGCATAAAAGTATCACCTCCGATCCATTTCAGGATCGAATGGGCTCGAGGCCAAGGAAGTGTCACCGCTCCTTGGCAGCGGGCCCATTTAATTTTCTGTGATTTCGCCGGTCCTGCAACTCCGCTCTACGCGCAAGTGCACATTGAGCGACCCGCCGCAAGCTTTCAGCCAGTCTTGTAGTTCCGCTAACGCCCGCTCGCAGACCATCGCGTGGCGCTGCTTCTTGTCGCGGATGCGGCGGCGCGTGGCTTCATCTAGCGGCAGCAACAGGTCGAAGGTGATATTGGCGGGCTGGAAATGTTTGGCTTCGGCGTGGCAGATATAGTTCAGCAGCGCTCCAAAGGCGGTGGCGCGCGGAGGAGCAACGGGTTCTGTGTTCAACGCCAGGGCGGAGGCTTGCATGCCCGCGAGCAATCCGGTTGCGATCGATTCGACATAGCCCTCGACACCGGAAATCTGCCCGGCGAACAGCACGTTGGGATGCTGCTTCATCTGCAACGTTTCGCGCAGCAGCGTGGGGCTGTTGATATAAGTGTTGCGGTGAATTTGTCCGTAACGCAAAAACTTCGCGTTCTCCAAGCCGGGGATGAGGCGCAGGATGCGCGCCTGCTCGCCGTACTTGAGGTGATTTTGAAAGCCGACCAGATTGTAGGAGTCGGCGCGCAGATTTTCCTGGCGCAACTGCACCACCGCGTAAGGAGTGTGGCCGGTGCGCGGATGGCGCAGGCCGACCGGCTTCATCGGCCCGAAGCGCAAGGTGTCGCGACCGCGGCGCGCAATCTCCTCGATGGGCAGGCAGCTTTCGAAATAGTTCAGCTTCTCCCAATCCTTGGCGTCAACCGCGTGCGCTTCCAGCAGCGCGTCGAGGAAGCGGTCGTATTCTTCCTTCGTCATCGGGCAGTTGATGTAGTCGGCGGTACCCTTGTCGTAGCGCGCGGCCATGTACACGCGCGACATGTCAATGGAATCAGCCTCGACGATGGGGCTGATGGAATCGTAGAAATACAGTTGCTCGCTCCCGCTCAAGCGCAGGATTTCGCGCGTCAGCGCGTCCGAGGTCAGCGGCCCGGTTGCCACAATCGTGATCGCAGCGTTCTCGTCGATGGCCGTGACCTCTTGGCGCACCACGCGGATGAGGGGATCGCGTTCGATGGCAGCCGTTACCGCCTGGGAAAATTTGTTGCGGTCCACCGCGAGCGCGTGCCCGGCCGGAACGGCGGTCTGGCGCGTGATGTCCATCAGCAGCGAACCCGCGCGGCGCATCTCCTCTTTCAGCAACCACGGCGCGGTGTTCTCCGTGTCGGACTTCAGCGAGTTGGAGCAGACCAGTTCCGCGAAGTCTGCACTCTGGTGAGCGGGCGTCGAGCGCAGCGGCCGCATCTCGAACAGCTCGACAGCGACGCCGCGGCGGGCGCATTGCCAGGCGGCCTCCGAGCCGGCCAGTCCGGCACCGATGATGCGAATGGGGTTGGGCATTAGGGGCAAGAGTCGATGGTACTGGAGGTATTATAGGGTCGGATTCAGCAAACCCTTGGGGCAGGTGACTTGTAGCTGAAAGACTCTACTTTTGGAGCAGCACGGGGCCAGATTGAAGGAAGCGCTGTGCATCTTGTTTGGCGGCTATGACCTGCTTGTGCGTCAGTCCTTTTTGCAACTCCTCAGCCCTGCGCTTTCCGTTGGTACTCCCGTAAACCGCCGCGAGAGTGTAGTACATGAAAGCTTTTTGCTGATCTGCTTTCGTTCCTCGCCCTTCCGCATAGAGATTGCCTAGACCGATCAGAGCGTCCGGCTGGCCGCTGTGCGCGGCCCTGTCGTATAGCTTCCTAGCCTTGTCCAGGTCCTGAGAAACCGTGGTCCCCGTCTCGTAAGCCATCCCCAGTTCGAAGACTGCCAGTGGGTACCCAAGGTCCGCGGAACGTTTTAACCACTTCAAGCTCTGTTCCTTGTCTTGTTGCACTCCGATGCCTTGGGAATACAAATATGCCAGCCGTTCGCAGGCCAAACTGGAGCCGTCATTCGCAGCCTTGGTGTACCAGTGCAGTGCCTGACCAAGGTCCTGTTTGATTGACCCACCCCGCAAGTACAGGGAAGCCGTCGATGCTTCGCACCGGACAATACCATAGGACTTTTCATCGCGGCGAACGCGCTCGACGGCATCCCGCCCGGTGGCGTCACCCGCATCGGCCGCGAGCATAAACCAGACGCAGGATTCCTCGTCGTTGACCGCAACACCGTCGCCGTTATAGTACGCAGCACCTAGATTGAAGTACGCCTTCGCATTGCCCTGTTGTGCCGCTTTAAGAAACCACGGAATGGCTTTGGCCGGATCTTTCTCCACATCGATGCCCAAGCGGTACCTTATTCCCAACTCGTTTTGTGCAACCGCATCGCCTGCTTCTGCTCGCTTATCTAGTTCGGATATGGATAGCTCACCTACCGGTTTGTCGGGCGACGCCGTTTGCGCCAACGCAATGGCATCGCCGAATGGAAGCAGTGTGAGAAACATGAGCACGGAGAGTAGAGTGTTAGCTGTTTGATTCATGGCGGCTCGAAACCCAACAATAGAACAGCCAATCTTTGCGTGCACGTGCAGAATTGTTCTTATTGGTGCAAAGCGCCCATTGTGGGAACTACCTGGGACAAATACAGAGGACATCCCCGACGACCTGCGCATCCCATGGGCGCAGCTACGCTCACGGCGAACGCCGAGGCGAGCAGCGAGGATTGCTCGCCCTAAGGCGCTGAGAACTTGACGCTAATCTGGGTTTCCGCTTCGACCGGTTGCCCATCCAGGAAATAGGGCTTGTAGCGCCACTGTTTCACCGCATCCACTGCCGCCTGGGTCAGCAGAGGAGGGCCGCTTAACGCGTGCAGATTGCGCACGCTTCCATCCTTCCCAATTAAAGCCTGCAAGACCACGACTCCCTGCACGTGCGCCTCCCGGGCCGGTGCGGGATAGCGCGGCGTGACTTGGTGGACCAGCAGACCTTGTGCCACTCCCGAGGAAACCGTGACCTTCTGTGCGAGCTTGGGCTGGGCTGTCGGGATGCCGCTGATCAGACTGCCTGGAACCTTGCCTGACAAGCCGAGAACCGGCGCTTCGACTGCTTCCGCAGGCGCCGCTTCTGGCTTCCTGGCTTCATTATTCGCGATCGTCAGAGGCGGTTGCAACACTGCATTGCCGGGCGTGGCTGGGGAAGTTGGCTTGGCAGCTGCGGTCTGGTCTTTCGGCTTGGGCTGTTTATCGGCCGGCAGCTTCGCATTCGTATCGGTGGCCACCACAGGTTGAGCCGGAAGCTGGTTCTGCAGATTGCTTTGCGTGACGTCAGCAGCCTTGCTCTCGCTGGCGCTAACCGTAGCACTGCGAATGTGATTCCTATGCGACCTCCACATGAAGGCCCCTGCCACAACCAGCACTAGCACCGCCGCGATCGCCAGCAGTATCCGCGATTTTCCCTCCACAAGCTCTGTAACTCTGGTCTTGAGGCCGGAACTCGTCGTCGGCGCGACACTGCTTTCACGGAAAACTTCTGCGCTGAAGACAGGCTCATCCGGCTGGTCAGCCATCGCCGGTGCGGCGCTGGCTTCGCGGAAGGCCTCCGCATCGTAGGGAGGCTCGACAACATTCTTCAGGCGGCGGACCGGTTCGGTGACCATGCCCTTTATGCTGTCCAGCAGCGCGCCCTTCTGCGCCGCCGTCGGTTCGACCTCATCTTCGGTCGGCGCGGGAGTGACATAGTCTGGCGTGAGCGTATCCGGCGCCATCACCGGCACCGATGGCGCCTCAAAGGAGCGCGAAACCGGGGTCACGCGGCGCCACTTGGAGGACTTCCTGGCCTTCAACTTAATCGGTATAGGCCCCGACGACACCATCGTTTCTTCAAACCCATTGGCTTCCGCCCGGGGCGGTTCCGGCTGTGGCTCATCGGCAGGCGCCTCAGGTTCCGGCGGAATCTCCGCTGGCGGCGGTCCCCCAGCTATCCACATGTCGGGCTCTAGACTGGCAACAAAATCATCCAAGTGGGCAAATCCCTTGCGAAGGGTCTGCAAAGATTCAGCGTCTTCCGGCTCTTTCAAGCTACAGGCCCACTCGATCCATTGGTCTGCTTCCGGGCCGGGCAGGGTTTGCGGCGCTCCCGGCCCCTCGGCTTGGGACCGCAATTCGTTGACTGCCTGATCACGAAGCTGATTGAGTTGGGTTACCCGGAAGGCCCGATGGTGCACAATACTACCGCGCTCCAACTCCGTCGCCAGAGCCAACAGACGGGCGCGCAAATTCTTCTGGGCTTCTTCCCTGATGAGTGCCTCAAGCTCCCGGCGGTTCTGCAAGGAGGCATCGGGCACCGTCCACATGTCGGGCTCTAGGCTGGCAACAAAATCATCGAGGCGGGCAAATCCACCCTGAAGAATGCGAAGGGGTTCTGAATCTTCAGGCTCTTTTAAGCCGCAGGCCCAGTCGACCCACTGGTCTACTTCCGGGCCGGGCAGAGGTTGTGGTGCTGCCTCCGACGCTGCTTGGGACCGTAATTCGGCGATCGCCTGATCTCGCAGTTGAGTCAGTTCACTGACCCGGAGAGCACGCCGGTGGACAATACTACCGCGCTCCAACTCCGTCGCAAGGGCCATCAGACGGGCGCGCCGTTGCTCTATCTCCCTTGCCTCGTTAATTTTCTCGATCTTCTCAAGCAGTGCGTCAAGTTCGGCTCGGTTGTCCCATGAGGCGTCGGGCAGCTCCGACAATACCAACTCGCGCACCATTCGACCAGATTCTGCCGCCCTGTTAAGCTGCTCGATGACTTCCGCGATATCGATCAGTAAGCCGGCATCGAGTTTCCCCAGGCTTTCATTAGGGAGAGTCAGAGAGTCGTCCAGAGAGGCAAGCGCGGGAGGCGAGAATGCATTCATGTCAAGCTCCTAGACCGGAGTTTCCGTTTTGACTATTCACCATCTCCTAAACCGGAGTTTCTGTTTTCACTACCCACATATCGGGCTCTAGATTGGCAACAAACTCATCCAAGTGCCCAAATCCGTTGCGAATCGTCTGCAGCGATTCAGCATCATCCGGCTCTTTCAAGCCACAGGCCCAATCGAGCCATTCATCGGACTCAGGCCCCGGAAGAGGTTGTGGCGCTGCCTTCCCGGCCTGGGACCGCAATTCGATGATCGCCTGATCACGGAGCTGAGTCAGTTGGCTGACACGGACCGCGCGACGGTGCACAATAGCACCGCGCTCCAACTCCGCAGCGAGACCCAAAAGACGCGAGCGCAGTTGCTCGAGCTGCCTTGCCTCCACACGTTTTTCTATCTTTTCCAGCAGCGCGTCGAGTTCGTGACGGCTCTGCCATGCGGCCTCGGGCAGTTCCGACAACACCAGCGCACGTAGGTTTCGAGCCGATTCTGCCGCCATCCTAAGCTGCTCGGTGACTTCGGCGATATCAACTGACTTGGCAGCCTTCAGTTTTTCTACGCTTTCGCAAAGTAGGGCCAATGAATCGTTCAGGGAGGAAATTGTGGAAGGCCACAATGAGATCATGTCAAGCTCCTAAGGCGGAATTTCCGTTTTTAGCTCACACTAGCCGGTTATTATGGCATCATAGGGAGTAACTTGTCAGTGATATTCTTCACACCCATCGGGGCTCGCCCCGAGTCCGTTCCCCGCAGCCTGACGAGGGCTGCGCCCACCGCTCCCCATCGTGCGCTTCGACCCCGTACGTGCTCGCGCCGGCCCTCGCGCTCGATTACTACTTGGTTATTTGAGGAGACCGATTTCAGATCGCTCTCCCCCTTTCCCTCGACAGCGGCGCCGTTTGAAAGTGCGAAGCAAAAAACTCAGCCCGTGAGGTGAGTCACAGGCTGAGACTCGCCTGCAGGAAATCATCGGAAATTGCCGGGAACGCCTTCTCGGGGTATCTCCTCTGAGCATCTCTGCGAGGTAACCTGCCCTATCGCAAACCGATGCCCCCTGCGCACATCAACAGCAATACCGCTCTGGTATCATGTACAGCCAAGTTCCGAACTCTGGAAAATCACCCAAGTGGCGGAACATGGTGCAATTATGTGCGTGGTTCAGATGACCGTCTATGACGGCGGTCACTCGAGGTACACGAAGGTAATCTGGAAAATGGTTACTGTTGATCGCTGTCTGGGCGGCTTCCCGGTTTGACCGGCGATTCTCCGGCCTGTTAGACTGAATTTTTCCCACCCTCATAACACACCAGATAAGGACTCTTCGTGCGCAGTTACACTCGGCATCAACTTAAGCAGGACTCGTTCAGGACATCGACCACCGAAACCATTTCCTGGGCGGTGGAGCATCGTTCCAAGGTCACGGCTGCCGTGGTGGCCGTCGTGGTGGTTCTCGCCGTTCTCATTGGCGGTTGGGCCTTCATAAATTATCGCGACCAGCAGGCCAGCAGCGAACTGGCGGGAGCCATGCAAAAGTACGACGCGCCCATTCGTCCGGCCGGCACACCCGCATCGCCGGAAATGTTGAGCTTCGGCTCCATCCAGGAACGCGCCCAGGCCGCCAGTGCCGACTTCACGCACATTGCCAACAAGTACTCCTTCACCCAGTCCGGACGCGTGGCCCGCTATTTCGCCGGCGTAACCCTGCACGAGATAGGCGACAATACCGGCGCGGAGAAGGACCTGCAAGACGTGGCCGGCAGCCGTTACCAGGAGATCGCCAGTCTCGCCAAGTTGGCGCTGGCTTCCATCTATCACGACACCAACCGCGATCCCCAGGCCATCGAAATCTACAAGCAGCTGGCCGATCATCCCACCCTTTCGGTGGGCAAGAGCACGGCCCAATTTCTATTGGCTTCACTCTACGAGGAAGCTAATCAGCCCGACCAGGCCCGCAAGCTATATCAGCAGATGCAGAAAGAGAACCCCTCCAGCCCGGCGGCGCAGATGGCTGGTCAGCGATTACAAGCCCTTAAATAGAAATCCCACTCTCTAACCCGCTCTGTGAATCGGCCAACGCGACCGCGACTTCCATCTAGGGCGCGAAGTAGCTGGAGATGTCGAGAATCAGTTGCGTGAGTCCATTCGCGAAGGCATCGACCTTTCCGTTGTTGGTGGGCACTATCGCCATGTTGTTGCTGAGGGACCCATCCGCTGCGTTCAGCGTGGAAACCAGCGGCTGGTCGGTGCCGTCGGGCCACAGCGTCAAGTAGCCCAGGCTGGAAACCGGCACGACCGTCGCATTGAAGACATACGCCTGTGCCAGGCTCGGGGCTGCACACCCCGCGTCCACTACGTCCACCGGAGGACTCAAGGTTCCGGTGAAGGGCAGACCGCTGCCAACGTGGCGCGTGTCGAAGGTCCTGCAAGGCTGCACTCCGTACAGCGACAATCCGCCCGCACCCGCCGGCGCGAAGTAGCCATTGATGTCAATGACCAGGTCGGTGTTGTCGGTCGCGTAAGCCGAGACTTCACTACCTGTGCCTGCCACCACAATCGCAGCATTGGCGATGACATTACCAAGAACGTCGTTCAAGGTGGAAACCGTAGGCCTAGCTTGGCCGGTCGGCCACACCGTCAGGTAACCGAGCCTACCGCTCGGCACGACCGTGAAGTTCAGCGAATAGGCGGCGACCCCGGTCGGGGGAATGTTGCAGCTGGTGGCATTCAGGATGGGGAAGTCACGTGGCTGTCCACCCGTCAGCGACGGCGGTCCCAGACCTGGGGGAAAGTCGGATTTGCGGGTATCGGCGACGCGACACGGCACCAGAGGATAGAAAGCCAGCGTGGAACCCGACACCGGCGCGAAGTAGCCGTTGACATCAACGATCACATTGGTCGTGTCCGTGACGTAAATGCTGACGGCTCCGCCCGTGCCCGCCGGCACGATGGCAGCGTCAGCTTTGACCCGGCCATCCACCGAGTTCAACGTCGAAACCACCGGCTGCGGCTCTCCCGCAGGCCATATCGTCAAGTAGCCCAGAGATCTGGTCGCGGGAACTACCGTGACGTTCGTGGAATAAACCGCTGCGTTCGGCAGAGTCGAGCAGCTGCCCTCGCCGGAAATGGGGAAGTTCTGGAACGTGCCACCTGGAATCGGGCCGCCGCCACCGCTACCCGGCCGGGTGTCCACAGCACGACAGGGCTGGCTCAGGGGAACAAATTGCAAACCAGTGGGAGGAGTGCCATCAATCACCGAGACTGTGCCGTTGAAGGTCTGGCAAGAGGGATCGTTCCCGCAAAAGTTTGGGACGTAGATCCTGTTAGTCACGGAGTTGAGGTTGAAGTAGTAGGGATAATCCCCGACGCCAATGTTAGTGAAGGCAAGGGTCACTCCGTCAATCACCGTGACTGTGCCGCTGTACGTACCACAATAGGGGTCGTTGCCGCACCCGTTGGCCACGTAGATCTTATTGGTCACCGAATTGAGCGCCATGGCGTTAGGGCGCTCCCCGGCAGGAACGCTGGTGTAGGTAAGGGTCACGCCGTCAATCACCGACACCGTTCCGACGGGGTCGCCTTGGCACGAAGGATCGCCGTAGCACAAGCTGGGAACGTAAATCTTGTTCGTGACCGAATTGACCGCTAACGCCCGAGGCTGATGCCCGCCGATGGCGACCTCGGTAGTGGCAAGGGTCGCGCCGTCAATCACCGTCATGGTGGCGTTGCTTACACAGTTGGGATCGTCGCCGCAGTGATTTGCCACGTAGATCTTGTTTGTAACCGAATTAACATCCAAACCCCAGGGCCAGACTCCCACGTTGACGGAGACGGTGTTGTTAGTCGCACCATCAATCACAGTCACCGTCCCGGGACTATGAGGACTTGGGGAGCAGGAAGGATCGTTGCCGCAACTGTTTGGAACGTAGATTTTATTAGTGACCGCGTTGACCACTGGCGCGTAAGGAAAAGACCCAACAGTAACGGTTTCAATGACAGTATTGCTCACGCCGTCAATTACCGACACCGTGCCGCTGTAGGTTTGGCAGGTGGGATCGCCGCAAGTGTTGGCGATGTAAATCTTGTTGGTAGCCGTGTTCACTGCCGCCCAATAGGGAAAACTCCCAACGGTGATGGTGGCAACGACGGTATTGCTCGCGCCATCGATCACGCTCACCGTGCCGCTGTAGGTTTGGCAGGTGGGATCGTTGCCGCAGGCGTTGGGAACGTAGATCTTGTTTGTTACCGGGTTCACCACCGCATTTTTAGGACCAGCTCCCACATTGACAGAGATGGGGTTGTTGGTCGTCCCGTCGATGACGGTGACCGTCCCGAGGCTTGCACAGTTGGGATCGGTACCGCAGCCATTTGGCACGTAGATCTTGTTGGTCACCGGATTGACCGCTGCGCTGTTGGCCTCTACGCCTACCGGTATCGTCGCAATCACTTGCTGCGCGAAGGCAGGCAGCGCTGGCACTGCCAAGCTGACAATGAGAACCAACAATAGGACACGACGAACGTTTTGCATGACTACCCCGACCTCAAAGCAGGGGAACTGCAGACGGCGTGACTTAGAGCAAGAACAATGGTCAGCCCGTTGGCCTGCGACTGCTTCTCTGATAATCTCCGCCAAGCTGACGAGGTGACCAGACGATGTTCCTCCTCCAATGGCGGGCGGTCAGTGACCAACGTCACCGCTCGGTGTACTGACACAGGAAAAGTCATTACTCTGCCGCGACAGCGTGGGCTTCGGCCCGGGGCACGATCACCATGTTCGAGGAAACCGATCGGAAACGGCGGTCCCCCAGCTCTCGGCTTGCGCGGCCTCCCATGGCGACGAGTAAACTGTATTCGCATGACCTTGTTCGAAGCCCAGCCCTATGATCCGGCGCGTGCCCGCAAGAAGCGTCTGGTGATCCTCGCCATCATCGGCGGCGTCATCGTGATCGGCCTCCTGTGGTGGATGTTCCGCTTCTGGCCGGAAGAGCGCGCCGTAAACCAGTTCTTCGATGCGCTGCAGCAGCAGAACTATGAGCAAGCCTACGGCGTGTGGATGCACGATGCGGATTGGAAACAGCATCCTGACAGGTATTCGCGTTATCCCTACAACGACTTTCTCAAGGATTGGGGGCTGAGCGGCGAATGGGGCGTCATCAAGAGCCATCACATTGACGGCGCAGCGGTGCCGACGGGCCACAGTGGTTCCCCGTTTGCCACCGCCAGCGGAGTGGTGGTTGTGGTCACGGTCAACGACCGGGTCAGCGACAAAGCGCACATCTGGGTGCAGAATGATGACAAGACGCTGGGGTTCTCGCCATACTAGCTGCGAGACTTTTCTGTTCGCTTTTCCTCCTGGCCCGCGTGCTGAAATCCTGATAAGTGCCACAGGAACAAATTCTAGGACATGGAAACCGCGGAGACGAATTGAGAAAAAGGAAGGGTGTGTTAACAATGACTAGAAATAAAGTAGGGATTGTGGGATCGTCTATGCTCGCCGTGAGTGCTCTCTTACTCTGTGGCCTGCAGCTATCCGCGCAGGACCACCCAGCACCGACGTTGACCCATGCGACCGCCTATGGCGTCACGGAACCGCTAGGAGAACTCGCCAAGATTCCCCAACCGGTGCAATATGGCTTCCACCTTGCCAATCCGGTTCGTCGCATTCCCAAACAGAACTTTGGACACGGAGTGGACACCGCGGAACAAAACCCTACTTTTCCTTCGGAATTCTCCATCGTGAACAATTTCGTTGGACTTGGCAACGGCTTCCCCGGATACATCGTGGGTGGTGAACCGCCCGATGCCAACATGGCAGTTGGCGGCACCCAAGTCCTGCAATGGGTCAACACCTCCTTCACCATATGTGACAAAAGCACAACGACGTGCGGGCCAGCCATCCTGGGGAACCTGCTTTGGCATAACGGCATCCCTGGGACCTTGTGTGCCAACAACAATGACGGCGAGCCACTGGCGCAGTATGACCGTATGGCCCATCGCTGGATGCTGTCGCAGAACATCTTTGCTTCGCCCTACGCGACCTGCATCGCGATTTCCGACACCGACGACGCCAATGGTACTTGGCACGTTTGGCAGTTCTCGGTGCCGGGCTCCGGCTTCCCCGACTATCCCAAGATCGGTATTTGGCCGACCAGCGGCGTCAACAACGGTTACTACCAGGCCCAGAACAACTTCGGTCCCGGCGGCAGCGGTTTCCTGGGGCCTCAGATTTGCGCGTACGACCGCCACGCATTACTAACGGTCACGGCCCCTTTCACTCAGATTTGCTTTCAGTTGTCGGCAGCCGAAGACAGCTTGTTGCCCGGCGACCTGGATTCCATTCTTGGCGTGCCCAACACCCTCGCGGGAACTCCGCAGGATGAGTTCTACATCGGCAGCGTAGCCGCTGTGGACAATTCTCATTTGTCGCTCTACCAATTCCATGCGGATTTTGCGACTCCCGCCAATTCGTTCGTTCTGGGTAGTCCCAATACAATCCTGCAAGCCGTACCTGCGTATAGCGGCTCCTGCCATGGCGCATTTGGTGGCGCTTGCGTTCCGCAGAGCGGTACAGCCGCTTTGCTGGATTCCTTGGGCGATCGCCTAATGTACCGCTTCGCCTATTGGAATGACGGCCCCCCGCCTAACGCCTTACCTTGCGCGGTCTGCGGCGGTCCTCACGCCCAGCATTGGTATGTTAACGGCGACGTGGAAGCCAACGGTGGACAGAGCGGCGCCCGCTGGTATGAATTCCGGGCCCCGGCGAGACCCGGTATCGGCACCCTGACGTCTACCACACTCACCACTTTCCAGGCGGGCACGTATGCTCCCGACTCCAATTGGCGGTGGATGGGCTCGGTTGCTCAAGACAAGGCCGGGGACATCCTGGCTGGTTACAGCGAATCCAGTTCCAACCTACACCCGGCGATCGGCCTGGCTGGCCGCAAGCCGGGCGATCCACTCAGCCAATTGTCCGATGAGGTGCTGGTGCCCATCAATAACAACGGTTCGCAAACCTCCAGCCCATGGGGCGAATACAGCTCCATGCGGATCGATCCGGTTGACCATTGCACCTTCTGGTACACCACGGAGTACTACATGGTGACGGCGAGCGACGACTGGAGTACCCAGATAGCATCGGCGAAATTCTCCGGCTGCCAATAAGGCAGGCTTTCGCTACTGGCGGTCAGGCGGGGTTGCTGTTCTGGTTTCGTGGAAAAGCCGGTGCGGGTCGGCCGCGACGCGTTCAAACGCACCATCGTTGAGTGGAATTTGGAAATACGCACGCCGCATCCCAACGAATTGCCCCCGTCGGAGTAAGCGCCGATCCGGTCGATCTGCAAGATGGCTGACGCTAATCCGGCTTGGGCGACGCCGCGCTAAGGTGGTTCACCGTCTTCTGCAGCGAGGCTTCGTCTTCCACGTTCACGCAGGTGTGCGAGCGGTCAATCTGGCGCAGCAGTCCGCACAGCACCTTGCCGGGGCCAACTTCGACAAAGTTGTGCACTCCCAGTGCCGCCAACTCGCGCATGGATTTGTGCCACTGCACCGTTCCCGTCACCTGGCGTAGGAGCGCATCGCGCGCCTGCTCGCCGGTCGTGATTAGGCTGGCATCCACGTTGCACATCACCGGAATTGCGGGCGCGTGAAACGTCAATGCGCGTAAGTCCTCCACCAGCCTGTCCTGCGCGGGCTGCATCAGCGCACAGTGAAACGGAGCGCTCACCGGAAGCAGGATGGCGCGCTTGGCTCCGCGGTGCTTGGCCAACTCGGCTGCGCGCTCGACCGCCGCTTTGTTGCCGGATATTACCGTCTGGTCGGGAGAGTTCAGATTTGCCGCCTGGCAGACCTCTGCCTGCGCCGCCTCTTCGCATACCTGTTGCACCTTCTCGCTCGACAGCGCCAGGATGGCAGCCATCGCGCCCACCCCAACCGGCACCGCCTCCTGCATATACTTTCCGCGATTGCGCACGGTGCGCACCGCATCCGCAAACGACAGGGTACCCGCCGCCACGTGCGCCGAATATTCCCCCAGGCTGTGTCCGGCGACGTAGGAAGGGATGATCGCTTTGGACTGAAGCACGCGCCACGCCGCGACCGACACTGTCAGGATCGCCGGTTGCGTGATTTCCGTCAGCTTAAGTTTGTCTTCGGGACCTTCGAAGCAGAGTTGCGAGAGTTTGTACCCGAGAGCATCGTCGGCTTCATCGAAAGTTTCCTTCGCCACGGGATACAGAGCGGCGAGTTCCTTGCCCATGCCAACTGCTTGCGAACCTTGTCCGGGAAAGAGAAAGGCGATGGGAGAAGAGTGATGGGTCGTCATGGTTGCTTAGCGCACAAACCTAAGGATTAGTGTGACCGCCATTTAAGCTTTCGGCAAGCGCAAATGTCCCTGGAATCGCCAGAACTCGGGAGGGCGTAATTGGATTGTTCCATCGGGAAGCCGGGGCGCTTCACCGCGATTACGGAGAAGAACTGTCATTCGATCTCCATTGACGGAGGCGGGCTCGAATAAACGGACCAAGGTCGCGCCACCAGGCGCCGTGCCAATTGATGGCGCGAACGGGAGGCGCTGGGTGAGGCTGCAACGCTTCGTAACATTCCCTGGCACGGTCGCTATCTCCCAGGTCGCTATAAGCGTGTCCCAGGTTGGTCCAGGCCTGGGTGGTGATCCGAGCATCATTCGAAACCGCCAATACCTTCCGATAATACGGAATGGCCAACCTGAGGTTTCCGCGCTGATGCTCGACGACGGCTATGCCCAGGTTGACCTCGGGATTCTCGGGCCTGTCTTGCGCCGCGCGGTAGAAATGCGGCAAAGCTTCCTCAAGTTGTCCCTGCTGCTGGTAGGAGATGCCAATGCCCAACTCGGCCACCCAATTGCGAGGAGTGACCTGGAGCGAGTGTGCCCATACCGTAATGCTATCCCTCCAATATCCAACCTGACGGTAGGTTATCACCGAGAGGACAGCTAATACCGCCAGACTCGTTACCGGCAATACCAATCGGGGAAGATGGCGGTATTTCGCCCAATCAGCCACGCCCCAGCAGACCATGAGAAACAAACCGAGAAAGGATATATAGGCATAGCGATCGGCGAGTGCCTCCAGGTGCGGTTGCACCACCAGACCTATCATCGGTACTAGAGTTCCCAGGAACCACAACCATCCCACCACGAGGTAGCGATGGCGCCGTCCGGTGGCCACCAGCACACTAATGGTCAGCAAGACCACCGATGATCCCAATACCTCCCACCATCGGATCGAGTCTCCGCGATACGCGGCCTCAAAAACCAGGTGCGCGGGCCAAACCGCCTTTCCTACGTATTGAGCGTACGCGACAATGGCATTCTCTAACCGAATGGCCAGCGTGTAGGGCCACTTCTGAGCGCCGACTACCTGTTGAGCCATCATGGTCAGCACCGCATCGACCGCGGCAATTGCGAACAGCAGGCCCTTCTCTTTGATCAGCTCAGGGAAACTTCGCGGCGGGATGACCTCGGCCCCAGCCGTCGAGCAGTCCGGCGCCTTGGGAAACATGCGGCGCAGCGGCCAATAGTCCCACAGCAACAGGACAAACGGCAGAGTAATCACCTGCGGCTTGGCCAGCAGTCCCAACCCATAGAGAAAAGCGACGACCGCCATGCGCCGCAACCTGGGCCTGCACGCATACCAACGGTAGGCACCCAGAGCCAGTAGGAAAAACACGGTGCTGAGTATCGTCTTGCGCTCGGCAATCCAGGCCACGTTCTCGACCTGGATGGGATGCACGGCAAATAGCGCCGCCACCATGAAGCTGCGCCCCGTGAAACCGGTCGCTCGCTTCAGCACCCAGAACAGCAGCACCGCGTTCAGCGCATGCAGGATGACGTTGACTTGATGATGTCGTCCGGCATTCAATCCAAACATCCGGACATCGAAGTTGTGAGAGAAAAAGGTCAGCGGATCGTAATTGAGGACGAAGGAATGAGTGAACGCCCACTTGACCGTTGACCAATCGAGGGGACCGAGGACGTGAGGATCGCCGGTTACGTACACATAATCGTCGAGTTCGAAGAACGGATAGTGGTGAACTGGGTAGTAAAGTGCCAGGGTGGCGACGACCAGAACCAAGCATAATAAGGGATACTTGTGGTTTTCCACCCAGCCGAATGGTTGATTGTAGGAGCCTGGCTCGGCTTGCTGAGGCTTAAGACCTAAAGAAGAAACCATCGGCTATTCTCGACGCGGCTCCGGTCTACGACTGGCGATTTGAATATTACAGCAGGCTGCTGCCGAGCGGGCCGGCTGCGGCGGCGGCGCTGACGTGATTGTTCAGGCTCTTGCTGGCCGCGGCAATGCGCTCCTGGATCACGTCATTCAGTTGGCTGTTGGCAAACTCCATGGCCACCCGTACCGCGTTCTTGATGGCGTTCGAGTTCGACGAGCCGTGGCTGACGATGCACACGCCCTTCAGTCCCAGCAGCGGCGCGCCGCCGTACTCGGAATAGTCGAGGCGCTTTTTGAAATCGGCAAAGGCCTTGCGCGACAGCAGAAAGCCGACCTGGCTGCTGATGGTAGCTTGCAACGATTGTTTCAGCAGGAAGCGCACCGTCTCCACCATGCCCTCGGAGATCTTCAGCGCCACATTGCCCACAAAGCCGTCGCACACCAGCACGTCGGCCTTCCCGTTGTAGAGATCGCGTCCCTCGACATTGCCCACGAAATTCATGGGCAGCTCTCGAATTAGCTTGTAAGCTTCGCGCGTGAGTTCGTTGCCCTTGCTCTCTTCCTCGCCAATGGAAAGCAAACCTACACGCGGATGCTCGGCGCTGGGAAACTTCCCGCCGAAAATGCTGCGGAAATAAATATCGCCCATGATGGCGAACTGCTGCAGGTTTTGCGGCTTGGAATCGACATTGGCGCCGACATCGATGAGGATGGTGGCGGTGCCTTGTGCGGTGGGAAATACCGCGGCCAGTGCGGGACGGTCCACCCCGGGGATCGCGCCCAAAACCATTTTGGCGGTGGCCATGGCCGCGCCGGTGTTGCCTGCCGTGACGAAGCCGGCGGCCTTGCCGTCGCGCACCAGGCGCAGTCCCACGCGCAGGGACGAATCGCGCTTGCTGCGCATCGCCTGCGCCGCCTTCTCTTGCATGCCGATGACTTCACGAGCATTGACGATGCGAATCGAGAGCCTGCGCCAGAACGGGTGCAGGTCGAGCTCGCCGCGGATCACGTCCTCTTTTCCCACCAGCAGGACTTCCACGTCATAGTGACGGGCGGCGAGAATGGCGCCTTCCACTTCGGGTTTGGGCGCGCGGTCCGAGCCCATGGCGTCAAGAGCAATAGTGGTGGGCATGTCTGCCTGTCAGTTGCAAACCTTCGTAACCGTCAAACCGGGGACACAGTCCAGCTTCCAATCGCCAGCGTGCTGCTGTAGCTTACCGCCCAAGTTTGGCCGGAAAAGGATACTACCGCAACCGCGCTAGCTGGTGCTCTCTGCGACCTCGATGACCTCGCGCCCCTTATAGTAACCGCACTTGGGGCAGGTGCGATGCGGCAATTTGCGCTCGTGGCAGTTGGGGCACTCGGACAACGATTGCGCGGTCAGATGATCGTGGGAGCGGCGTTTGGATGTGCGCGCCTGGGAATGACGTCGTTTCGGATTAGGCATTCAGGACCTCGTAAACAGGACCGCCCGGGCTGGCCGCGCGATCGGAACTTTAAGTTTGCAGCTTCTTCTTGATTTCGCTCAGCGCTTCCCACCGGGGGTCGCTAAGATGTTGCTCACAGTGGCATTGCTCGACATTTAAATTCGCGCCGCAATGCGGGCATAATCCCCTGCAATCTTCGCGGCATAGCGCCCTCACCGGCGTGGCCAGCAGAACCTGCTCGCGCAGCGCATCTTCCAGCAAAAGACCTTCGCCTTGATAATACCCGATCTCGGTCTCCGCCTCGGTAATCGCCACCTCATCGGCGCGGCGATCCACCCCTAAGGGCCGGTAGATCAGGTCGAAGGCCCAGTTCACGTCCTCGCCGACCGGCTCCAGGCAGCGCGCGCAATTGAACTCCAGTTGCGCCTCCACCTTGCCCACCAGGCGGATATCTTCGACGTCCTGGTGGTGCCCGCGATGCTCCACAATCACCTCGGCACGGCCTACGCTGTGCAAAGAACCAATCTGCCGGAAGTCGGGACCAAACTCGATGGCGCCGGGCTGATAGTTCTCGTCGAACTCCAAATTACGGAGTTTCAGCTCCCGGACCCGAATCAGCATGACAGCACCCGCCTAAGAAAACGCCCAGAATAGCCCTTCGCTCCGGCCGGAACCGGGTCTGGCAGGCCAAGCTCCTGACGGGAAACGCTGGCAGGTACAGACGGGCGGGAACGTTCTTAAGGCAAACATTAAGGATAAATTCATGAGAGAGGAGTGTCAAGGCGGGCGGCGGGCCGGTAGTGGCTCAGTTTGACTTTTCGGGCGAGGCGGCTGCTTTTATCGTCTGTAATCGGCTGAGGCTGATAGATCCGCTACAGAACTCCTGAGCGGTAAATCCTGATTGGCGGATCATGCTCTTCATGAGGAACTTATCGAACTGCTTTTTCCCAACGTCGATCTGC
>PMAT01000093.1:0-65946 GCA_003152695.1 Acidobacteriaceae bacterium
GTGGCCAAGGTGCGCAAGGTGCTCAAGATCGCGCAGGAACCGATCTCGCTGGAGACGCCCATCGGCGAAGAGGAAGATTCGCATCTCGGCGACTTCATCGAAGACCGCGCCGTGGTTTCGCCGGCGGAAGCGGTGATCAACGTCAACCTCAAGGAGCAGACGGCGCAGGTGCTGCGCACGCTCACGCCGCGCGAGGAGAAGGTGATCAAGATGCGCTTCGGCCTGGAGGACGGCTCCGAACATACGCTGGAAGAAGTGGGCCAGTCGTTCGCGGTCACCCGCGAACGCATCCGCCAAATCGAGGCCAAGGCACTGCGCAAGCTGCGTCACCCCTCGCGCTCGCGCAAGCTGCGGGCATTCATGGACGGAGTGCACGACTGAAAAGCAGTAGCCAGTAGTCAGTAGTCAGTTAGCGGGGCGCGATGAGCGCCCCGTTTTATTGCGCTGCTGGGGGGAAGGTGTTACTCCCGCACCACGGTAGGGATTACTTGCGAGATGGCGATTTGCAAACAGTTATCTGAGAAACGTGAAGAAATCTCACAGGACAGCATGATTCGTCAGGTCGCCGATTTCCTTCCCTTTATCGCTGGGTAGCAACACAGCAAGAAAAGAAATCCCGGAAATGAGAACAACAGAAACGCCCAGCCATGCGGAAACGCGCGGGCAACTGCGAAGTGAATGATATAAAACAGGAGCAGACTACCTACTGTGATGCCTCCTCCAAGCCCTTCCTTCCACCAAGCTAGAATCATTCCAATCGAGATACCCGCTGGAAAAAACAGAAACAACAGCCACTCCGATGGCCTCACATGCTTCATTCCTTCTCCGAAGATGAAGAGCAAGATAAGCCCGATGCTGGCGATGCTCCAGAGCCTAGAAGTCCAACGGACGACCTTTGTCATGATGTACTGCCCTCCGGCATCGGCTTCCATCGCCCACCTCCACTGGGGTGCCTCTTGTCACCCAAAATCACCGCGGTCTCCCACCCTTTCGCCAAAAGCAGGCGAAAAGATGGGGCACCCGCACGAATAAAACTAATGACGAAATTGGACCGAAGCACCCTGCGCTATTTCAACGACTGCAAGTAAGCCACCACGGCCTCGGCGTCGGCGCGATTCATCTTGTACATCGGCATGGGTGGGCGCGCCGGCTGTCCATTGGGCGCCAGCCCGGTCATGAAGAATTGGACTGCCTTCTCGCGGTCCCAGCCGGGCAGCCCGGCGATGTTGGGTGAGGTGTCGGCCCAGACTGGCATGGGCACGGTCGCCGCGAAATCCAGCTTCTTGCCTTGCAGCCACTTGCCGGGGACGAATTCGCCCTTTTCGTTCATTGGAGTATGGCAATCGCCGCACTGGCCGATGGCCTTCACCAAATACTCGCCGTGCGCGATCTGCTGTTGCTTGGGGCCGCTCTTGCCCGAAGCAGCAGCGCTGTGGTCCACGACCGTTATGGCCAGAAGTGCCGCCGCCATCGCTAGAATCATTGGCGTTTTCATTCACTCTCCCTGGTTGTTTTGCGCAAAATTCTGGTCTGGCTGCCATCGCGACGACATTCTTGTATGGGGTCGTACGTCAGGATGGTGTCGTCAATTGAGATTTCTACTGGCGAGGCGGCACAACTTAAGCAGTTTCACAGCTTGCTGTATCTGGATGGGGCATCGGCGCGATACTTCGGGGACGTCCACCGTCCGTCCCCTCTGGTTGCAGCGCCGATGGGATGCTACTGCGTCAGCCGCAAAAGAACCTTGGCCGCAATGGTTTGGAAGGCGGTGTTTAGTTCAGTCTTGCAGTTCGCGAGATTGACACTACCCGTACAGGTTGATATATAAAAAAACTGCCCTGCTGGCTGGGTTTTAATGTAATTTGGAGAAGTAGGGTCATTTGCAAGTCGCTTCAAGAGATCATCAGCGGTAGTGTTGGTGCCCAACCCGATAGTAAAGATATACGTGGGGACAGGGCTTTCAGTCCGCATCGCACTGGCAGTTTGAATGGCACGGTACTGGGCTTCCGCGGTGACATTGGCCATCGTAAGATACTGCGATGATCCATCCTGCTGAGAGACAAATTTCCTTACGGTGTTCCCGCTTATATCCTTGCAAATGGCGCCGCTGGAGTTGTACACCAAGCCGCTTGCGCAGTTGTCGCCCCCGCTATTGCAATTGCCCCAGTCAGCCGTTGCGCTGTTAGGATCCAAGAAGTGGACCGCCGGCGCACACGACCCTGTGGCGTCACACCCTCCGTAATTGACAAGAACGCTCGGGGCCGAGGGCCCGCAATAAAAATTGTCCTGCACGGCGTTCATCAAGCCGTCCGTGAAATACACTACCACTTTGATTACGTTCTGCCCCGGGTTGATGGTAAAACTGTCGTTTTGTAATTGGGCGAGCGAGAGTGGTGCCCCGACAGTAGTACTTAGGATTGGGTGGGTCCCCGCTCCCGTGCCGAATGTGCCGCCCACGGGGTTCATGGCTGCGACCGCATTATCAATCGCTGGGTTGAAGGGGTTATTCAGTGCGGCGTCCACCGTCGCATTGGAAGAGAAGGTAATCATCGCAATTTCATCGCCGCCGGTCGTATTATCGAAGTGATCAACGAAGAGTGGAACGGCGGCTTTTAGTGCCGCTTCTCCATTGTCATTGGTCGAGCTCATTGAGCCTGATCGGTCTAACACGATGGACATGACCAGCTTGCCCCGGGTTGCCACCGCGGTGTCGCTCACCGGTACGGTGGCCCATTGCGCGAGATAGCGCATGAAAAGAGTGTTCACGTTAGCCGTGGCCGTGACCTTGACCTGCTGATCGCCGTAGGCATCGCTTGGAAACGTGATGGTTGGTACAGGCGCACCAGGCCCGAAATTGGCCTGAAACATATCGACGGCCAGTTGCCCAGCAACCGTCTGCCCTGACGTCAAGTTTTTCATACCCGTGAGGCATGCGGCATCCACAGACGTCGATAGCTGGGCCTTGGTGACATAAAGACGTCCCACGTCAAGGGCCAACCCAGCGAACAGTATAAGGATGGGCAGAACCAGAGCGAAAACTACAATGGTTTGCCCTCGGTCGCCCTTTCCAATGCTGGTATTGCACATACGCATACCCCTTCCTTAGTAATAAGCCACGCTGTAGAACTGAGACGGCATGCTCTTTCCTAACAGAGCGGCTATGGGTGTGACGGTATTGTAAGCGTAGTAGATTTCGGTCACATAAATGGAAGACCCTGTGCCTTCCGTTAGCAGTGCCAAAACTGCCGCTGGGGGCAGAACGGCACCCGAGCTTTGGCAGCCTCCCTGTCCGAGTTTGCAGCCCACTTTACTGCTATCTGAGATCGCACACTGGGAAGCCTGGTCTGTAACCTGGTAAACACCGCCTCCCTGGTTGGTAACCTGGGTGACAATGACGCATCCCTTGGCGCTTAGGTTGATGTCCGATCCTGCGTAGTTAGTCACGCTTTGCACTGTCGCCGTAACACTGGAGCGCATAGCCATCATGGAACCCTCTCCAACGAGGTTTTTCATTACCTGAACGTCATAGATGGCCCGGCCGAAATCAACGATTCCAGAGACGAAGACACACAGAACGACGAACGCGAGCGATAACTCGACCAACGCCTGACCCAACTCTTCCCTATTTATCCTTTTTATCCTTGTCTTCATATGCCCCCCCCTAACTTTCGCTGGGTGGAAAGATTTCATTGGTAAAAGTCGAAGTTACCGTTAACGTTAACGCGCTGCCCGGAAAGAACGCCCCGATTGACCCCGTCATAAAATGATAGGGGTGTGTCACCGTGATGGTCACGTTGTCACCGGGCCCACCAGCTTGGGTGGGGCATCCTCCGCCTTGATCCGTACAGTGTAGGACGATCTCGGAGCTCTTCGCCACGCCGAGTGAGGTATTTTCGACGATTTGCACGATTGAGTTGTATCTGGTTTGGGAGCACGAACCGCTACTGCCGGTTATGCATTGCCCGGTGATGGCATACCGCCCCCCTTGTCGCACTGCATTCTGGAGGGTCACCTTGGTACCGAGCAGATATCCAAAGTCCACGGTTCCCACTACGAGTAGCAAGAAAATCGCCAATGAGATTGCGATCTCTACCAGGGTTTGACCGGAATCATTTGCTTTTGTCATTTTGTCAGGACCCTCCTTCGTCCATCGGCTTGAATCCATCGGTTGCGGATAAAATCCGCCCCAGGGGCCCCTCCCATATTGAAAACCGTTCCGCAGCCACCTGTTCTACTCATTCGGCCAGGGCCGGAAGATGGATCGGAGACGCTCCATTGGGGAGTGAAGTCTAATTATCGCTAATCGTAAAACTCTGGAGGGCGCCTTGCGTCAGCCGCTTTCCGCGTCTGCTGCTTCTCAGAGCACCCGACATCGACACCACGATCGGCCATCGGCATCAGAACAACGAGCGCCTAGGCGGCCAGCACCAGAGCTTGTCCTTAGCTTATCCTTCGTCTGCTTTCTTCAAGTGTCTCGACTTGCTAGTCGGAACGAGCCTTCCCCTTGCGGAGATACCTCGCGGAAAAATTCTATCAACTTCTGGCGGCGTGTCAAGGGGAAAAAAGCAGCCGCAGAAGGGACGTTGGGCGCCGCAATGTTTAATGTTAAGGAAAGATCCCCAAAAATCCGCTTCCGGGCAGAGCTGTCCTTTAATGGATGCATGAAAGCTTGAAAGGATGCATGAAAGCTTGTGCCGTCCTCAACCGCCCCAATAAGCGCAAAAGCGGCGTTCGTCGGGGCCCCGGATACGCGACCAAGTTGCCGTGCTGGAGAGCGCATATTGATCCGCCTTCCGCATCATTTCTCTAGGTTCCCCCTGCGGCGATTTGTTTTGCTTTCTGCCAGGGGGATTGGTCAGAAAAATCTCCGATATCGGCCTAAAGTGGTGTGCTTCCAGTGTCACTATAGGACTAGCGACGGCAATTCTGAAATGGGAAAATAGGAGTTTTCTAAACGAAAGTAACCTCTATGTGATTGCTAACAGTACACGAAGATGGTAAATCCCTACTTTCGCGGAAGAAGGTCCTGGACCGCCTCGTCGTCAAAGGACGCGGCCCGTTTCATGTCGCCGAGTGACCTGCAAGCGGCCGCACGTCCCTGGTCCACCTGGAACTTGAAGCTGCGCCCTCCGGTTGCGGCGAGGAGGTCAGGAGGAGCGCTGCGCACCGCCTCATCGAATGTCTCCAAGGCAGCCCTGGGTTGCTGCATCTCCAGATAAAGTTGCGCCAGCTTGACCAGTTGCAATGGCTGCGGCATTGTCGACAGCTGGATTGCTTGTCGCTGGGCATGGATGGTCTCGGAGAATCGCCCCTCGTGCTTGTACAGGTTGGCGAGCGAGAACCAGAAAAGAGGCACGTTAGGTTCAACCGAGACGGCTGCGACATACTCCCGCTCGGCCTCGGAGCGCAGGCCCATAGCATAAAAAACGTTGCCCCGAAGCCAGGGCACGAAGCTGCTGTTGGGAAAAATCAGGCGCGCTTGGTCGGCCGCCGCCAGCGCCTCAGAATTGCGGCCCAGCGCGGCCAGAACACTGGCTGCGTCGGCCCATTGATTGAAGCGCCCGGCCGAAGAAGAGAGCAGTGGTCCGGCGGGCAGAGATACGGTTGCACATTCCACTTGTGAGCGTCTGATCAGATCTTCGGTTTCCGGCTTACGGCGCACAAAGACCCCGGCGGCCTCGTCCAGATAAACCGGCCGCCAGCCGGTGCTGTTGCAGAAGTTCCTCAGCACCTCCAACTCGCTTTGAAAGCGATCAAGGGGAAGAATGATGGTGTTGATGTTGTAGCGGCCGGCTTCCTGTTGCCACAAGGCGGAATCCGGTGACGCTTGCAGCAGATCCGATAGATGCAGGAAGGCTTCGGGCCCAAACGGGATGGCCCGGCTATCGATATAGACGCGACGTTTAGGGCCGAGTCTCCATGCGAGGTAACCGCCTTGGACATAGCTGTTAAACATTTCCCCCGGCAGGTCCTGGCGTTCGATGAATTCGGCTGCGCGTTGCGGGAACCACCAGCTCAATCCTGTGCCGAATGTCGAACGGGATTCTTGATTGATCTTTACCAGCGCGGCGGAGCCGGTGAAGGCTAGCAGCGCAAACAATGCAACCGCGGACGTGGCCAGGATCGAACGTATTCGTGCATTGTGAATACGCGAGCCAATCTGAGGCATGGCAGAAAATAGGATCGACCCTCCCACCACCACGACTACGCACCCAGTTAGCGCCTCTAGCCGAAGGTGCCGCACCCCCTGGTAGGCGGCTCCCAACAGCAGGATGGCTGCCCCCGGTTGACGTTGCAGCAATGCAACCAATGCAGCGATGGCAACAATCACCAGCAGCAGATAGAACGGATGTGCGCCCCTCAGCGAAAAAGCTCTTGCCGCTGCAACCCGGTTCAAGGGGACGCTGCCCCACTCAAAAATCCACCCCGAGTGCAGCGCCATGGCGCGATTTTGGCGAATCAGCGCCCGATAGATTCCCCAGCCCCATGGATTTACCAAGGTAGCCGCCGCGCTGGCAACAAACCACGGAGCGGCGCGCCTAAGTCTCTCGACAGCCTCACGGCGGCGCGTGCCGGGAAACAACATTTCCAACAGTTCCAAGCCGGCAAATGCCACGATGAGCGCCAGGCCGGCTACGAAGCCGAGGTGAAAATTGACCCACGCGATCATCAGCAGCGGCAACAACCAGAGGCGAGCTCGGCCAGTCTGATAGTTCTGCCAAAGGATAGAGAGGTACGCGGCGAAGAGGACGATGGTGAACACTTCGGCGCGCGGAGCGGTGCGCACAGCTATGAGAGGTAAGGCGACGATCGCCATGGCTGCGCTGACCGCCGAGCCTCGGCGAAGTAGCAAAGCAACCGTGCCCAAGCACGCTGCGGCCCCGATCCAGGAAAGCAGGGCGTAACCCCCGAGCAGGTAGGCGGCATAAAACACCAGCCCCGAACCGACGGGATAGATCCACGGTCCGCCGTAAGCGGTGTAGGAGAAGACGTCCGTCGAAAGAATACGATGATGCTGCGCCACCCAGCGCCCAGTCGCCAATTGCCAGCCCAAGTCCGGTTCCGAGAGGGTGTGCAGGCCGGCCAAAAACGCATACGCAAGGGCGATGGCGGCCAGTACCAGGAAGCAGCGTCGCCCGAGCCGGGAAGTAACTATCGCCGCGTCGCTTGTGCTGAGATTGGCTGGCAAGACCGGTGAGCTAGGCATCCATGGATCCCGTGGGGCTTTCTTCGGGGCCGACGACGAGAGGGTGCGATCGCCGCACCCTTTTCGCCGCCGGAAATTCGCGGACCGTTATTACTTCGGGCTACTACTTCTGGCCCTTCTGGAAGCGCTTGTTCACTTCGGCCCAGTTCACCACGTTCCACCATTCCTTCAGGTAGTCGGCGCGGCGGTTCTGGTACTTCAGGTAATAGGCGTGCTCCCAGACGTCGTTGCCCATGATGGGCCAGAAGTCCTGGCTGATAGGGCTATCCTGATTGGGCGTCGCCATCACCAGCAGCTTGCCGCCGCGGTCGCGCACCAGCCAGGTCCAGCCGCTGCCGAACTGCTTGAGGCCGGCATCGTTGAACTTCTCCTTGAAGCTGTTGAAATCGCCGAAGGTGTTCTTGATGGCATCGGCGATAGCGCCGCTGGGCTCGCCTCCGGCGTTGGGGGCCATGATGGTCCAAAACATGGTGTGGTTCACATGCCCACCGGCATTGTTGCGCACCGCCGCGCGAATGGCTTCGGGCACGTTCTCCAAGCCCTTGACCAGTTCTTCGGCGCTCAACTTTTGCAGCTCCGGGGCCTTCTCCAGCGCGGCATTCAGGTTGCTGACGTAGGCAACATGATGCTTGTCGTGATGCAGGTGCATGGTTTGCGTGTCGATGTGGGGTTCCAGGGCAGAGTAGTCGTAGGGCAACGCAGGAACTTCGTGTGCCATGCTGATTCTTTCCTCCAGTTGGCGGTTGATGCAGGGGAACAACTAGTGGTTTCAAAACTGCGAGCGAAGCGCGATGCCTCACCCCAAGATCATTATAGTGGTTCGCGGGGTTACGGGTTAGGGGCTAGGGACCAGGATTAGCGAAGAGCGAAGAGCGGTCTACCTGTACTTTTCCGCCAGGGCGCGCTCTTCCGGAGTCATCTGCTGCCAGAGCTGGTCACGGCGCTGCTGTGCCCATTCGCTGTTGGGATTGGCCGCCAATGCCGAACTGGCCCAGCGATAAGCTTCCACGCGGTTGCGGGGCACGCAAACTCCCGAGCCATACATGGAAGCCAGTTGGTTGCGGGCCACGGCGTTTTCTTTTTCGGCCGCGGTCTTCAACAGCACGATGGCCTGTTCGCAACTGCGCGGCACGCCTTCGCCCTTGACGTACATGGCGGCCAGCCGCACCGGCGCAGTGGGATTGCCTTTGGCGGTCGCCTTCCACAGCCAGGCCGCTTCCGCGGCCGAGTCGCTGGCATTGTCGGCCTTGGCCAGCTCCTCGGCGCCAGGAACCATTTTTCTAACGATTACTTCCTGGTCATCGTCTGCGGCTGGCGGTGACGGCTTCGGCTTGCCCGCCGTAGGTTTGGCCGCCGGGCCCGGCGGCGGGGACCCAGCCGCTTTCGATTTGTCCACAATGGCGGTTGCGGTGGTGGTTTTCGCTGGCGCCGCGTTCTGCTCAGCAGAAGTTGCGGAGGCATTCGGCGCCGGATTTTTCCCTAGCGCGGCAGCGGGCTGTCCGACGACCGGCTGACTTCCAGCAGACGCGGTCGTGTCCGGCGCGGAGTTGGCGGGTGGCGTGGTTGCAGGATTTGTGTTGTGCGCAGTAGCGGCGTCTTCCGCTGAGGGAGAAGTCGCCGTGTCGGCAGCGGAATTCTGGTTCTGCGGCTTGGGCGGCGACTCGACCTTCATCTCCGGCTTGGAAGCGGAATTCGCAGAAGTGGCAGGCAGCGCCGGTGCCGGGCTGGCAATCTCCGCCGCGACGCCGTGAACCAAGCTCCGCATCTTGGCCTTGATAATCTCCAGGCGACCGTTGGGAGCCATGCCCCGCATCTTCATCTTGACGACTTCGACGGGGCCGTTGCTCGCCTGGCCAACTTGCGCTTTCCACTCCAGCACTCCGAGCCAGCCGAACACCACGACCACGGCGAGAGCCAACCCTATCCGCGCTATCCGCCATATCCGGCCCGCCAGCCCTTCGACCTCCAACTCGTCAAGCTCGTCGCCGCTCTCGGCCTCTACTGGCGGCGGATCGTTCAGTCCCAGGAACGATGGACCGGCGATCGAGGGCGTAGGGCGTGCTGGTTTAATTGGCGTGGACGGCTCGTTGAAATCCAGAAAGCGCGGGCGGTCGCTGCGCTCTTCCAGCGGGCCATCGACTTCCAATCCCAGCCGCTCGCGCACATCGGCGGCGGAGGCAGCAGGCGGTGCCTCGCTTATAACCGTCGCTGTCTCTGTCTCAATGGGAGGAGCGGAAGCGCCATTCGATGGGGCGTTAGGTTCAGACCGGACTAGTTGGGGCCGCAATACCGAAGTTTCGCCGCGCATGGTGCTCTCTTCCGGATCGCTGGGCGGCACGTAGCGGAAACTCTGAACATACTCGTCCAACGGAATTTCCGGCACCAATTCGGAATGTGGGGACGCTACCTCCGCAGCGGGAGTGTCGCGCTCCACATCTGGATCTTGGGAAAGCCGCGCCAGGTCGCCGGATGATGGCGGCTCGCTGGCAACGCCAGTGCGGGCCTGCGACACTGGGGCGCGGGGTTCGAGAGGCCCAGCGTTTTCCGCCAGTGGGCGTGTGAGGCTGGCCGTGCTCTGCGCACCGGGAGTGGTCAGCGGCCGGTGAGGCAGCGGAATGCCGCACATCCCGCAATAGCGGTTGCCAGCCTGGTTCTCATATCCACACGCGCTACACACCACCACGCCTCCTGCCAGTCGAGAACATCCTAAATGATAAGGCCTTTCAAGGTCAGATGAGAACACGGGGCCGAAGGTGGCATGGCACATTGGGCCGACACGAACTCTACGAGCTTATGCTGGCCAAGAGCACGTCGCCGGGACAGAATGCAATCGGCAATTTGTCCGGTTCCCTCTCTGCTATTGGCTTTTGCACTACTCGGGTATCGCGCGGGTCAACACAGAGTCTATGGTGAAACCGCTTCGCGGGCCCTACAATAGCTTGCATTACGGAGCTGTTGCCACTATGCTGCAAGGCGAACAATTGGCGAATGCGCGAGCGGTGCATTGCCAACCGTAGACCACCCGGGAGAACCTGCCATCAGCAGCCACACCAAAGCGGACCGGACGAAGCCAATGGCATCGCCGAGGCCGCACTCGCAGCCCACCCCAGCCACCGCCCAGAGAGGACCTATGTTAGCCGACGCGCGCGAAGTGATGAACATTCGGCAGGCATCGCACTACTTGGGAGTTTCCCCAGACACACTCTACAAGTACGTCTCCGAGGAAATGATTCCGGCGTTCAAGCTGGGCAACCGCTGGAAGTTCAAAAAGAGCGTCCTCGACAACTGGATGGAGAACCAAAGCTTCCACAGCGAGGCATTCCGCCCGCGCAAACTGGGCAAGCCCGCTCGCGCCTTGGCGGCCGCCGATTAGACTTCTCGATAGTCAATTGGCGTTTCCTTGGACTACTCTTCTGGCATGGGCGTGTGGCCCAGCCAAGCAGGCGGGTGACACTACTCCGACGAGGGTGCCCCGCCCAAGCCGGTTTTGCTTGGGCGGGGATTTTATCTTGAGTGGAGAGAGACTTGGAATTCTGTATCACGCCATGTGTTCGCGTGCCGACGAAAGTCAACACACCTACCCAAGCAAAAGAAGCTTGGGTGGGGTACCCGGCATGCCCTCGAATTCGTCATTAACGGGCTCGGCCTCGACCGTATTGGCACAGTTCCTCACATGCCCTTGTAGCTTTGTTGAAGGTATAGCTAACTATGCGGAACAAAGGCACCATTATCGGCATCTGTGGGCTGTTCTCTGCTGTCGCAGGAGGATGCTGCTGGTGGGTCTCAGCTCTTTCCCCAGCGATCTTGTGGGTCACCTACCTTGTGCTCCAGTTGCTAGCCTTGTTGCTCATGATAGGTGCTGGGATCATTAGCTCGCGATGGTGGCTGGCCGTGGTAGTTCTTCCTTTGTATTTCCTATGGCTTTCCATTCCGCTGTATGAAAGAAAGACAGAAATCACCTTGAAAGGCGACACACGCCAAGGAATCGTATTCAAGTTGTCGGGTACCTTTACGGTGCCGTCTCTCTATATCGACAGATACTCTGCAGATCTTCAAGGGCCAGATGATCGGCGGTATCAGATCTGGCAAATTCAAGCGGCGGATCGAAGGAGCGGTGGTGAATTGGCATCAGTGCTCGGCTCCGTCAAGTATGGCATTGTGCCGAGCGGCTATATCCAGGTCTTTCCTCCAGATGGGTTATCCCCGGCACCGTTGGAATCTGGCAAGATTTACCATGTAAGCGATGGCGGCTCGTTCCGGAGGTACTTCGAGATTGTGGATAACGAGGCGCGTTGGGTGAAGAATCCTCCTGAAGAGCCGTGTTTCACACGTCGACAGGATCGGTGGGTGCGGATTGGTTGTTCCCCATGAGACCGGTGGCCCAGCCAAGCAGGCGGGTGACACTCCTCAGATGACGGTGCCCCGTCCAAGCCGGTTTTGCTTGGGCGGGGATTTTATCTTGGGCGGAGAGAGACTTGGAATTCTGTATCATGCGGCATGTTCGCGTGCCGACGAAAGTCGGCACACCCACTCAAGCAAAAGAAGCTTGGGTGGCGCACCCGCGTTCCGCCCACGCAAACTGGGCAAGCCCGCTCGGGCCCTGGCGGCCGCCGATTAGACTCGGGATAGTGGTCAAGGACAGGTGATTGTTCATGGGCTTCGCCAATTGCTACCAAAACGCCACCCGCGCAGAAGCCTACGCGAAGCTCGAATTTTCCAACACCTACCATCTCGCGTTTCGCGACTTGCCGGAGATCCTTCGTGCTCACGTGAAGGGGACCGCGGCACTCGATTTCGGTTGTGGGGCGGGCCGCTCGACCCGCTTCCTGCGTCGGCTCGGGTTTGAGACGGTTGGTGTGGACATATCGCCCGAGATGGTTTCGAAGGCGTACGAGATCGATCCGCAGGGCGACTACCGCGTTATCCCCGGCGACGACATGAGCGGTTTGCCGCGCCAAAGTTTTTCTCTTATTCAATCGGCATTCACGTTCGACAACATTCCCGGCACGGACGCGAAGGTGCGTCTGTTTCGCGACCTGCGCGCTCTGCTTAAACCCAACGGTATCGTCGTGAACATAGTTTCCGCGCCGGAGATTTACTGCAACGAGTGGGCCTCGTTCTCGACGAAAAACTTCCCCGAAAACCGCAACGCCAAACCAGGCGATCCCGTGAAAATCATTACGACGGATTTCGAGGATCGGTCGCCTGCGGTGGACATTCTTTGGCCCCACGAGTCTTACCTCGAAGTCTATTGCCGCGCTGGGCTTGAAATAGCGGAAATGCGCAAGCCCTTGGCGAACGGTGACGAGCCCTACCGCTGGGTGAGCGAGACGCGCATCGCGCCCTGGGTCATTTACGCTTTGCGGCGTTCAAATTGAAGGGACCGCCCGAATCCGGCGTATCACCGGGCTATTATCGCGCAACTTCGGGATAGTCAATTGCCGCTTCCGTGGACTACTCTTCTGCCATGGCCGAGAGCGTGATCGACAGCCAACGTGAGAGTCCCGAGACTCCCAAACGGCGCGCCCTGCACACGCTGCTGAAAGGTCTGGCGTTTGTTCCGAACCTGGTATTCGCGGCCCTCGCGGGCTCGCTGTTGGCCGCTCCCATCAGCCTGCTGCTGTTCCGTATCTTTCCATCTGTCGTTGCCGCCTGTATCCAGGATGTGACGACGCTACTGCCGGCAGTCGGCTTGGGATACCTGGTGGCGCGCAAGTTCCATCATTCCGTCGCCCGCTGGATTTGGCTTCCGGCAATTGCGCTGTGGCTGCTGGTCGTGCTGCCCGACGTGGCCAGCTATACCGGCCAGACCTGCGGCCTGTCGCGATCGCAGTACTTCCTGCACGAATTCGCTTTCGACATCCGCACCAATTGCGATGAAGGATTGGCTTGGCCCTTGTACACCCTGCCAACGCTGTGTTGCATCGGGTATTCGCTGGGCGCGAAGTTAGCGGCGCGCCGCCACCCGCCCAACCCCGAATAGCACTAAAGCGCCAGCGCCCCGTGGGCTCTCTCCAGAAGAAGGAGGGAACCTCCCTGGGTGTGCTATGCCTAGCTACAGCGACAATGCCCCACATTACGGTTCAGTGACTGTAGGGTGTTTCCCAAAACAGCGCAAGAATCTGCACTTTAGGTCAACTTCCTCTGCTAAGTTTATGAATCTATTATGAGAATAATGGAATTAAAATTGCCTATAGAACCATGAGTTCGTTGCGCAGTTAGGGAATTCCCAGATTGCATCCCCGGAGGAAACATGCGACAAAAAGCTTTGCTGGCCGTGACCGCTCTTGTAGCAGTTCTGCTCGTAGCAGCGCCGACGGCATTTGCAGCCAATCTTGTCAACAACGGCAGCTTTGAAACCGGCGATTTCACTAGCTGGACCACAGGCGGCAATTTCGAAGACACCGAAGTGGTGAGTGGCCCGTTCTACGTCTATACCGCCGCCCAAGACGGCACTTTTTACGCCGTTCTGGGTCCGGTAGGCAGCGATGGAACCCTCAGCCAGTCCTTCAGCGATGTCGCTGGTCACCCCTACACCTTTAGCTTCTGGATGGCCTCCATTGGGGACAACCCCAGTGACTTCAGCGCTTCCTGGGATGGCACTCAAGTATTCGGCGAGACCAACCCTACTACAAACGGCGCTTGGACGCTGTTCTCGTTCCAAGAGACGGGAACCGGCAGCGACACCATCTCCTTTGCGTTCCGAGATGATCCGGCGTACATCGCGCTCGACAACGTTTCGGTTACGCCGAGCCAGGTAGTCCCGGAGCCGAGCAGTCTGTTGCTGCTGGGTAGCGGTTTACTGACCGTCGGTGGAGTGATTCGCCGGAAGTTGACGAATCGTTAGACACGGAGGAACGGATCGCGCGAGACTTCGGCCCGAAGCCGTCTTGCGCTCCTTGGGCTTCTGAGTTGCCTCTGGGGATGGTGCAAGTGCTTGCCCGGTTGCGGGAAGCGCGGGTGCCATCCCACTTACCTTTGCAGAAGCCGCCGCTCAAGACCGTGAACCTAGCCCCGGTTTGAGTGGCGTTGGCCAGCCTGTTTCCCACAATAGCGCAAGAGTGTGCAACTCTGCGTTCTTTGCCCACGCCAAGTTGATGAATCTATTGTGCGGAGAATGGAAGTCAAATTGCCAATAGAAGGGTGAAGTTGGTTACGCAGTAGGGGATTCCAAGATCCCGCCCCGGAGGAAACATGCGACAAAAAGCCTTGCTGGTCGTGATTGCTCTTGTAGCGGTTCTACTCATAGGAGCACCGACGGCCTTTGCTACCAACCTTGTCACCAACGGCAGCTTTGAAACCGGCGATTTTACTGGCTGGACTGTAAACGCCGGTCTCTTGGACGTGGAGACTGGTCCCTTTTATGTCTATTCTGGCGCGCAAGACGGCGCTTTCTACAGCATCATGGGTGACGTCGGCAGCGATGGAACCCTCAGCCAGACCTTCAGCGACACCGCTGGCCAGCACTACACGTTTAGCTTCTGGTTTGCCTCAGTTGGGGACAACCCCAGTGATTTCAGTGCTCATTGGGATGGCACCACATTGCTCAGCCTGACCGACCCCAATACCGGATCCAATTGGAGCGAGTTCTCGTTTGACGTGGTCGGCACCGGATCCGACACGATTTCGTTTGCCGAGCGAGATGACCCGGCGTACATGGCCCTCGACAACATTTCAGTTTCGCCGGGCCCGGTAGTCCCGGAGCCGAGCAGTCTGTTGCTGCTGGGCAGCGGCTTGCTGACCATCGGTGGAGTGATTCGCAGGAAGTTGACGAATCGTTAGACACAGAGGACGGATCGCGCCCGACGTCGACGCGAAAGCATCCTCCTGTGATTTGTTTCTGAGGCACCCGGTCAAGGGTGCCTCAACTTTTTCTGCCGCACCCCCCTGCTGAATTGCCGGTATGGCTCCGGAGCGGAAGCGGGTTTTTCGATCGGCCACGTAACCTCTCCGGCGTCCCAGCGCACAGAGCCGAAATGTCCGGCGACTCGCGCTGCCAATTGCCACTACAATGAGTCATGCACAACTATCGTCTGGTGAGAGATCGCTCGGCTGTACAGGTCTTTGTCGATGGAATACCCAAAGTGACGGTGGACGCCAATCAAAGAAATGAATTGCGCAACTACATGGTTTCAGCCGGCCTCACCCCCGACGAGGTCAACCACAAGGTCCACGAACTCTACCTAACCAACACCACGGAATTCACCACCGGGCGTTGATGGGCCCCGCGCCGCGCTCCAGCCACTCGGGCGCCGCTTCAGCCCCGACGAATCGGGTGCGATGTGTTTTCTGCCGCGGGTCCGGATAACGGTTACGCAGCAGCCTTCCGCGATCCTGCGATTAGCAACACCACTCCGGCCGCGCACAGCACGCCTCCCACTACCGGCGGCAGCTTCTCGTCATGGCGGGTTGTGATGCCCACGGAAGCATCTCCGATCTTGACGTCATGGGAATGGCTGGTGGGAATCGGCACGACAAACGACAGAATTCCCAGTACCAGCACGACAATTCCGATCCAGGCTAAAGGTCGCATTGATCCTCCGTCGATCCTGATGGGATGAGTTTACTCCTGCTCCGTATGCCCAGCCCTGGCGGTGAACTCCTTCGGTCTCTACGTCGTCGCCAACAATACGCTATCCTTCGGAGATGGATGTTTTCGCCCTCACCCGCAAGCTGATCGACATTGAGTCCACCACCGGCCAGGAAGCCGCGGTGGCCGAGGCACTGGCGCATGAGCTGACGCAGCTTGGCTACCATGTTGAGCGCATGGCGGTGGAAGGCGATCGCTGCAACCTGTGGGCGACCCATCCCGGCCATCCCCGGCCGGAGCTGGTGCTTTCCACCCACATGGACACGGTGCCGCCATTCGTACCTTCGTCCGAGACCGCCGACCGCATTTACGGACGGGGTTCCTGCGACGCCAAGGGCATCATGGTGGCGCAGATCGCAGCCGCCGAAAGGCTGAAGGGCGAATCCCTCCACGTGGGCCTGCTTTTCTTGGTGGGCGAGGAGCGCGACAGCCAGGGCGCGCAGATCGCCAACCAACAGCCCCGTGGAACCAAGTTCCTCATCAACGGCGAGCCTACCGAGAACAAGCTGGCGGTGGCCTCGAAAGGCACGCTGCGGGTGGAGCTGGTGGCCCGCGGCAAGATGGCGCATTCTGCCTATCCCGAGCTGGGCGAGTCGGCGATCGAGAAGCTGCTGGATGCCTTGGACAACATTCGCAAGCTTGATCTGCCCAACAATCCCAAGGCTGGCCCCTGCACCATGAACATCGGCCTGATCGAAGGCGGCCGCGCGCCCAACGTCATTCCTGACCACGCGCGCGCACATCTGCTGTTTCGCCTGGTCGGGCCGGCGCAGCAATTGCGCCAACAAATTACCAACGCGGTTGCCGGCAAAGCCGAAGCCGAATTCAAGCTCGAGATTCCCTATATGGAGTTCACCACGGTGCCCGGAATCGAGACCATGATTGCCGCCTTCACCACCGATATTCCCGCACTGACGAACTGGGGCCAGCCGCTGCTCATTGGCCCCGGCTCCATTCACGTGGCCCATACCGAAGGCGAGCACATCGAAAAGCGGCAGTTGCTCGAGGCCATTGATCTGTACGCGCGCATCGCCCGCGAGCTGCTTTCGCAGAAGTGAAACCCGTCGATTGGCCAATGAATCTCCGGCCGCTTACGCCGCCCTGCTGGGTAGTGGCTCAATCAAATTGAGCCACTACCCCCTGCCGCTTTCGCTTGCTGTTCCTGCCGCTTTCTGCTATCCATCCTCTTGGCCCGTCGGGGTCACGACGCCATGCCGCCTAAATCGCTTACCCGAAGCCAGCCGCAGAAATCGTCCACCACTTCGGTCGCCGGCTACCGCGTTAAGCGTGGGGTTGCGCTTCCCCTGGGCACGACCTTGCGGCGCAGGGGCGTCAATTTCGCCATCTTCTCCAAGCACGCGACGGCGTGCACGCTGGTTCTTTTCCAGCCGGGCGCGGAGCAGCCGTTTGTCGAGTTTCCTCTCGATCCGCGTTCCAATCGCACCGGCCAAGTGTGGCACGCCTTCGTGGAGGGTCTCGACGCTGGCATGCAATATGGTTTCCGCTTCGACATGCAGCCCAATCCCAATCCCAACGTGCATCGCTTTGACCCCTCGAACGTGCTGCTCGGTCCCTACGCGCGTGTGCTCTCCCACGGCGGAGCCTGGGGACAGTATCCGCCCGGGAAACGGCCTTATCGCAACGCTGTGGTGGTGGACAACGATTTCGATTGGGGAGACGATCAGCCGCTCAACCTTCCCCTGGTGGACAGCATCATTTACGAAGCCCACGTCCGCAGTTTTACGGTGCACTCCTCTTCCGGAGTCGCGCATCCCGGGACCTATGCCGGGCTTATCGAGAAGATTCCCTATCTCAAGAAACTGGGAGTGACCGCCGTCGAGTTGCTCCCGGTCAACGAGTTCGAGGGCGGCGACACCGACCGCGTCAATCCGTTTACCGGCGAGCGTCTGCTGAACCTCTGGGGTTATCAGCCAACCGCGTTTTACGCGCCCAACACCGCCTACTCGTCAAACCGCGCCGATGGCGAACAGGTGCGCGAGTTCAAGCAATTGGTGCGCGCCCTGCATCAGGCCGGCATCGAGGTCATTCTCGACATGGTCTTCAACCACACGGCCGAAGGCGACGAGAACGGCCCGACGTGGTGCTTCCGCGGCATCGATAATTCGACCTACTACATCCTCGATCCCGACACCGGCAAATATGTGAACTTCAGCGGTTGCGGCAACACCGTGAATTGCAACAACCCGGTGGTCCGCGATTTCATCGTCGATTGCCTGCGCTACTGGGTCCTGGAAATGCACGTGGACGGATTCCGCTTCGATCTGGCTTCCATTTTCGGCCGCGGCATGGATGGCCGGGTGCTCAAAAACCCACCGCTGTTGGAGAGCCTGGCCTACGATCCCGTTCTGGCCAACTCCAAACTGATCGCCGAGGCCTGGGACGCCGTCGGGCTGTATCAGGTCGGCACCCTGCCTTCCTGGGGACGGTGGGCGGAGTGGAATGGCATCTATCGCGACGATGTGCGCAAGTTCGCGAAAGGCGATGCCGGCATGACCTCGGCACTCGCCACCCGTTTGCTGGGCAGTCCCGACCTTTACGAGACCAGCGCCCGCGAACCTTACCACAGCATCAACTTCGTGACCTGCCACGATGGCTTCACGCTCAACGACCTGGTTTCCTACGACGAGAAGCACAATCTCGCCAACGGCGAGAACAACAGCGACGGCTCCGACGCCAACTACAGTTGGAATTGCGGCGTCGAAGGCCCGACCGGCGATCCCGCCGTCCACCAGCTGCGCGCGCGGCAGCGCAAAAACTTTGCCGCCATTCTGCTGTTCTCGCACGGCGTGCCCATGCTTCTTGCCGGCGACGAAGTCGGGCGTACCCAGCAGGGCAATAACAACGCGTACTGCCAGGACAACGAAGTGAGTTGGCTGGACTGGCGCATGATGGCGAGTCATGCTGACCTGCTGCGCTTCTTCCAACTGATGATCGCCTTCCGCAAGCGCTGTCCTCTATTGCGCCGCGACAGCTTTCAGTTTCATGGCGAAAGCGGCTTCTACATCACCTGGCATGGCGTAAAACGTGCGCAAGCCGACTGGGGACACGAATCGCGCACGGTGGCGATGCAACTGACGCAACTGCACGCCGACGGTTCGCGTGACGACCTGCATTTCATCGCCAACGCGTACTCCGGCGACCTCCAGTTCGAGCTGCCGCACATCGGCGAGCGCGAATGGTTCCGTTTTGCCGACACTGCACTGGCTTCTCCGCAAGATATTGCCGAAGAGGGCCTGGAGTTCCCGCTCTTGTCGCAGGAGAGCTATCTGGTGCGCGCCCACAGCGTGGCCATCTTCGTGGCCAAGTGAAAGTTGGGCAGGAGTTGTTGGACGGCGCCCTCTGAAGTCTGATGAGGCTGGTCAAAAAGTCGGGAAAGCGGATCCCCCGCGGGCTGAACTTTACCTCAACAATCGCACGAAGGTGGAGAGAACGCCGACACCCGATGTCGAGAGTGCCGGCGCTCTATGCCGAAGAGTCAAGGTGTTATCTGGAAGACGACGCCGCAGCCGCCTTGACAATTCGAGGAAGTGCCGCCGCGGGTGGTGGTGCCGTACAGGCTGCCGCCGGCGTCGAATGTCACGTTGCTGTTTGGATAAGCACCGTCGCTGCCGCCGGTAAAGTCGTGCAGCGAGGTGTAGATCCAGCCGGTGGCGCGTGTCAGTTTGAAGACCGAGCCGTGCCCATGAGTCCCGTCAGCGAAGGTGGTGCCGTAAAGATTACCGGCTGCGTCCATGGTCAGGTTGGCATCGGGTCCGGTCAGAGGACCCGAGCCAGTAAGCCCGTAAAGCGTGGTGAACGACCAGCTACCACCTGACGGCGAGAGGTCGAAAACCGTGCCGCCGCCGGCGGCGCCACCGGTTGTCGTGGCGCCGTAGAGAATAGCCGAGTTGTCGATGATCAGACCTGCATTGGGCGAACCGCCGTCGCTTCCGTCCTGAAAGGTGTAGAGCGTCTTCTGCATCCAGCCCGATCCCGAGGGCGTCAATTCAAAAATCGTGCCATAAGGGGCGTAGAGGCCGTCGGTGTAGCCGTAGGTCGTGCCATAAAGATTGCCGGCGCTGTCGAAGACCAAGCTGCCTACGGGATAAGCTCCGTTAACCCCTAAGCCGAAGATGTACAAAACACTCTCTGTCCATCCGCTACCTGAGTGGGTCAGTTTGTAAACCACGCCGCAGCCGCGAAAGAAGCAATCTTGTCCGCCGAGGACAGTGGTGCCATAGATATTGCCCGTTCGGTCGAAGATAACTTCGCTATTGGAGTCACCTCCATCGCTTCCGCCGCTAAAGCGATAGAGAACAGTTTGCGTCCAGGCGCACAGCGCGGTTTTGCAAGCAGTCGGCGGTTTCAGGTTGAAAACTACGCCGCAGCCACTTCCGTTGCAGCCCGAACCTGCTCCCGCCGTTGTAGTGCCGTAGAGAGCGCCGTCGGGACCGAAGATGACTCGGGCCCGTGGCTGACTTCCGTCATTGCCTCCCGTAAAGCTGTAAAGGGGACGCACAGCCCAGGTGGAGCTATTGTGGGTTAGCTTGAAGACCGTGCCCTGACCGCTGCCGCCAGCGGAAGCCGTTCCGTAGAAGGCCCCGACTGCGTCCATGGTCAAGCCGGCAAGGGGACTTGCCCCGTCGGCTCCGCCGGTGAAGTTGTAAATCACATTGTAGGTTTGGGCCTGTGCCGATTGCGGCGCGACTACCGTCAGCGCAAGCAAAATTGCCAACGCCAGGGCGGGAGTTGCCGCGCTGGGTATGGCCCCGAAAACCCAATTGCGATGTTGATGGGTCATGAGAATTCCCCCTTATGCTGCTTGCACGTTGCCAGGGTCCGTTCCAACCAGGAGAGGCATGCAGCTTAACAGAGTTTTTTCTTGGGCCTAGGTGATGGCTGTCACCCGTGAATGTTCGCGCTCATCTCCCAAACTAAAGCCAGAACGCCTAACTCAGCCAGGTGCCCCGACCTTGCTGAATCTCCCGGTCTCGGGATCGGCTGACCAGACTGAACCATCGCCAATGTCATAGACCCAGCCGCGAATCTCCACCTCTTCGCGGAGCACACGCGCATCCACGCTGGGATGGCTCCTCAAGTTCTCGATCTGCGCCAGCACGTTATACTCCGTAATCAGGCGCAGCTTCTCCTCATCCGGAGCGTTGCTGTGATCGCGCATGATGCGGTGCCGAACATCGGACGCATGCCGCATCCATTCTTGCATCGCCGGCAGGCCATTCACTTGGTCCGCGTGCAGCAGGCCCTTCATTACCCCGCAGTCGGTGTGCCCGCAGATGATGACCAGCGGCACCTTCAGCACGAGCATGCCATATTCGACGCCACTCGAAACGCCACCGACAAAATCGCTATAAGGAGGCACCAGATTGCCGGGGTTTCGCTCGACGAAAAAATCACCTGGGCCAGTCTGGGTAAACAGGTTGGGCACCACCCGGGAATCAGCGCAGGTGATGAACATCGCCATGGGCTGCTGCCGGCCCCTCAGCCTCTCAAACATCTCGCGTTCAGCGGGATAAACCTCGGCCTGAAACTTCTTCACCCCCTCTACGATTCTTGCTAAGGCTTCCTGACTCTTCATGGCAGCTCCATCATCGAAAATTGATCCGAGCCACTTCCCGGACGCCAACCGATTCTCGCACAATTGCAAACTGCCCTAGCCCCGCGCTCCGCGCATCCCTGCTAGACTCAAGTTCATGTCTGAGGCGACCAACTCACTGTCGCAAGCGTCGTCCGCTTACCTGCGCTCGGCGATGCATCAGCCCATCCAATGGCACGAGTGGGGCGAAGAGGCGTTCGCCACGGCGCAGCGCGAGAACAAGCCCATCCTGCTCGACATTGGCGCGGTGTGGTGTCATTGGTGCCACGTCATGGACCGCGAATCCTACGAAAACACCGACACCGCCGAGATCATCAACCAGCACTTTATCGCGGTCAAGGTCGATCGCGACGAGCGGCCCGATGTGGACAGCCGTTATCAGCTCGCGGTGTCGGCCATCTCCGGCACGGGCGGCTGGCCGCTGACGGTTTTTCTCACGCCCGACGGCCATCCCTTTTACGGCGGCACGTATTTCCCGCCCGATGACCGTTGGGGCCGTCCCAGTTTCAAGAAGACCCTGTTGGCGATTGCCGACGCTTATCGCGAACGGCGCGATGAGGTGCTGAAGTCGGCCGGCGAAACCATGACCATGCTGGCCGCTGCAGAGGGTTATGCCGAGCGGCAGATCGAGCTTTCGCCACGCATTGTGGGCATCATGGTGCAGTCGGCGCTGCCCATCTTCGACGAGAAGAACGGCGGCTTCGGCAGCGCCCCGAAATTTCCTCATCCCGCCTCCCTCGATCTGCTGATGGATTGGTACGTGCGCACGCGCGAGGAACGCGTCGCCACCGTCGTCACCACCACGCTGACGAAGATGGCGCAGGGCGGAGTTTACGATCAGCTCGCGGGAGGCTTTCATCGCTACTCGGTGGACGAGCGCTGGATCGTGCCGCACTTCGAGAAGATGTCGTACGACAATTCCGAGCTGCTGAAGAATTACGTCCACGCGTACCAGGTCTTCGGTTATGAGTTCTACGCGCACGTGGCCCGCGACATTGTCCGCTGGATGGATGAGTGGCTCAGCGATCGCGAGCACGGCGGCTTCTACGCCTCGCAGGACGCCGACATCAATCTCGATGACGATGGCGACTACTTTACCTGGACCTTGGGGGAAGCCAAGGCGGTCCTGAGCGAGGAGGAGTTCCAGGTGGCCGCGCTGCATTTCGATATCCAGGAAACGGGCGAGATGCATCACAATGTGGCCAAGAACGTGTTGTGGATACGTGCGCTGCCGGAGGAAGTTGCCGCCCGGATGGGCATCGGCGTTGCCCAAGCGCTCGACCTGCTCGCCTCGGCGAAGACCAAGCTCTATGCCGCGCGCTTGCAGCGGCCAACGCCTTTCGTGGACAAGACCGTGTATGTCAACTGGAACGCGATGTGCGTTTCCGCGTACTTGCAGGCCGCCCAGGTCCTCGGGCTCGAGGACGCCCGCAAGTTTGCGCTACGCTCGCTCGACCGCATTTTGTCGGAAGCTTGGGACGCACAACGCGGCCTGGCGCACGTCATCGCCTACTCCGGCGCCAAGGCTGCACCGCGCTTCGTGCGCGGACTGCTCGACGATTACGCCTTCACCGCGCTGGCCTGTCTCGATGCATACGAGATCACCGGCGACATGAGCTACTTCAAATTCGCGCAGCACATCGCCGATGAAATGGTCCGCCGCTTTGGCGACGCCACCTCGGGCGGCTTCTTCGACACCGAAGCCACGCTGGAAGACCGTCTGCAGCTGGGCGCGCTGTCGGCGCGGCGCAAGCCCTTTCAGGATGCGCCCACGCCAGCCGGCAATCCCAGCGCGGCGATTGCGTTGTTGCGCTTGCACGCTTACACCAACGATGCGAAGTATCGCGACAAAGCCGAAGACACGCTCCAGGTTTTTGCCGCAATGGCGGAGCAGTTCGGCATTTACGCGGGGACGTATGGAATTGCGGCCACCTGGATGTCGCGGCCGCACACCCAGGCGGTCGTGGTCGGCGAAGACCAGAAGGCGGCAGAGCTTCTGAAGGCCGCCGCTGCGCCGTTCGCGGTCAACAAGTCGGTGGTCCACCTGACCGACAGTGAAGCGGTTGCGCAAAATTTGCCGCCTGTGCTGGCGGAAACTATCCCGAATCTTCCCGCGCTGAAGGCCAAACAGGCGGTGGCGATTGTGTGCACCAATTTTGCCTGCCGCCCGCCGGTGGACAGCGCGGAGGAATTGGCGGCGATGTTACGGGAGGCAATTTCGGGAGTCTAAAGATTGTGGAAGCGTTGCCGATAAAGAAGCAGCGGTGAGAGTCAGCCGGGGGCGCATAGCATAGCGCACGGCTGGGTCAGTTGGGGGCGCGACGGCGCACGGCTGAGCCAGCTGGGGGCGCGTAGCACAGCGCACGGCTGACTTAAGTCGGGGGCGCGACGGCGCACGGCTAAGCCAAGCGAGCGGGCGACAACCAAACCTGTCGCCCGCCAATTTCTATTATCATCTACCTATCATGCCAACCTCAGGACAACCATCTTGCCTCGCAAACTAAAAAATAAGACATCCGCCAAGACCATTAGCGCCGTTAAGAAATCGCGCAACTCGTTAATCGCTCACAGCGCGACCACAAAAAGCTCCGCCAAGTCGCCGAAGAAGAATGCTGCTTCCTCGAAGACCCGAAAGAAAGCCGGCGGCTTTCACGGCGGCAGCTATGTCACGCCGAAAGGCAACGTGACCATCGGGATTCCCGCCTTCTGGACGCTGCGCCAGACCAACGACGATCTGGAGGTGGAAAGTCCATCGCGCAAGACTTCGGTGATTGTGACCGCGTTTCAGCGGGAGAACGGCGTGGCCAGACTTGATGCGCGCGAATACCTGGAGCACTTTCTGCAGAGCGCGTCCATGAAAGGGCGGCCCAATGCCGGGAAAAGCGCTTCCTCGCGCGCCCAATCGCGCTTCCGCGATCCCGAAGGCGATCACTGGCAGATCGAAGTCCTCACCAACGGAGACACCTTGCTGCTGGCGACCTTGAATAGCAGCCTGCCTCCGCGCTCGCAAGAGCCGCGGGTGGGCGCTGAAATTTTGCGGACCATCAGGATCAATGGGAAGTAGCTGGGGTTAGGAGTGGTGGGAGCACGGCCTGCTTTTCAGTACGCTTCGTCGAGCAGCTCCACCACGTGGACCACGCGGGCGTTCATTCCCTTGCGCTTGATTCCCGCGGCATACTGCAACATGCAGCCGACATTCGCAGTGGCCACGATCTCCGGCTCGACGCTGGCGATGTAGCCCATCTTCTCGTCGAGAATTTTCATCGAGATTTCGTTCTGCGTGACGTTGTACACGCCCGCGCTGCCGCAACAGGAATCGGCACGCGGCGACTCCACCACCTCGGCGCCGATGAACTTCAGCAACTGCCGGGGAGCGCTGCGTATGCCCTGCGCGTGCGCCAGGTGGCACGGGTCCTGATAGGTGACGCGCGCTTTCAGCTTGTGCGCCGGCTCAACCAGGCCAACTTGTGCCAGATACTCGCTAATGTCGCGGACCTTGACCACGAACTCCTGGGCCCGCTTCGCATACTGGGGATCGTGTTCCAGGAGCGCCGCATATTCCTTCATGGTCGAACCGCAGCCGGCAGCGTTGGTCACGATGGCATCGAACTCGGGCTTGAGCATGGCGTCAATGTTGTGGCGCGCCAAGGTGCGCGATTGCTCGATGTATCCGGCGTGCAGGTGCAGTGCTCCGCAACAACTCTGACTCTGTGGGACATGGACTTCGATGCCATTCCTGGTGAGAACGCGAATGGTGGCGCGATTGAGTTCCGCAAACGCCACGCTGCTGATGCAGCCGATGAGCAGCGCCACACGTCCCCGCTGCGCGCCTTCGGCGGGATACACGCGGCCAAGATCGGCGAACGAGAAATCGCTCTCGATACGCGGCGAGAGCGCATCCAGTTCGGCGACTCCCAGCAGCTTCAGCAATCCGCTGCCGCGCGCCAGGCCCTGTAACCCCGAGCGCTGATAGAAGCGCACCAGCTTTGCATGTCTCGCAAGCTTGCCGAACGACGGCAGCACCGTCCCGTAGAAATGTGACCGCACTTTGCGTTGCAGCCAGCTACGCGGGTAGTTCTCCTCGATCTGCGACCGGGCGCGCTCCAGCAGGCTTCCGTAGGGCACGCCCGAGGGACAAGCGGTCTGGCAATTCAGGCAGCCCAGGCAGCGGTCAATATGGGTGACGAAGGAATCGGCCAGCGCCAGGCGGCCTTGGTCAACCAGCACCATCTGATAAATGCGGCCGCGCGGCGAATCCATCTCCGTACCCAGCGCGCGGTACGTGGGGCACTGGTCCAGGCACAGTCCGCAATGGACGCACTTCGAGTACAGGTCCCAGGTGGGTTTCTCGCCCGAGGAGAAATTGGAGACTGGCTTTTCCGCCACTGGAGTGGTGACCGTCAGAAGAGAAACCTCCCACGGTTCAGAATGTCTTTGGGATCGAGCGCCATTTTCACCGCGCGCATGCTTTCCAGGTCAGTTGGCATCGGCCCCCAGGCGCTGATGTGGTGCCGCGTCTCGGAGGGGCAATGGAGCACCGCCAGACTGGCATCACGCGGCACACGGTTGCGCAATCCCGAAACCGTATCGACGAAACTCACCAGCGAGTCCTCAGCGTCGGGCGCCGGCCACAGGCTTACCAGCAAGTGAGCAATTCCCACTCTGCCGATGGCCGCGAACAAGAAGTGGTTCGATTCGGCAACCGTCGACACTTCGTTGAGAACCGATTGAACGTCGCGCACCGGCAGCGTCATCGAGATCAGCAGAGACCGCGGATGCCGCTCGGCGGCGAGGGGAGAAAAATCTGAAAGCGTCCGCCAGAAACCCTGCTCGTTAGCGCCTTCCATTTCGCGGACCACCGCGGTGCCCAGCTCGGTGCGATACCGGGCCAGCACTGTCTCGCTGCCGGCGGCGCGAAGGCAAATGGACCACCCCGCTGCGGCCGGCGAGCCTGGCGCCAGCAGTTCGTGCGCCTGGGGAGAAACCAGCTCCAGGCAAATAGGATCCAGCGGCGAGCGCAGTACCTGGGACCGGAACTGAAGCGCCTCGGCAGCACTGGGAAAAACAGCGACGAAGGTCCGCGTCTGCCGCGGTGCGGGAAACAGTTTGAAGCTGGCGCTGGTAATGATTCCCAGCGTGCCCTGGCTGCCGATCAGCAGCTTCATCATGTCGTATCCGGCGACGTTTTTTACCACCCGGCCGCCGCCCTTGGCCTTACGCCCGTCGCCCGTTACAAAGCGCACGCCGATACAGTAATCGCGAAGGCCGCCGTAGCCATGGCGCAGCGGCCCATACAGTCCGGTAGCCAGCAGTCCGCCAATGGTCGAGCGCTCCGGCTGCGCGGGGTCCCCAGCGAAGAACAGGCCGTCTTTGGCGACCATCGCCGACAGTTGCGCAACCGTGCAACCTGCTCCAATGCCGACGGTGAGATCGCCGACATCGTAATGCTCCACGGCGGTGAGGCGCGCGGTGAAAAGCACAACATCGATCTGCGGCGGCGGATTTCCAACTTGCTGCTGGGTGAATCCTCCGGCGGGAACCACGCTCAGACCATGCTCATTGGCGAACCGCAAAATGCCGGCAATCTCATCGGCGGAAGCCGGGGTGACCGCCAGTGCGGGAGCCACGCCCAGAATGTTCCACGCCTGCAACTGCGCCGGATCTTCGCTGACATGTTCCGCTCCGCAAATGGCGCGGAAGTCGGCGGCAAAGCGAGTAGGGATGGTCGCGGTGCTCACAGTCCCTCCTGCATCAGCACCGGGTTCTGGCTGGGGCCGGTGATCTCGCGGCACATGCGCGGCGTGGGAAAGATTTTCTGCGGGTTCAGTATGTCCCTACCGTTGAAGGCGTTGCGCAAGCTGATCATCACGTCAAGATCTTCTTCGGTGAACAGACGCGACATCAAGTCGCGCTTCTCCAACCCGACGCCGTGCTCCCCGGTGATGGAGCCGCCGCATTGAATGCAAAACTCGAGGATCTCGCTGCTCGCCGACAAGACGCGCTCAAACTGCTCGGCGTTACGCATATCAAAGAGGATCAAGGGATGAAGATTGCCGTCTCCCGCGTGGAAAATGTTGCCGATCGTCAGGTCGTATTTCTTGGCGACGTTGCCGATGTGTCGCATCACCGCGGGTATCTGACTGCGCGGCACCACGCCGTCCTGGGTGTAGTACGACGGGGTCACCCGGCCCAGCGCGGCGAAAGCCATCTTGCGCCCCTTCCACAGCAGGGCGCGTTCGTCGTCGTCCTTGGCGCGCCGCACCTCGCGCGCCTTCTGACTTAGGCAGACCTCTCGCACCGCGATTGCCTGCTCTTCCACCGCCTCGCGCAGTCCTTCCAATTCGATCAGCAGGACCGCGCCCGCATCCAGAGGGTAGCCGGCATGACAGAACGCTTCCACGGTGCGCAAGGTCCAACCGTCCAGCATCTCCAGCGCCGCGGGAGTGATGCCCGCAGCGGTAATGGCAGAAACCGTAAGCGCTGCGTCGTCCACCGACTCGAAGACGCCAAGCAGGGTCGCAATCTTCTCCGGCTTGCGCAGCAACTTCACCGTAATCGCGGTGACGATGCCGACTGTCCCTTCCGACCCCACCATAAAGCCGGTCAGATCGTAGCCGTAAGACTCGGCCGCCTTGCCGCCGAAATGCACGATCTCGCCGCTCGGCATGACCACCTCCACTCCGGTGACGTGGTTCACGGTCACGCCGTGCATCAGGGTGTGCGGGCCGCCCGAGTTCTCGGCGACGTTGCCGCCGATGGTGCAAGCTTTCTGGCTGGAGGGATCGGGCGCGAAGTACAGCCCCAGGTGCGACACGTGCTCAGAGAGTTGCAGGTTGACCACGCCCGGGCGCACCGTCGCGCGCTGGTTCTCGACGTCAACTTCGAGAATGCGATTCATGCGCGAGAAGGCGATCACCAGGCCGCCCGCTTGCGGAATCGAGCCGCCACTGAGTCCGGTGCCCGCGCCGCGCGCCACCACGGCAACGTTAAGGGCCGTGGCCAGTCGCATGATTTGTGAAACCTGCTCCGTATTCTGCGGGAAGACAACCGCGCCGGGCGTGCTCTTGCGGATGCCAGCGTCGTACTCGTACAGCATGAGGTCTTCGGGACGGTCCAGGACGGCATCGCGTCCGGCGATTTCGCGAAGATGTTCGACCAGGCCGGGCAAGTTCACAGGCAAGTGTAGCGCCGCCTTCGAGCGCTTTATAATCTTACTCTCAGCTGGAGTACGACTGAATATAGGCGCGCATGGAGTCGGCTTCAACGGATTTCTCGTCGAGATGGCAGCGCAGCAGGTCGCGCAGCGAGAGAAAGCCGACCAGCATGGGGCCGTCGCATACCGGCAAATGTCGAATGCCGTGCGTCTGCATCAGGTACATGGCTGCTTCCGAACTGGTGCTGGGCGCAACCGCGTGCAGGTCGGTGCTCATCACCTCGGCAATGTAGGTGGACAGCGGGTCGCGCCCCTCGGCTACCACCCGCACCATAAGGTCGCGTTCGGAGAAGATGCCGACCAGTTGCGTGCCGTCGAGGACCGGAACGGCGCCCACGTTGCACTCCGACATATACTGGGCGGCCTCAAAGACGGTCTGGTCAGGCTGGACGTAGTGGATGGTGGGATTGCTCAGCAGATCCCGGATGGTCGCCATAGTGCCCTCCCTTGAAGGTCATGCCCCGGCGAGCCTTACTCTCCGCGCGCTCGACGGAGCAATACTCTGGCTCTCCGACGCCGGGGAATCCGCAAGCCGCGAACTTCTATCCGGTTCCCAGGACGAGCCCAGTCCTGGGGAGCGTGGGGCGCAAGCGAGTATATTCCGAAGGTCAAGCCGCTGTGAAGCGGAATTTGGGCGGCAAGCGCAGAAAATCCGGCTCTGGAGAGGCTTTTTAACGCCGCAGGCCTACTTGCCTCAAACGCGAGACATCTCGCGCCGTGGCTGATATCCTCAACCATTTGGCGTTATTGTGCGCGGAGGAATGGCATCGAATGTCGAATTGTTTAGAGGGCCGGACGGTGGTGGTGTTTGGCGTGGCCAACAAACGCAGCATTGCCTGGGCCATTGCCCAGCAGATGCAGCAGGCCGGGGCGCAACTGGCCATCACCTACCAGAACGAGCGCCTGAAGGAGGAAGCCGACGACCTGATCGCGGCCCTGCCCAATTCGCAGGCCTTTCAATGCGACGTCAGCCGCGACGAAGAGATCGCGCAACTGTTCGAGCAACTGAAGGCGCGTTACGGCAAGCTCGACGCGCTGGTACACAGCATCGCGTTTGCGCCCGCCGAAGAGCTGAAGGGCGAGTTCGCCGGCACCAGCCGCGAGGGCTTTCGCGTCGCGCTCGACATCAGCGTCTATTCGCTGGTGGCGCTGGCCCGCGCCGCCCGCCCGCTGATGACCGAGGGCGGCAGCGTCATGACCCTCACCTATTACGGGGCGGAAAAAGTCGTGCCACGATACAACGTGATGGGCGTGGCCAAGGCGGCGCTGGAGGCTTGCGTCCGCTACCTGGCCTACGATCTGGGCAAGAACAAGATTCGCGTGAACGCCATTTCCGCCGGCCCCATCAAGACCCTGGCCGCGCGCGGCATCTCCGGCTTCGGCGACATGCTGGGCGCCCAGGCCGAGCGCGCTCCTCTGCAGCGCAACGTGGACGTGAAAGAGGTCGCCGCGACTGCCGTCTTCCTCGCCAGCGACGCCGCCACCGGCATCACCGGCGAAACCATCTACGTGGATTGTGGATATAACATCATGGGATTTTGAAAAGCAGTTGCCAGTTTCGAGTTTCGAGTTTCGAGTTTCAAGCAACGAGGTATAGCACCGATCTGCGAGGTGGGCGGCAGCGAAATCAGCAACCACATCATTCTTGGCATTCGCAACTGACAACTGGCTACTAACAACTGCCTACTTCTTCTTCACCACAATCTTCCGCTCCTGGTCGCCTTGGCGTTCGAGGCAGATTTCCACGTCGCGCTCCTTCTCGAAGCGGGGAAACTTTTCTCCCCACTCCAGCAGCACCAGGTTGCCGGGCTCGGCGAAGAGTTCGTCGAGGCCCAGCGTGTCCAGCTCGCGCGGCGTGTCGATGCGGTAAAGATCGACGTGGAAAAGGTTCACCTCGGGGCCGCGGTACTCGTGGATGAGGGTGAACGTGGGGCTGGTAACATCGTCCTGCGAAGCGGCGTGCAAGCCTTCGGCGATGCCCTTCACCAGCGTGGTCTTGCCGGTGCCGAGATCGCCGCGCAGGATGACCATGCGCGCCGCCGTCAGTGTGGGCGCCAGCTTGCGGCCCAGCGCCATGGTCTCTTCGGTCGAGTGCGTGATGTGCTCGTGGGGGTTCATCGCGGAACGAAGGGCAATTTTAGCAGGATGGGGTTTCTGTTCCGCCGCGAGTTGCGCTGCCCCGCTCACCCCCCGATCCGCGTCGTGCTTTCCTTCGCCCAGTGCGCGGCGCGGCGGAACGCTTCCGGCAGAGCTGCGAGCAGATCGGTGGCGACCAGCGAATGTTCGCCCATGGTTTCCACGGCCACGTCCCCGGCCAGTCCGTGCAGATACACCGCGGCGACGACGGCCAGCGGAATGTTGTCGGGCATCTGTCCCATCACGCCCGCGGTCATGCCGGTCAGGATGTCGCCGGTGCCGCCGGTTGCCATGCCGGGATTGCCGGTGGGATTGACCCACGCGGTCCCATCCGGCAGCGCAACGATGGTGCGGTTGCCTTTCAGCACCAGCACCAGCCGATGCTCGCGCGCAAAACTGCGCGCGACGTTGAGCCGATCGGCCTGCACCGCCTTGATCGTGATACCCGCCAGCCGCGACATTTCTCCCGGATGGGGGGTCAGCACCAGCGGACGCTCGTGGCCATCAAGCAGATCTGTATGGCCGGCGAAGGCGTTGAGCCCATCAGCATCGATGACCATCGGGACTTTGGTCTGGCGCACGGCTTGGTGGACGAACTCCACGGTTTCAGGATCGCGGCCAATGCCCGGACCGAGAGCCACCACGGTCATCGTCTTCGCCAGCTTCTGGAAGCGGCCGCTCTCGATGGCCGCGATTGCGATGCCGCCACTTTCGGTTTCGGCCAGCGGCTCGGTCATCAGCTCCGCCGCAAACGACGCGACGCTGGCGAGCACACGCGTTGGTGTTGCGACGGTACTGAGCCCAGTCCCCGCCCGCAGAGCCGACATGCCTGCCATGGCGGCGGCTCCCGACTTGCCTAGCGATCCGCCGACGATCAGAACGTGTCCGTACATGCCCTTGTTGCTGTCGGCAGCACGCGGCGCCAGCAGCGCGGCGAAGTCGCGCGGGGTGGTGAGCTCGAGCGCGAGCTGGCTGACGATGGCTTCCGGCGGTGATCCGATGGGCGCAACCACGATGGGGCCGCGCGTCAGATTGCCAAAGACATGCGCCGGGCGAGGCGCGGTGAACGTGACGATCGCATCGGCGCGCGCGATGTGCTCGTCAGTCTGCGCCGACATCGAATCGGAATCGGCTCCCGAGGGAATGTCCACCGCAATCACCGGCTTGCCGCTATCGTTCATCGCAACAATGGCATCGGCATAGAAGCCCTTCACCGGCGGGTGAAAGCCGGTGCCGAGTACGGCGTCCACCAGCAGGTCGCAATTCGCCAGGCTGCGTGACCACTCCGCCTGCAATTCCTGCGCGTTGCGCAGCACGGTGGGACGCAGCGGCAGGCGCTCAAACATGGTCAGAGCGTCGCCGCGCAACTCGGTGGGAGCGGCGAGCAGCAGCACTTCCACCACTCGTCCCGCGCGGTGCAGTTTGCGCGCCACCACAAATCCATCGCCGCCATTGTTGCCCTTGCCGCAAATTACGGCGATGCGGTTGGCATGGCGATACTGCTCCAGGACGAATTGCGCCACCGCGGACCCGGCGTTCTCCATCAAGATGATGGATTGCACTCCGAAGCGCGCGGTGGTAACGCGATCGATCTCGCGCATCTCGTCGGCAGTGGTGATTTTCATGCGCGCTCCGTGGCCGAATCTTCCAGCCGGTGCAGACCGTCGGGCTCGCCCATGGCGATGAGATGGTCGCCGGAGTGGATGACCTCTTCGGGCGGGGGATTGAAGCGCATCGAGCCTTCACCCTTGATGGCGAGCACGATGACTCCCATCTCCTGGCGGATGCGCGAAGCTTCCAGGGTTGCGCCGACGAAGCGCGAGCCCGCCAGCACCTGCACTTCTTCGATCTCCAGCGGCTTGTGCCGGCTCATGGCGGTGTCGAAGAAATCGACCACGTGCGGGCGCATGAAGGTCTGCGCGATGCGGTAACCGGCGAAGTTGTAGGGCGAGACCACGTGATTGGCACCGGCGGTGAGCAAGTGCTTCTCGGCATCTTCTTCGCTGGCGCGGGCAATGATGTTGAGCTTGGGATTCAAGCCGCGCGCGGTCAGGATGATGTAGATGTTGGTGGCGTCGGTGGTGGTGGCGGCAACCAGTCCGCGGGCGCTCTCGATGTGCAGCTCGCGCAGCACCTGCTCCTGGGTGGCGTCGCCCACCAGAGTGAGCCAGCCTTTGGCGGAGTAGCGCGCCAGCTTGGCCTGGTCGCTGTCGACAATCACAAAGGGCAAGGGCTTGCGCGCCAGTTCGCGCGCCACGCTGCGGCCCACGCGCCCGGCGCCGCAGATGATGTAGTGGTCCGACAATCGGCTGATGTCGCGGTCCATGCGTCTCCTGCCGAATACCGATTGCAGCTCGAATTCTAGCAAAGCCTGGGTCGCGGCCCCGAAGAACAGCAGCACCAGGCCAACCCCGGCGACAATGATGAAGGTGTTGAAGATGCGGCCCACGTGCGACAGTGGATGGATCTCGCCGTAGCCGATGGTGGTGACGGTGGTCAGCACCATGTAGAAGCCGTCGAACCAGCGCCAGCCTTCGAGGAAATGGAAACCGGCGACGCCGATGGCGATCAACGCCAGCAGCGCCAGGAACAGGACCTTCAGATTGAACAAGGCTCGCACAGCAGCCATTGTGTCGCGTAGCGGCGCGCAGCGCAAGAAAAACGCCCTTCCCATTCAGGAAGGGCGGATAACTGAAGGGAACGAGGAGTCTAATCGCCCCCGGCCTTCCCCTCATCCGGCACCATCTTCTGCACCAAGCTGTGGTGGCGGCCGTAGGTGAAGTAGATGACCAGGCCGATAATCAGCCACACGATCAGGCGGATCCAGGTCTTGCCGTTCAGGCCGAGCATCAAGCCGAGCGAGATGATGATGCCCATTAACGGTACGAAGGGCATCCACGGCGTCTTGAACGGCCGATGCACGTCAGGTCGCTTGCGGCGCATAACCCAGACGCCGGCGCAGACGATAATGAAGGCCATCAGCGTGCCAATGGAGACCATCTGGCCGAGGTCGCCAATGGGAACCAGCGAGCCGGTGAAGGCGACGAGAATACCGGTCACGGCGGTCGACTTCCACGGCGTCCGGAACTTGGGATGGATGTCGCCCGCCCACTTCCATAGCAGGCCGTCGTGCGCCATGGAGTAGAAGACGCGCGATTGGCCAAGCAACATGACCAGCATCACGGTAGAGAGACCGGCGAGTGCGCCTGCATTCACCACGTAGCTGCCCCACTTCACGCCGGTCTCGCGAATGGCCAGAGAAACCGGAGCGCCGATGTTCAGGCGCGAGTAGTGCACCGTCGCGGTCAGCAGGCCGGAGACGACGAGGTAAAGCACGGTGCAGATCACGAGCGACCCGAGGATGCCGAGGGGCATGTCCTTCTGCGGATTCTTGGCTTCCTGCGCGGCGGTTGAGACAGCGTCGAAACCGATGTAAGCGAAGAAGACGACGCCCGCACCGCGCAAGACGCCGGACCATCCGTACGAGCCGAAAGAACCGGTATTCTTGGGCAGGAATACCGCCCAATTCGCGTGCGCGACGTCGGGTTGCTTGATTACATACATGCCGGCGACGATGATGAATACAATCACCGCGATCAGCTTCACGAAGACGACGGTCGTGTTGAAGTTCGCCGACTCCTTGATGCCGACGATCAGGAGCGTCGTGACGGCGATAATAGCGAAGAACGCCATGAAGTTGAATATTGTGGTGGTGTGCTGGGTCGCGCGCGTCATCTGCTCCATACTGAGGGTCAAATCTGGCGCCCAGCGGCCGTCGACCATCGACCACTTCGCGCCCGGGACATCGCAGATCTGTGGCGGAAGGTTGATGCCGTAGTCCTGGAGGAAGGCGACCAGCGTCGAGCTCCAGCCCGAGGCGACGGTAGCGGCACCGAAGGCGTATTCCAGGATGAGGTCCCAGCCGATGATCCAGGCGAAGATCTCGCCCAGCGTCGCGTAGCCATAGGTGTAGGCCGAGCCGGCGATGGGGATCATGGAGGCGAACTCGGCGTAGCAGAGTCCGGCAAAGGCGCAGCCCGTGCCCGCCAGAACGTAGGAGAGCATGATGCCCGGGCCCGCGTACTGCGCCGCCGCCTGGCCGGTGAGCACGAAGATGCCCGCGCCGATAATGGCGCCGATTCCCAGGGTAATAAGGTTCACGGGGCCCAGAGCCCGCTTCAGACTATGTTCGCCGGTATCAGACGCCTGTCGCATCAGCACGTCAAGAGGCTTGGTCTTCAGCAGATTTGTCATTCAGCTTTGCCTCGTTTTTATTCTTCGGTACTCACTTGCGGGTTGCGCTTCGACCACAGGAAATATACGGGAATCCCCACTAGAACAATGATCAGGCCCGGCCACGTGTATTGCGGTTTGTAGCGCAACAAGACTACATCAATAAACACCGCCATCAAAATATACATTGCGGGCAGCACGGGGTATCCGATGGCGCGATAGGGGCGCGGTTCGTCCGGACGCTTGGCGCGCAGCACAAACAGGCCGGCGATGGTCAGGATGTAGAACACCAGCACGGCAAAAATGATGTAGTCGAGTAGCTGCCCATAGCTGCCCGAGATGCACAGAATGCAAGTCCAGACGCACTGCATCAGGAGTGAATGCGCCGGGGTGTGGTACTTGGGATGCAGCCGTCCCGCGCTGCGGAAGAACAGCCCATTCTTCGCCATGGCGTAGTACACGCGGGCACCCGCCAGGATCAATCCATTGTTGCAGCCAAAGGTTGAGATCAGGATGGCGAACGCCATGATCTGTGCGCCACCGGCTCCGAAGATTTGCTGCACCACGGCGGTGGCGACACGGTCCTCGGGGGCGTGTTGAATGCCGGCCAGGGGCAGCACGCTCAGGTACACGAAGTTGGCCAGCACATAAAGCAGGATGACCGCGCCCGTTCCCAGCGCCAGTGCCAGCGGCAAGTTGCGCTGCGGATTGCGGACTTCGCCGGCGGTGAAGGTAACATTGTTCCACGCGTCCGCCGAGAACAGCGAGCCGACTTGCGCCACCGCAATAATAGTGATCGTCCCCACCAGCGCGATCGGGCCTCCCACTCCAACCTGCACGGGATGCAGCGCCCATCCGGCATTGTGCCAGAAGTTTGCTCCAAAGTTAGCGGCGATCGCCGAGGCGTTGCGTCCCAGGAAAACTCCCAGCAATACCAAGCCCAGCAGCGCCGCGGTCTTGGCGAAGGTAAACACGTTCTGCACCGCCGCGCCGGTCTTCACGCCGAAGATATTCAGCACCGACAGGAAGATCACGATCAGGACGGCCATCAGGTTCTGCGTATTCAGTCCGACATCCATATTGCCCAGCACCATCGGGCCGATGGGAATGGGCGGCACGTGCGCGATGTGCCAAATCCAATTGGTCGAAGAGATGGAAGGGGAAAACACGCCCAGGAATTTGCCGAAGGCCACACCGACCGCGGCAATCGTGCCGGTCTGGATGACGAGGAACAGGGTCCAGCCGTAGAGAAAACCCCACAGCGGGCCCAGCGATTCGCGCAGGTAAACATACTGGCCGCCGGCGTGCGGCATCATGGCAGCCAGCTCCCCGTAGGCGAGCGCGCCGGTGATGGTCATGAACCCGGTGACGACCCAGGCGGCGATGAGCAGCGCGGGCGAATCCACCAGCCGCGCGATCTCCGCCGAGACGATGAAGATGCCGGAGCCGATCATGGAACCCATGACCAAGGTGGTGGCGCTGGTCAGGCCGAGGCCTTTGACCCATTCGCTTTCGCCGGCGATTGATACGGTCTTCGTTTCTGTAGCCAAGGGACCTCGTTATGGTGGAGAGGGCGCTCGCAAGAATTTACACCATGAGGCGCAAGAATTCCTCAGCAACTTTGGTGGGGGAACTCAGAAGATCAGAGATGACGGCCACCGAGTCAGCTCCGGCGTCGAGCACCGTGCGCGCGTTGGCGCGGGTGATGCCGCCAATGGCCACCAGGGGCTTCCTGGTTGCAGTCCGCGCGGCGCGAATCCCATCCAGGCCGACAATGGCGTCGGGGCGCCGTTTCGAGAGGGTGGCAAAGACCGGGCCATAGGCGATGTAGTCCGCCGGACCGGCATTGGCCTCCTGCAATTGCACGAGATTGTGGGTAGAGACGCCGAGAATGCGGCTGGGACCGATTACGGTGCGCGCGCCTTCCGCCGACAAGTCGTCCTGGCCGACGTGCACGCCCTCGTAACCGGCAGCGATGCAGATGTCGGCGCGATCGTTCATGATCAGGGTCACGCCATTGCCCAGCACCCGGCGAAGTTCGCGGGCATGGTTTAGCATCTCGCGCGTATTACCCACCTTGTTGCGATACTGGAGCCAGGTCACGCCGCCAATCGCCAGTTCGCGGGCATAGTCGGCGATGGCAGCGATGGTGCGTAGCGGAGGCGCAAAACAGGCGACGTCGAGAATGGCGTACAACTTCGGTAATTTCATCTGTGAGTGCATTGTGAGAATCGTTTCACCATGGAGACTTACTTCGCGGCCTCCTTGTGATTTTGGCCGAGCAAGCGCTCCATGAAACTGGTATCGAAATTGCCGGCGCGAAAGTCCGGGTCGGCCATGATCCGGCGGTGCAAGGGAATACTGGTATAAATGCCTTCGACTACGAACATATCCAGCGCCCGCGACATGCGCGAGATGGCTTCAGCGCGGTCCCGTCCCCGCACTACCAGCTTGGCAATCAAGGAATCATAGTACGGCGGAATGACGCCTTCCGCATAGGCCGCGGTGTCAACCCGCACCCCAGTGCCGCCGGGGATGTTGAAGGCGGTGATCTTTCCCGCCGAAGGAGTGAAGCGCTCAGGATGCTCGGCATTGATGCGGCACTCGATCGCGTGTCCGCGGAACGCCACCGGGTAGTTGATCACGCTGCTGAGCTTCTCGCCCGCGGCAATCATGATCTGCGCCTTCACCAGATCAACGTCGGTGGTCATCTCGGTGACCGGATGCTCCACCTGAATCCTGGTATTCATCTCGATGAAGGAGAGGCTGCCGTCCTCGTCCATGAGAAATTCGACGGTGCCGGCATTCACATAGCCGATGCTGCTCAGGGTCTTTACCAGGATGCCGCCGATGCGTTCGCGCAACTCGGGAGTGACTTTCACCGAGGGCGCCTCTTCCACCAGCTTTTGATGACGGCGCTGGATGCTGCACTCGCGCTCGCCCAGGCTCATTACGTTGCCGTGCTCGTCGGCCAGCACCTGGAACTCGATATGGCGTGGCCGCTCGATGAACCTTTCCATGTAGAGATTGCCGTTGCCGAAGGCGGCCGCCGCCTCCGATTGCGCAGCGTGAAACAGGTTGGGCAATTCGTCTTCGCTACGGATGATGCGCATGCCGCGTCCGCCGCCGCCCGCCGAGGCTTTCACGATCAGGGGGAATCCCACGCTGCGCGCCCACTCCAGGGCTTCGTCGGCGGTGGCGATGATGCCGTCGGAGCCCGGCAGAATGGGCACGCCTTCCCTCTTCATGGTGGCGCGCGCCTTTTCCTTTTCGCCCATCAGGCGGGTGACCTCAGGGGGCGGCCCGATGAATTTGATTCCGCAGTCGCGGCAGACCTCGGCGAAGTTGGCATTCTCGCTGAGCAGGCCGTAGCCGGGATGGATGGCCTCAACGTTGGCGATTTCCGCGGCGCTGATGACCGCCGGGATGTTGAGGTAGCTTTCGTGCAGGCGGGGCGGGCCGATGCAGATGGCTTCGTCGGCGAACTTTACATGCAACGAGTTACGATCGGCCTCGCTGTAGATGGCGACCGCCTTGATGCCCAACTCCTTGCAGGCGCAAATCACCCGCAGGGCGATTTCCCCTCGGTTCGCAATTAGGATCTTGTTAAACATGAAATAAAGTGTGCGGGCCTTTGCCTGGGAATCTGCTGTGGATCACGCCTTGAAGGGCGCGCCTTCAGCTGGATTGTTTATGGACGGACGTGTCATCCTGAGCGACGAGCGCAGCGAGGAGTCGAAGGAACCCTTTGGCTGCCAGCAATCGCAATTTTGCATCTGCACCAGGTGGTCACTCCGTGATTTCTGCGGGAATAGGGGTCCTTCGACTCGCTGCGCTCGCTCAGGATGACACCTTAGAATCATATTCGCTCAACCGCCTCTCCTAACCTCTCTTTATCCCGAACAGCGGCATCCCGTACTCGACCGGGCTTGCATTGGAGACAAACATCTTGACGATCACGCCCGACACGTCCGCCTCAATCTCGTTCATCAGCTTCATGGCTTCAATGATGCAAAGTACCTGGCCCTCCTTTACCGCATCGCCAAGCTTGACGAAGGGAGGCGCACCGGGTGACGGAGCTTCATAATAGGTCCCGACAATCGGCGACTTCAGGATAAATAAATCCGCTTCACTCGCCGCGACCGACAGCGCCGGGGCTGCCCCGCTTGCGGGTGCGCCGGCATCGGCAGTCGGCGAGGTTGGGGATGAAGGCGGAGCCGGGGGCACGCTCGCAACCGTATGCCCCGGAACCATCGCCGGCGCGACCTGCACCACCTGCGCCGGCTGGGCGCTTGCGCCCCGCTTGATGAGCAGTTTCATATCGCCGCGCTGCAGCTCGAACTCGGCGATGTCCTTCTCCACCAAAAACTCGATTAGTTCCTTGATTTCTTTCTGGTTCATCGTCTTCCATTCGGCCGGCAGAAACTTCGGCTTTTATCTTAACTTAGTCGGTAAGCTCTAGTCCGATTGTGCCGCTTACGGTTTTGCCATTGCATCACTTCCCGGTACCCGCTCGAACAGCGCCGCAACCTTGTCGGTGTAAATCGGACGCCACGCCGGAGATTGCTCCAGAAGGTAGATCAGCTGCCGTTTCGGCGGTAACAAGACATAGTCGATTTTGTATCGGTCCAGGATCTGGAACGAATGATCGTTGCCTGCAACTCTGAGATAGTCGTCAAAAACTCCGTTGTATATGAAGATATCCGTGCGCGTATCAATAAGAGGCTTCAGGTCGGGCGCGTACCATTCCATGTACCCGCCCCAGGCGTATTCGTTGAAGATCCTTCCGTTGAGGTGCTGCTCCTGCATGAATTTCAGAGCGGCCGTGGGGAAGTCCGCATCCACCTTCCGCTGTAGATATGCTGCTGACGGAAACAAGAAGATCATCGCGCCAACGATGGCTGCCATAACACAGGCATTAAGCCAGGGTTGGTCCCGTTCCCGCCGGTAAGGCGGAAACAGCTTTAGACGTTGGGCAAGGATGGGCGCCACGATCAGGCCGGCGAAAAAAAGGAAGCGCACATGCACCAACGCAGCTCCCAGAGCAAACGCCATCAGCAGCACCTCGTTCAGCTTCCACTTCTGCCGGGAAAACAAGGCGGCTGCCAGCAAGGCAAAGATCATGATCAGGGCCATCTTGCCACTCAGTCGGCCAAAGTCCACGGACTGCCACTCTTGCACGTGTTGCATATTGGTCTGCTGGCGAAAAAGAAAATCAAAGGGGTAGCGCACCAGGGTGTAGCCGAAAGGGTTGACGAAGAGCGCGGCCAGGGACGCGGCCAACGCCAGCAGAAGTTTTTTCAGCTCCTGCGCAGACCAGCGCCGCGCCACCACCAGGCCCCACTCCCCTTCCAATAGGCCAGCGGCAATGGTCAGCCCCAGCACGGCCAGGCCAAAGATCCAGGAGCCGTGGAGGTTGACCCACAGGGCAAACAACAGCGGCAAGAGCCACAGGCCCTTCCCGGTCCTTTGAAAATGATCGAGCACCAGCAGCAGCCCCACCATGCACAGCCAGCCAAACAGCAGCACGCGGGGGCCGATGGACACCACTCCCAGCAAAATAGCCAGCAAAGTGGTAAGGGACGCGCTCTTGTAATCGGCCCCAGCGCGGCAGGAGCGGTAATAGACGCCGCTATAGATCAGCATAAACACGGTGAAATATAACGCTAGAAGTCCTTGCAATCCCCAGGCATCGAAGCCCAACAGAAAGGGGATTTCTGACAGCCATTCATAGTTCAGCCGTGGCGACCCCGCCGCCCCCAACGAATAGGTGTCCACTCGGGGGAACAAGTGATATTGAAATAGATAGGCGGCGTTGCGCATGTGCCACCAGATGTCCGGTTCTGCAATCCCTTGTGGAGAATCTCGAAAGATCACCGCTGCCAGTAAGAACATGCACATGACCGGGCGAGAGAAGACGCTGGCCACCCAACCGGCCCCGGAAGCGCTGCTGGCAGCCGCGGCTGTGTCTGACGGCGAAGAGGACGAATTCGGCACAGATGCTCTTTCTTTTAGAGCAGTTCCAGAGTTGGTGCATCCGGCATATAAGCGTAGAACGGGCGCTAAATCTCCACCAGTTCCTTGCTGACCGGGGTCAGCACCCGGCATCCTCGGTCCGTGACCACCACCATGTCTTCGATTCGAATGCCGCCCTTACCCGGCATATAAATTCCTGGCTCGATGGTGATTACCATGCCTGGTTCCAGCCGCTCCGCCTGCCCTTTGCCGAGGCGCGGCGGCTCGTGAATCTCCAAACCTACTCCGTGTCCCGTCGAATGGGTAAAGTAACGGTCAAGCTTGGCCCTGCGGAGCACCCGGCGAGCGGCTTGGTCCACTTGGCCCGCTGTTTTGCCCGGAAATACTTCTGCGATCCCCGCTAATTGGGCTTCCAGCACCGCTTCGTACCACCGGCGCTCTTCCCGGTTGACCCGGCCCACATGCACAGTGCGGGTCATATCGGAACAATAGCCCCGAAGTATAACACCGGAATCCACCACCACGAATCCACGCCGGGGTATGGCTTGACGGGAGGCACGCCCGTGAGGCAGGGCCGCCCGCCTTCCCGCCGCGACGATAGTCTCGAACGACATGCCATCGGCTCCCGCTTGCCGCGCGGCATATTCCAGTTTTCCCGCAACTTCCGACTCCCGGATCCCGGGGCGCAGGCTTCGCAGCGCTTCCTCGTACACGGCGGCGCCAAGCTTGACCGCTCCCGCGATGAGTTGCAGCTCGTCGGGGTCCTTGATCATGCGCTGCTGCATGATGAGACCAGCCACCGGCTTCCAGCGAATTCGCCGATGCACCAGCTTGCGCATGAGCTCTGCGAAGGCGACGGTGGTGTAGTCGGCCTCAAAGCCGATCGTGGCTGAAGTCAACTCGCCTATGAGCTTAGCGGCGGCGTGCAGCAGCGGACCCTTGCAAATGACCACCCGCGTGCCCGCCACTTCCTCGCGCGCCTGTTCGCTATAACGGCCGTCGGTGAAGAAGGTGAGGCGTCCAGCCGACTTGGGATATCCAGTACCCGCCGCCTTTGCGCGTGATGGGCCGGGCAGGAAGAGCAGTAGCCCGTTGCTACCGGTGTAACCGCAAAGGTAGCGTAGGTTCGCCGGATGCGTGACTACGAAGCCGTCGAGGTGCTGGCCGTCCAGGGTCAGCTGGAATTTCTTCTGCCGCGATCCATAGTCCATTCGTGGCCTGATTGCAATCTCATTTTGCAGCGTCGTGGCAATCGTGGGTCTCAGCCTGTACAGCTCCGAAGCCGCCATCCTGGCGGCAGCCTTGTGTCTCGGGGCCCCAGCTTCAGCACACGTAACAAAGCCGGAGCTTTTGGCTCCGGCTTTTCACAACCCAGGGGACGAGAAGGAATTAGCGATTTAGCTTGCGACGCAATACGCCTGCGAGACCCAGAACTCCGGACCCGAAGAGCAGGATGCTGGCCGGTTCAGGAGTGGTGCTGCCTTCCGAGAACTGGTTCGTCAACAGGGAAAGGGTTGCACTTCCATTTGTGCCAGCGTTGATCAGTACGTCCTTTTGTACATCGACCTCGGATACACCCGCGAAACTGATTTCGTCATACGTCTGTATTCCGGAACTACTGTCGAAAACCTCCAGCGTCCGCGTGGTTCCTCCCGTGCAGGCGGGGAACGTGGCTCCCAGACAAACGGTCTCGTCAACGGTCACCGAGCCGGTTCCGCTAAAGCCTACACCCCCGATGGAAAGGCTGACGTCGGTGATTAGGTTGCCACCCGGGTTGACGGTGGCGGTGAACTGGAAGAGAGAATCCTCTGACAGTACGCCGCTGCTGGTTGACGCGTGCCAGCCCGTGCTCCACTGAAATCCAGGATTCAACAGCGTGGTAATGGGGGAAGTGTCTATGCTGCCCGCTGGGATGCTAAACCCCGGTGGATTTGACGTGCTGTGATAGGCGAAATTGGAAAACGTCTTGTCTCCGATGGTGCAGTTAAATCCCGCGCCAAGATAGTTGTCGAAAGTTGTATCCTGACATGCACTAGCGAATCCAACGCCTGACAACAAGGCGACGCACGCAATTACCAGCAACGCTGAGAACCATTTGCTTTGCATAATCTTACTCCCTTCAAACCCGTCCTGAGCTGTGTGGCCTGCCAACCGTAACCTTCCCACATACAAAGTGGCGTAGGCCAGACCTGCCAGTACTAGAGCAATCTCCCTGCCAAAGCAGCCCGCCGTAAGTCACGCAAAGTAACCCGGTTGGTTCAGCTACTATGTTCCCAAGTGCAACTTTTTGCGGTATTGGGATAAGCCATTTCCTCGCCACGTTCGTGTAAAACCCACCTTTTTACCACTTTAATGCTGGTTTATGAGCAATGGCTGCGAGGTTTGCTTAGCCGCGCGGTAGATATGTTGGTTGCCGGGATGATGGGCGATAGCGTCGGCACGCACCACGTAGGTGCCTAATCCGGGAGATGAACCGAACGGAACCACCAAGCCGGACCCCTCCGCAGCAAGGGTAAGGTATTGATATCCCAAGGTAGTCGCTCTGCCGATGGTATTCACCGCAACTACGACCACGGTGAGATCGAGGTCCTGCCCGGCTTGATTTGTAACCACCACGGACCCGGAGAGAGTGGTGCCCTGCACACTTGGATATTGCTTCCAGTCGATGGTCAGCCCGGCAATCACGTTGATGGTCATGACGCGCTGCACCTGTAACCGAGGCGCGCTGGAGTCGGCCACTGCGACCGTAAAGCGATACTCGCCCGCAGTCGCGGGCACGCCAGAGATCACTCCATGGTGCGCGTGCAGCTTAAGACCTGGAGGAAGCTGTCCGTCGACAAGTTGCCACGAATAGGGTGCGGCCCCGCCGGTTGCGACCAAAGGAAAGTTGAAGCTGCGCCCCACCAGGGCGCTCGCCGGAGGCTGCGCGGTGATGACCAGCGCGGCCAGCTGGTCGGCGGAACTCTGCCCAGACGCGGCGAAAGAGGCAACCAACGCGAAAACCGCAACGCCGCAACACGCCACCAAGTTACGCATGATGCGAACCATTATAGTGGGTATCGGGGAGTATGACTGGCGGCCTGTGCGTTATTCCACGGCCAGCATGAATTGAAAGTTCTCCTCGCCAACGGGCACGGTCACGCGCACGATGCGGGATTTCGCCGCCTTCTTCGCGGTCGCGGGATTGCGTGCCAGCTTGCCCATTGGGTAATAGAAGACGCCATCGACATCGGCCCGCGGCGGAATGGTGTTGGCCAGAAACGACGTTCGCTCCACGTAATCGGGAGAAACCTGGCGCTGGAGTTGCATCAGCACGTCAGGCCGGGAGGCTTCCTTCATGCGCAGGTGGGAGACTTCGTCGGAAAGCATCGCCTGGGGTGCGATAGCTGAGTCCGGCTCTCCGTCCGTCTCGGTGAACGACCGGGTAGAAAGGACGGGCGGCGCGTTGTCCATCTGGCTGGCCATCTGCCGCATGGCGCGCATGAGATCGCTGTGCTGCTGGTCCGCCGTTTCAAGGCCGTCGCCTGCCGCAGGCGCCGGTCCGGCCGCGGCGCTCACCGCATAGCGCGACCAGTTATAGGGGCGGCGCATTTTGTTGGCGAGTTCCGCTCCCGAGATTGCTGCCACCTCGCGGCCGGCAACCGCGTCCTCGACCCTCACATCCTCCGGGCGCACCGTCACCGATTGCTGGCCGTTGTTCAGGATCCGCACCTTAACTCCGAGGAACTTGCGATTAGCTACGGAGTGCGCTGCCACTACCACGGTGTAGTTCGTTCCGGAGAGGAAGTGATAGTCAACCCCGTTGACGTAGAAGATCCCGTCCTCGCGAGGAGAGAGGGGCGGAACAGATGCCTTGTCATGAGCGCCGAGCAAACTACAGAACAGGGCCGTACAGAGGAGGTAGCGCAGGGGGCCTCCCGTCCACCCGAAGGTGGAGTCTGAGAGGTAAATCGGCAGAAGCGGAAAGGGCTTAAGAGGCCGCTGAGATGTCCCGCAAAAGGGCTAGCCCCCACGGAGCCCAGCCGAGGGGGATCGCGCACCCACGTTCGTAGGGGTGATAGGAAAAAGGGAGGGGCAGCCGCCGGCCAAACCCCCTTATTTGCTGCAAGTCTGGCTTACCACCTTCAGGCTGGAGACCTCAAAGTCGCCGTGCTTCCTGGTCCCGGTTTCCTTCTTTTCGAACGGTTGGCTTTTTTCCTCTTGCGTTACCGATCGCTTGGGAAGGATGCCACTCACGGCAACCGTCTGGCCGACGTGATCGGCAAGGGATACCTTGTCGTTCTGATAAAGCTCCCAATGCTGATTGTTGGCGCCGATGAGAAAAAATCCTCCGGGTTCAAGACCTTTCTGAAGACAACCGATTACAGTCTGCTGGGCGGACGTTTTGTCGTCCGACATTTGCGCTGCGCCATACTGCGACGCCGCAGTTAAACCCACAAATAGGATGGGAACCATCCATAAAGAAATTCTCGCGAACTTTCGAAGCATGATTTCTCCACTCCTTAACTTGGACTAGCATAACGTCTTTCCCCGGTGGTGTCTATGATTCGCAACACCGCTGCGCCTCACTCTTATCCCGGAGTACGTTACCCCATTCTTAGTCAAAGACTCAATATTCCTCCGTTAGGGCAGCAGTCCGAACACGGCTACTCCGTTCTGCGTACCCACGAAAACTTTGCCATTCACGATCACGGGCGTGATGAACTTGTTGCCCGCCCCAAACTGGTCGCGCGATCCGGCCTGGTTGCTGTTGTACAGCTCGTGCGCGAGATTGGTGGCGTCGTAGGCATGCAGCACCGCCGGGCTGGTGTTTTCGATTGCCCAAACGATTCCATTCGAGGTCCCATTCGCGGATACGCTGGGTGTAGTCCCGGGATAGGTGAACGAGGTTGCCGTCTGACTGGTCGGAGAGGTGGACAGTCTGGCATTGGTAATGCTAAACGCCTTCAGCGGGCTGCCCACGGAACCGTAATAAACGGTGTTGTTGAAGTAGGCGGGCATGGCCCACACGCCTCCAGGGAGCGCCCCGTCGATCTCCTGATAGATCGCGCTGTCGTTATTGGGATTGAATTTTCCCATGTTGTCGCGATCAACCACGTAGATGTTAGTGTCTTTCCCTGCTCCCACGGCCAAGTGGTGCACGTGGCCTTGGCCATCGACGAGATCGGGCAATATCATGGCTCCGCCCGAGCCGAGGTCTTCATCACTGTTTGATTCCTGCACCGTGTTGAACATGGCGAAGTAGTCGGCAACCGCGAGCTGACCCGTGATGGAGATCTTCATAAACGAGTTGCCGTAGTCGCCATTGATGGGAAATCCCTGGCTGTTGAGCGTGGTATCGAAGGTGCCATTACCGTCAAGAAAATAGAGCGCCTGGGTATCGCCCGCCAGGCCGGCGCCAGCCATCCAGATTGCACCTTCGTTGCCGTTCGGGGTGACGTCAATTACCGACGTTTGCACCAAAGTCTGCGCATTGTAGGCCATCACCCATCCGGTGTAGGGACGCTGGTCGCAATGCGAGGTGAAAGCGAGATAAATGGTCCCGCCCATCTCCAGCAGGCCGGCGCGTTCGGCAAATTGTCCGGGGGCGAAGATGACCATCCCGCCCTGGCTGCCATCGCCGGTACCGGGATAGCTCGCCGTAATCTCCTTGGGGCCGCCAAACAATTCGGCTCCGGTCTTAAGGTCCAGAGCGTGGAGGCGCTGGTGATACTGTCCCGAAGAGTCTTTGGACATGGCTACGAAATAGATGGCGCCAGACGGTCCTTGCTGGCGGTCGATCACCGGGGTGGCGGTGATTCCGATTTGCGGGGAAATCTGGCCGCATCCGTGATTATCGCTGGTCGTCTCGCCCTGGCCGAGCGCTGAAACTCTCCAAAACTGCGTGCCGCTGTTGGCGCCGAAGGCGTAGACGCTGTCATTCTCCGTGGCCACGAATACGGTGCTGTCACGAACACCGCTGATGGTGTCGGTTTGCGGGTTCAGGTACAGAGGCTGGGCGTCCACTTTGCCATCCACGGAGAAGAAGCTGACCTTTCCGAAGGAGGCGGAATTAACATTGGCGGGCGTTAGGGTCGTTTCCTGGGAGGTCATGCCTTGACGGGAAATATCATAGTGGTAGGTAAGTACATCCGTGGGGCGTGTCAGAGTTGATGGTTCTGGACCTTTCGGCGGGGATGGTACTGACGCCGCGGCAGTGGCATGAGGGGACGACGAACGGAAAGAGGAAGCGGTTATGGCTCCCCCAAGAATTAGCAAGCCGGAGAGGAGCATGAGGGACAAGGTCAATTTCGAAGAATTGCGCATCGGTTCACCCCGCAGCGTGGATTCCTAACTTGGATTGGTAGATGAAACCGGCTGCCCGAAGTTGCTTGAATTTTAGAAATGAGCTTAGCCATAGAAATGAACATGGCCACCCTTCGGCTTCGCTCAGGACAGGCTCCGACACGGAGATCACGGAGAAAACTCGATAGAAATCCAGAACTCGGCGTCTCGGTGGTAAATGATTTTCGACGGAGCGTGTCCCCGTGGTGAATAGTCTTCGATCTATAGCACTTAAGTTTTATACACGCCTGCTTTGCTACCAGCTCGCACTTGGAAAGCCCAGAACCGTGTTGCGTTAATCCCGGTCCGACTATGGCCGATATTTCTGGTGAGGCGCCTGAATATGACCATGGACTGTCCCGTCCCGGTTTGCAGCGGCGAAAGCGAGGCAGCCGTGGCCAGAAGAATCCAAATCCTTCATGTCGAAAACGACCCCCGCGACCGCGAGCTGGTGCGGACCTTGCTGACCACGGCAGGCCTGGGTTGCCGCTTCGGCTATGCCCAGACGTGGGCAGAGTTTATGAACGCGCTCTCGGCAGAAACTTGGGACGTCATCCTGGCCAATTATGCCTTGCCCGCCTTTGATGGCTGTGCCGCGCTGGACATTGCCCGGAAAGTGGCGCCGCAGGTGCCCTTTCTATTCCTGAGCGCAGTCCAGGGCGAGGAAGTCGCGGTGGAAACCGTGAAGCGCGGCGCCACCGATTACGTGGTCAAGCAGAGGATGGAGCGGTTGGTTCCGGCGGTGAGACGGGCGCTGGTGGAGGCGGAGGCCAAGCGTCGCTTTCAGCAGGTAGAGGAAAAACTGAACAGCACCGAACAACGCTTTCGCCTGTTGATCGAGAGCATCCGGGAATATGCCATCTTCATGGTGGATGCCGGCGGCACCGTCATTAGCTGGAACCTGGGGGCAAAACGGATTTTCGGTTATTCCGAACAGGAAGTGCTGGGGACCTCGATCCTGCCTGTCTTCTCCCACGACGGCGGCGGCAAGGAAACCTATGCCCGGCTCGTACATACGGCGCAACGCTGCGGCCACGCGGAAGAAGACTTGGGGCTAATCCGCAAGGACGGCAGCTCGTTTTGCGGCACCGTCCTGTTCACCACGGTTTACGAGGGCCACCCCGGACTGCAGGGTTTTGCCGTCATCACCCGCGACATAACCGAGCGCAAGCGGGCGCCCCAGGAACTGGAAGACAGCCGGCAGGAACGGGCGCGAATGCAGGACCGCTTTCTGTCGCACGTCTCGCACGAACTGCGCACCCCGCTTACCTCCATCGTAGATTTTGCCTCGCTGATGTTGGAAGGAATGGCGGGAACGGTGTCGGCGGACCAACGCACCTATCTGGGTATTGTGCTGCAGGCAGCCAATCGGCTCGCCGAAATGGTGAACAGCCTGCTGGACCTTTCCCGCTCGGAATGGCACCAGCTTCCCGTCACCCCGGAGTGTGTCATTCTGAAAGATCTCGTCGGGCAGGTGTGTACTTCCTTCCGGCCGGCGGCCGCCACCAAGTGGATCAGTTTGCAGTGTCACGTACCCGCCAAACTACCGCCCGCACTCGCCGATCCGGCCCGCATCACCCAGGTGCTGACCAATCTCATCGATAACGCGATCAAGTACGGTCGAAGCGGAGGCGCGGTGGAAGTGACCGCCCACTATAGCGCCGACGAGCCCGACTTCCTGCGGGTGGCCGTCCAGGATGACGGACCGGGCATTCCTGCGCCGCACGTGCAGCGCATCTTTGAGCGCTTCTACCGGGTTTCCGATGGCCCGGATACCAACCCTGGGGGGCTTGGCCTGGGATTGCATATCACCCGTGAGCTGGTGCGGGCGCATGGCGGCGAACTGCGAGTGGACAGCAGCATGGGCGAGCGGACCACCTTCCACTTCACCCTGCCCATCTTCAGCCTGCAACACATCCTCACGCCGGTACTTTCCGCGAAGAACCTGGCTCTTGGCAAGCTTACGCTGATCACCATTGCCCTACCGGTCATTCCCAATTGCTCCGCCGTGGACATGGGACGCTACTTGCGGTCGGTCCGCGAAGTCCTGCAAGGCTGCATCCACGCCAGCGAAGACATCATCCTGCCGCACCTCAATATTTCCGGGCTGGAAGGCAAATTTCACGTGGTGGCTTTTGTCGAAGCCGAAGGCGCCAGCGCCATGATGGCCCGGTTTCAAGAACATCTGGGCGGCTCCATCGAGCTGCTGCCCTTGGAAGGACAGTTCGAGGTTTCCAGCCAGCTGGTGGACTTTTCCTCGTGGGACCTGGAAGACGCAGAACAGACCGGCGCACGGCTGGCCGATGAACTAGGCCGTTGGATTGGACTTACAGGCAAGACGGGAGAGGCTAATGAGCGAGAAGGGAAACAAAATCATCGTGATCGAGGACAACCCGGAACACTTGATGGCGCTGGCGATCAGGTTGCGAGCGCACGGCTTTGATATTGTCTCCGCCGGCGACGGGGCGACGGCCATGAGCGTAATTCAACGGGAAAAACCCGATGCCACCATTCTGGATCTGGGTCTGCCCGGAGGCGACGGATTTGTGGTGCTGCAACGGCTCCGCTCGTTGGCCAGCACGGTGGCCTTGCCCGTGGTGGTGGTGACCGCGCGTCCGGCAGAGACCAACCGGGCCTTGGCCCTGGAGCAAGGGGTGGTCGCGTTCTTGCAAAAACCGGTGAGAACCCCGGAATTGCTGGCTGCCTTACGCAAAGCCCTGCGCCAGACGGAGCCAGTCGAGTGTTTTGCCGATTAGATATAAATTAGGTCAACCTTGCTCGCTGCAGAGGAGACCTGATAGCATTGGCCCACCGGGCACCTGAAACCATTGGGCCAGCGCCCAGGCTGCTGGTGGAAGGTCGCGATGCGAATTCGCCGGCTACTACATGGCCGGAGAGGAAGCTTATTCGTAACCGGGCTGAGCACTGCCTGCGTGATGCTCGCCTATGAAGCGACCAAGCAGGCGCTGCATCCCACGCTAAACATCTGGAGCTCACACTTCCTCACCATCGGGTTCACAACGGGGCTTGCCGTAGCGCTCCGTTTCGTTCTCCAGCAACAAGAGGAACGGTCGCGGCGCGAGTTGAGCGCCGCGTCCCAAGCACGGCAGCGAGCCGAGGCCGAGCTTCGGCAAAGCGAAAACCGCATGGGGATGGCGATCGAGGCTGCCAGGATCGGTTTTTTCGACTGGGACACCATCCGTGATGAGCAGGTCTGGTCCAGCACCGCAAAACAGTTATTAGGGTTAAGCCCGGAGTCGCCGGCCAACCTCACGGTCCTGATGAATGCGGTGCATGCGGAAGATCGCGAGCCTTTGAGAAACAGCATAGCCAGCGTGACCCCGCAGAAACCGGATTTTGTTCATGAACATCGCGCCTGCTGGCGCGATGGCACGGTGCACTGGATTTGGGTAAAAGGACGGGGGTTCTTTGACCAGCAGGAGCGACTGGTCAAGATCTCGGGAATCGCGATGGACATCGACGAGCGCAAGCGGGCGGAGGAGGGGCTTCGCCTGCTGGCGACCGCCCTGGAAGAAGCGCCGAACGCGATCGTGCTTACCGACCACCAAGGCACCATCTTGTGGGTGAACCCCGCCTTCACCGAAATGACCGGGTATACGGCAGACGAGGCGATTGGAAAGAATCCCGGCCTTTGGCGTTCTGATGAGCAGGATGCCGGGTTTTATGCGGCTTTGTGGAACACCATCGCCGCCGGAACGGTATGGCGTGGAGAAGTCGTCAACCGCAAGAAAGATGGCAGTCTCTACACCGAGGAAATGACGGTTGCGCCAGTCCGCTCCGCGGCCGGCGCCGTCAGCCACTACGTCGCCATCAAGCAGGATATTACGCAGCGGAAACTGGCCGAACAGGCGTTGCAGGACGCAGAGCAGAAGTATCGCAGCATTTTCGAGAACGCGGTGCTGGGCATTTTTCAAACCAATTTGGAGGGAGACTTTGTCAGCGTGAATCCGGCCCTGGCCCGATTGGGCGGTTATGATTCCCCCGAAGATTTTCTGAACCACGTCCCTGGCGCCGCCGAGATCTATGTCGACTTAAAACGCCGTGACGAACTGCGCGAGCTGCTGCTGGCGCAAAAGGTGGTGCGCGATTTCGAAGTGGAGGTCAAGACCAAGGATGGGGCAAAACGAACCACTTCCATCAATGTGGGCGCCGTGGCGGACAGCGAGGGGAAGATTTTCTATCTCGAAGGCACCGTGCAGGACATCACCGAACGCAAGGCGGCCGAAGCGCGCGTCCAGTTCCTGGCCTATCACGATGCCCTGACCGGTCTACCAAATCGGGTGCTTTTCGAGGACCGGCTGGCCAAGGCCCTGGCTAATGCCCGCCGGCGCCAAGAACGGGTCGCCGTACTGTGGCTCGATCTGGATAACTTCAAAACCATTAATGACTCTCTGGGACACTCGGTGGGCGACCTGCTGCTGAAGCTAGTCGGAGAACGTCTGCATCGGCATACCCGCGCCCAGGACACGGTGGCGAAGGTGGGAGGGGACGAGTTTGTATTCGCGTTGATTAACCCCGGTCACATCTCCCACGCAGCGGCGGCCGTAGAGCGGATCAGGCGAGTGGTGGCCCATGCCTTCGAGGTCCAGGGCCGTGTGCTCAATGTGACCTGCAGCATCGGTATCAGCCTCTTCCCCGACCATGGCGGCGACAGCGAAACCCTGCTCAAGAATGCCGATCAGGCCATGTACTGCGCCAAGGAAAACGGGCGCAATAACTTTCGCTTCTTCACCTCGGAACTGAACGACCGGGCGATGGAACGCCTGACTTTGGAAAACAGCTTGCGAGTGGCCCTCGCGAATAAAGAACTCTTTCTCGTGTACCAGCCGCAACTGGAGATCGCCACCGGAAGGATTACGGGAGGGGAAGCGCTACTGCGTTGGCGCCACCCGGAGTTGGGACTGGTGGCGCCCGACCGGTTCATCCCGATTGCGGAAAACAGCGGCCTGATCATTCCCATCGGGGAATGGGTGCTCAAGACGGCCTGCACCCAGGCCCGTTGCTGGCAAGATCTGGGCCTTCCGGCTCTGCCCATCGCCGTCAACGTGTCCGCGGTCCAGCTTCAACAGGAGCACTTTCTCCGGCTTGTCCGGCGGGTGCTGGAGGAAACTGGTCTCGCCCCGCAGTACCTAGAACTGGAACTCACCGAAGGGGTGCTGTTCTCCAATTCCGGAAAAGCGCTGGCCGTGCTGCAAGAGCTGGCCGGCATGGGGTTGCCGCTGTCCATCGACGACTTCGGTGCAGGATATTCCAGCCTTAGTTATTTGCAAGATCTTCCCGTCTGCAAGTTGAAAATCGACCGTTCGTTTATGCGGGCCATGACGGTCAACCCCCGCGACGCCGCCATTACCGCCGCGGTGATCAGCATGGGACACAGCCTCAACCTGAAGGTGCTGGCCGAGGGTGTGGAGACCGAGGAACAGATGTCGTTCCTGCGGGCCCACGGTTGCGATGAAATTCAGGGGTTCTACTTTAGCCAGCCCTTGGAGGCCGACGCTTTTGCCGAGAAGGTACGGACCTCATGGCGGCAGCCAGATTTACCCCGCTTTGCGTCGAAACTTTTGCCGGCCACGTAAGGCAGGTTGGCGCGGTTCAGGTGGCCCAGCACTTCACGGCAGAGCGAGCGCATCTCCGCAGGGAAGTTGGGATGCAAGGAACTGCTGACCGGCGATTCTTTTTCAGGCGCCACGGCTGAGGGTTGGATGAGGAAAATGCCGCCGGACGTTGTTGCGTGATGGAGAAAAAGCGTGGGCCCAGGCAATTCTCACCCGTGATGGACTACTGACGACGGACTGGCTCGGCCTACTTCGCCGCCGCTTTCGCTTCAATGGTCAGTGGAACATCCAGTGTTCCAATCCGGCCGGAGAGGCGATCCATCACCCCCAGCCTGAGCTGATAGGAACCCGGCTTGAGCAACAATTCCCGATGCAACCCCACACCACTGCGCAAAAGCGCCTCCATCTGTGCGGGCGCAAGCGCAGGATGGAATCCCATCGAGAAGCTGTTCGACTGCTTGCCGCTGCCATCGTAGGCAACCGCAACAAACTGCACCAGCGGCGTCTTCTGCTTTTCTGTGCCTTCGGTGAACGTTAGATCGTGGGCGTCGATGAACATTTCGATGGCCGTGGCTTGGCCCGGTCCCTGCGGCGGCGTCACCCGCGCTTTCATGATGAGCTGGGTCGAAACCGGCACATTGGGTTGCATGGCGAGCGAGATCATGCGATCGGGATACTCCTTCGAACTGAGAGGATCAAGCAAGGCGTAGTAGCCGGTACGGTGAAGCAGCTTCAGATCGGGCCGGGCGGCTTTCACGGTAATCTTGCGGAACTTGCCGTCCCAGTTCTGGTTCGCCGGCCGATAGGCCAGGCTGTAATAGCTGGCTCCCGTCTGCATCGCGTTTGCAATCTCCGAATCCAGATCATTGCGGTTGACATAAGCGCGGCCGCCGGTCAGCTCGGCCATGTTTTTCAGGGTTTCTACGATGCTGATGTTTTCCCCATTCTGCCCGGAGAGCGTTTCATAGGATTGCGTCTGGTTGGGTGCGTAGATCTCGGAATCACGGGTAGAGCCGTCCGCAGTCATCATCACCACGCCGCGCACATCGACCGGATAGACGGCGATGCGGGTAGCCGCCAACAGCGCAGCAACCTTCTGTAACTGGGGCGCGTTTCTTGCGGTGTCGAAGGGAAAACCTCCCGAAACCCAGATCAGGTTCTTGCGTCCCGGCAACACCGCCAGGGCGCGCGCCAGTTGGGTCAAGGCATCGAGCGTGTCCTGCGAGCGTGATTCCAGCTTGCCTTGGTAGTCGTCGTCCAGAAATTGCACCAAACTGCGATAGGCTCTCGGGGCCTTCAACAGACCTGACTCCTTCAACTCACCGATCGTTCCCGACAGCTCCTTGTTATTGCTGTACGCCGGATTGGGTTTGGTCGAGATCTGCTGCGCCGCCGCAATCAGTTGATCGGAATCTTCGGTGAAGCCCTGCGCCATCCTCAGTTGCGACCCCAGCGTGAACAAGGCGACCCTTTTGCCGGGAGGAAGCTCTTTGAGGAAGTGCAGCATTTCATTCTTCGCGTAAACCAGGTGCTCACGGTCGCTATTCAGTAGATCGAAGAGCAGGACCGTCAGCGCGCCCGGCTCGGTGCGCACCGCGTAATTGGTGTAAACGTCCTTCGGCAGATTCAGCGGCGCAGGCACTGCCGTTGTCTTTGCGTCCGGACGCTCTTCATCGAAGCTAACGAGAGTCTGCGGCTTGCCGTCCTCCAGCACGGTAAAGTCCTGCTGCTTCAGATCGTGGACGGGTTCACGGTTGCCGTTGCTGACCACAACGTCAACCAGCACCAGGCGGCTGTTGGCCTTGAAGGTTGGAGCCGGCTGCGGCGAACTGCCGGTCGGCGCTGGCGGTACTTGCGCATACAGCACCGCTGTCCCCAGCAGCACCATCAGGAAGACGCGAGTTGGTTTGCGGCACGGCATCGTCGCGGCCCACCCCTCGGGAATCTTAACCCAGCAGATCCGGCGGGAGGAGGAACATGAAAATCGGCTAGTGGACTAATTGTGTGCCGCTGTTAAGGGGACATCCGACTCAACCAAAGTTGACAAATCGAGCGATTCCCATCAAGGCACAGAAAACTCCGGCTGCTGTGCCTAGAAAGCCTAGAACCTCCGCCATATCTCCTAAATAATCGTCTAGGACGAACCTTGCGAGGACGGCAATAGTCCAGCATCCGGCGGCGCAAAGCAGCCATCCCCACCACGGAAGATCGGCAGGACTTATTGGGAAAGAGTCCATAGCGGAGTTAATTCCATGTTGCGAGCGCCACTCTTTCTCTTTCTCTGGTCGAATACCCTGAGCAAAGAGTAACTCCTGACTCCGGCTCTTACCATCCGAAATCGCATCGTCCCAAATCGGGATTTTCCTTTCGGAATCTGCGGATTTCTCTTGACTTTTCGTTAGAACGATCACGTCGTCGATCGGCGCCAAGGACCCGATTAACTACTCTTCTTCTTCGGGACCTTGGCGCCCTTCTTGCGGGCTTCGGATAGGCCTATGGCGATTGCCTGTTTGCGGCTTTTGACGGTTCCGCCTTTCCCGCCCTTGCCGGACTTGAGCGTACCCTTTTTCCTGCGGCGCATCGCGCTGGCGACCGTCTTAGCTGCGGCTTTACCATACTTGCGGCTGGAAGCTTTTTTCTTAATTGGCATATGAGTCTCCAGCAACTTAGAAGGCTTCCCTTCGCAGCGAGTTGCGTGCGTCTTCCGTCGGGCGCATTGCCACGGTGCATCCTTCCTCGATTTTTCGCGCAGCTACCGACGAGGACTGCGAGCGGGCGATGGCGCTCTTTATCCGAGACTTGAAGAACACCGCCAAATCTCTCCGCACGCGGTGAGCGGGATGTGATGTCTGAATAACGCAGGCCTTACGTTTGCGTCACTGACTCTTGGCCTGTATCGAAAGCAGTTCGACCTCAAAAATGAGAGTGGCGTTGGGGCCAATGTCGGCGCCCGCGCCGCGGTCGCCATAGGCAAGTTGGGCGGGAATGAAGAGCTGCCACTTCGATCCCACGGGCATCAACTGCAGGACCTCGGTCCAACCTTTGATGACTCCATTCACGGGAAACGTCGCCGGTTGGCCGCGTTTGTAGGAGCTGTCAAATTCGGTGCCGTTGATGAGCGTGCCGCGGTAGTTGCAAACCACCGAATCGGTGGCCGCGGGCTTGGGCCCTGTGCCGGCTTGCAAGATTTTGTATTGCAGACCGCTGGGCAGCGTAACCACGCCTTCCTTATTCTTGTTGGCGGCCAGAAATGTTTCACCTTCCGTCTTGTTGGAGGCGCCCATTTGCTGCGCCTTCTCCGCCTGCTTCTTGCGCGTCTCTTCCTGTAGTTGCATCAGCACGGCCCGAGCTTCCTCTTCGCTCAGCAGCGGCTTGCTGCCGGCAATCCCGTCCTTTAAACCTTGCAGCAGGACCGCTGGGTCAACGTCCACCGCCTGCTTCTGCAGGTTGGTGCCTACATTCATCCCGATCGCATAGCTGATCTTGTCTTTCTGCGTCGTGAGGACAAGAGCCTTGGGTTTCGCCGCAGATGTTTGCGGGGTCGTCGCCGCAGAAGTGTGTTGAGTTTTTGTTGCCGGAGTTTGTTGCGGGCTTGTGGGCGCAGTCTGCTGTCCCCATGCATTCGCAAGCAGCATTCCGGCCGCCAAGATACCGATCGCCGTGGTACGTGATTTCTTCATCCAGCTATTGTCACATTCGACCGCCGCCTCCGCAAACCCGCGGGTTTACTCTTCGGGCGGAGTTTGGTCTGCCTTCTCCTTTGCGTCCTTCTCCGCCGCTTCGGCGCCGGGCATGATGTTGGTCAGCGGCGCCCTACACTGCTCCTCCAGTTCCGGATGCGGCAAGGGCTTGCGCGGCAGCATCTGGTCGCGCATGGCGGTGTTGTACACAAAAATGGCTTCCACCACCGCGGCCTGCGCCAGGTCCTCGGGTTGCAGGCGTTCGTAGGTGTCCATGTTCGAGTGGTGCGTGCGCGAGCCGTAATCGAGCGGGTCCTGGATAAACTGGAATCCCGGAATGCCGACTGCGTCGAACGCTTCGTGATCGGTGCCTCCGGTATTGCGCATGGTCAGCGTGTTGACGCCAAGGTCGTTGAGCGGCTCAATCCATTGCGCGAAGATCGGCGCGATGGCCGCATTCTCCTGCAAGTAAACGCCGCGGATTTTTCCTGTGCCGTTGTCCACGTTGAAGTAGCCGGAGATCTTCTGCTGATCGGGTTTGGGCTGCACCGGGCCGGCAGGTTTGCGTATCCACTCCGGCAGCTTGAGCTGGTCGGGAGCGGTGGACAGAGGCACATTGCCGAAATGCTGCTTGACGTAACCGTAGGAACCGAACTCGCCTTCTTCCTCGCCCGTCCACAATGCCACGCGGATGGTGCGACGCGGCTTCACCTGCAGCGTGTTGAGGATGCGCATCACCTCCATGGCGACAACCGTGCCTGCGCCATTGTCGGTTGCGCCCGTACCAGAAGCCCACGAATCCAGATGCCCGCCCACCATGACAACTTCGTCTTTCAGCTTCGGATCGGTGCCGGGGATTTCCGCGACGGTGTCGTAGCCGTGTTCGTGGTCGCCGGTAAATTTGGTGTCCACGTTCATCTCGAGGGTGACCGGGACGCGCGCCTTCAGAAGGCGATATACGCGGCCATAATTCTCAATGGCCATCACCACCAAAGGGAGCGGATTGGCGTGCTCCCGTTTGTATGCCTCCCAGCCAAAGCCGGCGCCGCTGTCGTCGAAGATGGTCCCGCCAGAACCTCCACCATCGCGGCCGTCGCGGCTTGGGGTGATGACCGCCAGGGCATGCTCGTCCGCCAGAAACTGTCCGACCTTCCGGCGCAGCTCCAGGCGCTTCATGTACTGCTCGATGAAGTCCCGGCCGCGCGGCTTGATTGGATACTCGGTAAGCTTCTTCAGTTCGGCGTCGTCCAGGCGCACCCAGAGGGGTTTTTCGACGGGAGGCACGTCGCGCATGGAGCCATACAGCACGATCTTTCCAGCCAGTTTGCCCTTGTATTTATCGAGGTCCTTAGCTTCGTTCACGTCGATCCAGATCGCGGGCGCATTGATCGCGCCATTCGTCGCAGGAGACCACGGCGCTGACTGGGCGATGAATACCGCGGTGTCGGGCGCCGTCATGCGCACCCAGGTATTGAGTTGCTGCCAGCCCATGCCGAACTCGCCCCAGTCCTCGAGGTGCGCGTTGCTGCAGCCCATCGCGGTGAACTGATCGCGCGTCCACTCATTGGCGTGTTTCAGGTTGGCCGAGCCGGTCAAGCGCGGCCCGATATCGTCGTCCAGCGCGGAGGCATACTCCATCACATGGGAGTGGCCGAGGCCTTCGTCGCGAATGCGCTGATACATACCGTAATCGAGGGTCTCACGCTGCGGTTGAGGCTGATCGTAGGACGGCTGGTTCGCATCGGCCGCGGTTTTCGATTTGTTGGCTGCAGCGACGGAGAGAGTAAGAGCGAAACCAATCAGGAGAGAGAAGCAGGCACGGAAGTATCGACATGGCATCGGGCGAAGTACTCCATTCGAGATAAAAATTTCCAATGTTGCAGAGTAGCAGATGAAGAAACGGCGCACCATGCGCGTTCACGGTTCGATGCTGGGTCCGGATTGTAGTACCGAACGCCTTGATCCCAGGTTAGCCCGACAGACGGGCGAACCTGGGACACCAAGCGGTTAGGTTGAGATGCTGCTTACTTGCCAAAGTTGAACATTATGCCGGTCGAGAGCCGGATGTTGTTCTGACTAGTGCTGAAGTGTTGCGTCCGCAGCCAGTCCACCTGGGCAAGGCGGACTCCAAAATGCTCGCCGACCGGAAGGTCGAGTCCACCGCCAAATGCCATGGCAAATGCAGTGTTGCCGCCCGAGGCTCCCGTGGTAGACGCATTAATGTGGTTACCACCAAATAGCGCGTGGAAAAACGGCGCAACGTGCTCTGTCCGATAGGTCAGGGTGGGCCCGAACAGGAAACTGTAGTCATGGAGTGTAACGTGGTTCGGCGAGCCGTAATAGCCGCCAAAATCCCCCGTGATTCCCAGCCACTTGTTGAAGTTCACACTGCCCTGTCCATTCCAGCCGTTCAAGCTTTTCCGGCCGGACAGGCCCGATGTATCCACGCTCAGGTAAGAATACCCGCCGAAGACTTGACCACGTGGAAAGTCGTCCTGTGCCAGAAGTGGCAGGGCACCCATAAGCAGGATTCCAAGCATCACGATGTATTTGTTCATTGTTCCTCCATAGTCACCCGGTGCGGCACCTCTCGCTCCGGACAAGGCACATCCGAATCGAGGGCAGCCAGAATCGACGCACTGGGCAACCCAGTTAGGGTTAAAAGTTCAACCTGACCATAGCATTTGCGAGCAGCCTTTGACTGTGATGTGTGATGGGAGTTTCCGTTCAGTAATCACTTTCTCCCATTTTGGTATAGTCCGGTGCAGCCTTTACGCCGCGCCGCTGCCCTTGGGGGGCGACCCGCAGGATTTGCCCGAGGGTTTCCAGCCAGCTCTCAAACAGTTGTTGTCCAACGCGGCTGCCGGTTTTGCGAGTGTGCTGCTGTATCAGATTGCGGACCAACACCTGCTCCTGGTAGGTGCAATCGTCCAGCAGATCGGTCTCGACAAACTCGGGATGAAACTTGCGTCCAGTTTCGAAGGAGCGATCGGGGTCCCAAACGTAAGCTACGCCTCCCGTCATGCCCGCGCCGAAGTTTCTGCCGGTGGCTCCCAGAATGACGACGACCCCGCCGGTCATGTACTCGCAGGCGTGTTCACCCACTCCTTCCACCACCGCCGTAGCACCTGAATTGCGAATCGCAAAGCGTTCCCCCGCGCTTCCCGCCGCGAACAAGCAGCCAGCCGTGGCGCCGTACAGGGCGACGTTGCCCAGGATGACCTGCGCCTCGCGCGCTTGCGCCAGTTTGCCCACCGGACGAAGAATCAGTTCGCCGCCCGACAGTCCTTTGCCGACGTAGTCGTTGGCCGCGCCCTCCAGGGTCAAAGCCATGCCCTCGACGGCAAATGCGCCGAAAGATTGTCCCGCCGTACCGCGCAGGTGCAACCGGATGTCCGGCTTCAGTTCGGGTTGGCGGCGGCGGAGCAGCACCAACTCGCCCGCCATGCGCGCGCCCAGGCTGCGATCTTCGTTCTTCACTGCCGCGTTGTGCTCGAACGCCTTGCCCGCGACGCATGAGGCGATTGCGGGTTTTACCCAGGCATCGTCGAGTGGGGGATGATCTTCCGGACGCGCATTTCGTTGCCCCTGCCAATGCAGCGGAGCATCGCCGGCACGCGCAAGCATGGGCCATAAGTCGAGGTTCCCGTCGGAGCGCACCTGATGCAACAGGTCGGTGCGCCCAATGGCCGACTCCAGCGAAGGCAGTCCCAAGGCGGCGAGCAGCCGCTGCAGGTCTTCGGCAATATTGAGGAAGAAGCGGACCACGTTTTCCGGCTTGCCACGGAACTTGGACCGCAGGTCGGGACGCTGCGTCGCAATTCCCGTAGGACAGGTGTTGAGGTGACATTGGCGCGCCATGTCGCAGCCTAGTGCCACCAGCACCGCCGTGCCGAAGGCGAATTCGTCGGCACCGAGCAACGCAGCTATCAAAATGTCGCGCGCGGTGGACAGGCCGCCGTCCACCCGCAGCCGCACGCGGCCGCGCAGACCGTTGTGCCGCAGCACTTGCTGCGCCTCGGCCAAACCCAGATCCCAGGGACTGCCGGCGTGCTTGATGCTGCTCAAGGGTGACGCGCCGGTGCCACCGCTGTGCCCGGCGATCATGATGTAGTCGGCGTAAGCTTTGGCGACGCCCGCGGCGACCGTCCCCACGCCCAGTTGCGAGACCAGCTTCACGCCCACGGCGGCGCGCGGATTGATGCGCTTCAGGTCGTAAATCAGTTGCGCCAGATCTTCAATGCTGTAGATGTCGTGATGGGGCGGCGGGCTGATCAGCGAGATTCCGGGTTGTGCATGCCGCAAACGCGCGATCAGCTCAGTCACTTTGTGGCCGGGAAGCTGGCCGCCTTCTCCGGGCTTGGAGCCCTGCGCAATCTTGATCTCCAGTTCCTCGGCGTGCGCCAGGTACTCGGCGGTAACGCCGAAGCGGCCCGAAGCCACCTGCTTGATCTTGTTGTTGCGCGGCAGAAAATTGGGCGGAGCGTCAGGCTCGGCGCGGTACGCATTGGGATCTTCGCCGCCTTCGCCGGTATTGGAGCGGCCGCCCAACTGGTTCATGGCAAGGGTGATGGTTTCGTGCGCCTCGGGACTGAGCGAGCCAAGAGACATGCCACTGGCGACGAAACGTCGCGCCAGGCTGTTCTTCTGCTCCACTTGATACACCGACAACTGCGGACCGGCGGAGCGGAAGTCCAGCAAGTCGCGCAGCACCGCGGGCTCGCGTTCACTCCCCGCTCCCGCGAAAGCGGACCATGCTTCAGCGTGGGAAGGCGCGGTGGCCGCGGCTTGTGCGGTTGCCTTCGCGGCGCCCACAGCCATCTGAAGCTGGCGCGTCCGTTGCGGTTCCCAGGTGTGCCGTTCGGCTCCTTTATCGCGACGGAAACGCACCCAGCCGTAATCCGGCAGTTCGGAGTCACCCAGCTGGCCTGCCCACGAGGCGCGAATGGCAGCTTCGATCTCTGGGAATCCGCGTCCTCCCAGCGGCGATGGAGTTCCGGGGAAGCAGCGTTCGACCACTGCCGCGTCGAGTCCGAGAATGTCAAACAGTTGCGCCGCTCGATAACTGTCGAGCACGGAGATTCCCATCTTCGACATCACCTTGGCCAGGCCCGACTGCAAGGCCTTGAGCATCCCGGCTTCACCATCTTCCCCGGCCAGTGCGCGCGCGGTTTGCAAAGCCAGCCAGGGACAAACCGCGCCGGCGCCATATCCAATGAGCACGGCGGCGTGATGCAGGTCGCGACAGTCGCCAGCCTCCAGAGCCAGACCGACTTTAGTGCGCAAGCCAGCTTTGACCAGCGCGTGATGTACCGCGCCGGTGGCCATCGCCATCGGAATTGGCAGGGCCTGCGGCGAAGCCGCCCGGTCGGTCATCAGCAGGATGCGAACTCCTTCCCGCACCAACTCAATAGCAAGGTTGCATAGGTCATCGAGTGCGCTTTCCAGAGAGCCGTTTGGCGCGAAGGTGCAATCCAAGGGGGCCAGCGGCAATTCCTCACGCAAAGGGTACGTGCCCCGATGCAGCGCTTCCATCTGGCCGAGCGACAGAAACGGCGATGGCAGCACCAGGCCGGGCAGAGGAGCATGCTTGTCGAGCAGATGCGGCCACGGTCCGAGGCGGGTGCGCAGCGAAACTACACACGACTCGCGCAGTGAATCGATGGCGGGGTTCGTAACTTGCGCAAACCGCTGGCGGAAGAATCCACACAAAGGACGCGGCGTGCGCGCCAGCGGCGCGATGGGAGTGTCATCGCCCATGGACCAGGTGGCGTCCTTGCTCTCCAGCGCCATGGGCGCCACCACCATCTTGATGTCTTCACGGCTGTAGCCGAAGCCGCGCTGCACTTGCGTGATTTCGTCTTTGGATAGAACAGCCACCGGATCGGCCGCAGGCTCAAGTGGAATGTTGTCGATCAGCGGACCATAGGTCGCCAGTCCGTCGATGTAGCCATCGAGAATTTCGCCGTCCAACAACTGCCCGTGTTCGATGTCGAGCAGAAGCATCTGACCCGGCCCGAGGCGTCCGCTGCGAACGATGGATTCGGCACTGACATCGGCAAGTCCGACCTCCGAGCCGGCGACGATCAAGCCGCTGTCGGTGATGACGTAACGGCAGGGCCGCAGGCCGTTGCGATCGAGCGCCGCCCCCAGCAGACGGCCATCGCTGAACACCAGCGCCGACGGGCCGTCCCACGGCTCCATGCAATCGGCGTGATAGCGATGGAAGGCGGTCTCGTTGCCATCGGTGGCGGGCGGCAGAAGCATACGAATCGCCTCCGCCACATTGCGCCCATGGTTGGCCAGCAATTCGGCAACTTCGTCCAGGCTCATCGAATCGGAAACATCGCCGGTGAGCATGGGCTCGCATTCGGGCGGAAGAGTCGCGCGCCGGGCTTCCATGTGGGCGCGATTGGCCCAGATGGTGTTGATCTCGCCGTTGTGCGCCAGCATTCGCAGCGGCTGAGCGCGATGCCATGAGGGCAGCACGTTGGTCGCGTATCGCTGATGAAAGATCGCGAACGGCGTGACGAATTCCGGGCTGTCCAAGTCAGGATAGAACTCGTGCAGCAGTCGCCCGGTGCACATTGACTTGTACACAAGGGTGCGCGTCGAGAGCGAGCACACGTAGCTTCCCTCGGAACCGCGCTCGAACGCTTTGCGCGCGAGATAGAGGCGATGCTCGACTTCCGCCTCAGTCCACTGTGCTGAATCGGGAGCGGTAATCAGCGCTTGACGAATGACGGGAAGCGACTCCAGCGCAAGCTCACCCAACACTTCGCGCCGGATGGGGACTTCGCGCCAGGCGAGCCATTGCAAGCCCTGCGCCGCGATGCACTCCTCGAAGCGCAAGGCGTCGCGGCTGGTTACTCCTTCCGGCGGCAGGAACAACATGCCCACGGCCAGCGGCCGTTCTGGCGGTAGCGCAATGGCAGTCTGGCTGAACAGAAAATTGCGAGGCACTGCGGTCAGGACACCGACGCCGTCGCTGCTCTTGCGATCGGCGGCGACTGCGCCACGGTGGGCCAAGCGTGCCAGCGCAGTGAGGGTCAGCCGCAGGATGTCGTGATTGGGAGCGCCGTGCAGGGTCGCAACGAATCCGACGCCGCAGGAATCATGATCAAAGCGGGAATTAAGAAGACTTTGGCCCCGGGAGCCCATCGAGCTAGTTCCCATATCCGAATATAGAGCCGCACGCGCGCGTTTGAGAAGAGCACGGTGGACTAATTTCGCAGTTCACGACCGAAAGGGGAAAAGGGAAAGCAATCCGAGCGGAATGTTGTGCCTGGAATACGGCGAAAAAACCTAGCCGATTCAACGAAATGAGCGCGCTGCCCAGGGATCGACATCGCCTCTGCGATGCCACGGGGCATCAGGCAGCAAGAACTGACTGGTACTCCTCGTACGCACCCTTGAAGTCGGTCACGTTGTGATCGCCCTCGAAATGCCAGATCCTGGTCGCGACTTCGTCGATGAGATCGTGGTCATGGGTCACCAGCAACACGGTTCCGGCGTAGCGTTGCAGCGCAATATTCAGCGCGTTGATGGCTTCCAGGTCCAAGTGGTTGGTGGGCTCGTCGAGAACCAGGACGTTCGGTTTTTGCAGCATGAGCTTGCAGAACAGCAGCCGCGCCGCTTCGCCACCGGAAAGCACTTCGGTACGCTTGTTGCCGTCGTCGCGTGCGAACAACATCTGGCCCAGTAAGCCTCGTATGTCTTCGTTCGCAGCGCTTGGATCCCAGTGATGCAGCCACTCGAACGCGGTCATTCCCTTTTCGATGAGCGCCCGGTGGTCCTGGGCAAAATATCCCACGGATGCCTCATGCCCCCAGATGACTTCCCCGTCACTTAAGAATGGACCGTCATAGCCGCTGGTTTGGCGCAGTTCAGCTTCCGGAATGGTGGGCGAGTTGGCCAGCAGCGCATTCAGCAGCGTGGTCTTGCCGGCGCCGTTGCGGCCCATCAATGCGATCTTCTCGCCCCGGGTCACACTGGCCGTGAACCTGCGGATGATCTCGCTCTCCCCGTACGACTTGCTCACGCCTTCCAATTCCAGGATGTGTTTGCCCGACGCCCGCTTCTGTTCGAATTTGAGAAACGGGCGCTGTATGTTGGACTTCGCAAGTTCGGTGACCTGCAAGCGCTCCACTTCTTTGCGCCTCGACTGCACCTGGCTGGAGCGAGTGCCGGCAGAGAATCGCGCGATGAACTCGTTCAGTTGGTCGATTTTCTTTTCCCGTTGTGCGTTCTGGCCTTCGATCTGCGAGCGAATTTGCGTCTTCGCCATCACCATCTCGTCATAGCTGCCGGTGTAGGTGATGATGGTTTCGTAGTCGATATCGGCGATGTGGGTGCAAACACTGTTCAGAAAATGGCGGTCGTGCGAGATGACGATCACAACTCCGTCATAGTTTCTCAAGAAGCTTTGCAGCCAATGGATCGAGTCCAAGTCGAGGTGGTTCGTCGGCTCATCCAGCAACAGCGCCTGCGGATGACCGAAGAGCGCCTGGGCCAGCAGCACGCGAACTTTTTGCCCGCCCTGCAACTCACTCATCGAACGCTGGTGCATTTCGTCCGGAATATCCAGGCCTTGCAGCAGCAGCGCGGCATCCGTCTCGGCGGAGTATCCATCCTCTTCGCCGACGATGCCCTCCAGTTCTCCCAGCTTCATTCCATCGTCGTTGGTGATCTCGTGCTTTTCGTAGATGCGGTCACGCTCTTCCATCGCCGCCCACAGGCGCTGGTTGCCCATGATTACGGTATCGAGCACGCGATAGGCGTCAAAGGCGAACTGGTCCTGGCGCAACACCCCAAGCTTCCGCGGACGCACCACGGTGCCCTTCTGCGGCTCCAATTCGCCGGTCAACAGATTCATGAAAGTGGACTTCCCCGCCCCATTGGGACCGGTGAGGCCGTAGCGTTTTCCGGGCGTAAATGCGGTGGACACTTCGTCGAACAGAACTTTAGCGCCGTAGCGCATGGACACATTACTGACTGAGATCATGGTTTCTTTAAGGGAACTGCGGGAAATTGCCTACAAAGGAGGGTCGCAGCTGCAGATATAAGAATATCATGACCGCGCCAGGCCCCTGCGAAACCGAGGTGCTCGGGCGGATGAGCCCAGGCTCAGCCTCTTCCCAAACAAAAGCATGCCCCCGCGGCGCAAGAGTAGTCGCAACGAGCAACTTTTCTCAGTGGTCAAAAGGAGACAGTTAATCGTCGCTCGTACAACTACTCTCTAAGTTGAGGAAAACACCAATGAAAGCACTTACAACTCTCGGAGCAGCAGTCCTGTTCCTGTCTCTCGGAACCCTTGTTCCTGCCTTCGCGCAGGAGGCGCAACAGGAGGCCAAGCCGGCACAGCAAGAGAAGGAGGCCAAGCCGGCGCAGCAAGCCA
>PMAT01000093.1:66000-138533 GCA_003152695.1 Acidobacteriaceae bacterium
CAGGCCAACAAGCCAGCACAGCAGGCGCCACAGACCAAGCAGGCAAAACAGGAACCCGGTAAGCCCGCGGGGCAGCAACCTGCTCATCAGCGAAGCGCGGCCGAAGAGCAGAGGCAACGCGCCGTGCCGGCACTGCGGCTGAGTGCCAGAAGCAGCGGTCGCATACCTGACGATCGGTTCCGTGCCAGTTTTGGTGAAGGGCACCGGTTCGCGATCAACCAACCAGTGATGGTCGGCGGGTACTCTCGCTTCCAGTACGGCGGCTATTGGTTCGGATTTGTTGAGCCGTGGCCGGTGGGCTGGTATTACACCGATCAGGTTTACGTTGACTACATCGATGGCGAGTATTTCCTGTTTAACCCGTTTTATCCCGGGGTTCGCGTCGCGATCACTTTCGTGCCGTAACGCCCGCACGCCAATCGTGAATCCTCTGGCGTCGGCGGCAGAGGGCCGGCATCACTGAAGCACGCGCGAAAGAGGGTCAACTATGCTCAAGTCAGGCTCAGGCCCACTGGCTCGCGCCGGACGGATTCCGGTGCTGATGCTGGTGTTGGTAGTAGCGGCCATCCTTTCGGGATGCAGTTCCAAGCAGGAACAGGCCCGGGATCAGGCCAAGAAGCAGGCGGCTGCAACTGGCCAGGCGCAGCAGGTGGTTTCTGTGGACAAGGATGGGACCACGACGACGACGGTGGTGCAGCCTCCGGCGGCCGGCCAGACCAGCGGAGAGATAACGACTACGGTGACACCGCTCGCGGCTGGGGCACCGGTTCCAGCAGCCTCGGGGCCGACGGTTTCCGCGGTGCCGCAACCGGTCAGCGTGAGTATTCCGGCGGGCGCGATGCTGACGATCCGGATCGATCAGCGCATCAGCGTAAAAACCAGCCGCGCCGGGGACACGTTTACCGGCGAGGTGGTGGACCCAGTGCTGGCCGGCGACAACAGTGTGCTGGTGCCGAAGGGTGCGCTGGTGGGTGGCGCGGTGGATGTGGCGCATCGTCGGGGACACTTCAAAGGCAGATCGCTGCTGGAACTGCGGTTGACCTCATTGACGTTGAATGGGACACAGTATCCGCTGACCACGCGGGACCTGGCGCGCAGCAAGAAGGGCAAGGGCAGACGTTCCACGGCCTTGATTGCCGGAGGGTCGGGACTGGGCATGCTGGTGGGTGGCGTGGCCAGCGGCGGCGTAGGCCTGGTGGTGGGCGGCCTGGTGGGTGGTGGCGCTGGAACCGCCGCCGCGGGATTGACCGGCAACCGGGACATCGACATACCGGCGGAGGCGATTGTGCGCTTCAAGCTGGCGGACGATCTGGTGGTGCAGCCGGAGCAGTAGTGTGAACAGGCCCTGGCAACTGGAGCTCTGGATTGAGATCAAGCCATTCCATCATTGCAGAGGCTGATTGCGCCTTCGCTGCATCTATATGAGTAACAATCATGGAAACCCAAGTTCAGGAGCGCCCGACCGTCGCGCGGCAGATGTTCACCGCCCGCGTGAGCCGTTCGGTTCTGCTGTCGCCGCAGACCAAGCATCTCGAGCTTAGCGTCGAGGGGGTGGAAGAATTCCGCTTCGTTCCGGGGCAGTTCGTCTCGATTAAGCAGCCCCGGCCCGATGGCAAAGAGCACACCCGTGCGTACTCCATCGCTTCGCCGCCGCGCCCGAACCCCACGTTCGATCTGTGCCTCAATCGCGTGGAGGAGGGCTTCCTTTCCAACTGGCTGTGCGATCTGCCGGAAGGCGCGACCGTCCAGTTTCACGGGCCGCACGGCCTCTTCACCTTGCGCGAGCCGCGCAAGGACGCGGTCTTCATCGCCACCGGAACCGGCATTGCGCCGATTCGCGGCATCATTCATTGGCTGTTCGAGAAGCCGGAGCGCAATCGCGGCCACGAATACTGGCTGGTCTTCGGCACGCGCTACGACCACAGCCTCTACTATCGCGACGAGTTCGAGCGCATCGCGCGCGACAACCCGAACTTCCACTACGTGCCGACGCTCAGCCGCTGCGGCGACCTGTGGACCGGCTGCCGTGGCTATGTGCAAGACCACGTGCGCGAGATCGTCGCCGGCCGTAGCGACATGCAGGCCTACATCTGCGGCCTGCATCAGATGGTGGACGCCAATCGCAAGCTGCTTAAAGAAGAGCTCGGCTGGGACCGCAAGCAGATCGTGTTCGAGCGGTATGACTGAAAGAAGCAATTAGCAATTAGCAATTGGCACGTTGACTTCTTGTCATGACCGACAAGCTTAGCGCTTGCCCGGTTCGTATCTCTGGGGCATCATCATCTGTCATGCGTCTCCGTGCCGCTATCGTCCTGTGCTGCCTGGTGTGTTCGACAATCGCCTTCACTCAAGACTGGAAACAGGTGCGCAGGGCCGACGAGATCAAGTGGGCGAAAACCACCAGGCTCGATCCCAGAACCATCCATAAGCTGTGGCGCCAGGCCTCGCGCGCCGTCAATGAGAACGACGATGAGTCGCGCATCGCCGACCTGGACGTCGAGGGTCTCGCCGAGCGAAACCAGGTCCTGCTGGTCACCTACACGGGAGAGAAAAATTGCCTGACTCTCACCGTCTTCCGGCAATACTCGGCAACGACATTTTCCAAGGTGTGGTCAGTGGGGCAAGGTCCCGATGGCCAGGGATTCTGCGATAGTGCGTTCGGCAACGCCGGCGCCGACGTCGTGAAGGGGGTGATCCAGGTGCGCGTGCCGCAGGCCCCGGACGCCTCCAACGGATACGCTAACTACGTGGTTTTCGATTACGAATGGAACGGCCTCACCTACCGCTTCACCGGCAAGCGAGCCGAGCAGGGGCGGTAACTACCTCCACCCAAGCAAAGGAAGCTTGGTTGGAGCACCCGGCAGCTAATCAAAGCGGCGTGCGACAGCCCGTTTTCATAAGGGATGTTTCGGGTTCTCCGACATGGAAGATAACAGCACATACCTCTCTCGTTCGGGCATTCTTCGGCAGAACTACGTCTCTCCCGAACCGCTTATCTTCTAGGTCGATGTCCCAAGGCCCAGCGAAGAAGCCAGCGAGAATTGAAGACAGGTAGATCTTGTTCCTCGCCACCTGAAAGAGAACATCAACGCTTTTCTCGTTGAGCACATCGGGGGGCACTCTGAAGCATCCCCCTTCTAGGGACACCGCCTTCTCGGTCGTTTTGGTCTTGAAGGTCACTGTCTGTGGACCATCGACCAACTTCCCATTGAGGCGAACATGAATGGCGAAGCAAGAGGTTTCACCATTCCCACTCGTTGCTTGCCCATGTAGGTTCGCCGCGCTCGTGCAAAGCAGGAGCGCAACGCCACAGATCATCGACTTATGGCATGCTCCGCGGGTTTTCACTCGGCCCCTCTGTCCGCCTTGCGGCGCTCGCGCTCGGCTTGCGAAGCTTCACGCCGGCGGAGAGCGCCATCGTAACGCCGCTTTTCCTCCTCGGTTTCAGGGACCACGGGCGCGACCTTCAGCCTTCTGCCGTGCCGGTCCACGGCCACGAACGTCAGATAGGCGGTGGCGACCTTCTGGCGCGAGGCGGAGATGTAGTTCTCCACCAGCACCCGGACGCCAACTTCCATTGAAGTATTGAAGGCGCGATTGACCGACGATTGCAGCAGCACCATGTCGCCCACATGTACCGGCACCAGAAAGTCGATGTGGTCCATGGAAGCGGTCACGGCGTAGGAGTGCGAGTGGCGATGCGCCGCCAGCGCCCCGGCTAGATCGATCCAGTGCATCAAGCGGCCGCCCAACAGCGCGCCCAGCGGGTTGGTGTCATTGGGCAACACGAGTTCGATCATTTCTGATTTCGAGTCGCTCACCGGTCTCGGTCGCAGATTGCCGTCGTTCTGTTCCATGGCGTTCCTTGTGGGTTGCGGTAATTATTGAATTGTAATTCTCACCACGGAGGCACGGAGATCACGGAGAAGATTCGATACAAACAAAAAAACTCCGTGTGCTCCGTGTCTCAGTGGTAAATAATCTTCGAGGTCGAGGGACCTGCTGTTGCTCACAAGCCGCAACTTCCCCGGCGCGCCCTTTGCGCCTGCACGTAACACTCGGCCATGCGTTGCACCCGCGGGTCGTCGTGCGGCCGGAGCCACGAAGCGCTCACCGTTTCGTACAGCAACTCTCCGTGACCGGCCGGCAGGTAGTCGCGCTCGCAAACGAAGAGCACGCGCAGAATGCCGTCGCGCTCCTCGCCCAAGACAAACCGCACGGCATCGGCATGGCGCTCGGCGGGAAGCCGGCTGCAGGCGTTGGCGTAACCAAGATTGCAGCCCGACTTCAGTTCTTCGTCACTGGGCCGCGCGCCCTCGTGACCAGGCGCGGTGCATGTGCCCGCCCATCCCGCGCCCAGGGGAAGCCGCTGCGGAAACGGCCAGTCTGATTCGAATCGTTGTTCTGGCATGAAGAAGGGGCAGGCCACAAAATCCTCGTCCGCTGCGGCGGGCTGGTAAGAGTGCAACGCCATTGTACTGGCGACACAGCATTGCTTCCAGTGGAGCACAGCGTCACGCCAAGCTGCCGCACCGATCACTGACGTGCTCATTGTATGCGGCTATTATGTACAACGTGCGTGTCACTCTCTCAGTAACCAATGATGTTATGAGAAGGTGTGTTCTCGGCCTCCTTCTGACAGGGGCTGTAAGCGCTTGGCCGCAGGCTGTCATCAAGGCCGCGCAAGCAATTGAGCGTTTCGATGGCGAATGGTGGTTGAAGACAAGTGCCGACGAACACTCCGGCTTCATCAACGGAGCTGATGATTGCCTAACATGGGCTGCACATAAACAAGTTTCGACTGCTCGTCAGAAAAATTTTACCGTAACTTGGATGCAGCTCAACGACATGATCGGAAAGTTCTATGAAAGCCATCCGGAAACACGCGATCTAACTGTTGTCGATGTCTGGACAAAAGTAATGGAAAATCCTAATCCGAACCATGTGCCAGATTCGGAGCACGCAGAGACTTGGAAGAATCCCCACTGGTATCTTGATGGATTCTGGTGGCTGGGCGATACTCTAGACGAAAAGAAGGGCTTCGTCGAGGGGTATCTCTGGTGCATACGGACGCAGGTTCCCGCTCCTTCGGAAACGTACTCTAAGCCGGTCGGCTTCTACATCGAGAAAATAGACGCGTTCACAAAAGCCAATGGTGACTCGAAAGCCAACCGCGAGAAGGTCGCCTTGATCCTCAGGCGCTACAAAGACAAGGAGTCTGCTGCTCCTCCCAAATGACTTTCCCTGCCAGTTCACGCATAGTGCTGCCCTTGCTGGCCGCCTCTCTGCTCATGGCCCAGCAATCTGTTGTCCCCGGCATGGCCGACGCTGCCAGCTCGCCTGATCCCTGTTTGCGACGGAGCATTCCTGTCACTTTCATCAAGAACATCCAAACTGTGCCTCCAGTGCGACTACAGGATCTCCAAGTTGCGGTTAAGGGAACCCCAGCTTCAATCATTTCCGTCGTGCAGGAGAAGCATGCTCCGCAAGTCATCCTGCTGATCGACGCCAGCGGCAGCATGGGGCCCTCGTTGCAAGGATCTGGCTGGGGAATCGGTCTGCCGGCGGCGAAATTTGCCGCCGACGCAATTCCTCCTGAAGCCTCTGTCGCCTTCGGCACATTCGGTGAGCACTTGCAGATTTCCGAGTTTCAGGATGCGACCAGTCTCACTCAGCTAGTTCTTGCTTTGGGGAAGACGCAACCAAAACTTAGGACCGCGTTGTACGACGCGGTCAGCAACGCATCTTCCCGGTTCAAAACTCCGCAGTTCGGAGACACCATTTATGTCGTGACGGACGGCGGCAATAATCGCAGTTCGATTGGACTGCATCAATTGGAGGACGAATTAATCGCGCGCGGGGTTCGGGTATTCGTTTTCCTGGTAGCGCATCCGGGATTTCTCACCCCAGAAGAACGCGAAGGCCCAACTAATATGGAAGAGTTGGCACAAAAAACGGGCGGCGGCCTTGTCACGTTATCGTCCAACGAATGGTTCACCAAGCCAGAGGCCGCGTCGATGGCGAAAAGCATCAGGGAGCAAGTAGCGGCTCCCAACCGAATGGAATTGCAACTAACCAGTCCGCTGAGCAAGCCAGCCAAATTGTCTGTCACCCTCCCGCGGGAACCAAAGGCATACACAATCGTTTATCCTCGACTCCTTGAGCCGTGCGCGAAGAGTGCGGGGCAGTAAACGGTGCAGATAAGGAGATTGGACCCATGCCCGACGAGGGCCGCGTGGCGGCGCTGAAAGAAATACTGGACGCCAATCCCGATGACGCCTTTGCGCGCTACGCTCTGGGGTTGGAGTACTCCGGCGCGGGCGAGACCGACGCTGCGCTGGCCGAGTTCCAGAGCTTGCTGGCGGCGCATCCCGATTACACCAACGGATACTTTATGGCGGCGCAGGCGCTGGCGCGCGCCGAGCGCAAAGAGGAAGCGCAGTCGCTGTTGCAGCAGGGCATCGAATGCGCCCGTCGCACCCGAAATCAGCACGCCCTGGCGGAGATGGAAGCCATGCTCGACGAGCTGGAGCGGGAGTAGTGCTGGGCGGAACAGGCAGCGGAAAACTTAAGTAAGCACACCCACTGTGTCATGCTGAGCGAGCGCGGCAGTAGTTGGCCGCGCGAGTCGAAGCACCCCTACTGGATCCATGAGATCAGGGCGATCATAGGGACCCTTCGACTCGCGGCAAAAGCAGCCGCTCGCTCAGGGTGACACCACAAGAACTTCTTCAGCAGCCGTGAAACTGTGCCTCTTCCTCAGCGACTTGTAAGATAGCTTCAGATGAACATCGACCTATTGACAGTTGATTCCGCGCGAACCGCGGTGCTGGAGAAGCAGACGACGGCGACTGCGCTGGTGGACGCGTTCTACCGGAAGATCGACGCTGAAGATGCCGCCATTGGCGCTTATCTCACCTTGTGTAAGGAGCGCGCTTATCGGCAGGCGGCGCGGGTTGACGCGCTGGCCGACAAAGGCGATGCGTTGCCGCCGCTGGCGGGCGTGCCGATTGCGGTGAAGGATGTCTTCGCGACCAAAGACGTGCGCACCACCGCGGGTTCGAAGATTCTGGCAAACTTCGTCTCCCCCTACGACGCCACGGTGGTGACGCGGCTGGAAGAAGCCGGCGCCATCATTCTGGGCAAGACCAACTGCGATGAGTTCGCCATGGGCTCGTCGAACGAGAATTCCGGCTTTTACCCGGTGCACAATCCGCGCGACCACGCGCGCGTGCCCGGCGGCTCCTCGGGCGGATCGGCTGCGGTGGTGGCTGCGGGGACCGCAGTCGCTTCCATCGGTTCCGACACCGGCGGCTCAATCCGCCAGCCGGCGGCCTTCTGCGGTGTCGTCGGTCTGAAGCCCACCTATGGGCGGGTGTCGCGCTACGGGCTGATCGCCTTCGCGTCGTCGCTCGATCACGTTGGGCCGTTCGGCAAGAGCGTGAAAGATGCGGCTTTGATGTTGCAGTGCATGGCGGGCCGCGAGCCACTCGATTCGACATCTGCGGACGTGCCCGTGCCCAACTATCTCGACCAGATTGAACAGCCGGTGCGGGGTTTGCGAATTGGAGTGCCGGAGGAATATTTCGGCGAGGGACTCGATCCCGAAGTTCGCAGCGCAGTCGAAGCCGGCATTCAGGAGCTGGCCAAGGCTGGATGCGAGATCGTGCCGATATCGCTGCCCAACACGAAATACGCCATTCCGACGTACTACGTGGTGGCTACCGCCGAAGCCTCGTCGAACCTGGCGCGCTATGACGGCGTGCGTTACGGGTTCCGCGCGACCGATGGCAAGACTCTGGCGGAAATGTACCGGCGCACGCGGGACGCGAGGTTCGGAGCCGAGGTCAAGCGGCGCATCATGCTGGGCACCTACGTTCTGAGCGCGGGATACTACGACGCCTATTACCTGAAGGCGCAACGGGTACGGCGTTTGCTGGCTAACGACTTTCATCAGGCATTCACCAAGGTGGATGCCATCGTTACGCCCACCGCGCCGACGCCCGCGTTCAAACTCGGCGAGAAGACGGACGATCCACTCGCCATGTATCTGGCGGATATTTTCACGGTGACGGCGAACCTGGCCGGCATCCCGGGAATTTCCATTCCCTGCGGCAAGAGCAAGGGAGGTTTGCCGATCGGGATGCAGATACTGGGAAAGCACTTCGACGAGGCCATGGTATTGCGCGCGGGCCATGCGGCGGAACACGCGCTGGCGGGGAGGGCGAGCGGGTAGGCCACCTCCAACTTCTCTACGGAATCTCTTCGTAATAACGCTCTCCGGCACAAGCGCGGCACAGGATTTTTCCCTCACGCCGCACTTCGCGCTGGAAGTTGATGCCTTCGCCGCATTGCTCGCACACGATGCGTTCGCCTTTGTAGCCGGGCAACTCCTCGGGCGGCAACGCGACCTTTACCCACTGCACCGTGAACAGGTCGTCATTCGATATCTCGCGATAGGCCAGCATCTGCTGCTGGTTCTTGTTCTCGATTTCGGGGTGCATTTGCCGCGCCAGCGCCTTCGAGCTTTCGCGGGCGCAGACCCGCACCGCTCGCTGCGAGGCGAGATCGACAAACGTCGCGGCCACTTTACCCCAGTCCCGGAACTTGAGCGCCCGCTTGCCCAACCGGCATCCGGTTACGACGGCAACGGCGTCGGTGGCGCAGCGGTCAATCTCCACAAAGGTGATGAGACGCTTGCGATCTTTGCCGCGCGGATCGTCGATGCCCAGCAGTTCCAGCCCGAGCATGGCCAGTCGGACCCCCAGCACCTGCCCGGCACACAGATGTCCGTGGGCTAGCTCGGCTTCGCGCAGTAGTTCGTCAAAGGTCTTCAAGGGAAACTTGTGCTCCGTCTCAAAGTTGATCTGAATTAAGGTTAGTCGGAATCGTCGTCGGCCACTTCGTCAACAAAGTGGCCCCGCACGGTCACGCTGAGCTTGTCACCAACTTTGGGAAGAAAGGTCACGCGCGCGGGTTGACGATCCCAGTGCGGGGCGGCGCAATCGGAGTCGGGCTGGTCGCCGCTATTGGCCTTCCCCAGTTCTTTACGATACAGCGGCTTCTTGACGCCAATTTGCACGACTACGGCGTCGAGTTTTTCGCCATTGGCGGTGATGCCGCAGTACGCCGCATAGTCACGGTACCAACTTACCTCCGAGTAGAACGGATCGAAATCGGGCAACTTGATTGGCGTGATCTTCCCGGAACTGCGGTCCACCAGCAGCCACCCGCCCAGTTGCCAAAGCCATTTCGGAGACTTGCGCGCCTCCTCGGGCAGCGCGTCGTTGGTACGAAATACCCGCCGCACCACGAACTGCCGATCGGTGACGTCGTGTGACGTGCCGGTCGTAAACTCCTTCAGCTTGGCGTCCACAAACAGCGGACGGACCGCGATATCCATCGTCTTGGTTTCCGCAGCGCCGATGAACAACTTGACTGGCAGCGGCTTTCCCAGGCTCACCACGTGGGGCTTGGAAGCAGCGCTGACGGCAACATTCAACAATAGCAGGACGCCGAGTAGGTGAGCGGTGCGCATCGCTAAGGAAAGGCTAATCCCCGCTTGCAGCCGCTGCAAGTCCCGTCCACAAGAAACGAGCTTGGCCTTCGGATCGGCTGGCGTAAAATCAGAAAACAGAAGCCTGAGGTGTGGACATGACATTCATCGATACCAACAAACTGCCAACCATCGAACGCTTGCCGGGCTGGAGAGGCCGCTATTTCGATTCCGCCAACCTGACGTTCGGACACTACGAGTTCGACGCTGGGGCCTCGATCCATGAGCATTCCCACCCCCAGGAAGAAGTTTGGGAAATCCTGGAAGGAAAACTGGAAATCACCATCGCTGGGGTCGCCCAGCGCGCAGGTCCCGGCTCGGTCGGAATCATTCCACCTAATGCGCTACATGCCGTAAAGGCCGTCTCACCCGGGAAGGCAATCGTCATAGACTATCCTTTGCGGAAGGATATTTCCCACTCAACGCACGATTAGATAGCGACTCCCCAGAGCAAACTTTTCCTCTCTGACAACTGGAATACAATAAGCCAGCGTCTAAGGTGCAGATGTATTACAGCTTCATCATCCCGGCTTACAACGAGAGCGAACGGCTGGCTACTTCGCTCCCCAAAGTTTTTGCCTACATCCGGGAACGGCGGATGCAGGCTGAGGTGATCGTCGTAAACGACGGTTCCAGCGACGGCACCGCCGAAGTCGCGCGCAGCTTTGCCAGCCGATGTCCCGAGATTCGATTGCTGGAGAACCCCGGTAATCGCGGCAAAGGCTACAGCGTGCGCAACGGCATGTTGCACGCCAACGGCGACGTTCTGCTGTTTACCGACGCGGACTTGTCGTCGCCAATTTACGAAGCGACCAAGCTGTTCGCGGCGATTGAGGGGGGCGCGGATGTCGCCATTGGCTCGCGCTGGCTGCGGGCTGACCTGCAAACCGAGCGCCAGCCCTGGCACCGCCAGTTGTACGGACGGCTTTTCAATCTGGCGCTGCGCATCGTGCTGGGATTGAAGTATCGCGACACGCAATGCGGCTTCAAGGCGTTTACCCGGGCGGCGGCCCAGACCGTCTTCTCGCGGCAACGTGTCGAGCGCTGGGGATTCGATCCCGAGCTGCTCTTTCTGGCCAACAAGTTCAAGCTGCGCACCGTCGAGGTCGCGGTGGAGTGGGCGCACGATCACCGTTCCAAGATCAGTCCTATTCGCGACGGGTTGAAGATGGGCGTGGAGATGCTGGCGGTCCGCTGGAACGATCTGCGGGGCCTATACGAGCATCCTTCCACGACCATCGAAGAGCCGCAAGTTCAGCCCGCCGCCCCCGCCGAAATCGCAAAATAGCGCCCCGTCTTGCCCTGCCTTAAATTTTGTAGCCTTCGCGCAATCTCCGCATCTGCTCTAGGGGCGGCAACGTGGCACCACGCCCCGAAGCGTGGCGCAGCCGCAACGTTCGCTTTCTGCATCTCAAGTACGATTCACGATTGCAGCCTGTTATGCACAGCACCATCCCAATTCGCGATCTGCCGATGCCGGCGCCTCAAGCTGAGGTCTCGTTGCTGGAAAAATATCTGGCGGTGCGCGAGACTTCTCTCCACATCTGTGCTCCCTTGAGCGTGGAAGATCACGGCCTGCAGCCCATGCCCGACGCCAGTCCGGCCAAGTGGCACTTGGCGCACACCACCTGGTTCTTCGAGACTTTTCTTCTGGCCAAGCACCTGTGCGACTATCGCCCCTCCCATCCCGCGTTTCGCAATCTATTTAATTCGTATTACAACGCCGTGGGCGATCGCCCGTTGCGGGCCATGCGGCACATCTTGTCGCGCCCTGGATTGGACGAAGTACATGCTTATCGCGCGTATGTGGACGATGCCATCGTGCACATCCTCACAACCGAGCCTGCGCCCGAACTGGTCGCGCTGATTACGCTCGGAATCAACCATGAGCAGCAGCACCAGGAGCTGATCGTCACCGACGTGAAGAACGGGCTGTGGACGAATCCGCTGCGGCCGGCCTTTCGCCCAACGCCAGAAAGTCACCGGGCACCGAGTGCCTCTGCGGCCGTCCCGCCCATCGAGTGGCGCAGTTTCGACGAAGGCATTTACAGCGCAGGTTTTGCGGGCGAAGGCTTCGCGTTCGACAACGAAGGCCCGCGTCACAACGTTTATCTCGAACGATTTCGCCTGGCCTCGCGGCTGGTGACCAACGGCGAGTATCTGGAATTCATGCGCGACAACGGTTACGGCACCGCCGAGCTGTGGCTGTCCGACGGCTGGGACTGCGTTCGCAGCAATCAGTGGAGCGCGCCGTTGTACTGGGAGCAGCGCGCTGGCGATTGGTGGCATTACACCATCGAAGGCATGAAGCCGTTGGAACTGAGCGAACCGGTTTGTCACGTCAGCTACTACGAGGCCGACGCCTTCGCTCGCTGGGCGGGAGCGCGGCTCGCAACGGAATTCGAGTGGGAGGTTGCCGCGCGGTCGTGCCGGGTGGCAGGCAATCTGCTGGAGAGCGGGCATCTGCATCCGCGCGCGCTGACGGAAGAGGCGGTGGCGCCGTTGTCGCAGATGTTCGGCGACGTTTGGGAATGGACGGCCAGCCCGTACGCACCCTATCCCGGCTTCAAGCCGGCTGCGGGAGCCGTCGGCGAGTACAACGGCAAGTTCATGTGCAATCAGATGGTGTTGCGCGGCGGCTCGTGCGCTACGCCGCAGTCGCACATTCGCGCCACCTATCGCAACTTCTTTCCGCCCCATGTGCGCTGGCAATTTATGGGCATACGGTTGGCCAATGGCAACAACTAGCAAGCAACTTCAGTTCCTGGCGAACGACGCCATCGCCTTGGAAGCACTCGAGGGTCTGAGTGCGACACCCAAGCGGCTGCCGTCGAAGCTGTTTTACGACCACATCGGCTCGGCCCTCTTCGAGCAGATCACCGAGTTGCCGGAGTACTACCTGACGCGCACCGAGCGCTCGATCCTTGAGACGTACGCGGGCGAGATCCTGCAACATGCCGGAACGTCGCTGACGCTGGTCGAACTCGGCGCCGGCACCGCCAGCAAGACCTGCATTCTGATTGAGGAGTTGCTGCGCCGGCAAAGCCGCGCCCTGTTTTATCCCATTGACGTTTCGCCTTCCGCGTTGCAGGAAGCGGAAGCGCAACTCGGACGGCAATTTCCCGGACTGCGGGTCAATCCCATCGTCGCCGACTACACCGGAGGCGTGCCCGCGCTCAGTCGCATCAGCGGGCGCAAGCTGGTGCTCTACATCGGATCGAGTATTGGGAATTTCGAGCCCGACGAGTCGGTGCGGATTTTGCGCCGCATCCGCCGGACGCTGCGCGCGGGCGACGCTCTGCTGCTGGGCGCCGATTTCGCCAAGAGTCCGAAGATCCTGCTGCCCGCCTACGACGATTCGCAGGGAGTTACGGCGGCGTTTAACAAGAACATTCTGGCGCGCCTGAATCGCGAGTTGGATGCCGACTTCGAGGTCGATCGCTTCCGCCACGTCGCGCTGTGGAACCGCCGCCAGTCGCGCATCGAGGCGTATCTCGAGAGCACAACCGCGCAAACGGCATTCATCCCGGCGCTCGACCTGGACCTGTCGTTCGCGCCCGGCGAACGCATCCACACTGAGAACAGCTACAAGTACACCGACGCCATGATCGAATCGATCCTGCGCGACAGCGGCTTCACCCTGGAGCACACCTGGTGCGACCGAAAGAAATGGTTTGGGGTGCACCTGGCGCGGGTGTAGGGCTGTGATCGGAAGACAAAGTCCCCACCCAAGCAAAATCAGCTTGGGTGGGGCACCCTGATGGTTGGCTGGGCCACCCGCCCCATGGCGAAAGGGGGGCGACGGTCGCTTCGGAGGTTTTGGACACTCCACGGGCCCTTAGAGTCTTTCCGACGAACACCGCTCACAACCGAATACGTGACCCTAGTCGGGCAGCAGTCAGTCTCGATAGGGGGCAATATTTACAGAGCCGCGCCAGCGTCGGGCGGTCCCCGACATGAAACAGCAACTCTCAACGAACGCGGTCAGGGGAGAAGCAGACCTACCGTCTGGAAAGAATCAATTTGACTACTTGTCCAAGTGTCCAACCAATTCCTTTTAGGCTCTCAAGAGCAAGCGGCGTCGTATGCACAGTGCATGTGGATTCTGCGTTGCGCTGTAGTACCCGCTGAAAGCGGTCATCCTCGCCCGACGTCGATTTCGGTGGTTCGTGCAAAAGGATTGTGTCGTGCATCATAGCTCCTTTATTGTACTCCGTTCACGGTTCACTGTAATGAGATTGCATGGGTTAGTTTCAAGATGCCCCGTTCTGAGTTGGCACGAGATCCCGTTTTGGGCTTGCAAGGAGCATTCCTACAAAGCTCGCAACCACTTGCAGTGCGTGGAACTCTAGTTGCCCCATACAGCTTCGCTTGTCGGCATCCAACGATAGTACATAACGGCTCTGCTCGTTAGGGTTTGTTGGAATTTGGACACACGCATGACAGAGCGGCACATACCCCGTTTGCAGCGGTTTAAAAACGTTGGACAACAACGACATACGAGAGTAACGAGGGGTTACGGTTTCAACTGCGGTCAACAGAATCCCGTGTTGTACTTTCGTAAATGGAACATAAATGACGCCTTTCGATTCTGCCTTAAGCGCTTCGTCCGCAGCGCTTCCCGAGGGCAGACCTTGCGGCGGAAAATTGTACGTGTTATCCGGATACTGCAACAACAGGCCAAAATTGTCTGTCGTCTTGTGCCGCAATAGGACCGTCGCATCCAGTTTAGGGCTCTTGGGGTTCGCCTTTTCTAACGAGAAGGTCAGCGCTTGCAGGATGCGTCTGAGGAGCTCTGCTTCGGCGGCGGTCGCGTGACTCGACGTAGCTAAACGCATTGCTTCTACAGCAACATCACGAAGCGAACTTAGCAATATGTTATGGCGCTCCACGCGGCGCAGCATTCGGTGATGATGGTATACCATGCTCAGAGTAACGGGAATGGAGATCAGGGATAGCCAAAACATCGTGCGCCCGCTCTCTTTCAACAAACCCATCGTATGGATTGATAACCAGATTGCCGCGGTACTTGTTTGGCCCGTAAGACGTCCTACAGCTAAATGCAAAAGCGTCTCGCCGACCTCAAAGAGGGAGAACATACCGACTACGTATGCGAGATATGGTGCAACATGCAGACGGAAGCTGTAGCTGAGACACCATCCCAACATATACCCATAAGCGCCCAGTTTCTCCCAGAGCTGCCAAATTTGAGCTCGCAACTCGGGAATTGCCGACTTGTCTGGAGTAGGGCTGTCGGGCAAGATGCCGGGCCCCGATTGTGGCTCCTGGGTCATGGATGGATGAGGGCTACCATTACTGCCTATTTCTTTCCTATTGTCAAGGAAACTCGGCGTTGGGCACCCGGAATGCAATGAATTGCGAAGGTTCCTCTTCTGCCTGATGCCCCGGTTCGCGTCCGTCTTTTGGACGCGAACCGGGGCAGAGGAAGGTTCGGGCCGGGCGACTGAACATTTTCAACTCATGATTCCTGGACGTCCACTCCGATTCGCGAGCCTCTAACTCATATCTATCGGGGGTCGTGTGTAGTGGTCCCAGGCAAAATCAGCTTGGGTGGGGCACCCTGATGGTTGGCTGGGCCACCCGCCTTTCCGCTTCTGGGCTGTGGCCGTGGGACTTCATCTTTCGGAACCCGGAAGATCGCGGTCATAGCCCCTTCAAAGTTTTCCCTTGCTTTCCGGCCCTCGATGTATTCGTATTTCCTTTTCATCATCTGCAATTAAATACCAAATGCCATACCTGCGCCATGACAGATAAGAAACACGGCGATGACCCATCCGGGAAGCCCGACACTCAGCCTTCGCCGCAACGTCCAGTTCCAATGCCTCCACAGCAGAGCCAAATGGGAGAAGCCAGCAATGGCGATTCCACAGCAAAGCAGGGCGTAGCCAGCGAGCTTTCGCGAGAATTCAAATGGGTAGAGATCGCACAAATTGCCTCGAATGTCGTACTCGCTATCGTTGGCATCATTGCCCTGTGTATTTATAACGGACAACTTTCCGTGATGAAGGGCCAGCTTAAGCAGATGCAATCTAGCGGCCAGCAAACCGACCAAACTATCGTCCTGCTGCGCCAGCAAGCTACTGACACCCATGCACTCGCCGAGGCCGCTAAAGCGCAGGCCGACCAAGCGAAGGCTCAGACCGACAAGATGGCGGAATCTTTGAGCAAGAGCGATGAACTCATCCGAGAAGCTTCCGCGCAGGCCAAGGCAGCCCAGGATTCTGTTAAGTTGGCTACCGAGGAATCCGCGCGTAGCGGTATCCGAACCGAAAAACAGCTGAACATTCTGCAAGACCAAGTAGTGGCCAGCCGCGACCAAGCTAATGCGGCGCTCAACTCTGCCCTCGCGATTCAAAAGCAAACGGAAATCTCCGAGCGCCCGTGGATTTCCGTGGAGGCCACAGCGGAGCGACTCATATTCGTTAATGGCCGGCAGGCAGCTTTGGTGCTTAAACTGTCGATTAAGAATGTCGGCAAGTCTGTTGCGAAGAACGTTCAAGCCGACGCTAAAATGTTCGCTGCGCCACCGGGACTTCCCATCGCCGTCGAATCGCCCACGAAGCAGCGGGAGCTTTGCGACCATCCCAAGCTCTCCCAAATGTTCAGTACTGACTTGTTCCCCTCCGGCCATCCTGTGGAGCGAGAATTGGACATCAGCGTTCTGCCGAGCGACATAGCTGCCCAATCGTCTTCCACGGCCGACAAGTCCCACAGTTTTGTCGGGTTTTACGTCGTTGGCTGTCTGACCTACCTCTTCAGTTTCGACAACAAAGTTGGCCAAACCCGTTTTGCCTATCACGTCATTGGGCCAGCGGGATTCACTTCCGGTGGTCAACCTGTAAACTTGCCCAATGGGACGATTCCGATGATGAGTTTCGAGGTAGGGGTTGATGTACCCAAAGACAAGATTAGCTTGATGCAAGAAGCTCTTGCGAGTAACGATGCTCGCTAGTCCTGTCACGGCAATCAATATGATAGCCAGAATTGTGTGCCAAGTATATTGTTGCCGGATGTTGACCAAATGTTTTCAATACTTTACTGGCATGAGGAGGAGGAGGGTATACCCGTTGCTCATATCCCCGCTCTTGAGAAGCGAGAAGCCTGGTGCCCAGGTTCGCCTCTGTCTTTGGGACGCTACCTGGGCAGGGGAAGGTTTGGGACGATCCACCGAACATTTTCAACTCACGACCTCTTGGCTGTCCAATCCGATTCGATCTCCGCGACTCCCAGCGCCGCAGGCGAAAAATCTTAGCCCACCCCTCAGGGCGGGGTAATCGTAGATAGGAGAGTCGAGTCCCGCTGGCCCATTTATGTACTTTCGTAATCTTGACAGCCCGGCAAAGTGCGTTAGGCTGATAAGTTGGGCATAGTGTGCCCAAGGGCTTCGCAGGCGGTCTGAACAACGTCTGCGATGCCGGGAGTTCTTTGACAATTCGTGGTCTCGTACAGACGGAGGGTACATCGCATTTTCGGGTCCGCTCCGGGCTCCAGGCTGAGGTAAGTCCTACTGGCTCAAGATTTTGCCAATAAGTCCTTGCGGCTCAAGATTTTGCGCGGATTTCTTGGTGCTGGCCCAATATTTTCAATATTTTACAGGCATGAGGGGGAGGGGGGTATACCCGTTGTTTGTTCGTGTGACCCCGCTCTTAAGAAGCGAGAAGCCCGGCGCCCAGGTTCGCGTCCGTCTTCTTAGACGCTAAACCTGGTGAGCAAACCAATCTCAGGCGCCAGGCTCCGGCATTGTGCTCTTGTTAGCTGCGCGCCAGACGCCTTACAGCCAGGCTCAGCATCAGACGCGTCATCCCGGTGAAGATCATGCTGATTCCGACCAGCGTGCCGATCACCCATAACGAGCTGGAGGGCCACTGGCGCCAGACCAGCACGCCGAGGATCAAGGTGACGATGCCGTCGAACAGAATCCAGCCTGATCCCGGGATAGCGCGGGCGGGGAAGTAAGCCACTAGGTCGAACACTCCCTCCACCACAAAGAAAATCGCCAGCGCCAGAGTGAATGCGGCAACCCCCAACACGGGATGCAGCAGAAAATAGCAACCGGCGATCAGATACAGAACCGCGACCAGGAGCTTCCAGAGTATGTGCCCGACGCCTTTCGACTGGAAGGCGTGGATGAACTGAAATATGCCGCTGAAGACGATCAGCCAGGCGATGACCAAAACCACACCCCACGAGGTGGCGAACGGGATCGCGATGGCCAGGAAACCGAAGACGATGAGCAGAATCGCCCACACAATTGACATTCCGGAGCCGGGGTTGGAGAGTCCTGTTTGTGTCATGTTCTGAATTCCTCCTTGCAGCCGACCTCATGTTAGCAGCTTGGCGCTGGGGCACGACGCAGCAGAGATGTGTGTCTGCCTGTTACAAGTTCCTGCCAAGGAATGCGGACGCAGCAGTCCCGGCTAGGCTCGCCCAGCGCGCTGGCGCGTGATCTTCGTATATCGGGCGGTGAAAACTCCGGTGCCACCCATAATGAGTAGAGGGACGAGGACGCCAACCACTAGAGGTTTATTGCGCGGATTCAGTGCGATGGACGCCAAGACGATGTTGACGGAGAACGCAAGCCCCCAAACCATGCTGATGACCCAGTTGGCGTGGAGGAAGCCGAGCGTATTCCAGCTCTCAGGCGGCGCCGATTCGCGCGCATATTGCAGGGAGAATGGAACTCCTACAATGATCGATACCCAAGTCACACCGGCGTATAGCGCCCAGATGACCACCGAACTGTAGGCTGGAAACGCGGCCGACCGAATTAGAAAGGTCGCGATCGCCGCGATGACAAAGTAGCCCAACAAAACCCAGTCCAGCAGCTTGACTTTAATATGACGGCTGGCTTCCAGCGACAACAAGCCTATGCTGGCGAGAACTCCGAAAGCTACTCCCGCCGGCCAATGTCGCAGGGCCGCAAGAAAGCCGTAAACCACCCACACGACAAACTGCATGCCCAGAAGCAGGTGCGAAAACCGATCGGCGCTCATGCCCGCATTATAGGCCTCCACAAGTAAGAATAGCGGCATGTCGTGCAACGTAACGGTAGCATGGCCTGGCGCTCCAGTTCGCGTCCATATTCTGGACGCTAACCGGGGTAGAGCAGAGTCCGGGCCGGCCCCGCCGAACCTTCCGCAGTGAGGTATACAATGTATATATATCGGAGGAGGCGTTCTCATGGCAACCAGCATGGTTCATATCCGGGTGGACGAAAAGGTGAAGGCTAAAGCCGCAAAGACCTTGGCCGCGATGGGGTTGACGGTATCCGATGCCGTCCGTCTGTTGCTGACGCGGGTGGCCGCAGAAAAAGCCCTGCCGTTTGATGTGCGGGTTCCCAACCGCGAGACCCTTGCCGCGATGGAGGCCGGAGAGCGGGGCGAGGTGCATAAAGCGGCCAGTGTCGCCGCCATGATGGCCGAGTTGAATGCGCACCGTTGAATGGACTACGGCCTTCAGCCGCGATTACAAACGCACCCGAGCGACGCCACGGCACAGAGATGTCGGGACTTTACTCGCGGACATCGGTGTGCTGTTGGCCGATGACCAACCGCTGAAGGAGAAACACCGCGACCATGCCCTGTCGGGCAACTGGAAGGACCATCGCAAGTGTCATCTGAAGCCGGACCTCTTGCTGATCTACAAAAAGCCGGACGACAAAACCTTGCGATTTGTCCGCATGGGCTCGCACAGCGAACTTTTCAACCAGTAGCGAGGGGACAACCCCGCGCTCTGTGCCCTGTTCATGGTGAAGCGTTGGGTCCTTGCGGGATCACTTACCCGGTCTGGCCATCTGCTGGTAAACGCGCTCAAAGGGCGCCGGACTGACGCTAACCTCTCCACGATAGGGATTATCGAGGGTCGCCACCATGAAGACCATCAGCCCGAGAAGAGCTGCGATGAGCCCCGTCATCCAGATATGCATTTTCAGGCTCTCGGTGTGGAAGAACCAGGTAGCAACAATGCAGATCAACGCTCCTAGCAGGATCAACGCCCACAGCGGTGGCGGCAATTCCTCATTCACGGTGTCCAGACGAATACTTCGCGACTCTTCCAGAGCGTCGAATTCCCGCGAAATGTCCGCCATTAGAATCTTCTGCTCTTCGGTGACGGGCTCAAAAGTCTCAAAATCCGTTTGGAATTTATCCAGAGTCGCGCTGTTCTCGGTTGCTATTTCGCCGCGCTGTTGCGCCGGCCAGCCTACGTCGATCACCTTCCGCGTATATTCGCGGAGATCATTCTGCAGCAAACCGCGTGTTGGCTCCGGAAGACCGCTAACGCTGCCATAGAGTCCGGATAGAGCTGCTGCCTCTTGTGCCACTTTGGCTTCCGTCTCCGTGTAGATGGTCCAGGCCCCGACAGCGAGCAAACCCAGCGAGACCCCGTAGAGCACGGTTAACCCTGCCAAGTAAAAGCCGACAATATCGTTGTGGGAGAGCTGGACGTGCATGCGACGAATCCATGACCGGGTGCAAAAGATCCCTGCCAGGCTGAAGCCCACAAAAACGCCGACAGTGAGCACTCCAAAAAGCCAGTTGGGTAGGTTATAAACCCAATACATATTTATTGGCCTCTTTCAGACAGAGAAAGCTGTCCGGGCAGATTCTGCAAAATGGATGTTCGCATTCCGCAAGCTACGCATGCGTCCGATTTGAGTCCAGGGAAATGACAGTATAGCTGGGTACCCGCAAGTTCGCATCCCTCTCTTGGACGCTAACCGGGGCGGAGGGAGGTTCGGGCCGGTCTACCGAACATTTTCAACTCACCATTCCTAGCCGTCCACTGCGATTCGATCTCCATCACTCCGTCCTCCCGCGAAGCATGCCGGAAACTGCGGCGACCCCAGGCCATCAAGTGTGCGATATTGCGCAGACAACTGAAATCTGATCGTCCTAGTATTGGGGCATGGAAGCGCAATCGGACAATCCGTTCGTGCACCGTTTTATCGCCGACGGCGTGATCGAATCGATCTGCATGAAGTGTTTTCTAACGGTATGCCGATGCCGGACGGAAGTAGGGATCGAAGGAAGAGAGGCCAAGCACGTCTGCCAAGATTATCTTGTCCCCGGTCTTGACTCCCAAACACTCTCAGGTGATACAACTCCCGGACAGTGATCTGCGGTTCGTGGAAACTGGCCTCGTCTCTCTTTTTGGTAGATCGCCAGCAGGGATTCTCGGAGTGATGAGAAGACGCCTGACGCCTGGTGCCCTGTTCCGCGAGACCAGCCCTCTCATTCCATCTAAGCTGGGCAGAGAACGTCCTGCCCGCGGCTTCGAAACCATCCCTCAGGACCTCTTCCTCGTGCGCCGTCGGACCCACTCGGTCCACGCATGTTCCGTAATTTCGGGCGCAGCGGCGCGGAGCACCATCGCGGTTTCTTCGGCCTCGCTGCAACTGAGTTCCCAGCCGTTGAGCTCGAGAAAAACCACCATCGCCGCCAGCGCGGTGCGCTTGTTTCCATCGAGGAAGGGATGGTTTCGCAGCAGCCCCCAGGCATACGCGGCCGCCAGACTTGCCACCGATGTCGTCCGTCCATAGGCCGCCAGGTTCTGAGGCCTGGCCACAGCGGATGCAAGCAGTCCGGCGACGCGCAGGCCGGAGACCTCGCCGTAACGCGCAATCAGTTGCTCGTGGATGGCCTCGACGGCTTTCGCGGTAAGCCATCGCAGCCGCTTCACTTCGCCAGTTCTCGATAGCTGTTGCGGTGCCGAGGCTCAGTCCGGCGAAAGGCTTCAACCTGCTCGGAGAAATCGGCGTCAAAGGGCGACAGTTCGATCCCGGCGCTCGTCTCGGCGAGACTCAATACGCTGCCTTCGGTCAGGCGAAGGTGTTCGATGACCTGCTTGGGCAGCAGGACCCCATATCCGTTGCCGATCTTGCGGAGTTTGGTCTGCATGGAGAGATTATAACATTAGTTATAATCAGCAGCCAGCAGCCAGTTGCCAGTTGCCAGTGATCACTTGCCAGTACTTGCCAGTAGTCAGTTGCCAGTGGGTTCGTACCAGGGCACGACCTTTAGTCGTGCCGAACGAAGGCGCAGAAGAGATCGGGGCTTTAGTGAGTGCGTGAGAACTCACTTGCACTGGAAGGATAAATGATGCACAAAGGGGTATGTCACGATTTCTGGTGTACAACTCCGAGCAAGCGCTGAAAAACTCGCCCTCGACTACATTTGAAGGGGCGTACCTTTAGGTACGCCGTCATAAGTCTTTTATATTTGTCATCCCGAACCGACTTTAGTCGGTGAGGGATCTGCGGTTGCGAGTTTTTCAGCAGCCTGTGAAGCCGTGCCCTGATACAAAACGACACTGACAACTGGATACTGACAACTAAGATGCGATCACCGATGGCCGTAGCTCGACAAGTCTATGGGTTGGTTGGATCCTGGGTTGGAAATTTCGGCTCTTGGCCCGTAGGTCCTTTGGGAGGGCACAGTAGGCCTACCTGCTTCAGCACCGAGAGCATGCTCCAGGCGTTCCATTCTTCTGAGATCTTTCCCGCCCTGAAGCGGAACAGGGTCATTCCTGAAACGTTGATCGGTTTGCCGGTCGCAGGAAGCCCCATTCCCGGCTGAGTGTTCGTGCCCCACGCTGTCCAATGCACCACGACCAGATCTCCCTCGGCCACCATGTGCTTGACCGCGAATTGCATGTCAGGCATCGCAGTGCGTTCTTCCCGCGCCATCGCCATATCTTCCGCCAGAGTGTAATCGCGCTCAGCGCTATGGGCCACAAAGTCGGCGGCATGGAAGTCGGAATACCTTTCGAGCTTTCCCTGGCCGAGCACTTCCTCAAAGAACGTCCGCGCCACGGTCTTGTTTTTCTCCTGCTCGCTTGCTGGTTGAGCTTGACAGGGAAGAGTCATGGCAACGACTAATAGAGATAAGACAAAAGCACACTTTTTCTGCATATAAACCTCCTTGCACAAGTGTCTTGGATCTGCCTCTTATTGCCGGCAAAGTCAGTGTCCGGTCTATACCTAGGTATAGAGTCAAGGAAAAATTTAGGAGGCGGCGATGGCGGCGGATCTAGAGGACTTAGGCCGATCTGGTCTAATTTTCTGTGGCAGCGGAATGTTGAGTCCAGCGCGGATTTGACTTAATGCCTCTTGCAATTCATCGCGGAGTTGAATTGACGAGCGGATTTGCTCGTTCATGGCTTGCAGCTTCTGCTCCCCAAGTTTCAAGGCCTCGCGAAGGCATTCTTGTGAGCCTTCGTGATAAGGAGATGGCGCACCCGTGTCGCTCGGCAAAATCCATAACTGCAACACGTGCCGGATTTCCACCAGCTTGAAACCAAATCGCTGCATCTTCTTGATTACGGTGACGGTCTCAAGGTCCTTCTCGGTGTAAATGCGATATCCCGCGGGCGTCCGTCGGGGGGTACGCATGAGGCGTCGCCGTTCGTAGAAGCGTATCGCCTGCACGCTCACACCACCACGCTTTGCAAGTTCGCCGATTCTCATACGTTAAATACTGGCACTGGCTACTGACAACTGCCCTCAGCTTTCGCCCCGCTTGCGCAGGAAGGCCGGAATCTCCAGGTCGTCCGAGTCATAGGTGATGTTGGCGCTGCTGCTCACGGTGTCAATCGTGGGCGGCTCCTCTCGACCGGCAGCGGCGGCCCGTGCCTGCATTTGCGCCTCGTCCATTGGCTCGGCATGGCGCACGATCTCGGAATCGATGTCGTCGAGATTGTCGGGAATGTAGGGCACCGCTCGCGGCCGTTCCGCCGCCCGCGGCGATTCAGGCTCTGCCGGCTTGACTGGCGTGGGCTGCGGCTCCCGCATGGACGACACCTCGTAGGTTGCGTGAACGCTGGCTGCGGTGGCGCGCGCCTGGTGCACCACCTCAGCCACTGGATGCGATGCCTCGCGCCGGCGGGAAACTTCCCGGAAGCCGGTTGCGATCACCGTGATCTTGACTTCGTCCTTCATCTTCTCGTCGAGCACGGCGCCGAAGATGATGTTGGCGTCTTCATGCGCGGCGCTCTGGATGATAGTGGAGGCTTCGTTCACCTCCGCCAGCCGCAGCGAACTGGAGCCGGTGATGTTGATGAGGATGCCGCGCGCGCCATCGATGGCGCCGGCCTCGAGCAGAGGAGACGCAATCGCGGCCTGCGCCGCCAGAGTGGCGCGGCCTTCGCCCCTCGCGGTGGCCGTGCCCATCACGGCGTAACCCATGCCCGCCATGATGGTCTTTACGTCAGCGAAGTCGCGGTTGATGATGCCGGGAATGGTGATGATGTCGGAGATGCCCTGCACCGCCTGGCGCAGAATGTCGTCGGCGACGCGAAACGATTCGAAGAAACCTGCGTCCTTGGCGACCGCCAGCAGCTTTTCGTTGGGGATCACGACCGTGGTGTCAACCGAATCGATCAGCTCCTGCAAGCCACGCTCCGCCTGGTTCTGGCGGCGTTTGCCTTCGAAGGCGAACGGCTTCGTGACTACCGCGACCGTGAGCGCGCCCATCTCGCTGGCCAGCGACGCAATGATCGGAGCCGCGCCGGTGCCGGTGCCGCCGCCAAGACCAGTGGTAACGAACACCATGTCCGCACCTTCCAGCGCTTCGATGATTTTGTCGGCATCTTCCAGCGCAGCCTTGCGGCCAACGTCGGGATTGGCGCCCGCGCCCAGGCCGTTGGTCAGCTTGACCCCAAGCTGGATCTTCACCGGCGCGTTCGACAGCTTGAGCGCCTGCAGATCGGTGTTGGCCACCACGAATTCCACGCCTTCCAGGTGCGATTCGATCATGCGATTGACGGCGTTGCCGCCACCGCCGCCGACGCCAATGACCTTGATCTTCGCGGAGTTCAGCAGCTCTTCGTTGAAGTGAATGCGAATGTCGTTTTCGGGCTGGCTTTTGTCGTTGAAATCTTCGATCATCTCTACTCCAATATCGCGACTGGCAACTCGCGATTGCTTGTGTCGCCGGCTGAAGCCGGTTCAGATAATCTCTTCGTTCCTACCCAGGGCTTGCGCCCTGGGCTAGTACTATTTCGCCCCTGCGGGGCTCGACTTTGCTCAATCGTCCCATCGTGGCGACCCAAACTCAGTTCTCACCCACGCTCTTACGCCCTTTCCGCGCATCAATCACCGTCGATGCCAGGACGAATTCCTCCTCCAGAGCCTGGTATGCCTTCCGGTATTTCGGCTCCTTCATCCACTTCTTGTGCATGTCGGATATGCGCGCCATTGCTAGACCTCCATCATTCAACCGATTTCGCGCGTGCTAAATCCGAATTCTGCGCTGCCGTTTCCAGCCTCGCTGCAACCTTACGCGTTCTGCCGGGCGAACAAGGCTTTGAGCTTTGCTCCCAGTCCGCGATCGATGTTCATGCGGGCCTGGCGCGCACGATGTCCGTAAAGCACCATCCCGATTGCCGTGGCAAACTCCGGCTCCAACAGATTCGAAGGCAGCTTGGCGATAGGCACCGGATATCCGAGTCGTACCGGACGACGCAGAATTCCATCCGCAACTTCCAGCAGCGCATTGAGCCGCGAGCCGCCGCCGGTAAACACCAGTCCCGCGCCCAGCAAATCGTAAACCCCCGCCTGGCGCAGGTGATCGCGCAGCAATTCCATCAGCTCGCGCGCCCTCGGCTCCAGAATTTCTCCCAGCATGCGCTGCTGCATCAGCCGCGAGGGGCGATCGCCCACCGAAGGCACTTCGATTTCGTTGCCCTCGGGAATACGCGTGACGACAGCGCAGCCGAACATCTTCTTGATGTTCTCGGCGTCGGGAATCGGCGTGCGGAAGCCCACTCCCACGTCGTTGGTGAAATGATCGCCGCCGATGGGAATGGCACCGCTGTGGATCACGACGCCTTCGTAGTACACGATGAGGCTGGTGGAACCGGCTCCAATGTCAACCAGGCAAACACCGAGTTCGCGCTCGTCGGTTTGCAACACCGAGTCGGCGCAAGCCAGCGCTTCGAAGACGGTGTCGTCCACATGAATGCCGGCGCGGTTCATGGCCGAGACTACGTTCTGGGTCGCCGTGGTTCCCGCCGTCACCACGTGCACGCGCACTTCGAGCTTTCTGCCCATCAGCCCGGCGGGATCGTGCACACCGCCTTGCCCATCCAGGATGAATTCCTGCGGCAGCAGGTGCAGCGCCTCGCGGTCGTCGGGCATGGCGATGCTGCGCGCCTTCTCCACCGCCTGGCGCACATCTTCGCGGGTGATCTCGCGCGAACGCGGTCCCAGCACGATGCCGCCATGACTATTTACGCCGCGGATGTGCGAGCCGGCCACTCCGACTACGGCATGCTCCACCGGAGCTTGCGCCACGTTCTCGGCGTCCTCGACCGCCTTTCGGATCGTGTCGACCGCCTTGTCGAGATCGGCGATCACGCCCTTTCGCATACCGCGGGAATCGGCGACGCCGTGGCCGCGATAACGCAAGGCATAGTCATTCACTTCGGCGACGATCACGCACGTCTTGGCGCTACCGACGTCAATCACCGTGAGCAGGTTCTCTGTTTGACTTCCCATGGTTACGAGTGCTTCTTCGTTCTGTGCTTCACCACCGATTTGCTTGGTACGACTGCGGCCGGCGCGGGTGCGTTCGTCGCGTTCTCCACGCTACCAGGCGCCGGTGCGCTCTTCGCATTCTCCACGCTGCCCGGCGCGGCAGCGCTCTTGGGGTTACCGCCTGCGGAATCGGGATTCACGATGACCTGGTGATCAAAACGCAAATCCACGGATTCCAGTTTTTGGAACTGCGCTCTCCACTCCTGCACGTGGGCCACGTAGATTTTGAAACGCTCCAGAAAGTTCGACGACCCCAGATGCACCAGCACCGCCCCGTTCGGATCGGTGACCGTCGCTTTCACATCGTCAGGATCGGAGAGATCGACATCGCTGAGGTCGCGCGAGTAATGCGCGCCACCGGCATCGAGCTCCTTCATCAACTGAACATAGATCTTCATGCGCGCGGCGCGCGGCGAGACCGGCTCGCTGTCGGGCATTCCGACCACCACCGGGAAGGAATATTTTGCCTGCTGGCCGGCGGAAGGATCCATAATCACCCCGTGGGCGTCAATCAGTTCAATGTGCGAATTGACCTCGACAAATGCGACCGGTGTGCGCTCTTTGACCACAATGTTCAGGCGGTCGGGGAGCAGCCGCTGCACCGCAGCCGTTTGCACCCAGGGAATTTGCTCCAGTTGGCTCTTGCGTAACTCCAGCGGAACGAAAAAGACGTTACGATTGAGGTCGCTCGCCATCACTTCCATCACCTGCGAGCGGCTGACATTGCTGTTGCCCGAGACCTGGACGTTGTCGCTGGAATCGATGCGAAAGCGCCACGATCGTGTGGCGTATTGATGAAGCGTGATCCAGATTAAAGCAATGCTCCCCAGCACCAGGATCAGGATGAGCGCGATCTTGAGACGGCTGGCGGCCTTGCGCGGCAGCGCTCCCCGGCGCACCGGAACGCGCTTCTGTCCGCGCAAAAATGGCGATTCAGCCTCGTCATCGAGATCGAGCATGCGCGCGTCGAGCGGCGATTCGTCGAAGCCGCGCAACCGCACCGCGGCATCACTGACCCGCGCTTCGAGTTCGTCTTCCGTGGTTGCTGATGAACTTTTCCGAGCCATGAAAACCGGGTGAAACGCCCAGAACTTCGGCTATTCGCCTCACTATAACTGTTTTCAGTCAGCTTGCGGAAAGAGAGAATCGGAAGCGGCAGATTCGCCGGCAGACTTGAACCAGAAGAGTAAACTCACGGCCCCAGCGCCAAGAGTCTGCATGAGAACCTCTGCCGGCCCTACGGGACTCCCACCCTTTTATGCACGTTATCCAGCACTCCGCCTGCGGCTCCGTGCTGGGCTAAACTCTTTCGCGCCTCCGGCGCTGGATTCTCGTGGGCTCACGTTTAGCCGCGCAGCGGCGACATTTGTGTTAGCCGTGGGCGTAAGCCCGCGGTTGGGTTCGGAAGCTGTAGCTGAGCCGCGTAGCGGCGGCACCTCTCTATCCCACGCTCTTTGCCGCTCTGCTCTCCAACTCTTCCAGCACCTGCGGCGCGAGATGAGAAACACTGCCCGCGCCCAGCGTCAGAATCACGTCACCTGGCATCGCCGCGCTCGCCGCCAGCTTCACCGCTTCGGCGAACGAAGAAACGTAGAGCGCCGCCTGCCTGCCCACTTCCGTGATGCGGTTCGCCAGTATCTCGCCAGTAATTCCTGGGATAGGCGGCTCATGCGCTGGGTAAATATCGAGCACGATGACCGAATGCGCGTCGCGGAAGGCGGTTGAAAATTCCTCCAGCAGTAGCAGGGTGCGAGTGTAGCGGTGCGGCTGGAAGATGACATGCACCTTGCCGAATCCGCACTGTCGCGCCGCCGCCAGAGTGGCGCGAATCTCGGTGGGATGGTGCCCATAATCGTCGACCACGGCAACTCCACCGGCGCTGCCGATCATCTGAAAGCGACGATCCACTCCGTTGAAGTTTTCCAGCGCCCGCCGAATGTCCTCGACCGGCACGTCGAGGCCGATCCCCACTGCAATCGCGGCGGTCGCATTCCTCGCATTGTGTTCTCCGGGGACGCGCAGACGGAATTCGCCCAAGCTCCTCCCGCGATAGCTGACGTGAAAGCTGCTCAAAGCCGCCGAATCTTTGCGCGGGCCACAATGCACACTCGAAATCAGAAAGTCGGATTGGTCATGCGTTCCATAAGTCTTGATCCGCCGTTGCACCGCGGGCAGCAGCCGGCGCAGATCGTCGTTGTCATTGCAGGCGACAACCATCCCGTAGAAGGGCACCAAATCCATGAACTTCAGGAAAGTCTGCTCCACGTCGGCCATATTGCGATAGCAATCCATGTGTTCACGGTCGAGGTTGGTGACCACGGCTAGAATCGGCGAAAGTTTCAGGAAGGAGCGATCGCTTTCGTCGGCCTCCGCTACCAGGTATTGCGATTTCCCCAGTCGCGCATTGGAGCCCATCGCGTCCACCCGGCCGCCCACGACGACCGTGGGATCGAGGCCGCCCGCAGCCAACACCGCTGCGATCATCGACGTGGTCGTGGTCTTGCCATGCATACCGGCGACGGCGATGCCGTATTTCAGGCGCATCAACTCCGCCAGCATTTCGGCGCGCTGAATGACCGGAATATGCTGCTGGTGCGCGGCGACGACTTCGGCATTGTCGCGTGTGATGGCCGAACTGGTAATCACAACCTCGGCGCCAACCACATTTTCCGCGCGATGCTCGCCGCAGATCACGGCCCCCATTGCAACCAGGCGTTGCGTGACCGCCGACGGCTTCAGGTCGGAGCCGGACACCTTGTAGCCGAGGTTGAGCAGCACCTCGGCAATGCCGCTCATACCGATGCCGCCGATTCCGACAAAATGGACGCGCTGGATTTTTGCAAACATGGGAGAGACGAGTCTCTAGGCTACAGCGCGCTGGCTTTGGACGCCAGCGGCGCGGGCCGCCAGCGCTGCGATCCTGGCGGCTGCGTCGGGATGGGCAAAGTGGCGCGTCGCCTCCGCCATCGCCGCCAAGCGCGGGCGGTCGCGCAACAGCTCGGCAATCTCACTCACCAGGCGATCGCTGGAAAGTTCCGGCTGCCGTAACAAGCGCGCCGCGCGGCCGTTGGCAAGCGTCGCCGCATTCCGGGTCTGGTGGTCGTCGGCGGCGGTTGGCAAAGGAACGAAGATCGCAGGTTTACCCGCCGCAGTGATTTCGGCGACCGTGCTGGCCCCCGAACGGCAAACCAGCAGGTCGGCGCGGGCGAAAGCGCCTGGCATGTCATCGATGAAAGGCGACACGTCCGCCGAGATCATGGTGCGCAAGTAAACTGCCTGGGCGGGAATGTAATCTGTCTCGCCGGTCTGATGGATGACGTGGATTCCCGGCACCGCCTCCATCAGTTTTGGCAGAGCGTCCAACACGGCCTGGTTGATGGCATGTGCGCCTTGGCTGCCTCCGAACACCAGCAGCGTAGGGCGGGCATCCTTGGGACTCATGGGGGAACGCGCTGGAACATGGAAGAACTCCTGCCGCACCGGCACGCCGGTCACATGACAATTGCGAAAAAAGTGACACGTTGCCTCGAAGTGCACCGCCGCCGCACTCACCATGGGAGCAACCATGCGATTGGCGAAACCGGGGACCACGTTGGGCTCGAAGGCAATCGTGGGCACGCTCATCATGGCAGCCGTCAGCATCGCCGGGCCCGACGCATAGCCGCCCACGCCAATCATGACATCGGGCCGAAATTCGCGGACCAGCTTCGCCGACTCCATGAACGCGCGCGGAAGATCCAGCAAGGTCTTGAGCCGGGTCGCAAGGTCCACGCGATTCAGTGCGCCAACCTGGATGAGATGCAGCTCGAATCCCGCCGCCGGAACCAGGCGGGTCTCAATGCCGCGCTGGGTGCCGACAAACAGCACCTCCGCGTGGTAGCGCGAACGCAACTCCTGCGCGATGGCCAGCGCAGGAATAACATGTCCGCCGGTTCCGCCTCCAGCCATAATCACACGCATGGCTAGTCCGTCTGTTGGGTGATGTTGAGTAGCACTCCGACACTGGCCAGAGTGATGAACAGCGAAGAACCGCCGTAGGAGATGAACGGCAGCGGGATTCCCTTGGCCGGCATCATGGCAAGCACCACGCTGATGTTGAACAGCGCCTGCACCACCACCATCGCGGTGAAGCCGGTCGCCAGAAACTTGCCGAACATGTCTTCGGTGCGAAGCGCGGTCCGGATGCCGCGATACAGGAAAATTCCGAACAGAGTCACCACCAGTAGCGAGCCCCACAAGCCCATCTCTTCCGCGGTGACGGCGAAGATGAAGTCGGTATGCGGCTCCGGCAAGTAGAAGAGCTTCTGCTTGCCTTCCATCAGCCCCAAGCCGGTCAGACCTCCGGTGCTGACGGCGATCATCGACTGGATAATGTGGAAGCCTTTGCCCTGCGGATCCTTGAAGGGATCGAGAAATGCCTGCATGCGCGCCCAGCGCCAAGGCACCCGAACCACTAGAAAGTACAGCGGCAGAAGCGACGCGACGAATGCGTATCCCAGATATTTCATGTTCATCCCGGCCACGAACAACACGGCGGCGGAGATGGCCAGGCAGGCGATGGCGGTGCCCAGGTCGGGCTCCTTCACGATGAGCAGCGCGAACAAGATTACCGGAGCGGCGGCCGGCAGAAGCACGTTCTTCCAGTCGGTGATCTGTTGCCAGCGCGACTCCAGAAAGTACGCGAGATAAAAAATGATTGCAGGTTTCGCCAGCTCCGATGGCTGCAAGGAGAAGCCGCCAAGCTTGATCCAGCGGTGCGTATTGTGGGAATCGCGAAACAGGAAAACCGCGATCAGCAGCAGCGATGTAAATCCCAGAAAGGTGAAGACCACCGACGCCCGCCGGTATTTGCGGTAGTCGATGTGCATGATGACGATCATGGCCGCCAGGCCGGCGCCTGCCCACGCCATTTGCCGCAGCAGGAAGCCGTAAGGCGAGCCGAAGCGCTCCTTCGCCATGACCGCCGAAGCGCTGAAGACCATGATCAGTCCGATGAAGACGAGCAACAGCGTAACCGTGAACAGCCACTTATCCACGCTGACCCGCTTGGCCATTACTCGTTGCCTCCGCGCGCCGTGCTGCCCACCTGCTCGCGCTGCTGATCCCGCGATGCCAACTGGCGAACCAGGTCTTTGAAGATTCGTCCGCGGTGTTCGTAGCTGTCAAATTGATCGAAGCTGGCGCAGGCGGGAGCCAGCAACACCACATCGCCCGCGCTGGCGGCCTCGCTGGCGCGCTTGACCGCAGCCTCCAGCGTCCCGACACTCGCGATCTCAGTTCCTTGTACCTGCGACTCGATTTTGGCGGCCGCCGCGCCGATGGTGTACACGCGCTTCACTCGCTCCTTGAGCAACGCATTCAGCACACTGTAGTCGCTGCCCTTGTCCTTGCCGCCCAGAATAAGGTGAATGCGGCCGGGGAACGACTCCAACGCCTTGATGGTCGCGTCCACATTGGTGGCTTTGGAGTCGTTGTAATACTCAACGCCACGGACCGTAGCCACAAACTCCAGGCGATGCTCCACCGCTCTGAACTCAGAAACCGCGCGCCGGATTTGTGCCGGCTCGACTCCGGCCAACATTCCGACGCAGACTGCCGCCAGCACGTTCTCCAGATTGTGCGCGCCCTTCAGCGAAATATCTTTGGCAGGCATGATCTCGCGATTGCCGTGGCTGTCGCGCCAGACGATTTGCCCAGCACGGACGAATGCCCCGCTCGCGACTTCCTTCAATCGGCTGAACCAGTACACCGGGGCCTTCGCAGCGGAAGCCATCTCGACGCAAGGCGCGTTGTCCGCGTTGAGAACGGCAAAATCATTCGCGCCTTGGTTCTCGAAAATTCGAGTCTTGGCGGCGGCGTAATTTTCAAACGAATGATGCCGGTCAAGGTGATCGGGAGTGACGTTCAACACGACTGCAATGCGAGGGTGAAAGCTCTCGACGGTCTCCAGTTGAAAGCTGCTGATCTCCAGCACCACCCAAGTGTCTCCGGTGGAACTCTCGACGAAAGTGATCGCCGGCGTTCCTATGTTCCCGCCAACCAGCGCATGACCACCACCAGCTGCAATAATCTCGCCAGCCAGCGCAGTGGTCGTGGTCTTCCCATTGGAGCCAGTGATGGCGACGATCCGGCCTTTCAGGAAGCGCGCCGCCAGTTCCACTTCGCCGATGACAGGAATGCCCAGTGCACGCGCCTGCACCAGTTGGGGAACATCGAAGGGCACGCCCGGACTGATCACGATCAGGTCCTGATCGCGGAAGGTGCGCTCGCCATGCTGCCCGGTTTCGACGGTGATGCCATGATCGAGCAGCAGCGGAATCTCGTGACGAAGCTGATCGGGCGACTTGGCGTCGGAGACGGTAACTCGCGCGCCGCGCTTCTCCAGGAACAGCGCGCTGGCCACGCCGGACTTGCCCAGCCCCACCACCAGCACGCGTTTGCCGTTGACGTCCATCACAGATTCTGCTCGCGTCGCCATTGTGCCACGTTTGCCGGGCTTCTAGCGCAACTTCAAGGTGGTAAGAGCAAAGAGTGCAAACACCAGCGAGGCAATCCAGAAGCGCACAATCACCTTCGACTCGCTCCAGCCCATCAGCTCAAAATGGTGGTGGATGGGCGCCATCTTGAAAATGCGCTTCCGGCGCAGCTTGTAGGAGCCCACCTGAAGAATGACCGACAGCGCTTCAATCACGAAGATGCCGCCGATGAACGGGAGCAGCAGTTCCTGCTTGATGATGACGGCCACGGTCCCAATCGCGCCGCCCAGCGCCAGCGATCCCACATCGCCCATGAAGATTTCGGCGGGATGCGCGTTATACCAGAGAAAACCGATGGCGGAACCGACCATCGAGCCGCAGAAGATGGTCACCTCCGAAACCTGCGGCATCTTGGAAAGCTCAAGGTAATCGGCAAACACGGCGTGGCCGCTGACATACGTGAGGACAGTAAGCGCTCCGGCAGCAATCACGGTGCAGCCAATCGCCAATCCATCCAGACCATCGGTGAGATTCACGGCATTGCTGGAGCCCACCAGGATGATGGCCACGAACGCCAGGAACGGCAGAAATGCGAGTGGCGAAAGGTAGCCGTGATGTAGCCGGCTGATCACCAAATCTGGCCGGAAATGCTTGAGGAAGGGCACGATCAGGCGGGTGGAGTACAGCCCATGGGTTTCCAGGCCAGCGAAAATCGCGCCGATCACAAGCGCCGCCAGAAACTGGTACGACAGCTTGGCGCGCGCGGTTAGGCCGAGGTTACGGCGGTGCACCACCTTCAAGTAGTCGTCGGTGAAGCCGATGGCGCCAAAGGCCAGCGTCGCCAAAACGGCAATCCACACGAAGCGGTTGCTGAGATCGGCCCACAACAAAGTTGGGACAATCATGCCCACCACAATGAGCAAGCCGCCCATAGTTGGGGTGCCCGCTTTCTTCAGGTGGTCCTTGGGGCCGTCTTCGCGGATGTACTGGCCGATCTGGAATTCACGCAGGCGGCGGACCACCGCCGGGCCAATGATCAGGCCGATGAATAGCGCGGTGAGGCTGGCGAACACAGTGCGGAAGGTCAAATAGCGAAAGATTCGGAACGGGCCGACATGAAAGACGAGAAAACCCTTCTGGTAGAGCAACCAATAGAGCAAATTCTTCCCCGTTCTGAAAACTATGCAGGAGCTGCAATCCTAATGTGCAGCCTCCGTCGTTTTGCCGACCCAGGCTTCCAGCGCGCGCTCCAGGCGCACTCCGCGTGACGCCTTGAGCAAAACTACATCGCCGCTTTTGACCTCGCGCCGCAACCAGTCGGCGGCCTCTTGCGGCGTGTTGACGAACTCCGCGTTCATCCCCGCTTCCAGTGCGGCTTCCACCATCGACTTCGCCAACCCTCGAACTCCCAGCAGCCTGTCGATTCCGTGCCGCGCCATGTTTTGTCCGGACTCGCGGTGCATGGCGTCAGCCGGCGGACCGAGTTCCAGCATTTCGCCGGCGACTACGATGCGGCGCCGGGCAGGAATCTGGGCCAGCGACCGCACCATGTTGTCGAGGGCCCTAGGATTGGAATTGTAGCAATCGTTAATGATAGTCGCGCCCGCGTAGCTGAGGATTTCTCCGCGCTTGTCTCCAGGCGACAGGGTTGCGAGCGACTCGGCAGCCGTTCGCAGCGGCACTCCATACTGCAATCCAACGGCAACCGCCGCCAGCGCATTGTAGATGCTGTGCTCGCCCAACAGCGGCAGCATAGCCGGGACATGCTCGCCATCCGCCACAATTTCGAACACCGAGCCCAGCGGGCCACGGGTTTCAACCTTCCGCGCCGATACGTCCGCCGGCTGATGAATTCCCAATCCGAAAGTGACAACTTTCCCGTGGAAGTCACGCCCGAACTGCGAAACGTACTCATCGTCAGCATTCAACACCGCGATACCGCCCACGGGAAGCGACGCGATCAGTTCGTACTTGGCACGCGCGATGGCCGCGATCGACTCAAAAAACTCCAAGTGCACGGGAGCGACCATGGTCACGACACCGCAATCCGGCTGTGCCAGCCTGGCGAGTGCAGTGATCTCGCCGGCGTGCGACATCCCCATCTCGACCACCGCAACGTCGTGCTCCGGCTCCAGCTTGAGCAATTGCAGCGGCATGCCGAAATGGTTGTTCAGATTGCCTTGCGATTTCAACACCCGATGCTTTGCCGCCAGTACGTGCGCGATGGCTTCTTTCGTTGTCGTCTTGCCGGCCGACCCAGTCACCGCGATGAGCGGCTTGCCCCACAATCGGCGGACGGCGGCAGCGAGCTTTTGCAATGCGAGAAGCGGGTCCTCCACCTTCAAAATCTGATTCTTCTGCGTGAACCGCGCGCGCTGGTCGTTCCTAATGACCGCGGCTACCGCGCCCTTCGCCAGCGCCGCCTCGACAAAGTCATGGCCGTCCAGCCGCTCGCCGCGGACCGCGAAGAACAGATCGCCCGGCAACAAAGTGCGCGAATCGATGGAATAGCCGCCGGCCACCGCGGCAGAATCAAATTCGCCGGTGGCCTGCATGAATTCGGCGGCGCGTGACAGACTTAGCTTCATGACTTTGTTGACTGCGTTGGTTGAGAGGTTGCGTAACCGGTATTGCGCAGTGCATTCCGCGCCACCTCGATATCGTCGAACGGGATGGCGCCCGCGCCCGAGATCTGAACCTTCTCGTGCCCTTTGCCGGCGATGAGAACGACATCGCCGGTCAGCGCCTCGTGAATGGCCAAAGCGATGGCTTTGGCTCGATCCGGTTCCAAGGTGTAGCGAGTGCCGGAACGCTGCAAGCCCGGGAGCGCGTCGTTCATGACGTCGAGAGGATTCTCGCTGCGGGGATTGTCGCTGGTCAGCACCACGAAGTCGCTGCCGGCGCCTGCGGCCTCGCCCATCAGCGGACGTTTGCTGCGGTCGCGATCGCCGCCGCATCCGAATACGGTGATGACTCGTCCCGGCCCTCCGCGCTGCGCCATGAATTCTCGCGCAACCGCGGTCAGGTTATGCAGCGCGTCGTCAGTGTGGGCGTAATCCACAATCACCGTGAAGGGTTGGCCGGCATCCACGCGTTCGAAGCGCCCCGGCACCTGGGCGAGTTCATCAGCCGCCAGGGCCATAGCGCGCGGCTCGACATCGCGTGCATAGGCAGCAGCCGAGGCGGCAATCAGGTTCAGCACGTTGACCCGCCCCAGCAGAGGGCTCCAAATGGGATATTGGCCGTCAGGCGTCATCAGGGTGAACTTGGTCCCGTTTCTCTCGATGCTGACATCTTTCGCGCGAAAATCGCCGCCACTGATGCCGTACGTAATCAACTCCTGCTGCTTCTTAAGCAGCTTGATGATGCGCTGACCGTATTTGTCTTCGACGTTGATCACTGCCGCTCTCGGCGGCTCGGTCCCCAGGCCGGTGAACAGTATCGTCTTCGCAGCGAAATACTGTTCCATGGTGCCGTGGTAATCGAGATGGTCGCGCGTGAGATTGGTGAACACGGCAACGTCGAACGGCACTCCGTAAACCCGCTGCTGCTCCAAGGCGTGCGAAGACACCTCCATCACCGCCTCGCTGCAGCCGGCCTCCAGCGCGCGGGCAAAGAGCTGGTTCAACTCCAGCGCCTCGGGAGTGGTGTGGGGAGCGGGCAGAACTTCGTCGCCAATGCGATATTCCACCGTGCCTACCAGGGCGGCTTTTCGTCCAGCGGCGCGCAGCATGGCATTTAGGATGAACGCCGTCGTCGTCTTGCCATTGGTGCCGGTGGTTCCGGTAATCGACAGCCGTTCCGCAGGACGACCATAGAAATTTGCGCTCAGCCGTGCCAGCGCTCGCCGCCCGTGTGTAACTTGCGCCCAGGCGACATCGGGCCGGGCCGGTAACGAGTCACTGACAACCGCAACGGCCCCTGCGCTAAGCGCAGCATCGATGTAGCCATTGCCGTCGCTGGTCTCACCGCGCATGGCCACGAAACACCAGCCGGGCCGCACCCGCCGACTGTCGTAGTCGAGGCCGGCGATCTGCGGATTGCCTTGCTGGGCAAGATATTCAGCGCCATCCAGCAGATCAAGGAAATTCATTCTACCCGCATTATAGCTATGCTTTGCGCGTGTGGGAGCGCTGGAATCGCCGACGTTCCCAGCTAATGTGTGAAGCGCACCGTGATCTTTTGTCCCGACGGCAAACGGCTGCCCGGTGCTGGCCATTGCTGGCGCGCGACCCCGCTCCCGATGGCGTTGATCTCCAATCCAGATTGCTGAGCGGATTCCACCGCTGACCGCAGCGGTTTACCCAGGAAAGACGGCACGATCACTCCGCTGTCCACATCGAGAACCACGGTGCCTTGTGGGGCGGCCTGCTCGGCCGGGCTCGGCGGCTGCGGCGGAGGCGAAGCCTGCGCTATCTCCGTTCCAGGCGGAGCTTGTGTTTGCTGCTTACCCGAGACTGGCGGAACGCCCGCAGCGGCTCCGCCCGGCGCCTTCACGCCCACCACCTTTGCCTGCGGACTTGTCTGCGGCCCGGCGTTGCTGGTTGCATCCGCGTCAGCCATCTGCAGGGGCGGACTAAGACGATCGGACGATTCATCGGCCAAATCCTCATCCTTTGCCGAGGCTTGCAGGTTCTGTCGCTGCGGATTCTTGACATCGGCATCGTGCGGCACGTGCATGTATTCCAGCACCTGCTCGGCGATGCGCTTGAACACCGGGGCGCAAACCTGGCCGCCCTGATGCAGTCCCACGGGCGAATCCAGAATCACGGCTATGGTTATCGCCGGGCTGTTCACCGGGGCAAATCCAATAAAGGACGCGACATATTTGGTCTTGGAATATGCGCCCGTTGCCGGGTCCACTTTCTGCGCCGTGCCCGTTTTGCCGGCAACGCTGTAGCCGTTCAGGATTGCTCTCCTGGCCGTGCCGAATAACACGACGCCTTCCATCATCTTCTTCATCTGTGCGGCGGTCATGGTCGAAACCACGCGGTGTTGCAGCGCAGAATGAAACACCACCGGCTTGGGTGTTCCGTCGGGAGGCAGCTCGCCGGCCACGATGCGCGGCGGCGTGTAAATTCCGTCGTTCGCGATGGTGGAAACCAGCGAAATGGTTTGCAGGGGCGTCACGCCAATCTCCTGCCCCATGGAGATGGCGCCGATAGAGACCTTCGACCAGCGGCTGACCGGGCGGGCCATTCCGCGGGTCTCGCCGGGAAGCTCGATGCCGGTCTGCTGACCGAAGCCGTAGTCGTGAATGTAGTGGTAGAGACGCTCGGCCCCCAATTTCATGCCGGTCTTGATGGCAGCCACGTCGCTGGAGTGCGCCAGCGCCTCGGCGATGGTCACCACGCCCAGGCTCTCGTGGTCGTGGATCTTCATGCCGAACACGTCAATCGAGCCATGCTGGCAATCGACTTTATCGTCCGGCGTCACCACATGCTGATCGAGCGCTGCGGAATAGGTAACGACCTTGAACACCGAACCCGGCTCGTAAATATCGCTGACGGCGCGGTTCTTCAGCGCTTCGGCGGGAACACTGTTGAACACGTTGGGATTGAAGGTTGGGCGATTGGCCAGCGCCAGAATCTCGCCGGTCCGGGGATTTTCTACGACCACCGTTCCCGCAATCGACTTGGTGTCCTCCATCCCCTGCTGCAGCTCGCGCTCGGCGATGTACTGGATGGTCTGGTCGATGGTCAACACCAGGTTCTGTCCGGGATCAGGCGGCTTCTCCACCCGGCTGAACCACTTGCCGCGGGCGTCGAGGGAGACTAGTTCTTTGCCGGGAATTCCGCGCAAGTCGTCGTCGAATCCCCGCTCCAGGCCGCCCAGCCCGTCACCGTCCATGCCGACATATCCCAGGACCTGCGCCGCCAGGTCGCGCTTGGGATAGAAGCGCTTGGGCTCTTTGCGAAAGGCGATTCCGCGCAAGTTGAGCTGGCGAATGCGGGTGCTGGTCTCGGCGTCAATGCGGCGCGCGATGAAGACGAAGGGACGCGCCATCTTCAGCCGCACCAGGATGTCCTGGGGATCGAGGTCCAACACCTTGCCGAGCATCGCCGCCGTGGTTTCTTTGTCGTGGACTTCGCTCGGCACGGCGAACACCGAATCGACGTCAATGGACATGGCCAGCGGATGGCCATAGCGGTCGTAGATGTTGCCGCGGCGCGGTTCGACGGGAACGGTGCGGGTACGTTGCCGCTCGGCGAGATCTTCGAAGAAGCCGAACTTCACCACCTGCAAGCGGACCAGGCGAAAGCCGATGGCAAATATCCAAACGAAAAGCAGCGCGGCAAAGATGTAAAGCCTTCGACTTGGCGTCCTGGGAGCGCTGGCCCGCATTCCCTGTTTACTCCGTTCCGCTGTGCTTTGCTCCGGCGTCGCCGAAGCTCAAAGATCATGTCTGCTGCTGGCGCTTACATACAGAAGGCGGTCCGTTACTAGCGGACCGCCGCTTTGCTTCCACCTGCCTGGTTCAGCCGGTTTCGTGTGGTGTCTTGAGCCGGCCTCATTTTAGGGTTGCGCCGAAATCACAGTAATTCCGTTGGCCTGCGCCATGACCGGGGTGGAGGGATCGGCGATCGCCGAATCCATGGGCTGCAATTGCCCGCCCGCCGGCCGCTGCATACCTATCTGTTTGGCCAGCCTGTCGATTCGCGCCGGGTCCTTCAACGAGGCCTCTTCCAGGCTCAGCGCGCGGTTCGACTCGGTGATGGCGTTACGTTGCACCGTCAACTGCTCGATGCGATAGCCATACTCGATCGCGCTGAAGTGTTGCCACAGATACACCATCACGAAGAGGAAAAGCACGCTCAAGGTGATGCCGAACGAAATCATCTCGCGGCGGCGCTTGGGGTCGGCCACCTTGGCCACCCGCGAGTTGTCAATGCGCTTGGCGAAATAGATCTCGGGCGTGCCAATGAACATGCCGCGCGGTTGCTCCGCCGACGGCCCATTCCACTCGCCAACTTGCGCCATGGTCGGGTAAAGAACTCCGGCTGCCATTACTCTCTCCTGCCGAACCGCCTTGCGTCATCGGCCTTGGTCCGGCTGCATTTTCTAGACACCAGCAGAATTTCGGGGCCCGCAGTTATTCACATTCTGCACAGCTTTTTCCGCAGCCCTCACCAACATCGCTGTAAAGAGTTGCGAACTTTCGAAACCATTTAACTGATCTCGCTCTAAATCCGCTCCGCTGCCCGCAGCTTCGCGCTGCGTGACCGCGGATTGCGATCGACTTCCTCCTCATCAGCCGTCATCGGCTTCTTGGTCAGCACGCGCCAGACCCCGGCGCGCGCTCCGTCTCGCAGCGCATCTTTCACGATGCGGTCTTCCAGCGAGTGGAAGCTGATGATTACCAACCTGCCGCCCGGCTTGAGCACCTGCGGCGCCGCGCCCGTACTCAGCAGCTTCCGCAGGTCTTCTAACTCACGGTTCACCAGAATTCGGAGTGCCTGGAAAGTTCGTGTCGCCGGATGAATGCGCCGCTCAGCCTGGTTCATTGGCCGGGCCGCGGCCGAAATCACCTCCGCAAGTTGTGCGGTAGTGTGAATCGGCCGCGCCCGAACAATGGCTCTGGCGATTCTCCGCGACCTCCTTTCCTCACCGAATTCGTAAATCGCGTCGGCCAGCTCGCGCTCGTCGCAGCGATTTACCACTTGTTCGGCAGTCAGCCCGGAATGCGGATCCATCCGCATGTCCAACGGACCATCTGCCTGAAAACTGAATCCACGCGCGGCGTTCTCCAATTGCATGGAACTAACGCCCAAGTCGGCCAGCAGCCCGTCTGCGGTCGCCGGCGCCACGTACTGCGCCACCTCCGCAAACGAGGTATGCACCAACTCCACCTTCGGCCACTCGGAAGCCATCTCCGGCGGCGGGTTGGTCAACCGCTCGCGTGCCCGTTCCAACGCTGACGGATCTTTATCGACGCCAATCAAATGACCCTTTGGGCCCAGGAGTTTTGCGATTTCCCAACTGTGCCCGCCTAAGCCGAGGGTTGCATCGATATAAGTCCCGCCGCGCCGTACGGCCAGGAATTCGATCGCTAGTTTTAAAAGAACCGGTACATGGCCAAACGCTTTGCTCTCGCCATGTCCACGCCCAGGGGCGCTGTTCGCGTCTGAAAACCCGTTGTCCATTCACTCCCATTCCGAGATCGCGAATGGAACCCGAAACCTGCGTCGCTCTAAATACCCAAGCTGCTGAGGCTCGCGTCATCTTCCTCGGTAAACGGCTCGGCCGCGATTTCCTTGCGAAGCTCGTCGGCGTTGCGCACCAACAGGTGCTTGAGGCTGCCCATCACCGCCACCTCGCCTTTGAGCTTGGCCGTATCGCGCAGCGCGGCGGGAAGCAGCAAACGGCCTTGCCCGTCCATCTCCACCACCTGGCCGTAAAAGTTGGTGACCTTCAGGAACTTTTTCTTGACCGGATGCGAGTCCGGTGCGGCCGCCAGCTTGCGCTCGATCTCCTCCCATTCCTGCATGGGATAAACTTCGGCAACAGTGCCGGTGCGGCTGGTGATGTAAAATTGGACGCCATAGTTCTCGTCGATCTGGCGCTTGAAGTCCGCCGGCACCTTGAGGCGACCCTTTTCGTCCAGTCGAGTTGTGTGCGTGCCGCGAAACATAACGTTCGGCCCCGAAATGCGGGGCTTTCACCACGGAGGTAAACATTAACGACCCCAATTGGCAGCTACGATCCGGTTGCATGGCGTTTTGGGCGATGAAGCCATTGCGTGCAACGAGCTCCCACTAGGGGCAACCTTCATACCACTACTTCCCACTTCGTACCACTTTGGACGTATCCTACTCCTAAACCGTTGCATGTCAAGAGGAATTTGGGGATTTTTGCGGCCCGCCCGATTCGGAAGGACCCAATACAATTCCTAGTAGGAGGCGGATTCTCCAGACCCAACAATTTGGGTTTACTCGGAAGGTTCGGCGGCGGCGATTTCAGGACAAAACAGGTAAGCAGGCAGGAGCCAGCGGTTGCAAGCCGAAAATCAGGTTGCCTGCGCGATATGCTGCCCACCGATGACGGACGGCTTCGCCGCCGGCTTATCTCTATTCTCCGAGACTCAGATCACGGGCAAGCCATCCGCGACGGCCTACGCGCTGGCCTGGGAACCCTCCCGGAGTGGATGCGCGCGAACTGCTCCGGCAGACCGAAGCCACAGAGCTCGCCAGCCACTGGCGCGCACGTCTGCTCGGCTCACCCCTAATGCGAAACCTCTGGCACTCCTCAAACAATTGCATTCGGTTGTATAATGAACTCAATAGCAGTTCGTTGAGAGGAGGATCGAGATGAGCGAGCAGGAACTGAAGAAGTCCGTCGAAGCCATGCAGAACCTCCGCAACGACCTAACCACCTCCAAAGAAAAGGCCTTGGCATTCCTAGTTGAGGCCGGCATCGTCACTACCTCCGGGGAGCTCACCAAGCCGTACCGGCAGGGTGCATAGCCTTTCCACATCCTTTGTTCTTGGGTACCACGGCTGTGACCGGGAGACGGGTGAACGTCTCCTTCTGAACGAACCCTTCCGTCCAAGCGAAAACTCCTATGACTGGCTCGGATCGGGAATCTATTTCTGGGAATCAAACCCCGACCGAGCCCTGGAATGGGCTCAGGACCGCGCAGATCGAATCATGAAAAAAGAGGCCCGGAACGTCGAGCCCTTCGTCGGCGGCGCCGTGATCGATCCCGGATTTTGCTTGGACCTCATCAGCTCCAATGGAATCCACGCCGTGGAGGAGGCATACGCAAGTTTTCAGTCGGTCGTTGCCGCCTCGGGCGCCCAGATGCCTGAGAACGTCAGCGGCAATGACCTTCTTCTCCGCAAGCTCGACTGCGCCGTTATCAACTTCCTCCATCTCGCGCGAGAGAAAGCCGGCCAAGAACCCTTCAATACCGTTCGCGGCGTCTTCACGGAGGGCGAACACGTCTACCCGAACTCGGGGTTCCGCCGCAAGACCCACATCCAGATTTGTGTCCGGAACCAAGCCAACATACACGGGGTCTTCCGCGTGCACGAGCGCTATTTTTCAAATGCAAACACGCCTGCTTCCGGCGATGGATGATTCTTCTTGGCCGCGAGTGTTCGCCTTCTTCGTCCGTTGCGGCCTGCCAAACCTCTAAGCGTTGTAAACTTGCATTCAACGGAAGGACCTTTCATGCACTCCGCCGATATTTCTGAGCTCGTCAGAAATGCACCTCGTAATTGCTGGATCGCTTTCAAAGACGAGGAAACCGAAGTGGTGGGACGCGGGAAGACCGTTGACTCAGCGATTGATGCCGCCAACAAAAGGGGAATCGAAAAGCCCATTTTGTTGTGGTCTCCTGAGGAATGGATTCCTACTGTCTATTAAGAAAGCCGCGATTGCCGTAGTAAAATCTTGATCAGTTTCGCCGCAATCCAGCGTAGTTCCGTAAGGAGGAATGCCAATTGCCTCGCGCGCTTCCCAGGCCATGGGTGTCGATGCTCCTAACTCTTCTTTTGTTGACCGGGCTCTCGCACCTGGCGTGGGCCCACGCGATCCTGATGGAATCGACGCCCAGACTCCATGCCACGGTCACCGGGCTCGACGTTCCCATTCGCTTGCGTTTCAACGTGCGCGTAGACGGCAGCCGGTCGCGCCTGCATTTGCTTGCCCCTGACGGCTCTTTACATACCCTTCCTCTGGCCAAACAATCGACTCCCGACGTTCTGCAATCGCAGGCCACAGGCCTCAAACCGGGCGCCTACAAACTGAAGTGGAGCGTGCTTGCCTCTGATGGCCATATGAGCAGTGGCGACGTTTCCTTCACGGTGAAATAGTCCAGCCGCATGCAGCAACTAGTTGATCTCTTCGGATTCTTGTCCGTTGTCCTGCGAGCCGGAACGCTCGTCTTCCAATCGTTGTTACTGGGGGGCATCGTGTTCGTTCTGTGGATCGCGCGCGGCGCGCCGGGCAATCCCGCATCCATCGAGAAGATGCAATCCGGTTCGTGGACGCTTCTGCGCTTCAGCACAATTGGGCTAATCGTCATGCAGGTACTGTACCTGTACGTGAACTCGGCTGTGTTGATGACCACGGCCGAGATCGGCTTCCGCGCCGTGCTCGGAGCAAACTTCTTTCTCTCGGGGAGTATTGTGCTGGCGGCGGCGGTGGCGGCCCATTTGGTGGCACGCCAGCAGTGGAAGGTCGCACCCTGGCTGTTACCGGTGCTGGCGATGACCGTACTGGGCGCATCGGTCATGACGAACCACGCCGCTTCACGCCTTGACGGCCGCCCGCTGCTCATTATTTTGACCACGATCCACGAAGCGGCTACGGCGTTCTGGATCGGCGGGCTGCCATTTCTGGTCCTTGCGCTATTTCGCGACAAAGAAGAAGAGGCGCGGTGGCATATAACCGAACGTTTCTCGCGGGTGGCGCTGGTCAGCGTCGGCGCGATTGTGTTCAGCGGTATGGGCATGAGCATTCGATACATCGCTTCCTGGCGGGCCGTTCTGGGGACCGCCTACGGCGTGATGGTAACGGCGAAGGTGTTGATGCTCGCAGCGCTGATGCTGCTCGGCGGCATCAACTTTTGGCTGCTGCGCAGTACCCGCAAAGATCGGGTGATGCCCCGCTTGCGCCGGCTCATCGAAGCGGAAGTTGGGATAGGGATCACGGTGATTCTGACGGCGGCCTCGCTCACCTCACAACCGCCCGCGGTTGACCAGCCCAACGACACGGTCACCTTTCACCAGATCATGCAGCGGATGAAACCAACCTTGCCTCGGCTCACCTACCCGCAGGTGGCCGATGCAAGCATCTCCGCTTCCGGACAGCAAGCTACCGTCAGCGACGTTCCGAACCAGATTCCGGTTGCCTACAACGCCGACGGTGAGCCGCTCTCGCCACAGAGGACTGCATGGGCGATGGAGTCGGAGTCGAACCATCACTGGATGGGGCTGGTCGTGCTCGCCATGGGATTGCTGGCGCTGCTGGCCCGCACCGGCAAGGCAGGCTGGGCGGAATACTGGCCGCTGCTGTTGGTCGGCATCGCCATCTTCATCTTCGTCCAAGCGGATACCGAGTGCTGGCCGGTGGGCGCCAAAGGCTTCTGGGCGTGCTGGGCCAATCCAGAGGCGTTTCAACACCGGCTGGCCGCGCTGGTATGCGTTGCCTTTGCGGTCTTTGAATTACGAGTCCGCCGGCGCAAATGGGAGAACGATCGCATGGCACTCATCTTCCCGCTTATGGTCGCTACCGGTGGAGTAGTATTGCTGACCCACTCCCATGCCATTACCAATGTGAAGGAAAACCTGCTGGTGGAGTTGACCCACGTATCCCTGGGCATGTTGGCGGTGTTTGCCGGCTGGGCGCGCTGGCTGGAGATTCGCCTTCCCCCCAAAGATCGCGCTATCCCCGCCTGGATCTGGCCGGTCTGCTTCGTGCTGATCGGCGTCGGTTTGCTGAACTACCGCGAACTGTAGGCTGGGTGGGTGCCCGATTGCTCTAGCCGCGCTGCGCCTTGGCGCCGCAGGTCGAGGCGATGATGTCCAGCGCCTGCTCACACTGCTCGCGGTTCACGTCGAGATGCGTGACAAAGCGGATGATTTGCTGACTGACTCCGTTGGCCAGCACATTGCGCTGCGCCAATTGGCGCGACAGCTCGCTGGATGTCATGTCCGTGCCCGAAATGTCGCAGATTAAAATATTGGTTTGCACTTTGGCGGGATCGATTTTGATGCCTGGAATTTGCGCCAGCCCTTCGGCCAGCAAGCGCGCGTTGGCGTGGTCCTGCTTCAGCTTCTGCGGTCCCTGCTCCAGCGCGATGATGCCGGCGGCGGCCAAAATTCCCGCTTGCCGCATCCCGCCGCCCAGCGCCTTGCGATAGATGCGGCCGCGGTCCATCAACTCCGCGCTGCCCACCAGCAGCGAGCCCACCGGCGCGCCCAGTCCTTTGGACAGGCAGAACATGACCGTGTCGGCCTTGGCCGTCAGTTGCGCCACCGGAATGCCGAGGGCGACGGAAGCGTTGAAGACGCGCGCCCCATCGAGGTGCACCGGCAGGCCGGCGGCATGTACCTGGTCGCAGACTTCGTCGAAAATGTCAGGCGGCGTAATCGTCCCGCCGGCCATGTTGTGCGTATTCTCCAACGTCACCAGGCCCGTCTGGGCGGCATGGTAGCTTTTGGTCTTGAGTTTGGACTGCACATGCCGCCAGGTGAGAATGCCGTCTTCCGCCCACACCGTGCGCGGCACCACGCCGGAGAAGTGCGCCATCATCGCCATCTCGTAGTTGAAGACGTGGCCACGCTCCTCGCAAATCACCTCCTGGCCATGATGAGTGTGCAGCTTGATCGCGATCTGGTTGCCCATGGTGCCGCTGGGAACAAACAGCGCGGCCTCGCGTCCGAAAGTAGTGGCCGCCATCGCTTCCAGACGATTGATGGTCGGGTCTTCGCCGTACACGTCGTCGCCGACTTCGGCCTCGAACATGGCCCGCCGCATCTCGGGCGAAGGCTTGGTGACGGTGTCACTGCGCAGGTCAATGGCAGTAGCGGAGGTGTGCATGGTCTTAGTGTAACGAGGCAAGAACGAATTCACCACAGAGACACCGAGCCACAGAGAATTCTTTAGTTTTGAATGGTCCAACGCCACCACTTGAAACTCGAAACTTGAAACTTGAAACTAAATGCTTCTCTGTGCCTCTGTGTCTCTGTGGTGAATCGTCTCTTCGCGCAAGAATCGCGCGAAGACTTCATTCGATAGCAGCCGGCCTCGCGAGGTGAGGCGCAGACCATCGCCAGCCTCTTCCAGCAAACCATCCTGTACAAGTTCGGCGATCACTGCGTCGTAGGTGCTGATCGCCGCGTCGCCGAACTGAGCCTTCAACGTCGCCAGCGAAATCCCGCGGTTCAGCCGCAGTCCCAGGAAGAATGATTCCTCGAGTGCAGCCTGCGCATTGACGAGGGTGCGCGACGCCAGAAGTTGTTCTGCGCGAGCAGCGGCGCCGTTCGCTGCCGAGTAACCCTCCAGCGAATCCGGAGTGGCAAAGCGCACCGCCTCAATTCCCGTCGAGCGCAGATCATCTCCCGCCACCAGCATGGAGTGCGCGTCCACGCCAAATCCGAGATATGGCTGCCGCGTCCAGTACTTCAGATTATGTTTGGAGTCGCGCAGCCCGATGCCGTGCGTGACGGGCCGCGCAAAGTTCGAGATCTCGTATTGCTGCACTCCGCCCTGCTCCAGGCGCTCGCAAGCCGCGAGGTAGAGGTCGGCGGTGCGATCGTCGTCGGGAACAAAGTGGGCATGATAGCGGCTGCCCCCGGCGAGCAGCTCCGTGCCCAGCCGCGAGTCCTCATCCACCTCCAGCATGTACACGCTGACGTGCGACACGCCGCTGGCGAGTGTCTCGCTTAGCGAGAGCTGCCAACTCTCCTCGGTCTGGTGCGGCAGGCCCGCGATCAGGTCAACACTGATGTTGCCGATGCCGCTGGAGCGCAGCCGCGCTATGTCATCCAGCGTGATGGCCCGCGTGTGCAGGCGGCCGACCGAGGACGACTCCTTGTCCACGAACGACTGCACGCCCAGGCTCACCCGATTCACGCCGCAGTCCAGCAGGGCGTCGATGACCTCGCCGGAGATGGTGCCGGGCGCGCACTCGACCGTGATCTCCGCCGCGGGCTCGACCTCAAAGTTCTCGCGGACGCTGTGAAACAAGCGTCGCAACTGATCGGATGCGAGCACCGACGGCGTGCCTCCGCCGAGGTAAATCGAGTCCACACGGCGGTCCAACTGTCCGCCGAGTTGCCGCGCTATATCGTTGGCGGCCTCAATCTCGGCGCACAACTGGGCGACATAGCGGTCAAACAGCGCGCGCGAAAATACCCCGGAAGCAAAGTTGCAGAAGCTGCACTTCGTGCGGCAGAACGGCACCGAAATGTAAATTCCTTGTGACAACTGGCTCGCGGAAAGGTCTGTCACGTACTAGAGTAGCAGGAAGGAACTAGTACTTAGCATTTGGCACTTAGCAACTAGCAACTAGCAATCAGTAACAAGCCTCTAGCTGTTAGCATGGAATGGCTTACAGCCTCTGCGAACAGAACGAGGGTCTCAGACTTTTCCTTTTCGCTTTTCGCCATTTGCTTTTCGCTTTTCGCTTCTTGCTTCTTGCTTTTTGCTAATTGCTAATTGCTAAGTGCTAGTTGCTCCTGATGAAACAACGCGTCGTCATCACCGGAATGGGCGTAGTCAGCCCCAACGGCATCGGCAACGAAGCCTTCTGCCGCGCTGTTCTGGCGGGAACCAGCGGCGTGAAGCGCATCCGCAGCTTCGATCCCAGCGACCTGCCAGTGCAGATCGCCGGCGAGGTGCAGGATTTCGACGAGCTGGCGTGGGTTGACGCGCACGAGCGCAAACACGTCTCGCGCGCGGTGCCACTGGCGCTGGCCGCATCCACCGAAGCCTTGGCCGCCGCCGGCATCGATCCCACGAAACTCTCGCTGGAACAGCAACGGGAAATCGGTGTGGTGCTGGGCTCAGGTGGCGGCGCGCAGGAGTTTTCCGAAGAACAGGTCCGGCTGTGGCTGACCGGCAAGGTCAAGCAGGTGAGCCTGTTCTGCATTCCCAGCGGGACCATGGGCACGCTCTCCAGCGAAGTCAGCATGCGCTTCGGCCTGCGCGGCATGAGTCACGTCATCACCACCGGTTGCACATCGTCCACCGACGCCTTCGGTTACGCGCTGCGGCAAATCCAGTTCGGCTTTCTGCCGGTGATGCTCGTCGGTGGCGTGGATGCGCCCATCGCGCCGGGAATCATGAAGGGCTTCACCCTGATGAAGATCATGACCTCGTCGTGGAACCACGCACCGGAGCGCGCCTCGCGGCCATTTTCGTTTGATCGTGATGGATTTGTCGTCGCCGAAGGTTCATGGATGTTCGTGGTGGAAGAATACGAACATGCGCGCGCGCGCGGGGCGCGAATCCTCGCCGAGGTCGCAGGATATGGTTCCACCTGCGAGGCCTTCCATCGGGTGCGCTTGCAGGAGTGCGGCGAAGAACCGGCGCGCGCTATTCAGATGGCGATGGAAGATGCCGGTATCGGCGCCGCAGCCGTTGATTACGTCAACCTGCACGGCACCTCCACGCAGTTGAACGATCGCATCGAGACCCGCGCGCTGAAATTGGCGCTGGGCGAAAAGGCGCGCCAGACGCCGATGTCGAGCCTGAAGTCACAGATTGGGCATCCCCAGGGCGCCTGCGGCGCAGCCGGCATCGCCGCCACCCTGGTCGCCATGCATCACGGACAAATTCCGCCGACCATCAATTTGGAGAAGCCTGACCCCGAGTGCGACCTGGATTATGTCCCTGAAGCAGGAAGGCGCGCCGAGATCGAACATGCAGTTTGCAATTGCATCGCCTTTGGATCGAAGAACTCGGCGCTAGTGCTCCGCAAGCTCCGCTGAGATCGGCCCACTCTCCAACTTTTCCATCCCGCCCCCGCCCCTTCTCGTCTATATGACTTCCGGCATTTGTTTACAATCGCATAAGGGACATGGCTTCCATCCACGACGAAGAGGTCTTAGGCAAGGCATATGACAGCAGGCTGATGAAGCGCCTGCTGACCTATCTGCGCCCCTATCGGATGCAGGTCGTCATCGCCCTGATCGCCATCGTGCTGAAGGCGGGCGCCGACGTGCTCGGCCCCTATCTCACCAAGGTCGCAATCGATAAATATCTTGCCAGCCACACCGAATCGTACTCCCTGCTGGACCGCTTTCTCAGCCCCCGGCCGCTGACCGGTATCGCGCAGATCGCCGGCATCTACGTCGGTCTGCTGCTGTTCAGCTTTCTGCTCGAATTTACCCAGACCTACATCATGCAGTGGACGGGACAGAAGGTGATGTTCGATCTGCGGGCGCAGATTTTCCGCCACTTGCAGGGCCTGCACATTGCCTTCTTCGACCGCAACCCGGTCGGACGGCTGGTCACCCGCGTCACCAGCGACGTGGACGCGCTGAACGAGATGTTCACCGCCGGCGTGGTCTCCATCTTCGAAGACATCTTCGTGCTCGTTTTCATTTTGGCGATCATGCTCAACATGAATTGGAAGCTCGCACTGGTAACTTTCGCCGTTCTTCCGCTAATTGCGGTCGCGACAAAGTTCTTTCGTGACAAAGTTCGTGATTCTTACCGGCGCATTCGCGTCGCCATAGCCAGGATCAACGCCTTTATCCAAGAGAACGTAACCGGGGTTGTTGTTCTACAGCTCTTTAATCGCGAGAGGAAATCCTACGAGCGTTTCGAGAAGATCAACCGCACCCACATGGACGCCTTCAAGGACGCGATCATGGCCCACGCCGTGTACTACCCGGTGGTGGAAGTCCTCACGGCAACAGCAATCGCGTGTGTCATCTGGTTCGGCGGGAATCAAACGATACGGCACGCCAGTGCTGTTAGCTTGGATATAACTTCTTCGCCGAAGCATTTTTTCGCGATGCACCTTGTGCTTGCGACGATGACCCTGGGTGTGCTGGTGGCGTTCATGCAATACGCGCAGCGCTTCTTCCGGCCCATTCAGGACCTCAGCGAGAAATACAACATTCTGCAGTCGGCGATGGCCTCAAGCGAGCGCATCTTCAAGCTCCTGGATACCACACCGGAGATCGTCACCCCGGCGTCGCCGAAGGTGCCCGCCGGACCGGGCCGCATCGAGTTCGATGGCGTGTGGTTCGCCTATCGCACCATGGCGCAAGCCGCGGAAGAAGCCGCCAGCAAGGGGGAAAAACTCAAGACCGCCGTCGAAGCACACGTCGATCTTGCCCTGGAGTACGACTGGGTGCTGCGCGATGTGTCGTTCACCATCGAGCCGGGCGAGACGGTTGCCATCGTCGGCCACACCGGCGCCGGAAAAACCACGATCATCTCGTTGCTGCTGCGCTTCTATGACGTGCAGAAGGGCGCCATCCGCATTGACGGCGTCGATATCCGCGACATGAACTTGAACGATCTGCGGCGGCGTTACGGCGTGGTGCTGCAAGACCCGTTCCTGTTCTCCGGCACGGTTGCCGACAACATTCGCCTGGGCTCGCACTGGATTGAAGACCACGCGGTCGAGAATGCCGCCGAGCAAGTCAATGTTGCCGACTTCATTCGCTCGCTGCCGGGCGGCTTCGGCGAAGAAGTGCGCGAGCGCGGCAGCACGCTATCCACCGGGCAAAAACAGCTGATCTCGTTTGCGCGCGCGTTGGCGCACAATCCCAGGATCCTCATCCTCGACGAGGCCACCTCGAGCGTGGACACCGAAACCGAGTTCCGCGTCCGCGAGGCGCTCACGCGCATGGTGGAAGGCCGCACCTCGATCATCATCGCCCATCGCCTGAGCACCATTCAGCGCGCCCACAAGATCATCGTCATGCACAAAGGCAAGGTGCGCGAGGTCGGATCGCATCAGCAGTTGCTGGCCAATCGCGGCATCTATTGGAAGCTGTATCAACTGCAATACAAGGATCAGGAGATCCCCACGCCCGCAGCAATTGCGGCGAACGAATACTCCGCAACCGGCGTCAACGTCTCGGCCGACGACTAGAACCTATCTCACAAGCGCCGCGTGGATAGCCCGCCGGATGCCACGGTGAACTACTGGAGACGCTCCTGCCCTTCGCTCTACCACACATCGGAATGCATTAGACCAGAAGATGCTCCACACCCTTTATGTCGGCAACTAAAAGAGTGGGAGCAAAGAACCTGGTCTGTGTGGCTGCCGATCTATTGCGGCGGCGGGGTTGTGGTCGTTGTCGTGGTGGTGTTCTTCTGCGCCTCAGGCGCCGGCGTGGTTGTGCTGGTTGTCGTGTCGGTCTGCTTTACCTTGTGGTGCTTGGACTTGGTAGTGGAACTGGTGGTCTGAGTGGTCTGGGCCGGCGGCGCAGTTGCCGCATCCTGCGAAGTCGTGGTGGTGGTGCTCTGCGCCTGAGCGGGAGGTGGATTCTGTGTCGTCGTGGTGGAACTGGATTGTGTTGTGCTCTGTGCCAGTACCGGCAGGGACAGGGCGAGCACAACCAGCGACCCCAGGATGACAGCAAATAGCTTCTTGAAATTCATTCGATTCTCCTTGATTACGTTGGTCAGACCCCATGGTATGGCTCTCACCGCGACTTAATCTGGTCACAATTGCTCACTGCCCGCGAAACCACAGCGAAGTACGCTAGCCGCAAAATTGCTCCTTGATTGAAATCCCGCTGACCACGGCGGCCGGACAACCGCGCCTGAAAGCTCTCGCCTGTCATAATCCCAGTGTGCGAATCCTCATCTCCGCGGGAGAGGCCTCCGGCGAGTTTTATGGCGCCAAGCTCATGGAAGCTTTGCGCGGCCAACTCTCGCGTCAGACTCCGGCGCCCGAGTTGGGCTTCTTCGGCGTTGGCGGAGATCAGATGCGCGCCGCCGGTTGCGAGGTTCTGGTGGATGCGCGCGAGATCGCCGAAGTCGGCATCGTCGAGGTGATCAAGCACATTCCGCTCATCTATCGCCGCTTCCGCAAAGTGGTGCGCGAAACCGAACGGCGAAGGCCAGACGCCGCGGTGCTGATCGACTTTCCCGATTTCAACCTGCGCCTGGCGCGCGAGCTGCACAAGCTTGGGGTGCCGGTCATTTACTACGTCAGCCCGCAGCTCTGGGCGTGGAAGCAAGGCCGCATCGAGCAGGTGCGCAAATATGTTCGCAAGATGCTGGTGATCTTCCCCTTCGAGGAGCGCTTCTATCGCGAGCGCGGCATTGAGGCACAGTTTGTCGGCCATCCGCTAGCCGATCTGCCATCGCCGCAGGTGACCCGGGAGCAGTTTGCCGCGCAACACAAGCTGGATCCGGCGCGGGAATGGATTGCCTTGCTGCCCGGCAGCCGGCGCGGCGAAGTCTCGCGCATTTTCCCCACGCTGTTAGAAGCAGCGCAACTTCTCGGCCCGGACTACGTTTACATAGTGCCGGTTGCCTCCACGCTTGATGCAGGCTGGGTAGCTTCGTTTTTGCGCGACTATAAGGGCCCGCAGATTACTTTTACGCGCGACGCCCAGGCCAGTTTGCTGCACGCGCGGGCGGCGGCGGTGGCCAGCGGCACGTCCACGCTGGAGGCGGCCTTGATCGGCACGCCGTTCACCATGGTGTACCGCGTGGCGCCGCTCACTTGGGGGCTCGGCCGCCGTCTAGTAAAGGTAGATCGCTTCGCGATGGTGAACCTGATCGCGGAACGTGACGTGGTTCCGGAGCTGGTGCAGAGCGAGTTCACGCCGCAGCGGGTTTGCGCCGAGCTGCGGCGGCTCATTCCTGAGGGCGAAGCGCGAAAGACCATGATCGCAGGATTTGGTGAAGTGCGGCGCCGCTTGCGTCCCAGCGATGCGGGCGGTAATGCATCCGAGCGGGCGGCCCAGGCCGTACTGGCAATGCTGGGGTGAAGTTTCGAGTTTTGAGTTTCAAGTTTCGGACCGTCGGGGTGAAGAGAAGTTTCGAGTTTCGAGTTTCGAGTTTCGAGTTTCAAGTTGTGAACCGGAGCGATTCAAACCTATAGAATTCTCTGCGTCTCTGTGTCTCTGTGGTAAATGTTTTCAGAATTGAACGGTTCACCCTAAACGTCCGAAACTCGAAACTGCTCTGTGGTGCAGCTCGTGCGTCCCTTTGCGGCGGGTTTTTCATCATTTATAGTGAGCAGAAGAGCAGGAGCAGCCTCCCTAATGCAAATTGCAGCGCGATCTATTGTGCGCGTCGTTCTGGTGCTGTTGGCTATCGGTCTGGTTTTGCCGTGCTTCGCGGCGGAGAAGCAGCGCCTGCAGGTCAACGACTACGCCATCCAGGCCGTCGTCTCGCCGCAGACCCATCAGATCAAGGCACAGGCTCGCGTGCGCTTTACGGCGCTCGACGACATCACCATCGCCATCTTCGAATTGCACAATGCGCTGCGGCCGACGCTCGTACTCGATGCCAGCGGCCAGCCCCTGTCGGTGGAGCGGGTCAGCCAGGACTCGACCATCCGCATCTCCTTCCCCAATGGCTTGACCAAGGGCAGCAGCGACACTCTGACCTTCGAGTACGAAGGGGCGATCCAGTCGGGAGACGACAGCCCGGTGCCGGGACTGAAGCTGGCCTACATTGGCGATCCCATCACGTACTTGCTCTACTCGGGACGATGGTTCCCGATGGTCGGCTATGGTGTCGATCGCTTCACTTCGACCATCAGCATCAGCGCCCCCTCCAACTACACCGTGATTGGCAGCGGCAAGCAGAGCTCCGGCACGGCTGCGGAAATTGCAACAGAACCCGCCGGCCGCAAAGGCGGCGCAACGCATGAGACGCTTAGCAAGCTGGCTGTTCCCGCCGGATACAAGACCGTCACCTTCAGCTATGAAGATAAGCCCAGCTTTCCAGGGACCATTTTGATCGGCAAGTGGGAGCCGACCAAGAGCACCGAAGGCGGATTGAATGTGACGGTGTACACCACACCCGAGCACAAGGCGCTCGCCACCCAGTACGCCGACACCGCAGTGAAGGAATTTTTCTTCTACACCTCGACCTATAGTCCTCCGTTCAGCAGCACCCTGAACGTGGTCGAGTTGCCCGATGACACCGTCCCTTCCGCCTGGGCGCCGGAGATCGCGGCGCTGGCCTCGCGCGCCTTCGCCAGCAAGATCAACTACCGGCTGCTGGCCAACAGCATTGCGCATCAGTGGTTCGGGACCATGGTGAGCCCGGCGACCAAGAATGATTGGTGGCTGAACGACGGCTGCGCCCGCTATTCCGAGGCGCTCTACGTGGAGCACGTTGCCGGCCGGGCCGGTTTCCAGGAAGTTACCAAGGACATGTCGGTGGGGGCGCTGGCTTACCTGTCGGTCCCGCTGGCGGATGTCGGAAAGCTGGATACGTTCTCGCCCGAGTTCCAATCGCTGGTGGCCGACAAGGGCGGCATGATCCTGCAGATGCTGCGCTGGGTGATTGGCGACAATCCCTTCGACAAGACCATGCGCACCTTTGTTACGCAGTACGCGGGCAAATCGGCCTCGGTGGACGATTTTCGCAGGATCGCGGAGCAGAGTTCGGGACAGCAGCTTACCTGGTTCTTCACCCAGTGGCTGGACTCGACCGGCGCGCCTGAGTTCAAGAACAAATATACGGTGTACCGCACGCAGAAGGGCTTTCGCGTGGTCGGCGAGATACAACAGGACATGGACCTCTTCCGCATGCCGGTGGAGTTAAGGATCGACACGGATGGCAAGACCGAGACCAAGCGCGTGGAAGTTTCAGGCACCAACTCCGCCTATGCGGTGGAAACCTTCGGCAAGCCGCGGCGGATCTCGATCGACCCCAACAACGATGTCCTACAGAATTCGCAGGAATTGCAGGTGCGCACCTCCATTATGCGCGGCCAGCAAGACGTGGAACAGGGCGACCTGACCGAAGCGCTGAAGGAGTTCCAGAAGGCGCTCGACATCAACAAGAACAGCTCGCTGGCCCACTACCGCATCGCCGAGGTGTTCTTCCTGCAGCACAACTACCAGTCCTCCGCCAACGCTTATCGCGAATCGCTCAACGGCGATGGCGAGCCGCGCTGGACCGAGGTTTGGAGCCATATCCAACTGGGCAAGATCTTTGACTTGACGCAGCAGCGCGAGCGCGCCACCAACGAGTATCGCCAGGCCCTGCAGACCAACGACAATACGCAGAATGCGCTCGATGAGGCGCGTAAATATTTGCAATCCCCCTACCAGCCCCCGAGCAGCGATAAGCCCGGCTTGTAGCAATGCGGGCTCAACAGCTATCTAGCCATCTCATAAAATGCTCGGCCAATAGTTTGTTTCAAGCCGAAGATTCTAAAGGCATTTAATATGTTGTACGGCTAACAGACGTACGTTTCAGTCGAAGTGTCCGGCTAATCGCCGTACACTTCGTATGGAGGAGGAGTTATGGCACACGCATTGAGGCGCCATCCACGCTCGCGTAAGCAGGAACGGTTGGAGGCCAGAGTAACTCCGGACCAGAAGCGATTGATCGAACGTGCCGCTGAGCTGCGGGGCACGACGATTACGGAATTTGTGGTGGTGAGTGCGCTACAGGCTGCGGCCAACACAATTAAAGATTTCGAGACGCTAACGATCCGGGATGAGGCCCGCGAAGTTTTCATCCGTGCGGTCCTCAATCCTCCTGCTCCGAACCAAGCTGCTCGTGCCGCTGCTGCGCGCTACCGAGCACAAATGGGATTGTAATTGGCTGACGAAAGTCAGGGACCCAAATTCGTCATTGAGCCGCTCGGGGCCAAACATGACCGGGCGGCTTTTTCTTGCGGTAGCAAAGAACTGGATTCGTACCTGCAAAAGCAAGCGGGGCAAGACTTGAAAAAACGAGTGGCGGTCCCGTTTGTAATCACCCCTGATCACAGGACGATTGCAGGTTTTTACACGCTTTCGCAGTACGCCATTGATCTGGGAAGTGTTCCGGAGGAGGTCGCCAAACGGCTCCCCAAGTATCCAATAGTGTCGGCCACGCTGCTCGGACGTCTTGCGGTAAGTAGCGATTTTCGCGGCCGGGGATTGGGGGAGCGATTGCTGATGGACGCTTTGCATCGTGCCCTCGATTCGAGCCAACAGATTGCATCCGCTGCCGTGGTGGTAGACGCGAAGGATGAACCAGCGATCACGTTCTACACGAAGTATGGCTTCATCGAACTTCCGGGGGGAAGCAAGCGCCTTTTCCTGCCAATGGGAACTATCGAACAGCTCTTTGCGAGGGGCGAGTGAGAATGGCAGACAGAGACATTAGGTTCCCACCAATCTTCAAAGACGGCACAGTCCACTGAAGCCGGGAAGCATTAACCGAGAATCCGCCCCAGTTTCAATCCGCTCAACCCAGTGGCCTTTTCTTTTGCCACTCCCGCCGACATCAGCAGCACCTGAAACGTTTCACCCATGCCGGTGGGCGAAATCAAGTGTTTCAGTTGCAACGCCACCTTGGCGTGCTCTTGAGGGAGTTTGCAATCCTGAAATGCATCCGCGAATTGCGTATCTTCGCCGATACCGAGGAGGAATTGCGACTGGGTAAGCAGTGCCACCGGATCGAGTCCGCGCTGCAAGCCTCTCTCGCGTATCGCCGTGAAGTTTACGTGGGCGGTGATGTCCTGCTCGCCCGGGGCTTCGTAGGGCGACGCGCTGGCGGTATGCTGGCGGTAGCTCATGATGGTGTCGCGATGGCGTCCCGCCAGTTGCTCCTCGCGCGTGTAGCCGTAGTCGATCACGACAAGGAAGCCGCGCTTACCGCGAAATGCCTCCGCGATGCGTTCCATCCATTCCAATGCCACTAGCGTGGCTTCCACGCGTTCGCTCTCTTCCGGATGAATGCTGTAGCGGTCGAGAAACTCGGCTTCGGATCTGGTTGGCGGAACGAACGTCTCCACGAATTTCCCGTTCTCCAGGCCAATCCGCAACGCGCCGCGATAGTCCACCACTTCGACCGAAAGTGCATCGAAGAACTCGTTGCCAAAGACGATAATGTTTTCGCCCGCGCTCGAAGCCGCCGCTTCGAGCGACTCGAAGACTCCCGCTCTTTCCGCCGCGATGTGCTCGGCCAGCCGTTCCTGCAATCGATCGCGCAAATGCGCCGACTGCTCCACCAGCGCATAACGGAGAGCGCGCGCGAATTCCGGGAACTGCTTCGCCGACCAATCCAGCACATCGCGCGCGAACAGGCCGCGTCCGGGTCCCAGTTCGATGACGTCGATGCGCCGCGGAGAATCCAGTGCGCGCCACATCTCCTCGAACTGCCGCGCCAGCAGGCGCCCAAAGACGGCATGAACGTCGCTCGAAGTATAAAAGTCTCCGGCTTTGCCGAATTGCTCGCGTGAGCGCGAATAGTAGCCTAGCTCGGGCTCGTAGAGGCACATCTGCATGTAGCGTGAGAACGGAATTGGGCCGTGGCCGCGAATCTCGTCGGCAATACGCTGGCGCAGGTGCGATTCGCCGCCAGCGCCGCTCTCCGGCCGGTTGGGGCTGATGGTCACAGCTTGCCTTCGCGCTCCATCTGCTGGTTCTCTTTGCGGTGCTGCGGCGTGCGCAGGAACATCTCCACCAGGTAATCGTGCAGGCAGTCGAAGAGCTGGCGCTGAAAGGCCCACTCGAATTGCGGGTCGTCCAGATCGCGGGGATGCAGCTCGAAGTAATAGGTGTGGACCGGCGGGTCGCTAAAGCGCGGCCGGATGATCACCTCCACCGCTTCGCCCTTGCGGCGCGCGTCGAACTCCACCAGGGGATGCTCGTACAGCCGCAACTGCTCCCGCACCCGTTCCAGGCGATCGGAGGTCATCGGGCGATTGTAGCCGACGGCAGCCGAGCGTGCAGGTAATCCGCGGTGAGGGTAGTTAGCAGATTGGTCGAGCCGACACCCCCGAAAATCGGCTTCCGTTCAGCGCCGTGAGAGACCCAATGGCTGCGCATTCCCCCCGTTCACTGCGCACCTGCTTCACTCCTGGGAGTGAGGCGCGACACAGCGCCGCAGCGGCCTTCGGCGCGACAATCATGGATGAGGCGGCGCGATGGGGTGTTGTCTCTTGCTCATCTTTCTCCTTTGCCCATCGCGCTGCCTCGATTCCGAGGTGAATACCCAAGTGAGCACTCAGACGTTGTCGCCAGAAGTTACTATCCCAAACTTCCCATCTAACCTGGATCGGCCGAAGAAGCCTTCTCCGACCAAGCGGCCCACTCTGCGCATCCTGCAACCCGACGTGACTTACACCGGCTCGCCTATCCAGCCTCTGCAGAAAGGCTTGCCCAAGCAGACTGAGTCACTGTGTCCGGAATGCAATAAGGTCATCCGGGCAGACATCTTCGCTGACGACGGCCAGGTGGTGATGGAAAAATCCTGCGCCCAGCATGGCAGCTTTCGCGACATCATCTTCAGCGACGTCGAACTGTATCTCAAGATGGAGGAGTGGAACTTCGGCGACAATCTGGGCCTCGCCAATCCACAGATCGAAGGCGGAAAGGTATGTCCTGACGATTGCGGCCTGTGCGGCATGCACACCTCGCACACCGCGCTCGCCAACGTCGATCTCACCAACCGCTGCAACCTNNACCTGCCCGGTCTGTTTCGCCAACGCCAACGTCGCCGGCTATCTTTATGAGCCCTCGGTTGAGCAAATCCGCGGCATGCTGCAAACGCTGCGCGGCGAGCGCCCGGTGGACGGCCGGGTGGTGCAGTTCTCCGGCGGCGAGCCCACCATCCATCCGCAGTTCTTCGAGATCCTCAGCATGGCGCGCGAGATGGGCTTCACTCACATTCAGGCTGCGACCAACGGCATCGAGCTGGCCAATCTGGAATTCGCGAAGCAAGCCAAGGCGGCCGGGCTGGCCACGCTGTACCTGCAATTCGACGGCGTCAGCGATGACGTTTACCTGCGCACCCGCGGGCGGGCGCTGTTTGCGACCAAGATGCGCGTCATCGAGAACTGCCGTGCCACCGGCATGAAGATCGTCTTCGTGCCCACCATCGTGAAGGGCATCAACGACCACCAGGTCGGCGACATTGTGCGCTGCGCCATCGACAACGTGGACACGGTCTCCGGCATCAGCTTTCAGCCGGTGGCCTTCACCGGACGCATCGCCAAACACGAACTGCTGGCCAAGCGGTTTACGCTTTCCGATCTGGCGCGTTGCGTCAGCGAACAGACCGGCATCACCGACGCGCGCGCCGACTGGTTTCCGCTGGCCTGCGTCACCCCGTTCTCCAAGCTGACTGCGGCGCTACGTGGCACCGGCGTGCCCACCATCTCGTCGCACCCCCATTGCTCGCTGGGGACTTACTTTTTCGTGGACGAGAAGTCGAGGAAGGCCGTTCCCATCACCCAATTTGTTGACGTGCCCAACATGCTGCAGGACATGGAAGAGTTGTCGCGCTCGGCCGGCAAGGCGCGCTTCAAGCTCTACAGCAAGGTGAAGGCGTGGAACTCGCTGCAGAAACACTTCAAGCAGCAGCTTGCGCCGCCGGGATTGACGTTTACGAAATTCCTGCAGACCTTGCAAGGGATGACCAACAAGAAACTGGGCCGCGACGGAAAAGATGGGACCTTCACCTATCGCACCCTGCTGGTAGCGGGCATGCACTTCCAGGACTCTTACAACTACGACATCGCACGGGTGAAGCGCTGCGTCATTCACTACGCCACGCCCGATGGCAGGCTGTATCCCTTCTGTACCTACAACTCGGGCCCGTGTTATCGCGAAAAGATCGAGCGCCAGTTCTCGGTCCCGTGGGACCCGAAAACGCAGCAAGTAATAGCATCGAGCAGTTAGTAATACCCATGCTGTGATCCTGAGCGGAGGCGGCCCACCGTTGGCCGCCGGAGTCGAAGGATCTGCGGTTCATAACCACGGAGCGGCCAGCCACTGAAGACGCAGAGCAAACTTACTTCCTACCGACAACTGACCACTAACCACTAGCCACTGTTCTTCTACCCCGGCGGCCAGGTCATATCGCGCCCGCCCAGCAGATGCAGATGCAGGTGGAACACCGACTGCCCGGCACGCGGACCCACGTTGTACACCGTGCGATATCCGTCCTCGATGCCGCGCTCGCGGCCGATCTTGGCCGCGGCCAGTTGGCAGTAACCAAGAATCTCGGCGTCCTCCGGAGTGGCCTCCTTCAATCCGGCAACGTGCCGCTTGGGAATGATGAGCACGTGGGTCGGCGCTTTGGGGTTGATGTCTTCGAAGGCGAACACCCTGTCGTCTTCGTACACCTTCTTCACGGGAATCTTTCCGGCAATGATCTTGCAGAAGAGGCAATCGTCCATGGTTCGATGTTATCCGACGAAAAACATTTCAGCCACGGATTTCTACGGACAATAACGGATCGAGAATCCGCTCGATCCGCGCGAGACCCACGGTTGTTCCGGCTCTGCGATCTAGCGGCAGTTGTGCCTCTTATAATAAATGTTTTATAGTCTTTCAATTCGTGCTAGCCTGACGAGTGAACCAGCAGACAAACGAGCTACTGCTAGCGGGGATTCACTGGGAGGGAGATTCGCGCAAGGTTTTGGCCGGTTTCCCGGAAGAAGTTCGCGGCAGTCTCGGTTTTGCCCTTTATGAACTGCAGCTTGGCAGGAAGCCGTCAGTTGCAACCCGACGAATGGAGTCCATCGGCTCCGGCGTCTATGAATTGAAGGAAGCCGACCCACGAACCTGGTATCGCGTGATCTATCTCTCAAAGCTTGACGATGTGATCTACGTTTTACATTGCTTCGAAAAACAAAGCCGGAAAACCGACCGGCGTGATCTTAATATCGCGAAGGAACGTTTCTCACGCGTCATGCAACGAATCCACGACCGGAGGAAACATGCCAGCAGCACGCAATGAACCCACCCACATTACACAAGGAAATGTCTTTCTCGACTTGGGCTTCTCGCCCGAGAAGGCGCTCGCCCTTAAGTTCAAAGCGAAGATTCTGATTGCGATTCTCGATGAGGTGAAGCGTAAGAAATATCGCCAGGCCCAATTGGTGAAGGTTCTCGATGAGCACCAGCCGGTTGTGAGCAATCTGCTGCACGGCAAAATCACACAGATGAGTATCGAGAAGTTGTTGATCTATGCCGATCGTCTGGGCTTGTCGCTGGACGTCCAAAAGCCGCGCCAGCCGGCACGCCGGCGGCGGGCTGCATAGCAAGTAGCAATTTGCAGCCACGCCTTGAGATTCACGACGCTACGCCTTCTGTTCTTTCCGTCGTAGCTGCAAATACCCCCGGATCAACTCATTCAAATCGCCATCGAGCACGCGGTCGACATCGCCGATCTCGACGCGCGTCCGCAGGTCCTTCACCATGCGATAGGGCTGCAGCACGTACGACCGGATCTGCGAGCCGAAGTCAATGTCGAGCTTGGAATCCTCAATGCCTTTGGTGACCGCGCGCTTCTTCTCCAGTTCGTACTCATACAGGCGCGAGCGCAGGATGCTCATGGCGCGCTCGCGGTTCTTGTGCTGCGAACGCTCGTTCTGGCAGGCGACCACGATTCCGGTCGCGATGTGTGTAATCCGCACCGCCGAATCCGTGGTGTTAACGTGCTGTCCGCCTTTGCCGCCGGAGCGATAGGTATCGGTGCGAATGTCATCCGGATTGATGTTGATTTCGATGGTCTCGTCAATTTCCGGCGAGACATAGACGCTGGCGAACGAGGTGTGCCGGCGCTTGGCCTGGTCGAAAGGCGAAATGCGCACCAGGCGGTGCACGCCGATCTCGCTGGTGAGCAGCCCATAGGCGTACTCGCCGTTGACACCGAAGGTCGCCGACTTGATGCCCGCCTCGTCGCCCGGCTGATACTCGTAGAGCTGCGTGGAGAAACCCTGGCGCTCCGCCCAGCGCAGGTACATGCGCATCAGCATCTCGGCCCAATCCTGCGACTCGGTGCCGCCGGCGCCGGGATGAATGGTCACGATGGCGCTGCGCTCGTCGTTCTCGCCGGACAGCAGGGTCTCGGTTTCGAGCTTCTCGACCAAGCCGCGCAACGCATCCACTTCGCGTCGCAGATCGGAGGAGACCTCTTCCCCTTCGCGCGCCAGATCGAAGTAAGCGGTAATGTCGCTGGAACGCCGCGCCAGCTCGGCTTCGGTGGCCAGCAAACTGTCGAGGCGCTTCTTCTCGCGCATGACCTGCTGTGATTTTTCGGGATTGGACCAGAGCGTGGGATCGGCGGTTTGCTTTTCGATCGCGCTCAGTTTTTCGCGCAGCTTGGGCGCGTCAAAGATACTCCTGTAGATCGCGCACTTTGTCGCGGAGCGCTGCGTATTCCTGTTCTAATTCTTCGACCATATAGCAATTAGCAACTAGTAATTAGCAATTAGTTTTTCACCCGCTCACGGACTGCGCCGTGCCCGCAGACCTGAAGACGCGCAACAGCAGTCCCAGTAAGGTGATTATCGCACACGCCAGCGGGAACCAATCGCCGTGGCGGGTGTAGAAGGTGGTAGCTTCCTCCAGCGAATACGCTGCTTGCAACTGGGTGCGCTGGTTGCGTGGAGCCTCGGCCACCACCCGCCCCAGCGGATCAATCACCGCGGTGATGCCGGTGTTGGTGTCGCGCAGCAGCCAGCGATTGTTCTCCACCGCGCGCATGCGCGCCTGGTTCAGGTGCTGCCACGACGCGCCTCCCTCGCCATACCAACCATCGTTCGAGATGTTGACGAACAGTTCAGCGCCGTTTTTCGCGAACTGCCGGACCTCGTCAGGAAAGATCGACTCGTAACAAATAAACGTGCCGATCTTGGTGTTGCCGGCTTGCAGCGGCAGCCGCGATTGACCGCGGGCGAAGGTCCCGATCTCGCGCGTAAGCCCGCTGGCGAAGCTGAACAGTTTCTCGAACGGCACATACTCGCCGAAGGGGACAAGGTGGATCTTGTCGTAACGCGCTGCCCACGCGCCATCGGGCGCAATCACTGCCGCCGAGTTGTAGATGTCGGGCTGGCGGCTCGGCTCGCCGGTGTGCTCGATACCCATCGAACCCGCGACGATATAAGAATTCGTGCTGCGGGCCACCTTGGCCAGGGTGCTGCGCACATGCAGATCGGTCACGAAAAATGGCGCCGGCGATTCCGGCCAGATGATCAGCCCGGGGGTGCCGATCTTGTTGTGCTCCGGGCTCACGCTGAGCACCTCCAGCGAGTCGAGCGTCTGGGTGAGGTAGTCGAGCGTCCACGCTCCGGAATCGAGAATGGGAATATTTGACTGCACCATGGTCGCGCCGTGGGTGGCGGCCAACGCCGCAGGCTTTACCAATTTACCGGCATGTAAAGTGATGGCCGCCGCGAGCGCTGCGGTGAGCAACACCTTGCGCCGCGCGTGCGGCACCAGGAAGGCGGCTGCGACCGCGGTATTCACCAGCACGATCTCGAAGGAGAGGCCGTACACTCCGGTGACCGTGGCGACGCGCGAGAGCGGTATGTTGTCGATCTGCGTGGTGCCCAGCAGGTCCCAGGGAAATCCCGTGATGTAGGTGCGCGCCAGCTCGATGGCAACCCAGACAAACGGGGTGAAGACCAGTGCGCGCAGGCTGAATCCGTTGCGGCGCGCGGCAATCAGGGCGAGCAAAAATCCAAACAGCCCGTGATACAGGGCGAGATACAGGGCGTACATCAGCAGCAACAGCAGCGAAGTGGCGACGCCAATCCCGCCGTACACGTGCATTACATAGAAGACCCAGTAGCAACTGCCGAGGTACCAGATGACTCCGCTGGCATAACCGAGCAGGAAGCCTTGCCACGCCGTCGCGGGCGCAAGAAAGAGTCCGTCCTCGGCCAGCGCCAGGGTCACATCTTGCTCGCGGCATTTCAGGATGGCATAGATCAGCGGCGCCAGCGCCACCCAGCTCAGCAGATAAAGTGCGGGCTTGGGGAAGATCAGCACCTGGAGAACGCCTGATGCGCAGGCGAAGATCCAGGCATTCGGGCGGATTCTTCTCACCTAGCGAGTGTAGCGGGGACGAGTGGGTAGTGGCTAGTGGCCAGTGGTGAGCCAGTGCATCCGAAACCATGATGCCAGCCTCAACCCAGTCGCGCCCGTCGCGACGTAAGGTGACAGCCCGCGCTTAGTGCGGGGTACTGATCGCCGTCAGATTTTTTGCCGAGATTCAGGCGACCATTTCCAACCTTGCTTCATCGAACGCGCCAATCGGGGTGAGGCGTAGGGGTGGTCGCCCGATCACGTCGGCCGGAGCGCCGGGTGAAGCGCGTCGGAAGCCTTTTTCGTCGCAGCCGCGGACGTGCATTCCCCAAGCGCTGGAACGCGTTTCGTTGACATCTTTTTGCCCGCGCGCGGCTGGCAGTTGCTGCTCAAGCTCCCAGGCCGCATCGCCGATAACTCAATTGTGCACAAGTCTGCGATTGTCCTAGGGTTAACGCTGGCTTTGAGCGTAGTCCCCTTGGCAGAAATCGGGGAATGGGCGGCGGGCGGATCCAGCGATTCTGCGCGGGCATCCGCAAGCGCCTCGGTTGCGCCGCCCGGGCAAAATGCCGAAAGTCGCGTGCTTGCCCTTGCGCCCATGCCCATGAACTTGCTTCCGGCGGGCAGCTACTCTCCCGCCGGCATCCCGGGATACACCGTCAGCCGCACCGTGCCCGAAGTCAGGCTGCAGTTTACCGTGGCCGACGAACATGGCCGCCTGAGGCACGATCTTTCCGCGGAAGACATTCGCATCCTCGACAATCAAGTGCCGGTGGAGCATTTTAACGATTTCGCGCGTGAAGAGAATCTCCCCTTGCGCCTGGGAATCGTGCTGGACACCAGCGATTCCGTAAAGCACGTATTGCTGGACGAGAAGGCGGCGGCGCTCAATTTCCTGGACCGCATCCTGCGGCCGCAAAGCGATCGCGCCTTCGTGATGGGGTTCGGCGGCGAGGTCCGCCTCTGGCAGGCTTTCACTGCCGATCGCGCCCGGTTGATCGACGCGGTGGGCCGGCTGCATCAGCCGGGATGGGGTACGCGTTTCTATGACGCGCTGTATGCCGCCTGCAACGAGTATCCGTCGTATGGGGACGAGAGCACCCTGGTGCATCGCGCCATCATCGTGCTGAGCGATGGCGACGACACCCAGAGCTTCCACGATTTGCGCGATGTGGTCGCGATCGCGCAGCGGGGCGAGGTCCAGATCTATGCCCTGGCGCTGCATGGCGAGAAATTAATGTCTCGCACGGACGCGGTATTGCAGCGGCTGGCGGAGCAGACCGGTGGCCGGTTTTACGTGGCGCAGTCCAGCCGGGACTTGGAAGGAATGTTGGCGGAGATCGAGCAGGAGCTGCGCACCCAGTACTATGTGTCGTTCCGGCCGCAACAAGTGACGCCGGGATTCCACGCGTTGCAAGTGCAGGTGCGCACTCCGCAAAAAACCCAGGTCCACGCCCGCCAGGGATACTACGCGGCAGCGCAATAAGAATTAGCGGTTCAGCTTGCGACGTAGGAAGCCTTTACCTCCGGCGCTGGTTGCGGCGCCGGTGGCCTCGATTGCGGTCCGCCGGTCTCGGGACCCAGCAGCATTAGCGATCCTGGAGATCAAGCCCACGCACAGGAATGTTTCGCCGCAGCAGAAAGCCTACAACGCGGGCGATAGCGAAGCGTTATCGAGCGATTGAATTTGCTTTTGAGAGGAACTTTCCGGCGAGGAACGGCGAGCAATATAAAAAGGCTGTGACTTTGGTTATGCTCTAGCCGCCGACTCCTGCGAGGGAGCCACCGGCGTGGACGCATGTACCGTCACAGCCCTTGGTGCGATCACCGCTTTCGCGGTTCCAAGCCCCGGCTGACACCTCGCAGCGCAGTCGGTTTTTTCGGGCCTGGCGGTTCCTCCGGGTCGCCCCTCGGAACCGATCACCCAGCTTACTTCGGACTGGCTACTATTATGTTTGCCTGTCCTTTTCTGCCGTCGACATGTGTGATCCTACAGCAGGATGAGAAATTGTCAACGCCCAAGGTTGGTGCAAGTGCAGTTTATTTTCGTGTGCGAATCTTTTCGCCTAAGCGACAGAAATCACGCTCCTTCTGCATGGCCTTTATTATTATCCGAAGTCAATTCACATCTTTTTCACAGAGTTGTAGCATCCGTAGGATAGTCTGGGGAGAACCAAAATTGGCGCTTGACGAATTCGACGCGCTGAAGCATTGTGGGTAGGTAGGAGTGGAATGCCCGATCTCGTAGCCTATGTGGACGGCGGCTCGCACGGAAATCCCGGGCCCTCTGGGATTGGCGTCGTGATTGAAAGCCACGACGGCGAGATCACCCGTATCGCCCGCTGGATCGGGCATCAGGACAATAACGTAGCCGAATACGTCGCCCTGCTCGAGGCCTTGCAACACGCCATCGCCGTCAAGGCCAAGACGCTGCATGTCTATTCGGACTCCGAAGTGATGGTCAAGCAGATGACCGGCGAATACGCCTGCCGCAGCGCGCGCCTGCATTCGCTGAACTGGACCTGCCGCAAACTGGCGCGAGCGGTTGACTTCTCCATCGAGCACATTCAGCGCGAAGACAACTGCGAGGCCAACCAATTGGCCCACCGCGCGGTGCGGCAACGCGAAACCCTGTAAGCGGCACTGTCCAGCCTGCATCATTCATCAGCAACAAACGATACTATTGTTAGTGCGAGGTAGCGTTGCGCCATGCTGACCAAGACCATCATCGAGCCGTTTCGCATCAAGAGCGTCGAACCCATCCGCTGGACCACGCGCAAAGAACGCGAGCAACATCTGCGGACGGCGCACTATAACCTGTTCCTGTTGCCCGCCGACGATGTGCTGATTGACCTGCTCACCGATTCCGGCACGGGCGCGATGTCAACCCAGCAATGGGCGGCGATCATGCTGGGCGATGAGAGCTACGCCGGCAGCCGCAGCTTCGATCATTTCCGCGACTCCGTCCAGGACATCTTTGGCTATCAGCATGTGATCCCGACCCATCAGGGGCGCGCCGCCGAACGCATTCTGTTCAGCGTGATGTGCAAGAANNCCCAACAACACGCACTTCGATACCACGCGCGCCAACATAGAATTCGTGGGCGCCGAAGCCGCGGACCTGCCGATCCCTGAAGCCCGTCAGCCGGCGACGCGCCTTCCATTCAAGGGCAACATGGATGTGGCCGGGCTGGAGAATTTAATCGCCCGTGTTGGCCGCGAGCGCATCCCGCTGGTCATGCTCACTATCACCAACAACTCCGGCGGCGGGCAGCCGGTCTCGATGGAGAACGCTCGCGCCGTGGGCGCGGTTTGCCGCAAGCACGGCATTCCGCTGTACTTCGACGCTTGCCGCTTCGCCGAGAATGCCTACTTCATCAAGCTGCGCGAAGAAGGCTACGCCGCAAAGACTCCCAAGCAAATTGCGCAGGAAATGTTTGCGCTGGGTGACGGCTGCACCATGTCGGCGAAGAAAGATGGCATGGCCAATATCGGCGGCTTTCTGTGCACCAATGATTCCGTGCTGGCGGGTCAGGAAAAAGATCTACTGATTCTCACCGAGGGCTATCCCACGTATGGCGGACTGGCCGGCCGCGACCTCGAGGCCATCGCCGTCGGTGTGCAGGAATCGCTGGAAGAAGATTATTTGCGCTACCGCATCGCTTCCACTGCCTATCTGGGAAACCACATTTCAGAGCAGGGAGTTCCCATCGTGCAGCCCCCGGGCGGGCACGCCATTTATCTCGACGCGCGCGCCTTTCTGCCGCACATTCCTCTGGACCAGCTCCCCGGCGTGGCGCTGGCGGCGGAGCTGTACCTGGAAGGCGGCATTCGCTCGGTGGAGATTGGCACGCTGATGTTTGGGACGGCGGCCACCATGGACCTGGTGCGGCTGGCGATTCCGCGTCGCGTGTACACGCAAAGCCACATGGACTACGTGATCGAGGTAATCCTAGCGGTGTGGAAACGCCGCGAGCAGATACACGGGATGCATCTCACGTACGAAGCGCCCTTTCTGCGGCACTTCACGGCACATTTGGAGCCGGTGGCCTGCGCGAAGGTGGCGGGGTGAACGAGAGGTATTTACATTGTGCGCACATTAATGTACATTCATTGTGGATACAGATGGGGGTAAGAGATGAGTGCTACAGCCCGGCCTGACCGGTTGCGCGCAGAGAACATCAATCTTCGGGTCAGCCGAAGCCAGAAGGCGCTGATCGATCGGGCGGCGACCGCGCTTGGCCGCAACCGCTCCGATTTCATGCTGGAGACGGCCTGCCGGGAGGCAGAATCCGTTCTGCTCGACAGGCGCTATTTCAATCTTCCCGAAGATGAATTCAGACGTTTCACTGCCATGCTGGATAAGCCCCCGGCCAACAATCCCCGGCTGGCGCGTTTGCTCAGGTCAAAGGCGCCGTGGGACAAATAAGCAGCGCCAGGGGCGAGTTTACTGCTCCTGAAAGGCTGACTGCGGCCCATGATCTGTCGCAATTTCAATGTGGCGAACCGGCACTCGATGACTGGCTAAAACGCCGGGCACTCCAGAACGAGAAAAGTGGCGCCTCCCGGACCTATGTGCTCTGCGCTGGGCGGCAGGTTGTCGGTTACTATGCCCTTGCCGGGGGCGCTGTGACTCATGCGAGCGCGCCCGGCCGCATAAGGCGCAACATGCCGGACCCTGTGCCTGTGATGGTGATTGGCCGGCTTGCTATTGACGTCAAGTTTCAAGCCCGCGGTATAGGGCCGGCACTTCTAAGAGATGCAGTTCTACGGACTGTGCAAGCCGCCGAGATCGCGGGAATTCGGGCGGTCCTGGTGCATGCGATTTCAGAACGCGCGAAGCGATTTTATGAGAAATGGGGCTTCATTGCATCGCCGGTTGATCCGATGACCCTCATGGTCACCGTAACCGAAGCGACGAAGATGCTTGCCGAGAAGCCAACCAGCTAATCAATTACCCCTGCCCTTGCGCCTTTACTGTCTTTAGCACTTCATCTACTGTGGTGATGTCCACCAGCCCGAAGCATCCATAGATCGCGGGAAGCACGCGCTCTGATGGGAACGTGCGCCGCAACTGCGCGACCTTCTCCGTCCCGGAGCGGTACGCCGGAAGGTACATGCGGCCCAGCAGCGGATGCCGTCCCCACGCGCCCGACAGCTTGTCGGCGCGCTCCTCGCTCACCAGAAAATCGCGGCGCAAGGTGGCAGCCACTTCGGCTTGCGGCTTGCCCTCGCCCCAGGTGAGATACGACGACTGGTTCTTGGCGTCGTCCTGCAACAGCGCCAGCAGCACGCCGATCTGCATGTCTTCGTCCGGCAGTTGCTCGATCTCGGTCACGCCGTGCGCGATCAGGATGGCATTATTGGCGAGTCCCTCGAACAGCGTGGCAGCACGCGTGTTCATGGTCAGGACGGTGGCCTCGAAGCCGGCCAGCCCGCGGACGTACAGATTCTGAAGATACGCAAAGGTGGTCACATGTCCGGGCACGACTTCATGGCTGACCAGTTGCTGGAACTCCGGAAAGCTCATTTGCAGCGACGCATTGATCTCGTAGCTCGCTTCGTATTTCGGGCTGCCATCGGCGTTGCGAGCGCGGCCCAGATAATTCATGGAGCCGGAGAACCACGCGTCCTTGATGGGCAGGAAGTCGATATTGGCGCGCGGCACATGCGCCAGTTCCTTCGGCAAAAGGGGTAGCAGGTTCGCCGCACTGAGATTGTCGAAGTACGCGATGACGGCCGCGCCCAACGCGCGCACCGACGCCATCGGCGTGACGCGATCGCGCCGCCACGCATCCACCGCGCCCAGCAGGCCGCCGGACTTTGCCGTCGAATATCCGCCACGGTCCAGCAGCTCTGCAACGCGATCGCGCTTGGCTTCCGGCTGCGACGGCTCCGGCAGCTTGCCGGTCGAGGCCTGCACGCAGCGATCGTAGGGAACGGGCTTGCCCTTGCCCAGTATCTCCATCGCCAGCTCCCACATCGTCGTGAGAGAGAGCGCGAGGCCGGCAAGATACTGGCCGCGCAGCCCGCCGATTTTCTCCGCCTCGGCGCACATTCCATCTATCGCTTTCGGCAGGTCCACCTCGCGCAAATAGGCTTCGACCGCCTCGCGATCGACCGTCTTGCCGCCAACGCCTCCGGTTTCGCGCACCCGCGCCGCGGCCGGCGTGGTGTAAGCAGGGGGCAGCGGTTCGTCGGAGAACCACGAGTCTGCAATGAAGCGTCCCGTTCCCGACGCACACATCACGTCTCCGCCCCAAAGCGTGTCAATGCCGAGCACGGCCTCGGCTACAAATCGTGCCAGCTGGTCCATTATGAGGCCTTCTTTCCTTGGATCGATCTAAACCACACGTACAAGCATAGCCCAACGAACATCAGCGCGGAAACCATCTGCGACACCGGCTCATTCGAATAAAACGGCGTGTGGACCATGTCTTCGCTATATTTCGGCAGCAGGCGCAAAGCCGCGCCGAAGACTCCGCCCAGCGCTCCGCCCGCCATGAGTCCGCCGGCGACGATGACGCCGCGCTCGCGGATGCTGCGGCCACTGTCACCGCCCGTCTTGTCGGCGCGCTTGTTCACCAGGTGCGAGAGGAAGCCGCCCGCCAGTATGGGCGTGGTCAGTTGCAGCGGGAGGTAAATTCCCAGGGCGAAGACCATGGACGAGACGCCGAGCATCTCCAACACCACCGTGACCAGGGCGCCGATGCCAAACAGGACATAGGCGACCGGCTGGCCGCTCATAAATCCCTCGACCACGGCCTTCAAGGCGGAGGCCTGGGGCGCGGCCAGCACCTGGCGCATGTCTCCGGGCGCAGCCTCGCCGAACTGGAAGGCCTTGGCCAGCAGGATGATGGTCAAGCCGGCGGTGACGGCCGCGGCGACCACCCCGATGAACTTCACCTTCTCCAACGCCGCGGGTGTGGAACCGATCCAGTAGCCGGCCTTGAGGTCGGTAATGAATTGTCCCGAGGCGCAGAGGGCGACGCACACCATGCCGGCAAGGGCCATCACGAAGAACATGCCGGTGGTGCCGGAGAGGCCAAACTTCAGCAGCACCACCGCCGAGATGATCACGGTGAGCAGGGTCATGCCGGAGGCTGGATTGTTGGCCGTGGTGGCAATGGCGTTGGCGGCCACCGTGGTGAAGAAGAAGGCGAAGAGCAGGGTCAGCCCCAGGCCCAGCGCCACCACGGTCCAGGTGACATGCAACTGTCCATAGAAGACGGCCACGGCGATGGCCCCCACCACCACGCCGAGCAGTATGGCCATGATCGGAATATCGCGGTCGGTGCGCTCCATATGCGGGGCTTCGCCGTGGCGGAAGGCGTGCAGCGCGATGCCGAACGATCCCGCCACCACGCGCAGCGATTTGAGGATGCCGACCAGGCCGGCGGCAGCGATGGCGCCCACGCCGATGAAGCGCACATAGTTGCGGTAGATTTCGGCAGCCGTCATGTGCGAGATGGGAATGGTGGCCGGATAGACCGTGACGTCGCCCATGTGGCTGCCGAGGAACCAGATCACGGGGACCAGCACGAAGTTGACCAGCACGCCACCGGCGCAAAAGATCATGGCGATGCGCAGGCCCATGATGTAGCCGAGGCCGAGAATGAAGCCGATGGCGTCGAAGTTGAAGACCATGCGCTGGCGATCAACCAGCGTTCGCATGAGCGGCACAAATTGGAAGTTCACGTACTCCTTCCAGACATGGAAGGTGGTGACGAAGAAATCGTAAATCGCGGCGACGATGGTGGCCTGGATCAACAGCTTGGCTTGGGAGCCGCCCTTCTCGCCGGTGACCAGCACCTCGGTGATGGCCGTGGCTTCGGGAAAGGGAAACTTGCCGTGCATCTCGCGCACGAAATAGCGGCGCAGGGGAATGAGGAACAGAATTCCCAGGCAGCCGCCGGCCAGGCAGATGAAGATGGTCTGCACCGGATGGGGGTCGAGGTGGAGGATGTAGAGCGCCGGCACAGTGAAGACGGCGCCAGCCACCACGCTGCCCGAGGCGCCGCCCATGCCGGTGATGATCATGTTCTCCAGCACGGTGGAGCGGCGGCGGTACATACGCGCCAGCCCGATGGCGAGGATGGAGATGGGAATCGCCGCCTCCATTCCCTGGCCGACCTTCAGGGCGGAGTAGGCCGAAGCCACGCTGAAAATGATGCACAGCAGCGTGCCCCACAGCACCGCCCGCCAGGTGACTTCCGGCAGGTTCATGCTGGTGGGCACCAGCGGCACGTAGAGTTCACCCTCTTTCAACGGCTGATAGGCGTTCGCGGGCAGGGACTTGGTTTCGAGATCAGGTGTAGCTGTGGCCATGGATGCAGCCTCCTGGCAATCTGGCAGCCGGAGGAATTGTAAACGACGGGGTCAAGGGAGGATGTGATGTCGGTCGTGAGTGTCAATGATCCCAGGTTAGCGTCGAGAGTCGGGACGCGAACCTGGGGCGCCAGGCTATCCGGCTCTCCAATTATTACCGCACTAACCCGCATTATTCGTGAATATGC
>PMAT01000133.1 GCA_003152695.1 Acidobacteriaceae bacterium
TCTATCAAGAACATCAGGTGCGGCCCAAACGGCTGACCGACGCTGCTCGCATCAGCCTTGTGCTCTGGTCGAAGTTCTGCGATTGGCGATCCGCTTTGGTGATCGTCAAACCCGAAACTCTGATCGGCTGGCATCGCCGGCTTTTCAAGCTGTTCTGGAAGATGAAATCGCGCCCGGGCAGGCCTAAGCTACCTAGAAACATCCGTCAACTGATTGCTCGAATGGTGGAAGAAAATCCAACTTGGGGGCAGGGTCGCGTTGCCGACGAACTAGCTCTGAAGCTGGGCATTCTGGTCTCACCGCGAACGGTTGGAACGTATTGGCCGAACCAACCGGACAGCAGAGGCCCCTCATCGCAGCGCTGGAGCAGCTTCGTTCGCAATCATGCCCGATCGTTGCTAGCCTGCGATTTCCTAATTGTGGTGACGGCAGGCTTTCGCCAGTTGTACGTCTTCGTGCTGATGGAAATTGGGACGCGGAGGATTGTGCATTGCAATGTCACGGCCCATCCGACTGCCGCTTGGACGTTGCAGCAGTTTCGTGAAGCTCTTCCCGGCGAACAGGGACACAGGTTCGTAATCCATGATCGCGATGCGATTTTCTCAGCCAGCCTGGACGAGGAACTCAAGAACTCCTTCGGCCTCAGAGTTTTGCGAACCCCCGTGCGCGCGCCGAAGGCGAACGCCTACTGCGAACGGCTGATCGGCACCATACGCCGAGAGTTCCTCGACTTTGTTATTCCGCTTGGCGAGAGACACCTTCACAGTTTACTGAAAGAGTGGGTCGCGTATTACAATCAATCGCGCCCACATTCGAGTCTTGGTCCTGGAATCCCGGAGCCCTCGAACCTGGTGCCGCTTCCGAGTAGTGGCAGACACACCCTGCCAGAGGGCTCACGAGTCATGGCTCGCCCAGTGCTGGGTGGATTACACCATGAGTATCGACTTGAGAGAGTTGCGGCGTAACCGATGGCGATGAACCGGCGCCGAACTCTGATCACCTCTCCGCTGGACTGGTTTCTCAGCGCAAATCCCGTCCCCCCTCCTGCCATACCGGTTCTGGCCGAACGCGGAGGCACGCAGCTCAAAACCCCTCGCCCAGTACTGGTGGTGGATACCCGTGAGCAAAATCCATTCGACTTCTCTCGCTTCGAGGGCTGGTTTAGCGGAGTTGAAAGGACAGCACTGAAGCTGGGCGACTACTCGATTTCGGGACTTGAGGAGGTCTGCGTTGTCGAGCGCAAGGATCTCTCGGATCTGGTGCGCTCCTTCACCATCGAGCGTCCGGTGTTTGTCGCTCGCCTGCGGCAGATGGCCGAGTATCCTCACTGCTTGCTGGTGGTCTCTGCTGCTTTGAGCCAAGTCAAATCGCCCTATCCTCATTCGGCCGTCAATCCCAACCAGATTACGCAATCGTTGATCGCCGTGCTTGCCGGGCTACGGGTACCGTTTGTCTGCACTGAGACGCACGAAATGGGAGAAGAGATTCTCGCCTCGTATCTATATCAGGTGCACCTCTATCAGTGGCTGGAAAACAACGGATTTGGCTCCTATTTGACTGATGGCGACTTATGATGCCTTTTCATTCGAAAGATTGAAGCGGCAAATTTATGCCCGACGCAATTTTTGCGCACCACACCCTGATTATTCAGCATCCGTCCTTTGTATCGAGCGTGGGTTGAGAGGGTGGACTATCCGGCCCACCCCCGTGCCACGTTGAGCTGGCTAGCCTTGCGAGGCGATTATTGCTGGCACCCCGAAGGCGGACAGATTACTCCTACTCCTGTGAGGGGAACCGTGTAAGGGATATGCTCCGGGGAGTCCGTAGTAACCACAAACTGTCCGGTAAATACTCCGATCCTCTCAGGCGAGAAGTCGAGAGTGATGTCGATGTGGTCGCCCTGCGCCCCCTTCGCCGTCAACAAAACTGGGCAGCCCGTGTCCTGCGAAAACGGAGGGACAGGACTGACCTGACAGCGGTCTATGGTGATTGGCTGCGGCTCCTGGTTCTGCATCGTCACAATACAGTAGGCTTCCTGGCCTCGCGGTACCTCGCCAAAATTGCAACTCGTTGGCACGAATGTCAGATCGTGTATACCAGTTCCGCTCAGCCCGGCTGAGATTTGCATGGCCTGAGGATTGCCGTCTTTGTAGTAGGTAATCACCAGGTTGTTGCCGAAAGAGCCAGCCGAAGGGGGATCGAAAACTACGTCAATTTCGCAGTACTCACCCGGCGTAATTGGTGTGCCCGTGTTGCATCGAACCTGGCTACCACCGATATGGTTGGTCTGGGTAAAAGCGCTGCCCTGTGCCGTGATATTGGTGATGTGTAGGTTCACGCTGCAGCCGTTCCGCAGGAAGAACGGCTTCGCTGCGGTAGGAAAATCCACCGGCTGCGGTCCAAAATCACGGCTGTCGGGCGTGAGCGTCACGCAACCGTTGCTGATCTGGATCTGAACCTCGTTCTGATCCGTTGAGGTTGTTAAGGAGTCGCTTTGTGCAAACGCGAGCATGGGAACCATGCTCAAGATAAGCAGCAAACATATCTTCTTCATGTCAGTTCCTCCGAGGTCGCTTTTCACTCTTGACTTGGCCGAACCCGAGGTCCGGACGGCGACATCGGGGACGAGTTTCCCGGAGGACACTCAGAAAAACAATGTTCCACCGATGACACGCAAGTGACCTGTGAGTGACACGGCGAAAGCGCAATATTCCAAATGGGTTAGCATCACTCGGCAACTGAGCTTACGCGACGCTCAAGGCTCCGAAAAGTGTCTAGTCAGGTCGAAGCAACTGGTAGTAAACTCTTGGACGCCACGGTCTCCACGCATGAAACAAACAGTCTTGAGTCGCATTTGTTTTGGAGTTTTCGAGCTCGATGTCAAGGCCGGAGAGCTGCACTACCAAGACAAGACAATCCTTCTGCAGGAGCAGTCGCTCCGCCTATTGCTTGCCTTGATCGAACGACAGGGCGAGCTGGTGACCCGTGACGAGCTGCAGAAGCAGCTATGGCCGAACGATACCTTAGTCGAGTTCGATCTCGGCATTAATGCGGCCATGAGGAGGCTGCGTCGCGTCCTCGACGACTCGCCCGAACAGCCGAAATACATCGAAACCGTGGCTCGCCGTGGTTATCGCCTCATCGTTCCGGTGCAGCGGCTTTCGTCAACGAGCGATGTCGAGGCCGGTGCCGACCAAGATCGCCCAACTAGGACCCTGCCTGCTGAGCACGGCGGCTTGATCGGCCAGGAAGTCTCCCACTACCGCATCTTGCAAAGGATAGGAGCAGGCGGGATGGGGGTTATCTACAAGGCCGAGGATCTGCGTTTAGGCCGCTTCGCAGCTCTGAAATTCCTGCCAGAAGAGTTCGGTGCCGATGCCAGAGCGCTGGCGGCACTGGAAAAGGAAGCATGCCTCGCCTCGTCGCTGAACCATCCCAATATCTGCTGTATCTATGAACTGGGCGAACATGACCGGCAACCTTTCATAGCGATGGAGCTGCTGGCGGGTGAAACTCTGAAGGATCGCTTCGGGCTCGACCTTCAGCAAGCTGCCACGCCGGTTCCTTTTGAAAAGCTAATCGACATCTCTATCCAGGTTTGTGAAGGACTTGGTTCCGCACATGCGAAAGGCATCGTTCACCGCGATATAAAGCCTGCGAATCTCTTCATCACTGACTCCAGCGTGGTTAAGATTCTTGACTTCGGCCTGGCCAAGCTGGTTCAGGGCGACGCGAGCAGCGCGGAAGAAGGCAAAGGAGACACAACGCCACCTGCTGATCTCTCAGCATTGGCGGCGATGAAGCTCAGCCGAACGGGTATAGCCATTGGAACTGCGGCTTACATGTCGCCGGAACATATCCGGGGTGAACGTCTGGATGCGCGAACGGACCTTTTCTCGCTAGGCGTCGTGCTGTACCAGATGGCGACCGGTACGCCGCCTTTTCGCGGGGAGACGCCCGCTCTACTGTTTGAAGCCGTCCTGCATCAAACGCCGGTTGCGGCCACCAGCTTGAATCCTGATCTCCCGGCTAAGCTGGAACGGATCATCGATCGCGCGCTGGAGAAGGAGCGCAATCTACGCTATCAGTCCGCCAAGGAGTTGGGAACGGATCTGCGCGGGGTCGCGCGTGCGGTAGCTCCGGCCGAGAAAGCCACGGCGCAAAGCGAAACTACCAATCAACGCACAGCTGCCGGACGAAGGCGCACTCTTTCCTGGAGAGTGGGGGCGCTAGTCGCGTTATTAGCTGTGATCATCAGCGGCGGAATCTACTGGCGCTGGCGCACGCACAAACCGGTAGCACTGACTGATAAAGACACGATCGTAGTGGCCGACTTCGACAACAAAACCGGAGACCCGGTATTCGATGACACATTGAAGCAGGGGCTGACGATCCAGTTGGAGCAGTCACCGTTCCTCGCGCTGATTTCCCAAGGCAAGGTGAATCAGACGCTGAAGCTAATGGGCCGTTCCGTTGGCGACCGTGTAACTCCGGAGGTTGCACACGAGGTTTGCCAGCGCACCGGCAGCAAGGCAATGATTACCGGCTCGATCGCCAACCTGGGATCGCAGTACGTCGTTAGCCTGAAGGCGGTGAACTGCAATACTGGCGACATTTTGACAGAAGCACAGGAGCAGGCGAGCGACAAGGAGGCCGTACTCAAGGCTTTGGACAAATCCGCAATCAGCCTGCGCAGCAAACTCGGCGAGTCGCTCACGACGGTGCAGCAGTACGCTACCCCGCTGGACGAGGCGACCACGCCATCGCTGGAGGCGCTGCAGGCTTACAGCCAGGCTCGGAAGGCGCAATTTACAAAAGGGTTAGCCGCGGCTCTACCTTTTTACCAGCGGGCGGTACACCTCGACCCGAACTTCGCCATGGCTTACGCTAACATGGCGACTGTGTACAAAAACCTCAATGAAGTCGGGCAGGCGGCCGAAAGTGCTCGCAAAGCGTATGCGCTAAAAACGAAGGTGAGCGAGCGGGAGATGCTTCTCATAGAGGCGAACTACTTCTTGTTTGTAACGGGCGAATTGGAGAAAGCGGCGCAGACCTATGAATCGTGGCAACAGAGCTATCCGCGTGACAGTTTGCCGTATGCCAACCTGGGATTCGTTTACGAAACGCTTGGGAACTTGGAAAAGGGGATGGAGCAATACCTTGCGACAATCCGCTTACAACCCAATGATATGACCAGCTATGTCAACCTCGGGTCCGCCTACGCAAACCTCAACCGGCTGGACGAGGCTGAGGCGACGTTTAAGCAGGCGGAGGAGCGGGGGTATAACAGCGAGAACCTGCTGCTCAATCGCTACTTAATTGCTTTCCTGAGGGGGGACACGGCACAGATGGAGCAAGCCGCCCAGGCCGCGATGGGCAAACCAGGTACGGAAGACCTGCTGCTGGCCACCCAAGCGGATACGGAGGCCTGGTACGGTAAATTGCGCGATGCACGCCAACTGACCCGGCGTGCGATGGACTCAGCCCTGCACAACGACGCCAAAGAAACTGCCGCAACTTATCAGGCAGCAGCAGCGCTCCGCCTAGTGGAATCGGGCTACCGAGCGCAGGCCCACGCCGACGCCAATGCGGCGCTGAACATAGCGGCAAACCGCGATGTGCGGTCGATGGTGACACTAACTCTAGCGCGCGCCGGCGACATAGCGCGTGCGGAAAAGTTGGCGGCGGAACTCGATAAAGCGTTTCCTCTCGATACCATTGTGCAAAGATATTGGATACCTACAGTCCGGGCTGCCATCGCCTTGCAACGCAAGGACCCCAATCGCGCCCTCGAAGTGCTAGCGGTCGCCCGCCCAGTTGAATTGGGACAGCCTGCACAGGTCGAGGTATTCCTATGCCCAGCTTATTTGCGCGGAGAAGCTTATCTCATGCTGCATAACGGAGGCGCAGCGGCAGCAGAATTTCAGAAGTTCATCGACCACTACGGCCTGGTGATGAACTTTCCCTGGGGAGTGCTGGCCCGCCTCGGCCTCGCTCGCGCTTACGCGCTGGAAGCTCAGACTGATCCTGCCGCTCACGACAAAGCTCGCGCCGCCTATCAGGATTTCCTGACGTTGTGGAAGTACTCCGATCCCGACATTCCCATCTACCGGCAGGCCAAAGCCGAGTATGCGAAGCTGCGGTAGCTGGAGGCCAGTGAAAGATCACTTTCCGCAAGCCGACTAATCTCCCAGAAGCCGGTTTGGGGCCAACTTCGTATTGGCAGACCACAGATCCACAATCATCGGTCGGGCCCGAGAGCTCATGGTCGCTGGCACCAATGCGTTTTCACAATGTCACGAAGAAACGAGACGGGTGTACTATGATGCCGTCTTCGGGATTTGAAAAGGGAGATTCTGGTCAACTCCCAATGTGAGAGTGGTGCACTTGAGCCATGCTTGAAGTGAAAGGTGTTACGAAGAGCTATGGGAAACTGATTGCCGTCACCAGCGTTAGTTTTCGGGCTGATTATGGAGAAACCATCGGCCTGCTCGGACCGAACGGCGCCGGCAAAACGACCACCGTCTCCGTCATTGCGGGATTGCTGAGCCCGGATTCTGGCGAAGTCCTCATCGAAGGTCGGCAGGTAAAGAGTGACACCGACCCGGCCAAACTGAAGATCGGTCTCGTCCCCCAGGACATGGCACTCTATGACAAGCTCTCTGCGCGCGACAACCTTATTTTTTTTGCAGCGCTGTACTCGCTCGTTGGGGCGAAAGCCCGGCAAGCAATCACCGAGGCTCTGAGTCTGGTGGGACTGTCGGATCGCGCCGGCGACAAAGTGGGAACGTTCAGCGGAGGCATGAAACGACGCCTGAACCTGGCCGCGGCCCTGCTTCACGATCCACAGATTCTTCTGCTCGATGAGCCGACGGTCGGTGTCGATCCGCAAAGCCGCAACGCCATCTTTGAAAACCTAGAGGCGCTGAAGAAGCGGGGCAAAACCCTCATCTACACCACGCACTATATGGAAGAGGCGGAGCGCCTCTGCGACCGCATCGTGATCATCGATCACGGGAAGGTGATTGCCGACGACACGTTGCAGGGGCTGCACAAGATGTTGCCGGTCACCAACGTCATTGTCATCGAGCTGGACCATACGGACGGCTTCAAGCCGGAGCAGATGCTGGCGCTTTCGGAAGTAAAGTCGGCTGCATTGGAACAAGGAACGCTGCGGGTTGGAGTTCACGATCTTTCCAGCGGCGCGCCCGGAATTCTTCGCTGGCTGGCCGAGGAAGGGCATTCGTATCATCATGTTTCGAGCGAACAGCTGCCATTCGAGTTTCATCCGGGGACGACGCGCATTTCGCCGCGGAAGCGGTGACGCAAGGCGCGGATCGGATTCACAACGTCCGTTTGCGATCGTGATCGTGGGAGGCCTCTGTGCCTCCTTGGTGGTCAGCATCATTCTGCTGCCGACACTCTACGTGCTGCTGGCGCGTAGTGACGATCACCTTCCCCAGGCTGAAGTCAACGAACCTGTTTAGCGATCCGATGCATTAGTCTCTTTGCGGCAAAGAGGATTTTGACAGATGAAAAAAGAAGAAGTCTGTGCCCTCAGCCCGTGAGATAATCCCACATTCGCGCTCGCAGGAAAATCTATGCCGATTCTGTACGGAGCCGTAGCATACCAATCAGGCGAGGATCAATTCGCACCAGAGATACAATCTTGGGATTTAGCGAAGCACACCGCTCTTATCCGCTGTCCTGTGGGATGTCTCATCCAATACGACCTATACGTCGAGATAAACGCAAGCGAGGATCGGGTCAAGGAATATACCGCTTTGGTTCACGAGCAGCTCAAGAATGAATGCCCCTACCATCCCGACAGAATCAGGATCAATCCCGAAGGCTAAACCGTCAACGCACATTTCGGCCACTACCACCGGTCTGTTTCTCTTGACCAGAGTGCGTGGCTGCGCCAAGGCCAAGAAGAAAGCGATCCAAACCAAACGGCTCCACGGTGAGTGAAAAGATCGTCACCGAAGACCATCTCGCGAGGTGGCTAGAGTGGACGCGTCCGTATCGAACAACTACTTTGACGAATAGTTTGCGCTAACTCGCTATCTCACAAGTGAGTCGACGCTAAGATTCCGTTTCAGGTTTACTTGTGCAACGGGCTGTTCGCAATAGTAATCGCCTGCTCCCGGTCAACCCGTCAGCTGACCAAGGGGATTACTTACGGTTAGCCCGTGACTCGGGAGAAATCCGGCTCCTGAGGATTCTCGCAGGGTATCGCCATTGCTTCGCTCATGCGAAGGCGATTTATCGCCAACTGAGAATTGAGAATGTAGACGCGTTTAACTTCCGGATTGCCGACCAACCGAGAGTCATAGGGGGTGCCTGAATCGACCCTTGGATTTCACATTAAGAAACCCTTTTCACGCCGTGTGTTTAATCATCAGGACTTCATTGCCCGTTTCACCGTAGATCAACTCGTCCACCACGCCCTGGGCCAGCAGAATGCCGAATCCGCCGGGGCGCATGCCCATCTCCGCACGCTGCTCGAGATGAGCGGCAGGGCCCGCGGCCTTGCCTGCGGCAGCGTGCGCCAACGTCTCGCGGCGGAAGCCTGTTCCGGGATCGCGCACGTAAAACACGATGGTGCGCCCGGTGCGCACCGCGGATACCTCCTTTCGGCGTCTAGCAGACTTAACTGCGACATCGCGACAAGTGAGCAGTAATGCACAGACTTGGAAGCGCTTCCGTGGAATCCTTGCATATGAAGCGTCGCCTCTCAATCCACGCAGCCCTGAGCCGCAAGTTATAACCGGGGCAATTGAAGGATGCTCTGGCAAGGTGATCAAATGCGTACCACACGTTTCCTGTTGCTAGCATTTCTAATATTGGCTATACCGGCAGCCGCGTTCGCGCAATTCGCGGTTTCTGTCATGATCGCTCCGCCCGCGCTCCCTGTGTACACACAGCCCATGGTACCCGCCGCCGGTTATTTGTGGACGCCCGGCTACTGGGCTTACGGGGATGAAGGCTACTTCTGGGTGCCGGGTACGTGGGTGATGGCTCCCGGGGTTGGTCTGCTCTGGACTCCCGGTTATTGGGGCTGGGGCGGCAACGCCTACAGCTGGAATGACGGCTACTGGGGTCCGCAGGTCGGCTTCTACGGTGGGGTCAACTACGGCTTTGGCTATGGTGGTTCCGGCTATCAGGGTGGACGTTGGCAGGACGAACAGTTTTACTACAACCGTTCGGTGAACAACGTGAATGTCACCAGCATTCACAACGTTTACAACCAGACCGTAATCAACAACACTAGGATGAACTATGTCAGCTATAACGGCGGCACCGGTGGAATTACCGCCCGCCCGACCCAGGCAGAAGAAACAGCGGCACACCAGCAACACAGGCCGCCAACGGCTCTGCAAACCCAGCATGTGCAGGCTGCCCGTACCAACCACGCACTCCTGGCGTCCGTGAACCACGGGCGTCCGGCAATCGCTGCAACTGTGAAGCCTGCTGAGTTTAGCGGTCATGGGGTGGTAGCGGCCAAGCAGGCGGGAGCACCTTACAAGGCTGCTGCCGCCGAGAATAAGGCAGCTGCGAATAAAGCAGCTGCAACCCGTACGAATGAGAACAAGGCGGCTGGGAATAAGGCAGCCGAGACCAAGGCCACCGAGAACAAGGCAGCTGCGAATAAGGCAGCTGCAACCCGTACGAATGAGCACAAGGCGGCTGGGAATAAGGCAGCCGAGACCAAGGCCA
>PMAT01000089.1 GCA_003152695.1 Acidobacteriaceae bacterium
CGAGCGAGACGATTCTCTCGACTCCCTCGGGATCAATGGCGGTAAAGGGATCGTTGTTGGCGAAGGCGGCAGCCAGCGCACCGATTTCCGTGTCCCCGCCTACGACAGAAACCAGGTGTGCCGTGCTGTCCTCACCAATCCAGGCGCTCAGATGGACCCGAATGTGGGTCCGAGTCTTCTCCGTGCGCCGCAGGTAGACCAGTTCTCCAAATCGTTCATGCGCATTTTTCATCGCTTGTGGCTTTTTCCTCCGTTTCCTTGAGTAAGAGAACACGGCCGCTTTTGTATGCGAGTGTCAGTTCGTGGCTGAAGCGTTCCCGCTGGCGCACGATCTGGTAGCCGTCATCCTCTTCGTGATACACGTCAACGTGTTTTACCGAACGCCAGTGCGCGATATGCCGGCCGTCGTCTTTACCAAACACTCCATTCAGCATCCCTGCCGTGCAAAGCAGCCCAACGTGTCCGCCGTGCAGAGGAGTCACCGGACGGCCCTCGATGCGCTCCTGCTTGCGTACCAGCAGGTTAAGCGCATTCTGCATGGCACTGGAGCGGCTGATTGCATCCTCGATCGCATCCAGCGGCAGGCCGCGGTATTGGATGGGAACAGCTGCAGATTCCGGGACGATGAAACGCTCCATCGTCTCTGAACTCAACGTCGGCAGTTGGTTGCTGTTGTAGGCCAACCGCAGCAGTTGGTCGGCGCAACGGGTGTCACCGCGATGGTGTTCTTTCTTGCGAATCGCCACCACAGCGAGTTGCCGGAAGCGGACCGACTCCGGGTGGGTGAGGCGGAATACCGAGACGTTTTCGAATTGGCTGGCGAGACGCTTGGCGCAGTGGGAGAGCGCATTGTCGGGGATGACGAAGATCAGAACTCCCGCCGTCTTCAGCCAGGCGTAGCAGTGATCGAGAAACACAAGTTCCAGGCGCTGGTTGCTGTGATTTCCGACCTCGACGTCGTAAGGTGGGTTGAGATAGAGAAGCGAGCAACTGCCTGCCGGAAGGTGGGATTCGAAGGTGCTGCCCTGCGTGGTTGGGATGCCGCGCGCAGCCGCGGCGGCGGCTCGATCTGTATCGAGCTCGATGGCTGCTCTCTGTGCCGCGAAGTCTCTTGTGACTTCGATCAGTGCGGTTCCATCGCCAGCGCACGGATCCACGGCAAAGAACAGTCCCGGCGCTATTAGGAGTTGCCTTAGGTTGCTCGCTTCTTCTATGGGCAGCGGGTAGTGACCGAGTTTCAGACGCCCTGCATTCCGAATGGGAGCGCTCCTTTCTCTTGGAATTGAGTATGTTTGGACTTGAGCTATGTTTGCCGAATGGCAGGATCGCGGTTTACTTCGGCGCTCAATTAATCAAAGGTGGCGGCGGGGGTGCCGGGCACGATGGGCCAAGTCTCCACAAATTGAGTAACCTTGCCCAGTTGCGTCTAGCGCTTCCGGAACCTGCGAGAGAACTTCCGGGTACGCCGTTGTCTGGCTGGAAACGGGCTGGTCGACTTCCTTGACGGGCGCTGCAGGCCGCACTCCCGGTGGCAGATCCGCGGTTTGGGCGTTTCTCGTCAAGTTGACTCCGAACAGGCCAATTTCCGGGTGGCTCATGACGAGTGGATTCATCGTGTAGAGTTTCACGAGATGTCATAAGTAAGCAGTGGTGCGCGGGCGCTCCACTCTCTTCATGGCGTCCAAGTTTCGCGCAGAGGAGGGCCGCATGAGAATTGCGCATTTGTCTCGCAGGTTGTTTGTGAAAACAGCATTGGCCGGAGCGGCGTCTGGATCTCCGGCTATTTCGGTTCAGGCAAGTCGCACCTCGCCAAGGTGATGGCGATGCTCTGCCAGAACAGGCTTCTGGAAGGTGCCACGGCTTGCGAACGGTTCGCCGCGCGGGTTCCTGCCGATTCCTCTCGGCGCGGCTCTATTGCTAGAAGCCTCCAACGGATGCAGCAGTGCGATACGGAGCTTCTGGCGTTCAATCTCAACAGTTTGCAGGATAGCCGAAACACAGCTCTTCCAGCGCTGCTTCTGTCGCAGTACTACATGTTTCGCGGTTACAGCGGAAATCGTATCTATGCGCGTGTAATCGAGGCGGAACTCGATAAACAAGGGAAGCTGCCTGCGCTTCACGCGGCCGTGGGCAAGCGCGCTGGTAAGGCATGGGCCGAGATTCAGCAGAATCTGTCATTTTACCGGAAGCCGTTGTATGAGGGCGCGTGCGAAGTGGCACCCGAGTCCTTCCCGACGCCTCAGGACGTTGAAAGAGCCCTGAAAGAAGCTGAACAAGGAGAACTCTATAACGTCAGTTTCCTGGTGGACACAATTCTGTCCGACCTTAACAAGCGTCAACAGATTTCCAAGCGTCCGGGCCGCCTCCTCCTTGTCCTCGATGAGTCGGGCCAGTGGATTGAAAACAGCGCCACGAGGCTCGCGCAGTTACAGGCGCTCGTTGAAGAAGCCGCATCGCGAGGGCAAGGGCAAATTTGGATCGTCGTTACTACTCACGGGGACATGGGTTCTGTTTACAAAGAAGCTCGAGCCGTTCAAGGTGACATGAAGAAGATCGAGGGGCGTTTCCGATTCAAACCGGCCCTCACCACCGAGAACATAGAGTTGGTGCTAGAGGAGCGATTGTTCCGAAAGAAGCTCGCTGGACGCGCCGAGCTGGATTCTCTCTATGCGGAAAGGAGCGGCGTGTTGCGTGGTATTGGTGAACTGGCCAATACCGAGCAAGCACTGACCCCGTGTACTGCAGAAAAATTCAATATTTACTATCCCTTTTTCCCGTATCAGATTCACCTCATTCCAGAGATCGTGAAGCACTTGCGGTCGAAAGGAGGGCGTGGAGAGGAGATGGCCGGCTCGACACGCACACTGCTCGGCATTACGCAAGATATCCTCCGGGCGGGCCGACGGCCTTATTTAGAGGAGAGCATTGGTGTTCTGGTCAGCTTCGATGAAGTTTACAACAACCTTGTTGGCGAAGGTGAGATTAATCCGGATATTCGGACGGAAATATCGCGAATCAAGGACGCGGTCCCCGGGGCCTCTCTCCTCACGCAAAAAGTCGCGGAAGTTCTCTACCTGATTCGTGAGCTGGCGTACATCCCGCGAACGAAGGACAATCTTGCCCGCCTCCTTGCATTGTCCGTTGATGACGACATCCCGCAGATTTTGAATCGTGTCGAGCCGGAACTAGAACGCCTTATTAAGGCCAAGATGGTCGCGAAGATTGGTGAAGAGTACGAGTTCCTCACCGGAGAGCGCCGAACTTTTGAGGACGAGCTCGCAACGGTCGAGATGCAGTACCGGCAGCAAGATCGCGAGTCGGGATTTGCAAAGCACTTCATCCAAGAACCCGGCAGCAATAATTGGCGTAAGTGGCTGGACTTCGATCGGATTCCGTATTCGGGTTCAGAGTTTTCTTTCAAACTGAGGGTGGACGGGACGCCAGTTTCCGGAACACAAGGCCACACCACTCTGGAGTTTTCCTCGCCACTAAAAGTCGCGAGTGGGACGACTCTTCCTGATATAGAAAACCAGAGCCTTCAACCCGATGAGGCCAATTCGATTTTCTTCGCTTCTGGAAAGGTCCGCGACTTCGATCAGGATCTCACGCGTTTTCTCGCGATGAAGGAGGTTATTCGTAACTGGGTTGGTGATACGCACAAATCGGACGACTCCAAGAAGTTGGCGATGGACCGAGATGTGAACGATATCCCGAAGTTGGAGCGCAAAGTGCTTGATGACTTGCGGGATGGCATACGGAATGGGCACCTGGTCTACAAGGGGGGCAGCCGCTCTTTGTTTGTTAAGACTGGTGTGAAGCCAGGCACAGTTCTCCAAACCGAAATTGCTAAGTACTGGCCACAGCTCTACCCGAAATTCGACAAACTTCCGCTCAGGATCGCGGACGACCAAAAGGCGATTCAGTCCGTGTTGGCCGGCACTACGCTTCCAAACGATGTAAAGCAGCTGAAACTGTACGATTCGGCCGGCAAGATCGATCCGCATAGCCCATTGCTCGACGCAATTCGCATTTATATGTCTACTCTGCAGAGTGGAGGGAAACGGATTTTAGGTACTGAGTTGCTGGAGAATTTCGAGCGGCCCCCGTACGGTTGGGATCCGAACGCTGTGCGCGTCGGCGTTGCAGCGTTGGTGCGTGCAGGGACCATCAAAGTACTCATCAACAAGAAGCCCTACACGAATCCCGCGGACCGCGAGTTATCCGAGTCTTTGCGCGCAAGCCGCAGCTTCGCGAAGCTTGAGCTTGTTCTCGAAGATACCGAGATCGCCCCTGAAATCCTTACCGACACGCGAGCATTCCTCATTCAGCTTGCAAAGAAGCGTGGCATTGACGAAACGCCCGCTGCGCTAAGTGAGGAAGCAGGTATTCTGGCCAAGACGATACTCGACAAGGTCGACTCATTCAGGCTGTGGGCATCGGGTTCGCAGATGCCGGCTTCATCGGCCTTCACAGAAGGTGAAGAAGCGTGGAAGAAAGTGCAGGCGTTGACGACGCCAGCCCACCGCGTGCGAGAGATCCATGAGAATCGCGAGACGTTAAAAGCGGGCTTCGCTGCAATTGAAGACCATGCAGACTTTCAGAAGAAGAACGGTTCAATGTTCACCGAGCTCAAGAACTTCCGCGACCAGCTGAGGGCAATTGAGTACCGGCTCGACGGAGACGGTGCTTGTCTGGCGTTCCTTGGTAACTACACGAGCGCTTTAGATTTGAAGTCATTCACCGACAAGGAAAGCTGGAAGACGCTTCAAAATCAAAAGGCGCAAGCGACGATTGAGCTGACGAGCCTGGTCAATGGCTGGCGCACGGAATCCCGCGAGTTAATCGATAACGCGCTCGGGAGGATTCCCGCGGAACTAGCGCAGCACAATCTCGACGGAGATTTGGCGAATGCATTGAGCGCACCGCTGCTCGCTTTACGGGAGGCAATTGATTCCAGCGGCGATGCCGTGACCGTTGCGAATCTCCCCTCTCGTGCCGCGGAAGCCGTGCGCGCGCTCGGGTTGGGCATTCAGCGAGAGATTACAAAGAAGGCCGCTCAGCGTCCAGCTCAACCGACCAAAGGCACGAGACAGGAACCTCCCCCGCCTGATACCGGTGGAGGCGAACCTCCCAACAAGCCCGAACCCGTGCGGCAGACGCGCAAAGTGCGGCCACAGGATGTGGCGTTCGTCACCCTCGTCCATGATCTTAAAGAGTGGGACGCGTTGCGTGACAAGTTGGACGAACGAGTCCGCGAGCTCATAAGACAGGGTTACGACGTGGATCTCAGCTAGCTCGCCACGGTTTTCGAGTTGCGACGATTTTGCACGCGCGCCGTCAACGGCCGGTGCCCATACGACCGCCCGGCAACGAATACAGACAGGAGCAGTAAGTGGAGGCGAATCACAAGAAGATCCTTAAGGCCATCGTGCTGGAACTCCGGCACATGCTTGAGGGCTACTACAACGGTTCGGGCTGGCACGGTGGAGATCTCGAACAGCGACTGAATGCGCTCGGCGTTTGGCGTGACCGCAATCCTTTGCCTGCTGACGAACTTGCTGGAATCAGCGCGCCAGATCGCGAGGCGCGCAAGGTTGTTGATGCGTACCTGAAACTGCGCGACGAATCGGGTGTGCCCGGCGATGAAGCTGTTGCGGAGTTCGTTCGAGAGACGGCGTACACCTGGGTCAACCGGCTGTTGGCCTTGCGATGCATGGAATCGCGCGATCTGATCGACGAAGTGATTCTGCTGAAAGACGTGTATGGGGGGCGCTCACTCGAACACAATCGCCTTGCGCAACGCAATCCTGAGCTATGCACAGGCAACGATGATGGGCTGTTTGCTGTTCTCGATAGAGCATTCGAAGAACAGGCAGCACATCTGCCGTTGTTGTTCGATCCCAAGGCGCCGGGGGTAGCACTCAAGCCAGGAGTCGCGGCGTTGAAACGTGCGATTGCTTTGCTGTCAGGGACCGAATCCGTTCGCGGACAGGAACAAGCCGTCAGCGATGTCTTCCGTGCTCCCGACTCGTTTGGGTGGGCCTATCAGTATTGGAACACCGAAGAGAAAGACCGCGTGTTCGAAAAGGTTCGGACGCAGAAGGCTGCCAAGATTGAAGGCCCGGACATTATTCCGGCCACTCAACTTTATACCGAGCCTTACATGGTGAAGTTCTTGGTGCAGAACTCGCTGGGCGCCACTTGGGCGAAAATGAGACCAGACACCAAGCTCACCACCGAATGGGAGTACTACGTAACTGTAACCGACCGTACGCCAGTTGACCCAAAGCCGGTCGCTGACATCACATTTCTCGATCCTGCCTGTGGCTCCGGGCACTTCTTACTCGAAGCTTTCGACCTCTTCTACAACATGTACGAAGAGGAAGGTGAGATAACAGACCCCGAGCTGATCTGCCGATCAATTCTGGAGCGAAATCTTTACGGCATCGACATCGACGAGCGTGCCGTTCAAATCAGCGAGGCTGCGCTGTGGATGAAATCGGCCGAAAAGGTTTTGCAAACCACGGGGCTGCCTTCATTTTCTGCCGTTCCAGCGAATCTCGTGGCTACAAATCTTCGTTTCCCACATGGTTTTGATCATCTTAAAGCGTTTCTCGACAAACATCCCGAAGACAAGGAAATCAGCCCGGCACTGGAATCAATCATCAAGGGCCTTCAGCACGCAGACGAGTTGGGTTCATTACTGAGAATTGAAGAACTTGTCGAGATTAAGCTTAAAGGCCTGCAGCAAGAACAGCAGAGACTAAAGCACAAGGGTGGCATACAAGCTGACCTTTATCGACCGACACATATTCACGGTCAGCTACCGCAAGGAACAGAGTCCTACGATGAGTGGAAACATCAGACGCTAGCCCGACTGCAACGACACTTCGCCACCGCCTTCGAAGACGCTGATTTGACTGAGACGTTCTTCGGTCGTTTTGCCAGTCAAGGACTGAGAATTTTCGAGCTTTTGTCGCGACGCTATGATTCGGTTGCAACGAATCCGCCGTATTTAGGCACCAAGAAACAGGGCGATGTTCTGAAGAGCTACCTTGACGAACATTATGACAATGCACGCTATGACCTCTATACCGCATTCATTGAACGGTGTCGCACTCTGCTTAGTGACATCGGGACTGCCGCGCTAGTCACGAGATCCACATGGCTGTACCAAATGTGGTACTCGGACCTGCGGCACTCCACGCTGGAGGACAATAGATTACGCATCGTAGCAGCACTGGGATCCGGAGCTTTTGAGGATTTCGGTGGAGATGTTGTCGATGTCAGCATGATTGCTCTAGCGAATACTCCTCAGGGGGAGATTCTTGGCGCACAGTTGCAGAGGGTCGGCCAGAAGGGAGCACAACTAGCTTCGATGTGTCGCGAATCTACTTTTGTCAAGAGACCCGCTTCGATGTTCGATCGAATGCCAGGCCACGTTATTAACTTCGACATCACGCCGAAAATCGTCGACCTTTTTTCGGGATGTCTGCCTCTGGCTAGATATGCATCTGTCACAGACAGTGTCGTGGTCGTGAGCAGGTTCTTGAGATTCTGGTGGGAGTGCGACCTCGCAAAACCAGAACGCTGGTTTCAATACTCAAAGGGCGGCGCGATCGAGAAGTGGTTCGGATTCGAGTTGTTTTCTTTGGACTGGGAATGTAATGGTGCACGACTGAAGAATTACGTGCTGTCCCGATACCCTGCGTCTAAGTTTCGACTTATTGTGAAACAGGAATCTACTATTGGAAGGTCAGGTCTTACGTGGACAACTCACGCGTCTGGCTTCTTTGCCGTAAGAAGCATAGGTGAACACTACATCGTAAGCAGCAAGGGACCGGGCATCTTTGCAAACGAGGATCTCAATCGACCTCTACTCGCGTTATTGAATTCTTCAGTTGCGTCGTATCTTCTTCGGCTTGTAAGCCCTGGTCAAGAATTCGGCTATAAATACGTCGCACTCGTTCCCGTTCCAGAACTCGACACGGAAACAAGGACAAAGCTCGATGTGTGTGCACAAGAAGCCCTGCGCACAAAAGCACGCATCGTTAACGCTCGAATACAGGAGTTCAGTTTCAATCGGCGATCCATTGTAGAGCCCCTGGCATCCTTAGCCAAATACGCCGCGACACAGGAGATAGAGAGACTGACGAACGAGTTGCATCTCCTCGACGCCGAACTGGAGGCTGAAGTTACTGCACGCCAAGCTTATGGGCTATCGCCGGCCGAGGCAGATCTCGTCCAGGCGAATTGCGGAGTTCATCCTTGCGAACTTCCTTACGGAGACAAAAGCCGCGACAAGGCCGTTATTGCTGCCTATAGTACACAAGCGGAGTTAAGCGTCGCAGACGAGGACAATGACGCTCCCGTTGTTGAGGAAGAGGAAGCCGAGCAGGTCGGATCACTAACACGTGTGTCGCATGACAGCACGTTGGGTAGGGTTGCGTATGCTTCTGGCGTGCACCCCAAAACGTGTTACGAAATCCTGTCCTCGGCCCTGACTGCGGGAAATATCATCCCGCCGACTCGAAATAAGGTTATCAAGGACTATCTCAGTGAGCTCGTTCTTGCCGTTGTGGGTTTTAGATGGCCGTCCGAGTCCGCGTGCGCCCATGCGGTACCCGACCCTGATTGCATCGTTCCTCTACACGAGAGTGCCCGGGCCGCGTTGATTGATCTATTGAGCTTTGCATAATAT
>PMAT01000134.1 GCA_003152695.1 Acidobacteriaceae bacterium
AGGAAGGTTGGATGGGGCACCCAAACGTTTTCTCACCGCGGGTGGGGTCACACCGACTGGAAGGATTGGATGGCCCTGCCTTCGTCTTCCTCGATGTCGAACACGGTGTAGAGCTTGGTGATCTGCAGCAGATCGTGGACGTTTTTGCTCAAGTGCATCAGCTTGAACTGACCGCCCTGATTGCGGACTGAGGTATAGCAACTCATCAACTCACCCACGCCGGCGCTGTCGATGTGGCGCACATCGGCCAGGTTCAGCAAGATGTTCTTGTAGTTTTTGCCCATCAGCTCGCGGACCAGGTCGCGGACCACGTTGGTTCCCTCGCCCAGCCGTAGCTGGCCGATGATGTCCACGATGACAATGCCACTCACTACCCGTGTGCTGGTTTTAAGATTCACAGGGCCGCCTTCACCTTCGCGAGAGTTCGCGATGCAGCTCCAGTCGTCCAACTCGGAGCGGCAACCCATCCTACACTGCCAGTGAATCGGTGGAAATGGCGAAATAGGGTCACAAGCCGGAAATAAGAGAGGCCCGCTGCGTCTATCCCAGATCTCCGCTACGTGAGCTTGAACATGGCCGCGATCAGGAACACAGCTTCGGCAGCCGCCAGTCCAATCCAGATTCTGCGCCGGAAGCGGGTGCGGCCCAGGTCGCGGGCCAACTGCATGCGAACCGCCCACAGCACGGGATCCCTGGGAACCGCTGGGACCGCGGGCGGCGCGGCTTCTTCGGCCTTCGACATCGAACCTTCTTGGTTGGGAGCGTCTTCCCTGGGGGCATCTTGCAGGAAAACCTTGGGGGTGCTGATCAGTGTGGACCAGTCCAGAAGCTGAATACTTGACTCCGCTCCGAAAACCGGGACCGGCTGCGAGGTGAGATTCAGCGGTGGAAGTTTCTCGGGCGCGAGCCGGTCGCGAAGGCTGGCCAGCAGCGTGTCCCACCATCCCCGGCTCAAATCATCCCCCAGGAGTTCGCCGACATCCACCGGCCGGGATTCCAGTTCCAGCGGGGGCAGCGTTTCCGGTGAAATGACATCGCCCAGGTTGGTGAAAACCGTGCGATACCAAGGCAGATCGACCAGGTCGCCCACCAGGATTCCGACATCCACCGGTTTGGAGGTGAGCTGCAGCGGAGGAAGGCGCTCGGGCGATAGCCGGTCAACCACGTTGAGCAGGAGAGATCGCCACAAGGATATGGTCAGTTCGTCCGGGGGAGAAAAATCCAGTTCAGCCATCCAGTTTGCCGCCTGCTCCTTAATGTTTCACGCTGGCTGTTGCCGGTTGGGTTTCCTTCACCGTGTAATCCGAGGGCACCTGGAACAACTGTGCCACCGGCTCGGTGCGCGTGATGTTTACCAGCTTCATGGTGTTATGACCGGACCGGCCGTCATCGCTCTCCGTCAACACCGTCATCTTTAACTCGGGAGAAAACCACGTTTCAGTCACGGCGACAATCGGATTGTCGTTGCCCTGCGATCCGGCATCGATGATCCGCGTCGTCCGGGTCCCGGTGGCGTTAACGCCTTCGATGTACTTGTTCCCCAGGGCTTCGGTCCGGGTTTGGACCGGGCTGGTGGTACCGATCGTCGCTGACATTCTCGAAGTGGCACTCACTCCAGGTGTCGGCTTCGATTCCGCTGACCTTGGCGCTGCCTGCGCCGGAGCGATGTTTACCGGCGCACTCCCAACACTGCCCATCGCGGTCGCCGACGGCCTGGCTCCCTTGGCAAAGTGGAAAATCGTCGCCGTCTTAAGCTTGGGGTTGAGGTTGATGATCACCTGCTGGACCGGGTCATTGATCGTCGTGTATTCAAATTTTTCAGCCCCGGGCTGAGCGGACGGGGTCTCGCTCTCGGTGCGCAGCCGGCCTTGACTGTCGCGGAAGATTTTGCCGTGAGTTTCGCGATGGGTATGGCTGCCGTTGTCCAGGGTGCGATCGTACAGCGTAACCTCTTCGGCCGAGAACGGCGCGTTCTTGACCTCGGTTGGCGCGGGTGCGCTGGTAACTCCAGCGGGAGTAGCAACCGCGCGGGTGCTCACTTGTGCACCGGCAATCGTTGTGACCAGAAGCAGCAGCCCAGTTAGTATCCACCGCAGTCGCATATGACCCCTTTACTCGGCCCCACAGTCGTCCCGGCTAAACGCGGGTGTTGCTATTGTGTGCCGGATTGAGTCGCAATGCAACTTTATCCGCTCTACGTGTGCACGTGGGCGAACCTGAAAGCGCACTGGGGCGGAAGAGCGGCGTCCTGCAACTCTTCCTTTGCCGTTGGCTCGACTGGCCGCTCCAATATTTATGATGGCTTCTAGGGCTCAGTACTCGGCATCCGCCAGATCGGGCGGCTCGGATTCGTCGGATCGGGTGTCGCCCGCTTGCTCAGGCCCGGCGGCGGCGCCTTCTCCGGTCTTCCCCCTCAATCGCACCACGGTAATCTTGGCGAAGCCCTCTTCAAACTTCGGCGGACGCAGCTTGGCCGCCATGCGCTGCATAACATCTTCCGGCACGTTGCGCTCGCGGCGGCGATTGCGTTCGATACAAACTTCCGGCGGCACATCGAAGAAGACCGCATGGGCCTCGTAGCCGAAGTCGTGCGCCAGCTTTATCCAACTGCGGCGCTCGTGGGCCGACAAGTTGGTGGCGTCCACGTAGTTCCAGGGACGCCGGGCCAGCAGCCGCGCGCGCAGCATGGAGCGCAAGGTAGAGAACACCAGGTCCTGAAAGCGCTGTTCGGTGACGTCGTCGAACAGCAGAATTCGCACCATGTCGCTGGACAGCGGCAGGATATTGTGACGCTTAAACCATGTACTCTTGCCCGAGCCCGGCAGTCCGATGGAAAGCACTACCGCGCCTTTCGACGTCTTGGTCTCATGCGGCGCTGGAGGACGAGGCGCAGCGGGAACAACGGCTGCGGGTTCGGCGGCCTCGGTTGTGTCCTCGGCTTCGCCCGCTTCTCCGGTTGGACCCCCCGGGCCCGGTAAGGCAGGGGTTTGCGCGGCCTGCTGTGGACGGCCACCACGGCCGCGTCGTCCGCGGCGGCGATTGCGGTCGCGCCGCAACGGCTGTGCAGGCTCCTGGCCTCCACCCGTCGGGGCGGTGGGCTGCGGCTCGTGCGATGTGATCTGGGGTTCTGCTTGAGCCTCGGGCTGCTGGGTTGCGAAATCGGGCTGCCGGTCAGCGTCGCCCTCAGCCATTGCGGGCTCGGGAAATTTCGGTTGCAGGGGGGCGGGATTCTCCTGCCCTTGCCCTGGCTTATCGTCTTGCGGTTTGCGCCGCTTGCCGCGGTCGCGCATCCATCTGCGCATGTTGCACTTGTAACACGGCTGCCTAGCTGGTAGCAATCGGCTGCCGCCGCCCAGGAGCACATTTTCGATAAGCGCGGATAGACCATTGCCTCGCCTTACCCATGATGCTAGGCTTTTTGTTTGGCTCCCTGACGTGGCTTTTGGTTGTGGAGCGCAGTTCGGATTTATTGCATTTCAATCTGACGTTCTTAGCGAGGCAAAATGGCAATCAAAGTAGGTATCAATGGTTTCGGGCGCATCGGCCGCAACATTCTGCGGACCGCGCTCGCCGACAAGGACCTGGAATTCGTCGCGGTCAACGACCTCACCGATCCCAAGACGCTGGCGCATCTGCTGAAGTACGACTCCATCCTGGGCAACCTGCCGAACAAAATCTCGGCCACCGCCGACTCCATCAGCGTGGACGGCAAAAGCATCCGGGTGTTCGCCGAAAAAGATCCTTCCAAGCTGGATTGGGCGTCGGTGGGCGCGCAGGTGGTCATCGAGTCCACCGGCAAGTTCACCAAAGCCGAACTGGCCAAGCAACATCTGCGCGGGCCGGTGAAGAAAGTTATCATCACGGCGCCGGCAAGCGGTGAAGACATCACCATCGTGTTGGGCGTCAACGAAGACAAGTACGACCCGGCGAAGCACAACGTGATTTCCAACGCCTCCTGCACCACCAACTGCCTGGCGCCCATTGCCAAGGTCATCAACGACAACTTCAAGATCGTGTGCGGCACCATGACCACGATCCACTCCTACACCAACGATCAGGTCATCCTCGACTTTCCGCACAAGGACCTGCGGCGGGCTCGCGCGGCCGCGCTGTCCATGATTCCGACCTCGACTGGCGCCGCCAAGGCGGTCTATTTGGCGATCCCTGATTTGAAGGGCAAACTCGACGGCTTCGCCATGCGCGTGCCCACGCCCAATGTCTCGGTGGTTGACCTGGTGGTGTTCGTGGAGAAGAAGACCAGCGTGGAAGAGGTGAACAGCGCGCTGAAGGCCGCGTCCGAGGCGGGCCCGCTGAAGGGCTACCTGGGATACGAGACCGAGGAACTGGTCTCCATCGATTACCGGGGCGATCCGCGCTCGTCGATCGTGGATGCGCCCATGACCCGCGTCGTGGCCGGTAACTGCGTAAAAGTCATCTCGTGGTATGACAACGAGTGGGGCTACTCCTGCCGGGTCCGCGACCTGATTCACTACATCGCGCAGAAGGGCCTGTAGGCGGGGCTTATGCCGAAATTATCCATTCGCGATCTTCCGCTGAACAACAAACGCGTTTTCATGCGGGTTGACTTCAATGTCCCGCTCGACGATGGCCGGGTCATGGATGACACCCGTATCCGCGAGACGCTGCCCACCATCGAGTACGCGCTACGGCATGGCGCCCGGCTCATATTGGCCTCTCATCTTGGGCGTCCCAAGGGCCAGCCCAATCCCAAGATGAGCCTGAAGCCGGTGGCCGAGCGACTGCGCGTACTGCTCGACGAGGTGTTGCGGCGCGGAGAAAACGTCGGCTTCTCTCCCGACTGCATTGGCGCGCAGGCCGAGGAGATGGCTGAGAAGCTGGAACGCGGCCAGTCCTTGCTGCTGGAGAATCTGCGCTTTCACCCGGAAGAGGAAGCCAACAATCCGGAATTCGCGCGGCACCTGGGAAAGCTCTGCGACTTCTATGTGAACGACGCTTTCGGCTCGGCACATCGCGCCCACGCTTCCACCGAAGGCATCACCCATTTTGTGGAGAAGAAAGCCGCTGGGTTGCTGATGGAGAAGGAACTCGAATACCTGGGCAAGGCTTTGTCTCATCCGCAAAAGCCGTTCGTCGCGATTCTCGGTGGAGCGAAGGTGAGCGACAAAATCGGCGTCATCACCCACCTGATGAGCAAGGTGGATACGCTCATCGTCGGAGGAGGCATGGCCTATACCTTCCTCAAGGCGCAGGGACACGAGATTGGCAAGTCGCTGCTGGAGGCGGACAAGGTGCAGTTGGCGGCGAAAATTCTCGCCGACGCCAAGGCCCACCACGTGAAATTCCTGCTGCCCGTGGACCACGTGGTTGCCGACAAGATGGCCGCCGATGCCCGCATTCAACAAATCGGCGTTGGCAAGCCGATTCCCGCCGACATGATGGCGCTCGACATCGGACCGGAAACCGTCGAGCTGTTCTCCGCCGAGATCGGCCTGGCCCGCACCATCGTGTGGAATGGCCCCATGGGAGTGTTCGAGATCGAAGCCTTCGCCAAAGGAACCAAGAAGATGGCCTACGCCGTGGCGGACAACGGCGCGGCGGTTTCCATCGTCGGCGGCGGCGACAGCGTGGCCGCGGTCAAGGCAGCCGGTGTGGCCGATAAGATCACGCACATCTCGACCGGAGGCGGCGCGACGCTGGAGTTCCTGGAGGGCAAGAAGTTGCCCGGCGTGGAAGCGCTGAGCAACAAGTAACCGACATGCATGTCAGCCCTCAGGCTCTGCGCGTAACCATGCGGGACCGCGTTCTCGCGATCTTCGGGCCCGGCGACATCACCCGCGAACAGAGCGATGCCATCGTGAACGCCGCCAACTCTTCCCTGCTGGGCGGCGGTGGCGTGGACGGCGCAATTCATCGCGCAGGTGGGCCGACGATCCTCGAGGCCTGCCGCCAGATTGTTGAGCGCATCGGCCGCCTTCCCGCCGGGCAGGCCGTCGCAACTCCCGCGGGACGCCTGCCGGCGCGCTACGTCATCCACACCGTCGGTCCGTTCTGGAGCGGCGGCAATCAGGGTGAGGCGGAAACGCTGGCCAGTTGCCATCGCGAGTCGATTCGCATTGCCGACGAGCTCCAGCTCACATCCATTGCCTTCCCTGCAATTTCAACCGGCGCCTACCGATATCCCGTGGACCAGGCATCGCTCGTCGCCATAACCAGCGCGGCTGAAGCACTCGAGAAGGCCGCCCACGTCCGGGAAGTGCGGTTCGTGCTGTTTGATTCTGAAACCTTTACCCAGTACGCCAATGCTGCTCGCACGCTGGCCGCCAAGTCGTCTCTGAGAGTGGACACACAATCCGCCAGCTCATCCCTGAAAATGGACTCAAATCATGACACGTAAAAAGCTTATTGCCGCCAACTGGAAGATGTACAAAACACCGGAGCAGACCACCGCATTCTTCGCCGAATTCCTGCCCATGGTCGCCGGGCACTCACGCGACGAGATCGTCGTCTGCCCACCGTTCATTGACCTGCACGCCGCTGTGCAAGCTGCGCGTGGATCGAACGTCGCCGTCGGCGCGCAGAACATGCACTGGGCGAAAGAGGGGGCCTTCACCGGCGAAGTTTCCTACGAAATGCTCAATGCGATTCAGGTGACGCATGTGGTCATCGGGCACTCGGAGCGCCGGCAGTACTTCAACGAGACCGACGACACGGTCAACCGCAAGCTGGAAATCGCACTGGAAAACGGCCTGACGCCCATCGTCTGCGTCGGCGAGGTGCTGGAGGAGCGCGAGGCCGGCCTGACCGAAGACGTGCTGCGCCGCCAGTGCACCCGCGCCTTCAATGGCATCTCGGCACGGAAGGCGGCAAAACTCGCCGTCGCCTACGAACCCGTGTGGGCCATTGGCACGGGAAAGACGGCGACGCCTCAGATGGCTTCGGATGCGCACATGGTGATCCGCCACGAGGCGGAGAAGACGTTTGGCAAAGAGTTCGCCCACGGCTTGCGGATTCTCTACGGCGGCAGCGTGAAGCCCGACAACGCCACCGCGCTGATGTCAGAGACTGAGATTGACGGTGCGCTGGTGGGCGGCGCCAGCCTGGATCCTGCGAGCTTCACCAAGATTGTCAAGTATTGAAGAAAGGGCCGTCGTGCGGTGGTGCAGCCGCGATCTCCTGCGATAGCATCCAATTAAATCTGTGAAACCCGTTTTATCTCTTCCATCTCGTCTGCGACGGTCGCCTGAGATTCTCCTTGCTGGGAGCCACAAGATGAAGATGAACATCAGATTGGCCGTGTTTTACCTTTTGCTGGGCGCGACCGCGTTGTCTCAGACTCCGGCAAACGGCCCGAGCACATCCGCCGGAGAACATGCGCCATCGGTCAGCAGTGCGCCCGTGTCGTCGGTGTTGCCCGATTTGGACAAACTGCGGGCAGCGGCATCACAGGCCACGCTCGATCTCGGCCACCTGCGAATCGACAAATGGAAAGCGGACGCAAACTCCAAACAGCAAGCCCAGGCCAACGCCGATTCCATCCAGCGCAACCTCACCTCCGCGTTGCCAGTATTGATCGACGCGGTACGCTCGGCGCCTCAGGACTTAAACGCCGAGTTTAAGCTCTATCGCAATCTCAACGCCCTGTACGACGTCTTCGCATCTCTGACGGAAGTCACCGGGGCCTTTGGGCCAAAGGGCGACTACGAGGCGCTAGCACAGCAACTGGAGACCTTCGATTCCGTGCGACGCAACCTGGGGGATGCGCTGGAGCAATTGACTTCCTCCACGCAGTCCGAAGTGGTCCAGTTACGGACTCAGGTCCGCGCCTACCAACAGGCTGCGGCGGCAGCGCCTCCCAAAAAGGTTGTCGTCGATGACACCCAGCCGGCGAAGAAGACCGTGCACAAAAAGAAGAAGCCGGCAGCCCCTAGCGGCAGCTCCTCTTCGCCAGCATCCGATGCCAAATCCAAAGACAGCACCGGCGCCGCAAGTTCTGCTCCCAAACCGTAGCTGTAGGGCATGAGGTAAATCCGGGAGTGTCTTCCCGGTGGGAGCCCCCGCATTTATGCGGGGGAAAGGGCCGCTTCAGCGCTCCGGAAAAGGTCGGCTTTGATCACGCGCTTTAGCGCCGGGAGTGAAAAGCCCAGGGCTAAAGCCCATTTCAAAATTGACTGCTTTTCCGCTGGACTGAAGTCCAGCTCCCCCTGCTGAAGCAGGGGGCTTCCACCAAGAGCTTTCTCCATGTAAGGCCCGCGCTGCCCGTGCAACCGGGTACACCAATGAGCGGGAACATTTGCACCCCATCCGGGGTCTATCTGATCAAGCCTTAGCCCGGGAACCGGGCGCATTGTGTGTAGCTACGGCGAGATTGATTGGTTGGCTGCGAAACGGGGTGGTGGTGGCGCCGGGACCGTCGCGGACAGTTGTTGCGGACTCCGAATCTATTTATCATTGAGGTACGCCGTCATGGCGGGAGCAACAACCTTGAGTGACCTCGCAAGTGCGCTGGATGTCCGCACCGCGGAAGCCTCGATCGTGGCCGAACTGAAGACCGGATCGGAAGATGCTTTTTACTGGCTCATCGCGCACTATAACCAGCCGGTTTACAGTCTGGTGTACCGGATTCTGGACGATCCGTCCGACGCCGCCGACACCGCCCAGGAAGTCTTTATCAAGGTGTTTCGCGGGATCAGGAATTTCAACGCCGACTCCAGCCTGAAGACCTGGATCTACCGGATTGCGGTGCATGAGGCGTCCAACCATCGCCGCTGGTGGTTCCGGCACAAGGTGCAGGAAATGTCGATCGAGCCGGCCAGCGGGAACGGAAGTGAGCAGCCTTGCCTGGGAATGAAAGACACGCTGGTGGATGAAGGCAAGTCTCCACTGCAAAACGCATATGACGAGGAATTACGGGCCCGGGTGGAATGCGAACTGAAGGCCCTGAACGAGCCGTATCGGACAACGGTGATTTTGCGCGATATTGAGGAACTCTCTTACGAGGAAATCGCCGAGGTGATGAATATCTCGCTGGGGACGGTGAAGTCGCGGCTGGTGCGCGGACGCGATGCGCTGCGCAAACGCATGGAGCGTCACCTCGAGGATTTCGGAATGGGCCCCGGCGTGGCGCGCCATAGGAAACAACGCAAGGATGGTTCGGTGGGTGGTCAGAAGGTTGAGGTCATGCCATGAAGTGCTTAATTGCCAAGCGTCTCATGTCGTCGTACCTGGACGGTGCCGTGACGCGCAGCCAGTTGGCCCAGGTGAATGAACACTTGCAGGGTTGCGAGGACTGCGCCGGATTTTATTCGTCGGCACAGCGGATTCAGATGCTGGTTGGGTCGCTGGGGCGAAAAGCCGCGCCGCCCGACCTGGCGCTGCGGCTTCGCGTCGCCGCTTCGCAGGAACTGGCCAACTCCCAGCGTTCACGATGGGAGATGCTGCGGGTGCATTGGGAGAACGCCTTCAATGCGACCATGGTTCCGGCCACGGCCGGCGTAGTGACCACCTTGATCGTTTTTGGACTGCTGATCAGCTTCCTCTATCCCGCGCAAGTGCGCGCAGCCAACGATGTGCCCACCATGCTTTACACCCCGGCGGAATTGCAATTCACGCCGTTTGAATTGTCGGGCGTGGCCAACGCGGAGTCGCTGGTCGTGGAGGCTTACGTCGGGACCGATGGCCGGGTAGAGGATTATCGCGTCCTGTCGGCGCCGGAAAATGCAGAGGACATTCTGCCACAGTTGAAGAACATGCTGATCTTCACCACCTTCCATCCCGCAACCGCCTTCGGACAGCCCACCGCCAGCCGGGTGGTCCTGTCGTTCTCCAAGGTTCAGGTCAAGGGGTAGGAGGTTCAAATCGTCTCCTCCCAACTATTCATTTTGGTGTGACGCGGGTCACCGACACCCCGCCCGTTTCGGAGCATTGTCGTCCAGTAGTCAAACCCTAAACGCTTCGCTGGTCGGCGGAAGGCTCGCGAAGCGGCGGAAGAGAAACGCAAGGATGCGGCATACGACAGATCACACAAGCAGTCTACGGCGGAGGCAACAAAATGAAGGGGTACGACAACCTGACGCAAGAAACGCCCTCTGGGAGTATTACAAAATATGAACATTCCAGAAATTAAGCCCATCCAGCTAACCTCGGAAGAAGCCGACCTCCGCAAGCAAATGGAAGCAGAGCTTTCAGGTCCCGGCATTTATTCAGGAAGAGCAGCCCACTCCTTATGGCAGTCACTGCACGAGCGCGGCGTAATTCCTGAGGTCAGGGTTCGTGACTTCACTGAGCCGTTTCCGGGGGGACATGAAAAATCACATCGGGATCTCTTTGAGAAAAATGGTTGTCTCGGAGACGCCATCTTTGAACACCCGCACTTCGTGAGCTATCTTTGCTATTTTATGGACGGCCCCGCACTCCCAGCCAAAACTATCGCGGGGTTTCGAAAGATTCTCATCGAAGATTCTGGGACAAGTGGAATGGTGATGGATCAACTATGCAAATTTGTCCGTTCAGAAACTAGAAGGCTGGGATTGGAACGAGACGTAGCGAGAGAAGAATTTTGGAGACTTGCGCAGGAAGCTGAATATTCCCATGCAAACGCTGTACGGGAAGCTGCGGGCAGCGCAGGGAAGTAGTCAGCCTCGTGCCCCAGGTTCGCGTCCCTCGTTTGGACGCCGACATGGGCAGAGGAAGTTTCGCCGGCCCACCGACATCTCCGATTTGCGTCCCCCATACTCTGCTCGTAAACTGGAGTAACTGATTCCCCGCCGAAATCGTGTCAGGAGGCTCTTCTGGGCTGTTGTCGCCGTTGGTTTGTCTTGCCGCTCGTGCTGGCGTCGCTAGCCTGCGCCGCACCGGCGCAGTCCAAGGCCACGCTCGATGTGAGCGAGACGTTGTTCAGCGTGGTGTCCGCCATGAACGTCTGCGGATACGACCAGGAGCTGCCGTCGTCGTCGCCCATCCGCCTGGAAGTTCGCGCTGACCTGGTTGAGGCGAGCAAATCGCCTGCCGCTGCGGCTGCCGCCAAAGAGATGTGCCGCTTCTATCGCGATCACCAGCCGAGCGATGCCGCACACGATCTGGCGCAATACGTTTCCCTGGCGTTGTACCTGGGGCCGCCGCCAGATTTCACTCCCAGGGTCAAGGAATCCGACATGCCTCCGGATTCGACCTACGTGTTGGGATTCGTGCCCTTGCTCAAGCAGTATTACGCCGCCGCTGATCTGCATTCCATCTGGCTCAAGCACCAAGCTGAATATCTTGCCCTGATCGACCGCTACCACGAGCCGGTCGCGCACATGATCACCGCCGCCGACACCTACCTGCGGATGCCACTTGCCGGATATCTGGGCCGCAGCTTCACCGTGTATCTGGAACCGATGAGCGCGCCCGGGCAGGTGAACTCGCGCAATTATCTTCAGGATTATTACTACCTGGTGATCTCTCCCGCGGGCGAGAACATCCACATCGACGCCCTGCGGCATACCTATCTGCATTTCGTGCTCGATCCGCTGATTGCCAAACGGGCGACGGCGCTGCAGCGGCTGAAACCAGTGCTGGTGGCAGTCCAGAAAGCGCCCATGGCGGACGACTACAAGCTCGATCCTGGACTGCTGGTGGTTGAATGTGTGATTCGGGCGATAGAAGCGCGGTCCCCGTTCGATCCCAAATTGCCGGAGAAGGAACGCCAGGCCATGTTGCAGCGGGACGAAGCCGAAGGCTTCATCTTCACCCGGCACTTCTACGACGAATTGCGGGACTTCGAGAAGGAAAACACCGGCCTGCAGGATGCCTTCCCGGACTGGCTGCACAATATTAACGTGGACCGCGAAAAGAAGCGCGCCAGCCAGATCGAGTTTGCATCGCAAGCTACGCCCGAGGTGATGCGGGCCGCAAAACCTGCAGCTCAACCGAAGGTAAATTTGGCCGAGCGCCAGCTGGAGAGCGGCGATCCCGCGGGCGCCCAGAAGCTGGCGGAAGAAGCGCTCCAGGAAAAGGAAGATCCGGCGCGCGCTTATTTCGTGCTGGCCCGGGCGGCCACCATGAGCGGTAACATGCAAGGTGCGCAGGAGAACTTTCAAAAGGCGCTGAATGCCACCCCCGAACCTCGCATAGCAGCCTGGTGCCACATCTATTTAGGGCGCATTCTGGATTTGCAGGCGGAGCGGGAAAATGCGCTCGCGCAATATCAGGCGGCGCTCGGCGCCGGGGATGCGTCGGCCGACACCAAGCAGGCGGCGGAACGCGGGCTCCAGGAACCGTACCAGCCGCCAAACGGAAAGCGGGAGCAGTAATAGCTTCGCAGTGACGGGAAAGCGAATGTATCTTCCCCCGGAAAGGAAAAGCGATAATGAGATCGAATTTCGCAATTTTGACGCTGCTGCTGGCAGCGACGATGACCGTGGCGCAGATGAGGCCGCCCCAGAGTCAGGCTCCTTATCCTCCCCAGAACCCTTTCCCTAACGCACAGCCGCAATCGCCGAACCCAGCTGGGAACCAGCCGCCAAGCGCCTCCCCGAGCAACCCGCAGGCGCCGTCTTCCACCACGGGCGGCCATAAGGTGCTGCAGGCGAAGTCGCAGGATGAGTTGAAGGCCTATCAGGACGCTGTGAGTAAGACTGAGGCTGCGCAAATGGATGCTGCCGCGAGCGCGTTCGCCGCGAAATACCCCAGCAGCGAACTGAAGGCGTCCCTCTTCATTCGCGCCATGAATCTGTACGGTCAGGCCAATAATGCGGAGAAGGTGATCGAACTGGGGCGCAAAGCCATAGTCGCGGATCCCACCAATCCGGTGTCGCTGGTACAGGTCGGCGCCGTGTTGGTGGAGGAGACGCGCGACACCGATATGGATCGCGACCAGCGTCTGGCCGAGGCGGCCAAGGATTCCCAGTCCGCCATCGACAACCTTAGCCAACTGCTGACTCCACCGGACGCCACACCGGAACGGATCGCAGCGGTAAAGGCGAGCATTTTGACCATGGCGTATGACACCCTGGGCATGGTTGACCTGAACAAAAAAGATCCTGCCGGCGCCGAGCAGCAGTTCTTGAAGGCGGTGGATGCCGGCAAGGCGCAACCGGAAGCGGCGATATTCTTGCGCCTGTCGGTGGCCCAGGACCAGTTGAAGAAGTATCCCGAGGCACTCGACTCCGCCAATAAGGCCCTGCAGTACGCGACGCAGGGAAGTGCAGCCCAGAATCTGGCCAAGCAGCAACAAGAACGGCTGCAGAAGCTGATGGCGGCGGGCAGTGGTACAGCGATTCCAAGCAGCATTGCTCCAGCTACGCCTGCTGCGAATCCGCCGGCAGCACAAACGCCGTCTCAGACACCTCCGGCCCAGGCACCACCGAACCCGCCGCATTGATGACACGGACCGCGGCTTTAAAGCCATCGAACGCATGAATCCTGACCCTCATGACCTTTCCGCGCTGGAGAAAGCTCTCGGACATCGCTTCGCATGTCGCGGTCTGCTGGAACAGGCCCTCACGCACGCGTCCTATGCCCGCGAGCGGGAGTCGCAGAATGCGGCCGAGGGATTTCCGGCTGCGGCGGCCGATAACGAGCAGATGGAATTTCTAGGTGATGCGGTGCTGGGTTTCGTGGTGAGCCGGGAACTTTTCCAGGGTTTTCCCGAATATCAGGAAGGAGAACTTTCCAAGCTGCGCGCGCACCTGGTTAGCGCCAGCCACCTGCTGCGGCCGGCGCGGGAGCTGGAACTTGGGCAATACCTTCGCCTGGGGAGGGGTGAGGAACGCAGCGGCGGACGCAGCAAGGTGACTCTGCTGGTGGATGCGCTGGAGGCGGTCATTGCCGCCCTGTTCCTCGATGCCGGCTTGGACGTGGCGCATCGTTTCATTCAGCAATCCATCCTTGAACCCGGCCTCGCCGAAGTGCACCAGGACGGCAGCAGCAAACTCCCGGTGATTGACTACAAGTCGGCGTTGCAGGAAGCGGTGCACGCCAGTGGACGTTCGCAGCCGCGTTATGTGCTCATTAAGGAAGAGGGCCCCGACCATCGCAAAGTATTCACCATGGAAGCACAGGTTCCAGCCGCTCCCAACGGGGACAAGGGCTTTGCCCGCCGCGCCCAGGGCAATACCAAAAAGCTGGCCGAGCAAAGAGCGGCGCGCGCGGCTTGGGATTTTCTACAATCGCTAAAGAGAGGTCCCGAGGCAGAGGATACCGATCCCCCGAGCGACTTCTCGCCACCTTCATGAACGAAGTCCGCACCGAGTTGTCCGTTGAGTCGGTGGCCCAAGAGCCGAAAACTCCCGGGCCGCAGCACCCCTCGCGCAGCCATGCGGGCGGCATGAATTCCCTGCAATCGCTGGCCACTACGATCGTCATCGCGGTCTTTGTCATCGCCTTCATTGTGCAGGCCTTCCAGATTCCTTCGCCCTCGATGGAGACCACCCTGCTGGTGGGCGACTACCTGCTGGTGGACAAGGCGCACGACGGAAACTCGGCGTTTTGGCGATGGCTCATGCCTTATCAGCCCGTACGGCGGCAGGACATCATTGTCTTCCGCTATCCGCTCGATCCGCGGCAGCACTTTGTTAAGCGTGTGGTGGCGGTTCCCGGCGACCGGGTGCGGCTCATCGACAAACACGTTTATGTCGGAGGCGTTCGTCAGGACGATGCCTACGCCACGTTTCATTGGGAGCAGCGCGATGGATTCCGCGACAATTTTCCCGATGGCAATTTGATGGTCCTCGGAATGTCATCGCCATGGTATCTGCAAATTCACAAGCTGCTGGACGACGGTGAGTTGATCGTTCCCGAAGGCTCCTACTTCGTGCTGGGAGACAATCGCGACGACAGCTCTGACTCGCGCTATTGGGGATTCGTGCCTGCGGAGAACATTGTTGGCCGCCCGCTTGTGATCTACTGGTCAGTGCTGCGATCGGCTTCCGCCGCCGCTGGCGTGGTTCCGTCTGGTAAACTTTCGAGTCTGGCCTACGACGTTACTCACATGCTGCGCGACGTGCGCTGGCGTCGTATGTTACGCAGCGTGCAATAGGACGGTTTCCGATTGGCGTGTTTGAGAGATGAAAAACTTTATCGCCTGTCATCCTGAGCGACGAGTCCGGTCGCCATGGCGACCGGACGAGGAGTCGAAGGACCCCTATATTGCCCACCCACTTTTGCCGGGCAAGTCATTGACCGAGTGAAGCCGAAGGGGTGGTAAATGATTTTCGACAGGTGCGCCCCTCCAAGGCGTAAGGAAGAGTGCTTTTGGCTACGACGAAAAAGACTGTGAAGACTGCGCCCAACAAATCTGCGGGAGCGGAAAAATCGGAGAAGGCGGAGAAACCGCAGAAGCCGGAAAAGCCGAAGGAGACAACTGCGGAATTTATCGCCTCGATCGCCATTGTGCTGGTGACCGGGCTGTTCATTATCACCTTCGCGCTGCAAGCCTTCACCATTCCATCGAGTTCGATGGAAAACACTCTGCTCATTGGCGACCACGTATTCGTGGACCGCATGTTGCTGGCCCCGCAAACCAACTGGCTCGGCAAGCTGATTCCCTATCGTGAACCTCGCCACGGCGACATCTTCGTCTTCATCTCCCCGGCCCAGCCCGGTCTTTACGTCGTCAAACGCGTCATGGGTGTCCCGGGTGACCGGATTCATCTCCAGGACGGGGTGGTGTACCGCAACGGAGAACGCCTCGATGAGCCCTATGTCATCCGCAGAGGCGATTACAACGGGTACCGCGATAATTTCCCCAGCGTGCCGGTCAGCGATTTCGAAGATGTAACCCCGGAGTGGCGCCTCACCATGCCCTCGCACTTGCAGAACGGCGACCTAGTCGTGCCGCCAGGCAGCCTCTTCGCCATGGGCGACAATCGCGACGTCAGCCTCGATTCCCGCTACTGGGGTTTCGTGCCGCGCGAGAACGTCATCGGACGGCCCATGTTCATCTACTGGTCGTTCGTCACGCCGCGCGATGAGTACGAACGGCAGGGTCTCGGCGATCGCATCCAGTGGATGTTTAATATCCTGTTCCACTTCTTTGATCAGACCCGCTGGTCCCGCATGTTCCACGTGGTGCGTTGATGCCGGGCCGCACCGCACGGCGAATGACATGGGCGGTCCTGCTGATCGTTCTGCTGGCGGTGCTGGTGCCTCCGTTTGTCAACGTGAATCGCTACCGCAAGCGCGTGGCCGAGGCCATCGGCCGGTCACTGGGGCGCGATGTCACGGCTTCCCGCATTGCCCTCAAGGTCTTGCCTCGCCCCGGCATCGTGCTCTCCAATTTCGTTGTCGCGGAGGACCCCAGCTACGGCGCCGAACCCATGCTGCGCGCCGATACCGTCACCGCCTTTCTGCGACTGACCTCACTTTGGCGCGGCCGGCTGGAGATCGGGACGCTGGATCTGGATAGTCCCAGCTTGAATCTGGTTCGGCGCTCCGACGGCCACTGGAACGTGGAGGAACTGGTCGAACGGGCCTCGCAGGTCACCTCGGCGCCCACCACCGAGACCCGTCCGGAGGTGCGCCCCCGCTTCCCCTATGTGAAAGCGTCGAGCGGGCGAGTGAATTTCAAGCTCGGCCAGGTGAAGAAAGCATTTGCCTTCACCGATGCCGATTTTGCGCTTTGGCTGGAGTCGGAAAACCAATGGGGCATCCGGTTGGAGGCGCGTCCCACACGCACCGATGTGGACGTGCATGACACCGGCACGCTCAAGCTGGATGGGCATTTCCAGCGGGCCTCAAGTTTGCGTGAGACGCCGCTCGATCTTAAGTTCACCTTCAGCGGCAGTCCGCTGGGACAGCTCACCAAACTGATCTACGGGCGCGACCGGGGCTGGCGCGGCAACGTTCAGTCCAACGCCTCGTTGACCGGGACCCCGGCTTCGTTGGCCGTGACGCTGGACGCCCACGTTGATAACTTTCGCCGCTACGACATCGCGTTGGGTGAGGCCCTGCGCCTTCAGGTGCATTGCACCGGGACCTATTCCTCGCCCGACGACGCATTGCACGACCTGCAATGCCAATCGCCAGTGGATCCGGGCATGCTCGAGGTCCGCGGCAATGCCCAAGGGTGGGCTGGTGGTGCGTACGATTTGAGCGTCTCCGCCGAGCGTATTCCAGCGGCGCGAATTGTCGCGTTGGCCCGCCACGCCAAGAAGGACCTGCCCGCCGACCTTACCGCAACCGGCGAGTTGGAAGCAGAATTTTCCGTCCGCCGGCAGCCCGGCGGCGCTCCTGCCTGGGCAGGCGGCGGACGCACCAATCTCCTGGCGCTGCGGTCCGGCGTGTTGAAGCAAGACTTGCAGATCGGAACCATCGAGATCGCGATTCCCAATGCGATGGCTTCCATCAGTCCACACCCTCGGCGTTCCGCTCCACGCAAAGTGATGCCACCGCCAGCCAACCCGGAATGGCGTCTTGTGGTCAAAGCCTTTCCGCTTGCACTCGGGGCGCTTTCACCTGCAACCGCCAGCGCGGCATTCGATGAAGACCATTACAGCCTCCATCTCAAGGGCGAAGCGGAATTGGCGCGCTTGTTAAACATCGCCAAAGCGCTGGGAGTCGGCACACCCGGGGTCGGGCTGGCAGGAATCGCCCAAATTGACCTCGATGTAGCCGGTACATGGGTTGGATTTGCGCCTCCTGGCACCTCGGGAAACGTGCAACTGCACAGCGTGACCGCCGAGTTGCAGGGTGTTGCCGAGCCCTTGCTGCTCTCCTCGGCTGTGGCAACGCTGGCCAATCAACAGGTGGCCGTCACTTCGTTTACGGCAGGGTTCGCCAAGGGGCCTGAACTCAGTGGATCGGCCAGTTTCCCGGTGCATTGCACCGCTCCCGAGAGCTGCACTTTGCGCTTCGACGTTCGTACCGACGACGCGTCACTGGCGCGGCTGAACCAACTGCTGAATCCCAGCTATTTCAATCGGCCGTGGTATCACCTGCTGGAGATCGGACAGCGGCGCGAAGATGCGCTCCTGAAGTTGCACGCCAACGGACATTTTTCCAGCTCACGCTTCGAAGTGGGAACCGCCGTTGCCAGCAATGTGAGTGCGACCGTTGAGTTCGACGCCGGCAAGCTGCGCGTGCGCGAGCTGCGCGCCGACATCCTCGCCGGTCGGCACAACGGTACATGGACGGCCGATTTCACCGTCGCGCCGCCAACCTATTCTGGGGCCGGAAGCATTACGCGCGTGTCGATGGCGCAACTGGCAACTCTCATGCACGACAATTGGGCCGCCGGAGTGGTTGACGCCCAATACAGCCTGGCCATGCGCGGGTTGGACCGCGCCAGCCTGCGCGATTCGGCAAGCGGCTCAGCCGACTTCACCTGGAACGACGGCTTGTTGCGCCATGTTGTCCTCGACGGCCGAGGCGCTCCTTTGGCCTTTTCGAATTTCGTTGGCAACGTTGCTCTGGCGAATGGAGCGTTCACTCTGGCTGACTGCAGGCTGCAATCGGGCGGCGCAAGTTACACCGTCAAGGGAACGGCGTCCTATGACCGCAGCCTGGCCCTTCGGTTGGAGCGTGCGGGCGGCCGCTCCTACGTGATCTCCGGGCCACTCGATAAACCGCGCGTCCAGACTTTGACGGCGCCATCCGCGGAAGCAGCGCTGCGATGAAGCTGGCCCTTCGCTAAGTTACTTCGCTCGCGCGTGCGAAGGATCGGGGGAGTTGGCCGCGTCCACGTCAACATAGATCCCCGAGCTGGCAGGCATGGCGGGCGGATAGCAGCTGCCATCAGAGGCATAGGTTTGACGGCAGGCCGCCGTCACGTCCGAACGGCGCGGCGATTGCGCGAACTGCCATGCGTCGGCGAAGGCCACGCCACTGGCGGCGGGCGTTGGCGGCCGCTTCGGGAACACGCAGCCCGGCGATGGACCGCACTGGTCGTTGCTCACGAAGAAATGGATCTCGCGGCCGCCGGCATGATCGCGAATGTCGTTGGCCGTCACCACCGAAACGCCCTTCGGCTCGCGAAACGGGATACCCGAACAATAAACACCGGCACGATAGCCTGCGCGCACCACACCATCCACCCAGGCATGAATGTAGGCGCGCTGCTCGGGCAGCATGCGCCCGCCTTGCTCCTGATCGAGAAACAGGATCGAGCCCCGGGGAAAGCCGTCACGCGCGGCCGACTTCACCGCCGTTGCGGCGTCGTCGCTTCCGACTTGGGCTGCATTTCCTGAAGCCTTGAGCTGCCGGTAATCGCGGCCATTAAACAGCAGCAGAAATCCGTAGCCCATCGCTTGAATAACTTTGCGCTTGCCTTGCCAGGTATTGCCGGTTGCCCCAGGCGGGTTGTTCAACCAGTATCCCGTGAACGCACACGTCTTTCGCAAAGCTGCCATGTTCGCATCGCCGGGATAACCATTGCGGTCCATCCCAAGGTAGGTTTTTTGCGCTTGTGCTGACATCAGCGGAAGACAAATCGCGATAACCGAGCTAAGAGCGAGTAGCGCAAGTCGAATTGGGAGCCTCAACCTCACGTCCTCGAATATCGCACATCTACGAAGAGCGATGCTTAACTCACACTCAGATCTGTCATCCTGAGCAACGAATACGGTCGCCGTGGCGACCGTACGACGAGTCGAAGGACCCCCTATAGCTGCAAGAAAATCTAGTTCACCGTCGCCGTGCGTGCGACGGGCTGAACCACGATCAGTTCCGTCGCCGGACAGATGCTGCGATACGAACAGAAGCGGCAATGCCGTCCTGGCGTGGGACCGAAGTTCCCAGCGCCAATATTAGCGGCGGCATCGCTCACCCTCGCCTCTTCCGCTGCGAGTTCTTTCTCCGAGCGCCGCGACTCGATGGCGCTGCAATTCGCAAGGTTGACGATCACCAGTGAGTCGGCGGCAAAACCCATGCTCTTGGCCGCCAGCGCGTAGATGGAAAGTTGCAGGCTCTCATCGGCATCCTCCTGCGTCTTCGGCTTTCCCGTCTTGTAATCCACAATGCTGACGCGGTCTCCGTCGATCCGCTCCAGCCGGTCCATTCTTCCCTTCACCAGGGTGCCGCCAATGTCGGCGCGGAAGAAGCGCTCGTTGTTGAGAATTTCTCCCACCGGCTGCGCCAGATCGGAACGCAGAAATTGCCGCAGTTGCTCGCAGCCATCCTTATCGTAAAGATCGCGTTGCGCGTCCTCCTCGATTTTCGCCTTGCTAAACTCGTCGCGGAAACACGCGATGACCGCCTCTTCATCCGGTGGATGCCCGGCACGCACGCCATCGAAATAGGCCTTCAGGGCCAAGTGCATCGCCGAGCCAAATTGCATCATGGCCGCCGGTTGCTCAGGGATGCACCAGTCGCGGCTGAGCTTGAATGCCAGCGGACAGCGTTCGTACTGCTCGATGGCGCTGGCGCTCAACTCGCCGAGGGGAGCATCGCACCGCGCGGGAAGCTGCACCCATTGCGAGATCATCGGCTGTGGCTCGGCCGCGGCCTGCAGCGTGGGAACGATGTCGTCCGGCGGCAACACCCGCGATTCAATTGCGCCCTTCAGCGCGGACTTTCCTGCGTTCACCAACTCGCGCATGTACTGTTTCGGGGCGGGATCGTTCTTTGCGCGACTAACCCTGGCGCACAGGTAGAGCTCGTCCTCGGCGCGCGTCATGGCAACGTAAAACAGGCGGCGCTCCTCCTCGTCGTGAAGGACCTTAGGCGGGCTTTCGGCGGCGGTTTCCTTGCTGCGCAATTGCTGCGGAAACTCAACCAGCGGTTCCTTGTAGTTGTGGGGAAACGATCCCGACGACAGGCGCAAGACAAAGACGCAAGGGAATTCCAATCCCTTGGCAGCGTGCACGGTCATCAATTGCACAGCATCTTCGAGGACTGGGCTGCTGAATTCGGTAGGCGCCAGCGCCGCCACTGGATCGTCCTCCCCGCCATCCTCGGCAAGGCATCCACCCGCCTCGCGCAACAACTCGACGTACTCCAGGAATTCGCGCAGAGTTCCCTGCCCCACTAGCGGCTTAGGTTTGCTGCACCATTGATCGGCCAGTTCCTGTAAGCGCCGCAGCGGAAGCGAATCCGCCAGTTGGAATACTTGTTGCGCAATTTTCATCGCCGGTCCCAGCAGGCTGTTGGCGTTGGCCAGGTCATGTCGCGCCTCGCGCACCGATTCCATCACCGCGAAGCCGCCGGATACTTTCTCCAGCACCGACTCAATGGAAGCCTTCTTGCCGGCAAGGGCGAGAGCAGCGCGAAACTCTTCCGGGTCCACGTTGAACTGGGGAAACGCCGCGACCCGGACCAGCGCGATGGGATGGGCCGACTCCATGATCTGCAACGCCGCCATGGCGTCGCGGGCATCGGGCGTGTCGAAAAGATCGACGCCCTGAACGTGCACAGGGATGTCGCGACGGCGAAGTTCGGCGAGCACCTCATCGCGATTGGCGTGGGTGCGGTACAACACTGCGATGTCGTGGAGCTTCATCGCAGGTCGCTGCTGATGCATGGCCGCGATGGTGTTGGCGACGAACTCCGCTTCTTGCTGGCAGCCGTTATGTATGACCGCCTGCACCGCCGATGCATGCGCCAGTGCCGGGTCTTCTTCCAGGCGCGCGCAGCCCAGTGGCTCGCGCGGCCAGCCGCCGTCGTGCAATTCTTTGCTGGCGATGGTCGGGTTGAGCTTAATTGTTTGATAGGCGCACCGCAGGATGGGCGGCGTGGAGCGGCGGTTCTTCGCCAACGTGGCGCGCTGCACGCGGGCGGGGCCAAAAGTCTTCAGAAACTGGTCGAAGGCCCCGCTGGTGGCGCCGCGAAAACGATAGATCGCCTGGTCGGGATCGCCGACCGCGAATACGTTGGCCTCTTGCCCGCCGAGCAGCTTGGCAAGCTGAATCTGGGCGACGTTGGAGTCCTGGAACTCGTCGATCAGGATGAAGCGGGCATATTTCTGCGCGCGTTGCAGCACGGATTGACGGCGACTGAGCAAATCGACCGCGCGCGTGATGATGTGGCCGAACGTCCCCAGGCCTTCCTGCTTCAGCAGATCTTCGACATAATGGAAGACCCGCGCGATCTCGCGACAGCGCTCCAGCACCTCCGCATCCGGCATCGTCGCGGCATCTTTCGACTTCCCCACGCGGGGCAGCGGATTGTCTTCGCGCTCCACACTCATGAGGTAGGCGTCGTAATCGTCAGGGGTGCGGAGCTCGTCATGGCAACCGCGAAAGAATTCCAGCAAATCCTTGAGGAACTTTCCCGGGTCGGACGCCTTGATGAAGCGCTTGAGCGGCAGGTCCTGAATGCGGCGCCGCAACAGAATTTGCAGGTCTCTCTCATCGAGCAGCGCAAACTGGATGTTGGCGTCGTGCAACAATCCGTAGCAATAGGAATGAAAGGTGTGAGGCCGCAAGCCGCTCGCCATCAGCTTGCGCGCCGCAGTCTGCCGGTCGAGGTGAGGATAAAGGATCTCGCCAACCTTGGCGATCAGTTGCGCGGCCGCATTGCGAGTGTAGGTGACGGCAAGAATTTCCTTCGGCCTGGCGGCTTCGCTGTCGATGAGGTGGGCGATGCGTCGCGCCAGCACGGTGGTTTTGCCGGTGCCCGCGCCCGCCACCACCAGCATCGGGCCATGCAGATGCTCAATGGCCCGGCGCTGCTCATCGGTGGGCTCGAAGTCGAATGGTAGGTAGTTCTGCACCCAGCTCTCACTATACGAAGAAAAAGCGAACATGCTATTATGCTTGGTCGGCGGGCAATTGGCAAGAGGAAATAGTTAGGAGATTGTCACGCTAACCGCGAGCATCGCCGTCATTAAGACGCTCCTCCAGGAGTTCGACATCCTGCACGTCAATGGCAAGACCGGGCACATCCGCTCCACCGTAGTGCGCGACGGAAACGACGCCTATTGGTTCACCGTCTTCACGCAGAAGGACGGAGCGTGGACGCAGGAATTCAAAATTCGCTAGGAGCGGAAGTGAGCCGGTCTAGCGCGGCATCTATCGCTGAGTTGTCCTACCTCCCGCAGGGTATAATCGTGCCTTGCGCACTTCATTCCCATCACCACAGGAACCCACGTGAGTCATCAGCATTCGCACATGCCCGGCCAGCCGCAGGCTGGGCCGCAGCCGCTTCCGGGAGTCAACAGCATCATCGCCGTAGGCTCAGGCAAAGGCGGCGTCGGCAAAACTACGCTGGCGGTCAATCTTGCCATCGCGCTGGCGCGCCTGGGCCACAAGGTCGGGCTACTGGATGCCGACGTGTACGGCCCTAACGTCCCGCTGATGCTGGGCACCACCATGGCCCCAAGTGTGGTCGGCGAAGATCGCATTCTGCCGCCGGAGCGCTACGGCCTGAAGGTAATGTCGGTGGGCTTTCTCAGTCCGGGCGACAAGCCTCTGGTGTGGCGCGGCCCCATGCTGCACTCCATCGTCAAGCAGTTTCTCGGCCAGGTGGATTGGGGACAGCTCGACTACCTTATCGTCGATCTGCCGCCGGGCACCGGCGATGTCGTGATCTCGCTGGTGCAGACCGTGCCACTGACGGGCGCAGTCGTGGTCACCACGCCAAGCGACGTTGCCTTGCAGGACGCGCGCAAAGCCATCGAGATGTTCAAGCAGGTGAAGGTGGACATCATCGGCATCGTCGAGAACATGAGTTTCTTCATCTGCCCGCATTGCCAACATGAGATCGACATCTTCTCCAAGGGCGGCGGCGAGCGCACGGCACAACAGTTCAACGTGCCATTTCTCGGCAGCATCGAACTCGATCCCGACATCCGCAAGGGCGGCGACAGCGGCCACCCCATTGTGCTCGAGGGCGACCAGTCTCCGCACGCCAAGTCGCTGTTCGCCTTCACCCAGCGCGTGATCGAGCGCACCAAAGAATTGCAGGAAGCCGACAGCGGCAGCGTGATCGAGATTCAGTAGAAGACTGCCTCGCCCTGGCCAACACCCGGCTAAAGCGGGGTACCCACACGCAGTTTTCCGGACGAACTCTGGACCTTGAGGCAAGGATGGCTGATCCTACTCCGCAGCAAAAGATCATCGACACGTGTGAAGCGAACTTTGACGCGCACACCAGCGACTGCAGCGGCTTCTTGAAGGCCGTGGCCGGCAGCCTGGGAATTGCGATCACTGGGATGGCTAACGACATCGTCGATGAAATCCAAACTGCGCCCTGGACGCCGCTGCCCGATGGCGTTGCGGCAAAGGCCCAGGCCGACCAAGGCTTTTTCGTTGTGGGAGGCCTGAAAGACACTCCGCATGGCCATGTCGTCGTGGTGGTGCAGGGACCGCTGGCGCAGGGAAAATATCCGACCGGATACTGGGGCCGCCTCGGCGCGACGGGAATGAAGAACACCACGATCAACTGGGCCTGGAACGCCGCCGACCGTGATCGGGTGACCTACGCCTACGTGGCGCTACCCGCGCAATCAGATTGATCGCCCTGGTGCAGTCATAGCCGGCAGAAACCGGCCCCTCTTCTACCGCGTCGCTTTCTCCAGAAGGTACATATAGGAACGGTAGATCTGCCCGGTGGAGCGGCTCATGCCAATCTCGCAGGTGCGGCTGCTGGAATAGCACTCCTCGGGCTGCTTGGCTTTCACTTCAGCCGCTTCGGGCCTGGTAGCCGACTGCGTCAGTTCCGGAAATAGAAAACCGCGATCACCCGCAAATCCGCAACAACCTGCGTCCAGCGGAATTGTCACCTCCTCGCTACAGGCGCGCGCAATCGCTTCCAGCTTCGCCCCGATGCCTATCTTCGTCACCGAGCACACCGGATGCAGGGCCACGGAGCGCGACTTGGTTTGGACCGGCAACTTCGGCAGCAACTCGTCGTGAACGAACTCGATGGCATCGACAAATGTTATCTGGTCGAAGCGCTCCTGGTTCTCCGGCGTTAGATACGAACGCGCCGTCTTGAATCCATAGGTGCAGGGACTGGTGTCAATCACGATGGGCAGTTTTCCCTGCTCCGACCACTTCCAGAAGCGCTCCACCGCGGCATTGATGGTAATGGCGTGAGCGCTGCTGAATCCCTTCGACGAGAACGGTGTGCCGCAACAGGTTCCCGCCACGTCCCGCGGGATGTGAAGCGGAACTCCGGCGCGGCGTCCCAACTCGACGGTCAACTCCATCAGGGAACGGTCCTTGGGTTCGCCGGGCAAGCGTCCCATCACGCGCGAGATGCAGGCGGGAAAGTAAATGGCCTGCGCTCCGGTGCGCTTGGTCCTCGGCACCCGACCCGCCGCATGAGGAGTGTCGGGCATCCATTCCGTCAGGTTGTCTCCGGCGAAACGCTTCAGTGTCCGAGTCAAGCGGCGCATTCCCTCAACTCCAATTACGGCCTCGGCAGCATGTCCCAGCCGCAGCGCCCAGCGCAATGTCCATTCCGTCAGCTTGAAATGCCGGCTGATCCGTTCCGCCCACTGCTTGGCCGCAGCCGATGAACGCATTCCGCGGAAGCGCTTAACCAGTTGCCCGGTGTCGATGCTCACCGGACACGCGGTGGCGCAAAGCCCATCGGTAGCGCAAGTGTCGAGCGCCATGTAGGGAAATTCTGCGTCGAGAGCGTCATACAGTTCATTCCTTCCCACCCTTTTCCCAAAACCCGGGGAAAAGGATGGGGCACCCGCACTCACCGAATTGTTTCCGTTCTCCTGCAATCGTGCCATCTCGCGCCGCACCACAATGCGCTGCCGGGGTGTCAGCGTCAGCTCGCGGCTGGGACACTTGGGCTCGCAGTAGCCGCACTCGATGCACTTATCGATCTCAGGCTCTACCGACGGCAACTGTTTCAGATTGGCCAGGTGGGCTTGCCGGTCGGGATTGATGATCACACCCGGGTTCAGCAGGTTGCCGGGATCGACCAGCTCTTTCAGACGGCACATGATGGCGTAGCCATCGCTTCCCCACTCGGTTTCGACGAACGGAGCCATGTTTCGCCCGGTGCCGTGCTCCGCCTTAAGAGCGCCGTCATAGCGCCACACCACCAGATCGACCACGTCGTCCATGAAGCGGGCGTACTGGTCAATCACGGCCTGGTTGTTGAAACTCTGGGTGATGACGAAGTGCAGATTTCCGTCCTTGGCATGACCGAAGACGATGGCGTTCTCATACTCATGTTTGCGGAAGAGCCGGGTGAGGTCGTGGGCCGCGTTCGCCAGGGTTTCGATGGGGAACGCGACATCTTCGATGATGACGGTGGTGCCGCTCTGGCGCACTGAGCCCACCGACGGAAACAGGCCGGCGCGTATTTTCCACAGCAGCGCCTGCTCGGTTGCGACATGGGTGAATTGCGCCGGCTCGCACAGCTTCAGGCCGCCTACGGCGTCGGCGGCAACTTTCTCCAGTTCGGTCCGTTCCTTCTCGTCGGCCGATTGAAACTCAACCAGCAGGCCGGCAGCGGCGTCTGGCAGGCTGCGAAGTGAGGGCGGCACACCGGCCTGATTTTCCACCGAGCGCAGCGAGGCGCGATCCATGATCTCCAAGGTCTTGGCGCCCGCTTGCCGCAAGGGCACGATGGAATCTGCGGCCGCGTACAAATCCGGGTAGAGCAGCAGTCCGGTGTACTTCACGGGAAGATCGGGAACGGTGTTGAGCACGGCTTCGGCGATGAAGGCCAACGTGCCCTCGGAGCCAATCAGCAGGTGCTGGAAGATGTCCACGGCCCGTTCAAAGTCGAGGAACGCATTCAAGGAGTAGCCGGTGGTGTTCTTCATCCGGTACTTGTTGCGCACCCGCTCGCGCAAGCCGGGGTTGTCTCGCAACTGCGATTTCAGGGCGAGGATGCCGCGCGCCAGCTCCGGTTCGCGCGCATGAAATTCCTCGTCGGCGCCGGGCAGCGCCGTATCGATGACGGTCCCCGAAGGCAACATGAACTTCATCGAGTGCAGGGTGTGGTAGGCGTTCTGCTCAACCCCGCAACACATGCCGCTGGAGTTGTTGGAGAGTATTCCGCCCAGGGTGCAAGTGGCGATGGAGGCGGGATCGGGTCCGATCTTGGCGCCATAAGCAATCAACACCTGGTTGGCGCGCGCCCCGATAACGCCCGGCTGTACGCGGATTCTTCTGCCACTCTCCTCCACGCGCACTTCCCGCCAGTGACGCGCCACGTCCACCAGCAATCCATCGGAAATCGACTGCCCCGACAGGCTGGTGCCGGCAGCTCGAAAGGTCATCGGCACCTGCGTCTGTTGGCTGAAGGCAAATAACCCGCGGACCTCATCTAGGCCCTGCGCCTGCACCACGGCTTTGGGGATCAGCCGGTAGAAGCTGGCATCCGAGGCGCAGGCGATCAGGTCGATGGGGCGAATGAGAATGCGGTCGGCGGCGATAATTCCGGCCAACGAAGACTTGATTTCTTGCGATGAAAGCTGCGCGGGAACGAGGACGGATATCGCCATTTTTCTTCCTTACTCTGGTTTGACTAAGCCCTGGCGTCGAACGCCAAGCGGATGCCGCGGACGAATTTGTCCGCCGAGTTACGCCTAACGAAAATGTAGAGCAGGCCACCAAAGCGGGACGCGGAAGCGGGTCACAAGCAGTTGTGACTTATGACCCACCGGCGGGCGGCGGCGCTGGAAACCTGGCGCAAGAAAACGGGGTGGCGCGCTGCTGCGGCCACCCCGGTGGAGGTTGAACAACCGTTTCTCAGAAGGTAAAGATTGGGCCGAACTCCGAACGCCAATCGGTTGAGGTGCAGCTTGGCAACCCGGCGACCTTAGTCGTACACGAGCCGGCGTGTTCACCGCTGCTGGCCGGAAGGGCGAAGCCTTCGTACTTGCTCTCTTCAAAAGCGAACTGGACCCAAGGGTTCATCTTGTACCAAATGGTTACACCTTTGAGCGTGTCCTTGATCGGTCCACCACCGGCCGCACCAATGTCCTTGGCGTACCTGAAGTCATTGGCATTGGCTGCATCGATACCATATTGCACGGTCGCTTGCCAGCCCGCATTCCGGCCCTTGGGGTCGGCATTGAACCAGCGCGAAATTGGGAGTCCGAGCTGAGCGAATCCGCCGTAGCCTCGTACCGCCCTCTGCGGGGCAACGACGGGTTGTCCGGCGGCATTGGTTCCAAAAAACACCGTTGAAGAGCGATCTACCGATAGGCCGTCTGCGAGGCCGGTCAGCCCACCCGTCTGGTTGTAGTTGGACAAAGTCTCGCCACCGAAGAAGAATCGCAGGTCAGCTCCCATGTAAGCGCTGGTCACGAAAGTTACCCAGCGGGTGGGGAGTGAGAGGGCGATTTGGTTGCCGTAGCCGTGGCTGGTGGCGTCAGCACCCACGGGAAAGGCAGCTTTATAAGCCGCCGGTATGCCGGAGGCCAGCACAGTCGCCTGGCGCGTATTGTAGAAGCCGCTCCAAAGGATCTGCGCCGGAACAACGCCCGGAGCTTTGTCGGCCTGGAACTGGAGTACGACTCTGGATTCCAGTTCGGGTTTACCCGAGTCAGCGCCTTGGCGCTCGCCGTATCCAATCTGGCTTGCAAGGCCGTTGACGAGGGTGCAGCTCTCGGTTGTGCCGGAGCAGTCAATAACGGCACTTGCCGGGAGATTGCCCTCGGACGGCATCATGATGGCAAACTCAGGAGAGAGCTTCCAATTAAGCGAGCCGCCCAGCTTTTGCGTGAAGCCAAGACGAAACTGTGGAGAACGTTCGTAAATGTTGCCCCAGTAAGCGCCATAGAACGTCGTCTCCAACAGGTTCATCATCGCGCCGGAGCCGAAAAGCGTCCAGTCTTGTCCGGCTTCGAAGAAGATGTCCGTGTCCGGCGCAACGGTCCAGTCGATTCGTCCGTAGGCCAGCCGCAGCGAAAGCATACTGCTGCGAATGCTGGAGACGTTGCGGTTGTCAGCAGCGCTGAAGTTGCCCTCGAAATCGGCCTCGATCTGGCCGGTGACGGTGACATTTTTCGAGATATCCGGCCACTCGAACTTGGAACCGAAACGAGTAGAACGCGCCTTGAGATGGAATTCCGGATTGCTATTCGGGCCGGTATCGGCGGCGGTGAAGCCCGGTCTGGGAAAATCATCGCCCGTAGGATCAAGTGAGTCGTACACCCCGGTGGCCTTGATGAAGCCGTAGGGCAACAACCTGACCGCGCCCAACTTCAGGGCCGGAGCCAGGGCATCCTTGACCGGCGGATCAATCGAAAGTACCCGGACCGGCGCGTAGGCGGGAATGACTACCGGCCCTGGGGCCTCTTTGGGTGCTGCAGCTTGCCCCGCGCCCGGAGTGGTGAGAATTGCATACTGAGTGGGACCCGATTCTGTATCGACCAGCGAGTGCAAAGTATCTGCGTCCGCGGCACTCTTCAGCTCGGCCGCTTCCGAGTCATTGACCACGCCTTTGGCCTTCAACAGAAGCAACAACTGCTGCATCCCTGCGGAACCTGACATGGTTCGCAGACTGTTGGCTTCTGCTGTGGTTAGGATTCCCTTTTTTACCAGGAGATCAACCAAGGTTTGACTGATAACGGCTGCCGTTCCTACACTGGCGCCGCTGTTGGTGGGTGCGGCGCTGGTAGCCGCGTTGGTGGGATCCGCCGTGGTCGTGGCATTTGAGTCAGCGGCAATCAGCGCCACCGGAACCAAAAGGCACGCGACCGCGAGCAGGCACACTACCGATGACCGGAAACAATCTCGCATCTTCGCCTCCAAGCAAGTGGGCGCAATTCAATACCAGACGGGAAAGCCTGGCGTCATCGGGATTCCTGATCGGTAAATCCCATCTGTGAATTGGCCTTGGAGCGGAACTGTAAGGGACAGTGTGGGGAAGGCAGGCGGACATAGCTCACCCCTGAATGTGATGTTTATCACAGAAGGCATGTGAGCATAGACCTCCGGCTCTGCGATAGATGAACTCGTAATCTACAGATTCTAAGCTAATTAACTGAAGTAACAAGCGTTTTACGAGAGTAACATCGACGCCCATTGCCACTTTGGTGGGATAACCTACGGCGATCTCGGCGTAAGCCAAAGCGCAGTATGGGTTTCAAGTTCGGAAGCGCGATCGCGCGGGGCATGTTTTCTTGCAGGAATGAGCTGGCGACCTGGCGCTACAGTCCCAGGTAGGCTCGCCGCACTTCGTCCATGTTGGCGACCTCGCGCGAATCGCCTTCAATCTCCACCCGGCCTTCGGCCAGCACATAGGTATAGTCGCTCAGCGCCAGAGAGAGGTGCACGTTCTGTTCGACCAGCACAATGGTCAGTCCTTGCTTTCTCAGCTTTTTCAGAGTGAGGAACAACTGCTGCGCCAGCACCGGCGCCAGACCGAGCGAAAGCTCGTCGATCATGAGAACGACCGGCTCCTGCATCAATCCGCGGCCCATGGCCAACATCTGCTGCTCGCCGCCGGAGAGGGTGGATGACCTCTGCTTGCGACGCTCCTTCAAGCGCGGAAACGTATCGTACACGCGCTCCAGGTTGTCCTTCTGCCGTGGGCGCGCGCGTTGCGAATACGCGCCCATCTCCAGGTTCTCTTCCACCGACATGTCGGGGAAAAGCTGCCGTCCCTCAGGCACCAGGACCAGGCCGCGTCTGGCTTTGGCGTGAGGCGAAAGACGGGTCACGTCTTCTCCGTTCATTAGGACGCGGCCGCCCCAGCAAGGCACGCTGCCCATAATGGTGCGCAGCGTGGTGGTCTTGCCCGCGCCATTGGCGCCTATGACCGTGGTCATCTTGCCCGCTTGCACCTGCAGCGATATGCCCCATAGCACCTGCACCTCGCCGTAGCCAGACTCGAGTTTTTCGATCTGCAAAACGGCGTCCATCAGTTGTTCTCCTTCAGTTTTTCCGCGATGTCCGGGTCGCCCAGATAAGCTTCAATTACCTGGGGATCGCGCGCCACCTCCTCGGGCTTCCCTTCGGCGAGCTTCTGGCCGAAACTCAACACCACAATGCGGTCAGAAAGACTCATGATGGCCTGCATGACGTGTTCGATCATGAACACCGAAATGCCGCCGTCGCGGATGTCTCGCACAATGCCGATCATGTGCGTGATCTCGGTGGGATTTAACCCGGCCAGCACTTCGTCCAGCAGAAGCAGCTTAGGACGCGCCGCCAATGCGCGGGCAACCTCCAAACGCTTCTTGCCGGCGATGGTCAGGGAACGGGCCGACATCTCGGCACTCTTGGCAAGTCCGACGCGTTCCAACACTTCCAGCGCCACATTACGCGCCGGCTTCAGGGCCAGATATTCGCGGCCGAAGCAGGCGCCGACGGTCACGTTTTCCAACACCGTCATGTCCTGCAGCGGCTTCACGATCTGGTGCGTGCGCGCCAACCCAAGGTGGACGACTTGGTTGGGAGAACATTTGGTGATGTCCTCACCGGCAAACTTTACCGTTCCTTTGTCTCCCTTGTACACGCCGTTCACAACGTTGAACAGCGTGGTTTTACCGGCGCCGTTGGGGCCGATCAATCCCAGGATCTCGCGTTCGCCGAGGCTGAAGCTCACATCGGAGACCGCCAGCAGTCCGCCAAAGCGTTTGCTTACGCCGCTTACTTCCAGCAGGGGAGTCATTCGATCACCTTGCGGGCGCGTGGCACCAGGCGATAGAGCCAGCCGATCAGTCCGCCGGGCGCAAACAGTACCACCAGCAGTAAGAGTGCGCCGGCAATCACGAGTTGAAAATTAGAGAGCTTGGGAGACGTCAACAGATACGAGCGCAGCTTCTCGTACAACCCTCCGCCTAACGCCGCGCCGACCACCGTACCTTTGCCGCCGAGCATCAGCATCACGATTCCCTCCAGCGAGAGCATGAATTCAAATGCAATCGAGGGATCGATCATGCCGTTCTTGTAGAACATCAGCGCGCCCGCCACCGCCGGAAGAAATGCCGACACGCTGTAGATGATGGCCTTGAACACGGTGGTGTTAACGCCCAGGACCACGGCCGCATCTTCATCTTCGCGAATGGCAAACAGACCCAGTCCGAATTTCGAGATCTTGATGCCCAGACTCAGAATCATCGACAGCGCCATCACGCCGATCACCAGGAAGTAGGTCATCCAAAGAGCATGACGTGCTCCGCCCAGCCTCTGATAGGCGGAGAAGTCCACATACATGCCCGTGGACCTGCCCCAGGGATCGAAGTTGGCGACAAAGGATTGCACCGCGAGCAGGACCCCGATCGTGGCCAGCGCGAAATAGGCGCCCCGCAATCGAAGAATGCCCATCCCTAACGCCAGGGCGAACAGGCTGACCACCAGACCCGCAGCCAGAGCGGCCAGCACCAGATTCCAATTGCGCACCGTGGCGAGATAGAGTCCGACGTAGCCGCCCAGCCCGTAAAACACAATGTGCCCGAAGTTCACATACCCGGTATAGCCGATCATCAGGTTCAGGTTGCTGGCCAGAATGACGGCAAGGGCAACCAGGATGAGGTCTTCGCGCATGGACACATCGTTGGCATGGAACGGAATGAACGCCATCAGCGCAGCAAAAACCAGGATCAGCCAGAAGACCGGGCGCCGCAAGATCATGCCGTCGCCCTCGTGAAAATGCCTTTGGGAAAGGCAACCAGCACCACCACAAACAGTCCGAACTCAATCAGCGGGATCCAACTGACGGCGATGAAGGGGGTCACTGCTCCCTCCAACAAGCCCAGCAATACGCCGGCAGCGAGCGCCCCGAGCGGCTTGCCCAGTCCAGCCAGCACGGTCACCACGAAGCTCTTCATCTGGTAACCGGCGCCGGAAAGAATGGTGAAGGGAAACAGGGTTGACACCAATGCGCCCGAAGACGCCGCCAGGGCGATGCCGATGGCAAACGCCAAGGCCAGCACCATGGTCGAGGAGATGCCCATCAACTCGGCGGCTTCGCGGTTGTCGGCCACGGCCCGGATGGCCTTGCCGGGCCGGGTGCGATACAGAAACAGCTCCAGCGCCAACGCAATGATGACGGCAGCGGTGGCCGCGGCAATGTGGTTCCCGGTAAAGGTGTAGTCGCCTACGGTAAAGCCGCGCAGCGTGAAGTTCACGTTGTAGGGACTGGTACTCCAAATCGCGGTGCCGATCCCAATGATCATCATGTTCACGGCGAAGGTGGACAGCAGGCTCGACAACTGGGAGCGCCCGATCACCCAATGCACGGAGATCCAATAAATGACCAGGCCGAGCAGCAAACCCGCCGCCAGGATGGGCAGCAGGAGGAAGTAGGCATTCACCGGGAAGGCGGCAAACAAAATGTACATGCCGAACATACCCAGCGCGATGACCGAGCCATGGGTAAGGTTGATAACATCCATCACTCCCCAGATCAGACTGAGGCCCATAGCGGCCAGCCCATAGACCGAACCGATCAGCAGGCCATCAATCATGGAAGCGAGAATGCCAGACATTTCTCACCCTTTGCGCCGCATCGTTCGCCGGTGTGGCGCGCAACATCCGTCAATCAATGTACTGCAAAATTAATGGATCGGATATACCAGATTGGCGCTCTTGGCGGCCAGCGGCCAGACCACCTGCTTCACCAGCTTGCCGGACTTGTCCTTCTGCCATTGCGCCAGGACCATGGCATGGCCCACCTGCAAACCATGCTGATTGGCCTCGGTCGCAAACTTGCTGCGGCCATAGAACGTAGTAATGTCGGTGGCGTTCAGCGCCGCCGCCACTTTCGCCGTGTCGATGCTGCCCGCCTGTTCAATCGCGCGTTGCAGGATCAGCCCGGATGCGTAGCCGCCCGCCGATTCGTAGCTGGGCGGAGTGTTGTACTTGGCGGTGTAGGCTTTGGCAAAATCGGCGCCGCTCGGTCCATATTGCGCCTTGAAGGTGGTCTGCGGCTCCCACTGCGAGGGCACGATCACACCCACGGCGGCATCGCCCAACTCGCCCCACTGCGGACTGTCGGGGGCCACCAGCAGGGTGATCATCTTCAGCGGAACTTTGTGGCTGTACACTTGCCGCGCCAGCGTGGAACCGTCGGCGTAGTGCCCTCCGCCCAGCAGCACGGTGGACTTCGACGCAATCACCTTGTCGATAATGGCGCTGAAGTCGGTGGTGTTCGGGGCATAGGCTTCACTGAAAGCCACGTTGAATCCGAGCTTCTGGGCATACTCCTTAGCGGGATTGACCACCGCTACCGAGAACGAGGCGTCTTCATACACGAACGCAACCGCCGCCTTCGGGTCCTTGGTCTTCAGCATGTCTAGAACGCCCTTCAGGTATTCCGCTCCCGGGGTGAACATCTGGAAGAGGTAATGATTGCCCAAGGTGTAGGTCTTGCCCTCCGCCGCGCCGGTGGTCAGCATGATCTTTTCATACTGTTCCGTCACGATGGCGGCCGTGGCGGTCAGACTCGAAGAGTACGGGCTGAACAGAAAATCGGCCTTGTCCTGCAAGACCATGCGCGAGTAAAGCTGCTGCACGCGCTTGGTGTTGGATTCGTCGTCGTAGCTGACGAACTGGATCTTGTAACTCTTGCCGCCCGCTTTGATGCCTCCGGCAGCGTTCACCTGATCGCGCCAGAGTTCGAAGCCGTGGAGCTGCTCCACGGAGTCCACATTCAGGGCCCCCGTGTTGGAGACGGTGAAGCCCAGGGTAAGGTTTTGTGCAAATCCTGTTGTGACGAAGAGGGCAACAACCAGAAAGATGGGGAGAACAAGTCGTTTCACGGTTCACCTTCTCGGATAGTCTTAGTCTTAGGGTGGTTGAAAGCGTACGGCGAGGATTGCGGAACCCCCTATGACACCAGTCACTTGCAAATGTGATTCTGCTCACAAGAAGCGTGGACATGGCCGGGTGCCCCAGGTCTCGCGCCTTTCGAGGCCTAGGCGGCTACGCCGTAGAAGCAGTTATTGGCTTCGGATGGGTTGGCGAGCACCCTATCCAAGCGACTTCCCGGGTCTCGAAAATCGCGAGACCCGGGCCACCCACCGCAAACTTCGGGAACTCTTGGTCCCCCATCCAGTAATAGTCTGTGAGGACAATTGCTGCGTTGCACTGCAGCACAAAACTTAACATTTCTGTTACCTGACTTTACCGTCGAACTCGCATTGCTGGGGTTTCAATACATGACAGTGGAACTGTCGAGGAGGAGTTGAAAAGATTATGAAAACCAAGTTTTGGAGCGTGGCTGTGGCGTTGTTAGCGCTGGTGCTGTGCGGCACGGCGATTTTTTCGTACGCGCAGCAGAACGACACCGCAGCTGCTTCGGGATGGAGTGGGCACCAGCACGGCCGCATGGGCTTTATGGCCCGCGAGCTTAACCTGACGGATGCCCAGAAGCAACAGATCAAGACCATGATGCAGTCGCAGCACGCGACCATGCATCCGCTGGTGCAGCAACTGGCTGAAAACCGCAAGGCCATGCTGGCCGCCACGGCGAACGGCGCCTTCGACCAGGCCAAGGTGCAAGCGATTGCCAATCAACAGTCGCAAGCCATGGCGCAATTGATGGTGCAGAAAGCGTCCATCCAACACCAGATCTACACCCAGGTGCTGACGGCCGATCAGCGCACCAAGGCCGACCAGATGCGCGAAAAGCAAATGGAACGCATTGATCAGCGCCTGCAAAGGTTCTCGCAGCCACCCACGGAAGCGACGCAGCCGCAGTAACGTCAACAGCGTCAGGTGTCATCCTGAACGTAGCGCCCGCCTGACCCGCCTCCTTTGCGGGTTGGGCGAGCGCGCTGTCAAAGGACTTCCTTTCTTCCCGTCTGTCATCCTGAGCGACCCCGAACGTCGTGAGGGGGAGTCGAAGGACTCCTATACCCGCGAGAAATTTCAGCGTGGCCGCTTGGCATAGCAACAATTTGGGATTGCTGGCGGCAATAGGGATCCCTCGACTCCTCTCTCGCCACGGCGACCTCGTCGCTCAGGATGACAGCTCAGTGCACCATCGCCGCTCCCGCTTTTCCTCGCTTCGGCTTTCTCAGCAGGAACAGGAACGGAATCATGGCCACGAACATCATGGCCATGAAGAAAAACGTGTCGTTATAAGACAGCATTGCCGCCTGCCGTTGTACCATTCCCCACATTGACTGATAGGCCTGCTGTGTCGCAGTGGCAGCACTCGAGCCCTGGCTCATGAATAATGCTTTCAGGCTTTCGAACATCTTCTGGGCTGCACTACTTTCGGGATAGACATGCGCACTCAGTGTGTTGATGTGCTTCTGCTGATTGCGGAACTGCACGGTCTCAACCATGGCGATTCCGATGCTGGCGCCAATGTTTCGCATCAGGTTGAATAAGCTGGTGGCATTGCCCATGCGCTCATTCGGGATACCGCCATTGGTGATGGTAGTAAGCGGCACGAAAACAAAACCCAGCGCTGCACCTTGAATCAGGAGCGGCCACCAGAAATCCACGGAAGCTACGTCCAGGCTGAAGCGGGAGAGCGACCACATGGCATAGGCGGAAGCCACAAGGCCAATCCCCAGCAACTTTCGCTGATCGAATTTTCCGATCAAGCGGCCGACGATTGGCATGATCAGGAACGACGCCAGGCCGCGCGGCAGGTTGGTAATGCCGGCGTGCGTCGCCGTGTAGCCCAGCAGCACTTGCATCAGCAGCGGCAATAACACCGTGCTGCCGTACAACACGAAGCCGATCAGCGTCATCAGGAATGTACCGATGGCGAACGAGCGATACTTGAACACCGTGAGATCCAACACTGGATGCTCGGCCCTCAGTTCGCGAATGATCAGCGCAGTCAGTCCTCCCACCGCCAGGATGCAAAGCGTGACAATGAAGCGCGAACCGAACCAATCGTCCTCCTGACCCTTGTCGAGCATGATCTGAAGGCTTCCAATGCCCACCGCCAGAAGGCCAATTCCCCAATAGTCGATGCCCGTCTTTTCGCGCCGCAGATAAGGCGGATCGAAGATGAAAATCTGGGTCAGGATGATTGCGATAACGCCGATGGGGATATTGATGTAGAACACCCAGCGCCAACTGTAGTTATCGGTGAGCCAGCCTCCGGCCACTGGACCCAGCATGGGCGCCACCACGATACCGAGGGCCCAGAATGCCATTGCCTGGCCGCGCTTCTCGGGCGGAAACGATTCCAACAGGATGGCCTGCGAAAGCGGTTGTAGTCCGCCGCCGCAAGCGCCCTGAATTACGCGGCACACAATCAGGAACGGCAGGGTAGGGGCCAGCCCACACAGAAATGACGCAACCGTGAATCCGGTCACCGAGAGCATCAGCAGCCGTTTTCTGCCGAAGCGCCCCGCCAGCCAGCCGGTCATGGGAAGGATGATGGCATTGGCGACCAGGTACGAGGTGAGCGTCCAGGTGGCTTCGTCGTTGCTGGCCGACAAGCTGCCCGCGATGTGCGGCAGCGAAACGTTCACCACGGTAGTGTCCAGCACTTCCATAAATGTGCTGGACATGACCGCGATGGCAATCAGCCACGGATTGATGTCCCGATGTTCCCTGCTTCCGATCAGTGGCATTCCGTAGGTCGGTCTCGTTTTCCCAAGATGATCAGCCAATGTAATACTTTTGTCATTTCAATCAGAACGTAGCATAGATCACAGAATCAATAGCAGAGGTTCCTTAGCATAAACTCATGGCTTCGACCTTAAACTCTGTTTGGATTACCCCACATCCCAAAGGGACTCAGGCGCGAGTGCTGCTGAGCTCGGTGTTCGGCCCGTATGCGCAGGACGACGAATTCGGCAGCCGCTCCATCAATCCCATGGAGCTGTATCACAACCAGGTCACGCGCGAGCAGGGCAGCTTCTCGTTGCGCATGTTCCATCGCTCCTGGGGACTGATGATGATCCAGAAGAACATCTCCGCGCCCAGCACGCTGCTCGACTTCCCCACGCTCAAAGATTTCCAGCGCGAACTGACCTCCTCCGAATACGACATCGTTGGGATTTCTGGAATCATTCCGAACTTTGGCAAGGTGCGCGAGATGTGCCGCCAGGTCCGCCGCCTGTCGCCCAACTCCATCATCGTGGTGGGCGGACACGTCGCTGCCATCCCCGAACTGGATACGTTAATTGATGCCGATTACATCGTTCGCGGCGAGGGCATCTCCTGGATGCGCCGTTATCTAGGCGAAGATCCAGAAGCGCCCATCGCTCATCCGGAAATCGTCTCCGGCTTCGGTTTCCGCATCCTGGGAATGAGCGTGCCCGACAGCAAGTGCGATACCGCCGCCACCATCATTCCTTCGGTCGGATGCCCGCTGGGATGCAACTTCTGCGCTACCTCTTCCTTCTTCGGCGGCAAAGGCAAGAGCATTCACTTCTACGAAACGGGAGACCAGCTCTTCGACGTCATGCGGCAGATGGAGGGTTCTCTGGGCGTGAATTCGTTCTTCATGATGGACGAAAACTTCCTGCTGAATCGTCCGCGCGCCATGCAGCTTCTGGCGCGCATGAAGCAAGCCAACAAGAGTTGGGCGCTCTATGTTTTCTCGTCGGTGAATGCCATCCGCAAGTACACCATGGAAGAGCTGGTGCAACTTGGCGTTTCATGGATCTGGGTGGGACTCGAGTCGCCCAACTCCAGCTATGCCAAGTTGAAGAATTCCGATACGCGAGCTCTGGCGGCGGAGCTGCGCCAGCACGGCATCAAGATCCTCGGTTCAACCATCGTGGGCCTCGAGCACCACACGCCCCAGAACATTCACGCGGAAATCGAATGCGCGGTCTCGCACGGCACTGATTTCCACCAGTTCATGCTATACACGCCGGTGCCGGGCACACCGCTATTTGCCCAGATGCAGCAAGAAGGCCGCATGCTCGACGACGTGGACCTCGCCGACATTCACGGGCAATTCAAGTTCAACTACAAGCACGCCGCCATCTCGCGTGACGAGTCGAAAGTATTTCTCGACTGGGCTTTCCGCCATGACTTCGAGCGCAACGGCCCCAGCTTGTTTCGCATTTGCGAGACTACCTTCCAAGGATGGAAGCGCTATCACAACGATCCCGACCTGCGAGTGCGCCGTCGCTTCGCCGCGGAAGCCAGGAAGTTGCGCACCACTTACAATGCGGCGCTCTGGGCCATGGAGAAGCGGCTTCGCACGACCAATCCGCCGATATCGAAGCGGATTCGTGAACTGCGGCGCGAAATCGAAGGCGCTTTTGGTACGCTCACTCGCGTGGTGCGATCCGTGGTCGGCCCGGTTTTGCTATGGACTTCGAAGCGCGAAGACAAGCGGCTGGCCAATGGCGTCACCTACGAGCCGCAGACATTCGTCGAGCGTCGCAACTGGATCGCCGACAAACTACGGCACACCGCGGACGTCATCACCATGCGCCCGCGCCATAGCGAGCAGCCGTTGACCAACATCGCAGCCGCACGGGTTGCGGTGGATAGCTTCAGCCAGGTGACGACGGGCGATTGATCAGACTCTTGGTGGGAGCCCCCTGCTTCAGCAGGGGGAGCTGGACTTTAGTCCAGCGGAGAAAAGCGTTTGCTCTTAAAAAGGCTTTAGCTGTGATGTTTCAATAGGTTGTT
>PMAT01000108.1 GCA_003152695.1 Acidobacteriaceae bacterium
CTAGGCAGTTCCGGCACACACAAGCCCTAGATTCCGTGCGACGTTGGCGGGCCTTTCGGCATCTCCTAGCAGATACGTAGCATATCGAGGAACCAAGCATGTACCACTACGATCCCCAGACTGCCCTGGAAGAGCTGAACGAAGAGGCCGTACTACCCAACCCAGTTCGGGTGCGCGACATGATGCTGAGAGCGCATCTCGATGCCGATCATTCCCTGGAGTATAACCGCCTGTTCGTCGAATATCAGAAGGGCTTTGGCGAGCTGATGGACATAGGGCGCCAACTCTTAAAAGGACTGGCTGGACCACAAAAGAAATAAGAAAGCATGGACAATAGCGAGGAGCGCGCATGAAAATCCTGTTGCTGTTGAGCTTGAGCTGCCTGTTTGCCTTGACCGCGTATGCCGCGGATTCGCGCAATGTGTCGTACAAAAGCGGGGATGAGACGGTGAACGCGGTGATGTACACGCCGCCGGGCAGGGGACCGTTTCCCGCGCTGGTAGTGATTCATGAATGGTGGGGGCTGAATGACTGGGTGAAGGAGCAGGCATCCAAGCTGGCCGATCAGGGATATGTCACGCTGGCCATCGATTTGTACCGCGGAAAGGTAGCCACCACCCCCGACGAGGCGCATGAGATCATGCGGGGTGTGCCGGAAGACCGGGCCAATCGCGATCTACTGGCGGCCAGCAGTTACTTGCGCGCGCAGAAAAATGTCGATCCCAGGCGCGTCGGCTCGATCGGATGGTGCATGGGGGGCGGCTATTCTCTCGATCTTGCGCTACATGATCCCAAGCTAGAAGCTGCGGTGATCAACTACGGCCATCTTGCTACCGACGACGCCGCGCTAAAAAAAATCCATGCGGCAATCCTAGGCATCTTCGGCGGACAAGATCGTGGAATTCCACCGGCGGACGTCAACAAGTTCGAGGCCCAGCTTAAGGCGCTAGGCAAGACGGCCGAGATCCATATTTTCCCCGACGCCGGACACGCGTTCGAGAATCCAGGTAACAAGCAGGGATATCGGGCGGAAGATGCGGCGCAAGCCTGGAAGCTGACCGTCGACTTCCTGGCGAAGAACCTGAAGTCAAAATGACGATGAATCCAGTATTGCGATACTGGAAACGCCTGCTGTGGATGCTGCTAGGGGTGGTTCTCGCGTCGGCGCTGTGGGTGCTGAAGGTGGAGGTCGCCTACCAGAGGAACGTGAGACAGGTGCCTACGCAGTTTTGGTTGCGGATGCACCCGCGACCCTACAACTGGAAGGCCTAGAAATGAATTACACGCGCTCCAGGACCATAGCGATGCCTTGGCCGACGCCGATGCACATGGTGCACAGGGCGTAACGCCCGCCAGTGCGTTGCAGTTGTCGCACAGCGGTCGTGACTAATCGGCCCCCGCTGGCTCCTAGAGGGTGACCAATCGAAATTGCTCCGCCATTGGGGTTCACGTGCGGAGCGTCATCGGGAATTCCCAGGTCGCGAAGCACGGCGAGCGCCTGCGAGGCGAAGGCCTCGTTCAATTCGATCACGTCCATGTCCGCGATGCTGAGGTTGGCCAGCGCCAACGCCTTGCGCGTCGCTGGCGCCGGGCCCATCCCCATAATGCGCGGGGCAACGCCTACTGCCGCTGACGCAACCACACGCGCCTTTGGCGTGAGACCGCAACGATTGACAGCCTGCTCCGATGCCAGCAGCAGCGCGCATGCGCCATCATTGATGCCAGACGCGTTTCCTGCCGTGACTGTGCCATTGGCTTTGACGAACGGCTTCAGCGCAGCCAAAGCTTCGAGGGTTGTGTCGGGACGCGGATGCTCATCCTGGCTTACGACGACGGACGCGCCTCTGCGTCCAGAAATCGTGACCGAAACAATCTCCTCGGCAAGAGCACCGCTCTTGATGGCGGCCGCAGTGCGTTGCTGGCTGCGATAGGCAAACGCGTCCTGGTCCTGACGTGAGATACGGAACTCCTCCGCGACGTTCTCGGCAGTTTCCGCCATGGAGTCCATACCGTAACGGGCCTTCATCAGGGGGTTCACGAAGCGCCAGCCGATAGTGGAGTCTTCCAACTTCAGGCCGCGGGCGAAAGCAGCATCGGACTTTGCCACAACAAACGGCGCGCGCGACATGCTCTCCACGCCGCCGGCGATCACCAGGGAATTCTCCCCAGCCTTGATCGCCCGAGCGGCAGCGGAAACGGCGTCCATGCTGGAGCCACATAACCGATTCACGGTTGTGCCAGGAACCGTTTGCGGAAGGCCGGCGAGCAGCAGCGCCATGCGTGCGACGTTGCGATTGTCTTCACCGGCTTGATTCGCGCATCCCAAAATCACATCGTCAACCGCGCTCCAATCCACGGAGGCGTTGCGCTCAATCAGGGCCCTAATCGGAATCGCCGCCAGATCGTCGGTACGGACAGAGGAGAGCACTCCGCCGTAGCGGCCGAAGGGGGTCCGGATTGCGTCACAGATGAAGGCGTCCGACATGCGGTAAAACCTGCGCGTTCAACCATCATAATCGAGACGGAGATTGCCGAAGCGGGATAACCGGTACACGGAGACAGAGGACAGGGATGTCGAATGCAAGCAGGCGCGGCTACTCAGTAAGGAGATGAAGCAGGAATCCGACCGCAATCCAGAAGGGCGTGACCAGCAATAGCGCGAACAGCAGGCCCTCGGGAAAACGCAAACTGATCGCCGAATCCGCCGGGTCCCAGTTCGCGTCGGGCGAGCGGTACGCTCTGTCGAATTGTTCCAGCCGGGTTAGCGCCCACATGCGAAGCCGTTACTATACTGTAAAAGATGGCCCGATGGTGGCGCGGGCTGGCCTGCCGCCGGTAAGGGATTTCTGCGGCGGCCCTAAATCATGGCTAAATGCGCCCGGTTCCGGGGGGGATTTCGAACCGCTTCATTTTGTTGTAAAGCGAACTGCGGGGAATTCCGAGGCGGTGAGCGGAGCGCTCGACGGAACCCCCCTCATCCTGCAAGACGAGATTGATATAGGCGCACTCCATTTGCTTCAAAGTGCCTGTAACGCTGCGCAGCGGCGATTGCCCGGTGTGTATGGAATTCTGGAATTGAAGGTGCTGGGCAGTCAGGTGATTGTGCTCGGCAATTAGTACGGCGCGTTCCAGCACATTGCGTAGTTCGCGAATGTTGCCCGGCCAGGAGTACTGCTGCAAGGCATCCATAGCGGATTTGTCGACCATCACCTCTTCCCGGCCGCAGTCCTGCGACGAGCGGTTGAGAAAGTGCTGCACCAGCATGGGAATGTCTTCCGTACGCTCGCGAAGCGGTGGCACGCGGAGAGGGACCGTGTTCACCCGGTAATAGAGGTCCTCACGAAACCTCTGTTGCTGCACAAGATCCAGCAATTCGCTATGGGTGGCGGAGATCAAGCGAATGTCGACCGCCTTGTCGTGCACATCTCCCACGCGGCGAAATACCCGCTCTTCCAGTACCTTCAGCAGCTTGGGCTGGACCTGAAGGTCGATGTCGCCAATTTCGTCGAGGAACACGGTTCCGTGGTCTGCCACTTCCAGCAGGCCCTGCTTGGCACTGACCGCGCTGGTAAATGCGCCTTTGGCATGCCCGAACAGTTCGGATTCGAGCAGCTCGCGAGAAAGTCCGGCGCAATTCAGGTCGAGGAAGGCTTTTTCGGCCCGAGGCCCATGGCGATGCATCCAGTTGGCGAGCACGCCTTTGCCAGACCCGGTTTCGCCTTGTAGCAGGACGGGACTCTCGCTTTTCAGCACGCGCTTGGCCAGGGCTTCCAGTTGGCGAATGGCCGGGCTGTTTCCCAGAAATGGGTCCACGCATTCACGTTTCGCGTGCGAGATGGAGGCCTGCGACGGTTGACGATTTCGCCGGTTGGTCATGGCCCGCAGCAACGCCGCGTGCAGAGCCGACAAGTCAACCGGTTTGACGAGGAACTGTTCGGCTCCTTCCTGGATGGCACGAACCGCCAATTCCGGCGAATTCTGGCCGGTCAGAACTATGACGGGAACATTGGAGTCCACGTTCCTGATCCGCTGCAAAAGCTGAAGAGCATCACCATTGGGGAAGGAAAAGTCGAGGATGGCCGCGTCAGGACGGAACCTCTCAAACTGTAGTTGTGCGTCGTAACTATTGGCCGCTTCGGCGACGTTGTGGCCCTGCGCAACAAGGAAGCTGCAGATTCCTGAACGGATGACGGGATCAACGTCGATGACCAGAATCTTGTTTGTGCTCAAGCACTCACCTGCCTGGCTGACACCTATAGGTGCTCGAGGGTCTGGTGTCACAAAATGATGAGGGTCTCAGTGCAAGCTGGGGAGTGAAACAGCTACCACATCGATATCGGTCGGTTGCCTGTGCCGGCAAAAAATCAAGTTGCCCACCCGACGGCTGGCGTCACAGACTGTATTATTCTGCTCACATCTCGTTTCTCGCTGTGACGGCGGTCACACATGAATGGGACATACGCTAAAAAGCGGACCTGCCTGGCAGGCCCGCTCGAAGTACAGCAGCTTGGAGATCGTGCTCTTCTTATTATGGTTACATCGCTCAGAATCCGGCTATCGGGTTAGTTTTAGGGTTGGCCGGGCAGCCTGTCGCCGCTAACATTCGTCGATCTCAAACCTCCTGAGGCCCGAGAACTGAAGGCCAATGTCCCACAGGAATTTCGGGTTGTTGGTCAAATAGTACAAGTCGTATTCAATATTTTCGTGAATCAAGAAAGCCCGGTCCGCGCTGAGTTGCCACAAGCCGGTGATTCCGGGCTTCACCGACAAGCGCTGACGCTGCAGCGGAGTGTATTGTTCGACGATGAAGGGCATCTCCGGCCGTGGGCCGACCAGCGACATGTCGCCGAGCAGTACGTTCAAGATCTGCGGCAGTTCGTCGAGGCTGGTCTTTCGAAGAAAGCGGCCAACGGGTGTGATGTGCGGGTCATCGCCGCGCTTGGGGGAATAAGCGTAGTGAGGCGCATCGAGGAACATGGTCCGGAACTTGTACATGGGAAAGAGCCGGCCATCTTTCCCGACGCGGTTCTGCCGGAACAGAACTGGCCCTAGCGAGGTGAATTTCACCAGTGCAGCTATGACGCAAAGCACGGGAGCGAGCAAGGCCAGACAAACTGCGGCGCCGGCGACGTCGAGCAGCCGCTTGGCGGGTCCGTAAATGAACCCAGTTCGTGCTTTCGACAGGTGGGCCAGCATGACGCCGTCGAGTTCGGCATAGTCAATCCAGTAACCCGGCTCGGAAAAATCTTTGGGAACGAAGTAGGTGTTCACCCCGGCTGCCGAAAGTTGCGCCAGGATGGACATCATCGCATCACGGTCGGCGTCGGCAGTTGCCATGACCAGCACCGAGGCATTCAGTTGGTGCAACAGCTCTGGACAGACTGGTCCGGCCATTACCTTCACGGGATGTCTGTGCTGGTAGGACGACTCGTAGATTTCCAAGCCGTACTTTTGCGGATCGTCATCCACGAACGCCACCGGATCGAGCCCGAACTTGGGTGAGCGGACGAGGGCCGAGTAGACGCGCCTCCCAAGCGTTCCGGCCCCCAGGATGACCGCTCGTCGTGCCCCAAAGCCTTTGCTGCGCAGGATGCGCATAGCGTGGTACGCCTCCCATTTCTCCAGCATGACGAAGATCGGGACCGTGATCGCGGTAAAGGCGATGACCAGGCGAGACAAAGACACCGCAGAAAGGTAGGCGAGTAAAAGTGTGAGGAGGAAGCTCTCCAGCGTGACCCGGAGAATCCGTTCCGTCTCACGCACGGCAAGCAGGCTGTGGCCGATGCGGTACCCGCCGCGCCGCTCCAGCAGGACCACGAACAGGGCGGCGAATGCCGCGGCGCCAACCAGTACCGCGGACGCCGCGTACTGAGCTTGCCGCCCTGCGCCCAATAATCGGTACAAAGCGTAAGCGGAATACACCGCCAACGTAACCACCAGAAAGTCGAGGGCTCGTTCAGCAGCGTTGAGGAAAGGTTCGAGCCGGCTACCAGCGTCAGCGGCTTCCGCATTGCCGACGCTGACCTCGGGCTCGGGACGAAAGAAATCCTGTGTCCAGGATGGACTGGTGGGGAAGCCTTGAAGCGGAATCATAGGAAATGTTCGCCGGAGTTAGGTTGAAACTAATCGGATTATGATGCAGCTGCGGTTTGGAGGGGTCCGAGACTGGCTGCAGCTTGGGTAGTGCGGGCCTTGAGGCCCGCGTTGGATGGCTCGCACAATTTCTTAGCTTCAGTCGCTGAGGTCGTCGACCTCAGCGGCTGAAGCGGTTATTGTTTTGCCTCCGCACTTCGGTCCTGGCTCATTGCTGGACCTTAGGCGTTGCCTTTTTCTTTGCTGCCGGCCCGGTCGTTTTCTTAGTTTCTGCCTGCCGGATCAGAGTCAAGGAATCCGCGGCATTGAATGGGTATTGGCGGAGGGACTGTTGACCAGTGGTACTCAAAGCGATGTCTACGCGTCGATTGCTCGCCAGCAGGATGGTTGTCATGTTATTGAGCACCCTCTGCCGCTCGCCTGGAGTCAACTCGGGATTTTGCTCAACCGCATCTTTCACCTCGGCCTCGGTTAGATTTTGTTGTTTGCCAAACGCCTTGGTTTCGATGCTTGCGGCGGGAACTCCGTGTTCGATCAAGAAGCCCTTGGTGCGCTCGACACGCCGTTCGGAGAGCGCCTGATTGTATTCCACGGAGGCCCGAGGGTCGGCATGGCCTTCGAGAGTTAAGTGGGCATCCGGCCTGCTCTTGAGATACTTCTTGAAATCGTCGGCAAGCGAAATGAGCGTTTGCTGCTGGCTGTCAAGCAGACCCCCATTGGGGTACGCGACGGTAGGCTGAGCCGTCGGAAAGTATATGCTGTGCAGGGCAAGTCTGGCTTCCAGTTGCTTGACCTCAGACGGATTCTCCACGGTCACTGGCGTGGTCGTAGGCGGAGACTTCAGACCGCGAGAGTCGGTACAAGTTGCGCTCACAGTAATGACACCCGCGGAGGCGCCTGCGGTGTTCAGGGTGGCCGTGCTGCCGCTGCCAGTGATGGTGCCTCCGGTTGCGCTCCAGTCACCGACTGTGACAGGAACGTTGTCCGGACTGGTGCAACTACAGGCAACCGTTGCGCTTCCCCCCGCCTGCAAGGTCGAGGGACTGGGGTAGCAAGTCATGGTCGGCGGATTCTTTGTCGTTTCCTTCACGGTGAAGTTCGCCGAGCAGGTTGCCGTACCGTTCTTCTCCGCCTTGGGATCGACGATGTTGGCGGTAACCGTATAACTACCGCCCGCCACGCCATTGGTATTAAGGCTCGCAGTATTATCCTTGCCCGTAATTTGGCCGCCGGTGCTGCTCCAGGTGTAGCTCAGCGTGTGCTTGGGATGGAAACCGCTCACGGCAGCAGTCGCTGTCGCAGGCTCGCCCACCATGACTTCAGCCGGATTGATGGTGCAAGTTGCTGAAACAGGCGGCCCAGGCTGTCCGCCGCCAAACATAAATACCACGCCACTTTGCAGTCTTACGCCTCTGACATCAGTGGCGGGAACAATCGACGACGGACCGTACTGATGATTCGAGTACGCGAAATCGGCTCTGATCAAACGCAGAGCGAAGTGTCTGTTCACGTTCAGATCGAGACCACCGCCAGCCATGAACCCGACTTCGTCGTCGCTCCCGAAGACTTCGGACCTTAGGCGATGCTCGCCCACGAGAACTTCGAGAAACGGGGAAAAATAGTGCGTGCGGAAAGTCATCTTAGGCCCAGCGGAGATGTTGAAGAATTCGCTGCGGTCAATTCGGGCAACTAGCCCGGTCTCGCCGCTGCCCCACTGCCCACTGCTGTCGACTGTCAATCCGAGCCAGCGGTTAAAGTTGTAGGTGATGCTGGCGCCAACACCCCGCGGATTCCAGGTCAAGCAGCTACTCACCGGGACCACTCCTCCTGGAAGCAGGCCATGTAGATCGCAGCCTGGATAGAAAGCGGAGTATCCGCCGTAAAGTTCCCATTTGGGGGCAGGCTGATCCTGCGCTGCCGCCAGCGTACCAATGCTGCACAGGACACCAGCTACTGCCAATAGCATTACTGCAACGCGGCCACGAGGGTTATGAGAGTGAGATGACATATGCCAATTCCTCCGAACTTCAATAACGTGAAATCATGCTTTTCCAGCCTGTCCGGTAGTGGACCGGTCTCACGCTAATCTCACTACCGGATGCCTCATTGACAGGGAGGTACATTCACCGGATTGCTTAGCAATGTGACTGCGCCTGTCCGAGCCAGCGCTCTGCCATTCAGCGTCGCGCCGGTGCCAAGCGTGACGGACGCCTGGGCCATAATGCTTCCTGCGAATGTTGTGGTAGTTCCCAGCGTCGCCGAACTACCGACCTGCCAGAAAACGTTTTGAGCCGTGGCGCCGTTGGTTAGAATGACTTGGCTGTTCGTCGCTGCCGTCGTCAGTGAGGACACGATCTGGAAGATCCAGACTCCATTTGAATTGCCTCCACCGTCGAGGGTGAGGTTCCCGGTTATTCCAAGCGAGGGTTGGGCGCTGGTCGTCTTGTAAACGCCAGGAGCGAGTGTTTCCCCTCCTATATCTGCGGTCAGGACGGCCCCTCCTGGTGCTGCCGCGGCGTAGTTATACGCCGTGGTCAAGTCACCCTGGGCGGTCATGGCAACCGCATCGCCCGCGTGGAACGAGCCCGTTATTGTTCCCGGCGGAAATCCAGTGATCGAAGCTGCCGGCCATATTCCCACATCTCCCGTAACGTTGGAGGGGCCGCCATTGCTAACCACGGGGGTGGCGCCCAGAATTCCGAAACTGCAGGCCGATCCCAACGGTACTGGGGCTTGACATGCCGTGACAGATGTGGTGAAGGTCCATACATAATCATTTGCCAGTGGATCGCCAGCGAGATCCTGGGCTCCCGTGGTAATGGTGGCGGTGTAGAGGGTGTCCAGTGCGAGAGGGTTGGTTGGGGTGAAGGTCGCAACATAGCTTGACACAACATAGGTAACTGTTCCTGCCACGGGTGTAGTGCCCGGCCCTGTCAAGGTAAAGGTTGTGGTATTGATCGTGGCAGGACTCATCGCCTCGCTGAAGGTGGCAACAACTACGCTGTTGGGGCATATACCGCTCGCGCCATTCGGCGGGGCTACGGAAATCACGGTGGGAGAGCATGCTGTGCTACTTGTAGTGAAGCTCCACACAAAATTACTTGCTAGTGCATAGCCAGCGAGATCCTGGGCCCCCGTGGTAATGGTGGCGATGTAAAGGGTGCCCAGTGCGAGAGGGCTTGATGGTATGAAGGTTGCAGTTGACGCAGCGTAGGTAACTACACCTGTCACGGGCGTAGTGCCCGGTCCTGTCAAAGTAAAGGTTGTGGTATTGATCGTGGCAGGATTCATCGCC
>PMAT01000069.1 GCA_003152695.1 Acidobacteriaceae bacterium
GTTGTTCAGAGGTTCCCTAGCGTATAATCGCGGCGTTATGACAGAAACCACGGCGCACCTGCTTCTGGGGTTGTTACGCGAATTGGCCACCCGAACTGAGCAGGCACACGCAAAGCTTGCGGCTATGGAGATAACGCTACAGCAGTATCAGCCCGACATGTCTGCCGCTTACTCCCACACGCTGCAAGAGATTCGTAATAGTCACATGCCGTTTTCAGTCTCTCCAGCAACATTTGAAGACCTACGCAAAGCACTTCTTCTTCGGGGCTAATGTCTGTCCGGCCCTGCGGCACTGATGAGTTCTTCGTCTGTCACGGTTCCTCTATTGTTTCACAGCGTATAATCGCGCCGAAGTACGGTTCATGCTGCTAAAACCCATCACCACCGTTCTTGCTATAGCAATCACGATCTCCGCAGAATGTCTGGCCCAATCACCAGCGCAACCGAAGCAAACTCAAACGGCCAGCAGCAAGGTAGATGCACTGCTTGGCGATCTTCGCGTTATAGTGGAGGGGCTAGGCGACGATTCCGGCACATTGAATGAGATGGCATCATCATCTCTCCAGAGCATCGAACGGGATAATGCTATTTCGTTGGTTGATGCCATCCAACTGGCGATGACGGAAGTCGGCGGCGCATCTTGGCTCATCGAGCCCTACAACAAGATGGGCTGCGACCAAGACAGAGAGACAATGAAAGGCATCCTGCAAGAGAGGCTGAAATCTTATTCTCACCTCCTCGACCTTAACATTGACGTGCTGTCACACCACCTACCGTTTACGCGGCTCCCAGCAGTGTCCCAAGTAGTCCTCAGGGCACAGGACAGAATGCGAAACGCCAAACGCGATATGCAGTCGGTTCTCGACGCCATTCAGTAACGCGAGCATATAATGGCGACGATATGAATACCGCCTATCTCATTTCATGCAAGAACAGTGATTGTGGGCGGCCCATCGCGCTCCCGCCACCCAGCCATCGCGGTAGGTTTCCCAATCAATTACCGTGGCCCGAGGATGGGAAGCCGCGAAACTTTTTATGTCAAGACTGCAACCACGTATACGAATACACAGTCGAGGATGTCCAAGAGAGGCCCGGTGTAGCGCCGGCGCTAGACGAAGAGGATAGGCCAGATACCGTTTTTCAAATCGAAGCGAGATGCGGTGAAGGAAATTGCTCAGCTCCGATCTTCATCCTGCTAGTCGGGCCCTCGAATCAATCCACCGTCGGCGTAGCACCCGACTGGCTCGAGAACAAAAAACACGGAACCGCGAGATGCTCCGCTGGACACCTAACGGGCGTAATTCAGCCCGGCAGTGTTGATGTCCACCCTCTTTCCGCTTGGACGAAATAGCAAATTCCATTTCGCTTTCCTCCTTTTGTTCGCTATCCTAGTACCTGATGGTGCGGGCGGATTCTCGCAGCAACACACAATTAGCCCACTACCAAACTGAACGCCCCGCCCCTGCTTCTTCAGGTGATTTACAATCATCTATTCGCCTGTCGTCATTATCCCGACAAGCCGGGTAGCTCCCGGCGCTCATAACCCCTCTAGACTGGAGCACGAACTTGCCAGAGACAATTTACGACGTAGCCATCATCGGCAGCGGGCCCGCGGGATACACTGCGGCCATTCGCGCCGGCCAGCTCGGCCTGAAGGCCGCCCTCATCGAGAAAGATCCCTACCTGGGCGGCACCTGCCTGCATGTTGGTTGCATCCCGACCAAGGCGTTGCTATTCAACGCAGAAGTCTTCGACCACGTGAAAGAAGGCGTGGAGCTTGGGCTGGAGAACACGGCTGGCGTCTCGCTGAACTGGGGCGCGATCCAGAAGCGCAAGCAGGGCATCGTGGACAAGCATGCCAAGGGCTTGGTGTTCCTGATGAAGAAGAACAAGGTGGACGTGGTGCGCGGCTACGGCAAGCTGACCGGCCCCGCGAAAGACGGCGTCCACACGGTCGCGCTGGAAGGTGGCGAACTGAAGTCGATCCAGGCCAAGAACGTCATACTTTGCACCGGTTCGTCGGCGCGCATGTTGCCCGGCCTGCAGCCGGACATGCAGATTCTGACCAACATCGAGGTGCTGAGCCTGGACCAGATTCCCAAGTCGCTGATCGTGATTGGCTCGGGCGCGGTGGGCGTCGAGTTTGCCAGCATCTACAAGTCCTTCGGCGCGGACGTGACCATCCTCGAGATGCTGCCGCGGTACGTGCCGTTCGAAGACGAAGAGGTCTCGAAGGAGCTGGCGCGCGTGTATCGCAAGCGTGGCATCAACGGCTTTGTGAACGCCAAGGTCGAGAAGGTGGAGAAGACCAAGACCGGCGTCGCCGTCACCTTTTCCGTCGAGGGCAAGCCGCAGAAGCTGGAAGCCGAGAAAGTGCTGGTCGCGGTGGGCCGCGCGCCCATGACCGAGAATATCGGCCTCGAGAAGACCAAGATCGAGTCGGAGCGCGGCTTTGTGAAGGTTGACGAATACATGCGCACCGCCGAGCCGGGAGTTTATGCGATTGGAGATATTGCGCTGGGCTATCCGCTGCTGGCGCACGCAGGCGCCAGGGAAGGCATTATCGCGGCGACCCACATTGCCGGCAAGCCGGTCAAGCCGATCAATCTGCTGCGCATTCCCAACGCCACCTACTGCCGTCCCGAGATCGGAAGCGTGGGCCTCACCGAAGCCAAAGCCATAGAAAAGGGCTACACTGTGAAGGTTGGCAAGTTTCCCTTCACCGCGAACTCGCGCGCCAGCATCGTGGGGCAGCACGAAGGCTTCGTCAAGATTGTTACCGACGCCAAGTATGGCGAGATCCTGGGCGTGCACATCATCGGGCCAAATGCGACCGAGATGATCGCCGAATCCGTGCTGGCGCTGGAGATGGAATGCACCGCCGAAGAGCTGGCCAACATTATCCATGCGCATCCCACATTGTCAGAGTCGATGCTGGATGCGGCGAATGCGGTGTTTGGCATGGCGATCAGTGCGTGAAGAAGCTGTCGGCTGTCAGCCGTTAGCTTTCAGCCAAGCCACTTTCATTCCGGACGCAATAAGGTGAGAATGGTTGCGTTTTAACCGCTGGGTCTTCAATATTACTGGTTGATAGTTGAGAGCTGACGGCTGATAGCTGACAGCTAGAAGGAAATCATGAGCCTCCTCAAGTGGTGCGACGAAGGCCCGGCGACGGTGTCCCTGCAAGCGACGGTGGACGATGCGATCCAGACGATGTTGGAAAAACAAGTGGGCGCAGTGGCCGTCATTGACGAGGAGGGCGTAGTGGCGGGCATGTTTACCGAACGCGACGTGCTGGCGAAGTTCGCCCTCAGCGGGCGCGATCCCAAGCGCACGCCGGTGCACGAGCTCATGAGTCCCATGGTCGAGATGGCAACCGAAGAGACCACTCCGAGCGAGGCGCTTCAGGTCATGCTGGAACGGCACTACCGCCATATGCCGATAGTGGACGATCGCGGCAAAGTGCTGGGCATCGTCTCCATCCGCAACATCCTGGAGGCGCGGGTGGATGATCTGCTGACCCAACTGGATGCCAAACATCCGGCGGGGGCGAAAGCGTAAATTTTCGAAACCTGGGTAGAACGGCGCTTCCAGCGCCGCATTGCGGTGAATTCCAAAGACATGGGCAGGCTTCAGCCGGCGGCACTATTGCTCCATGCCGCTACACCAATGGCTCTAAAAGCTTTCCGGCCATCTCCGCTTGCCGTGCAGCACCGCCAGTATCTGAACCATCTTTTTGTTCTCGATCCGATAAGCAACAATATATGGGGTGTTGGCGATTACCAGCTCGCGGGTGTTCGCGACTCGGCCGTCACGCCCTGCGCTGGGATACGAGCCGAGAAGTTTTACCGCCTGGATGATCTGGAGTAGCAGCCGGTCGGCAGCCCTCGGGTTATCGGCGGCAACATAAGCATGCGCGGCCGTGAGCTGCCTGACCGCGTCTTCCGCCCATTGGATCGTCATTTCCTGCGGCGTAGCCTGGCCGCAATCTTCTCCACATCGCTGTGGTCAATCAGCTCTCCCGCGTCAGCTTGTCGAATGCCCTTTTCGATCAATTCGACGTGGTATTGCTGTAGGTCAAGATAGTTGTCTATCGCCTGGTTGAGCAGGTAACTACGATCGCGGTCCTGCTCGGACGCAAGGGCGTCCAGCGCTTTCACTTTCTTCATGTCCGTTCGGAAGCTGACCGTCTTGTCCATAACGAGGATGATAATACATCATAATACGCTGTATTACTGGACTTAATATATGGTCGGTATCATCGACATCTTAGTCGCTCTCACTCAACTCCGGCGGCACTTGTTTTAGCACTGTTATAATCAACCTCATTCATGGCACAGAAGCGTTTGGTCCGCTCGACTACTGTTCTTTGTGTTCGCCGGGAGGGTAAGGTCGTGATGGCCGGAGATGGCCAGGTCACGCTCGGCGAAGGCATCATCAAGCACTCCGCCCGCAAGATCCGCCGCCTTTATCAGGACAAAATTCTCGCCGGGTTTGCCGGTTCCACCGCCGACGCATTCTCCTTGTTCGCGCGTTTCGAATCGAAGCTGGAGCAGTATCACGGCAACATCGGCCGCGCCGCCGTCGAACTGGCCAAGGACTGGCGCACCGACAAGATGCTGCGCGCGCTGGAGGCCCTGCTGCTGGTCGCCGACCAGAACCAGACGTTCCTCATCAGCGGACAGGGCGACGTGATTGAACCGGACACCGGAATCGCCGCCATCGGCAGCGGTGGCCCCTATGCCATAGCGGCCGCCACCGCCCTTTTCGAGCACACCGACATGCCGCCCCGCCGCATCGCCGAGGAGGCGATGAAGATCGCCGGCAAAATCTGCATCTACACCAACGACAAAGTGACCATCGAAGAGCTGTAGGGCAGGATCCACGCAATTTTGGGTGTCATGCTGAGCGAGCGTTCGCCGGGTTTAGCGAACGCGAGTCGAAGCACCCCTATACCTGAGCCGAACTCCCTGGTAACCATAGGGATCTCTCGACTCGTCGCTTCGCTCCTCGCTCAGGATGACAAACAGAAAACGTGGGCCCTTCGACTAGCTGCGCTCGCCGAAGACGATAGATCCGCGACCGCGGATCAATTCTTGGAGCCTCAACCAGCGCGGAAGTCTTGGATGTCTTCGCCCGTGCGCCAGAGCGGGGCGGGCGGTTGCTCGCGATGTTCGGCCAGCTTCTGGTTGATGGCTTCGACATCGGCCCTGGACCAGCCGACGCAGGAAACTTCGATCTCGCCGCCCGGCGCGACGTAGAAGATCGTGGGCACATTGGTCAGGCCGTAAGCGTTCGACACCGCATACTTTGCCGGATCGTCGAGTGCGACCGGAAATGTCACGCCGTATTCGCGCATGAAATCCTTGGTGTCGCGCGCCTTGTCTTGCGAAATGGCGAGCACGGTAACGTTGACGGCTCGATTCGCCTGGAACACGCGCTCGAGAAAAGGCGCGGCATACTGGCAAACCGGGCAACTCACCTTGAAGAACACCAGCACAATCGAACCCTTGGCGAGTGCCTGCCGCAGCGACACCTGCCCGCCTTGCACAGTCGGCAGAGTGAAATCTGGAGCGAGCACGCCTGCATTTAATACAGCCATCGATCAGACCTCCGAGAATTGCAGCTACGGATTAGATTCAAGATGATTCGCGCCGGACTCAGGCGGGCAAGCGGCGAAGGATTTTCCGGGCAAGCCCAGTCAGCGGCAGGCGTTCCCATTGCCGTTCCGCAAACCATCGAGCAGTGACCGCCGAACTGTGAAACTTCGCGGGCGCCACCGTGAATACCGATACGTCATAGTCAGTATCCGTAATGGCATGGCGCAACTTTGCCATTGGCTCGGCTCCGTTGTGCTGTGCCTCGGGGAGAGCGGGCAGTTCCCACATGCCCGCCATCAGCGAAGCCTTCGCCGGACGCTGCACCAGCAGCACCGAACCGTTTCGCCGGGCCAGGCCGTAGATGAGTTGCCTGCGCTTGCGTGCCGCTTGCGGCCGCGCAGGGTTGGCCCCGCGCGACACACACCAATTATGCAGCGGACACATCGGGCATTGCGGCGCCCGTGGCGTGCACACCGTCGCGCCTAACTCCATCATCGCCTGGTTGAAGTCGCCGGCGCGCTCGCGGTCGAGCAACGACTCCGCTCGGTGCCACGCCGCTTCCCTCCCCTCGACTGCGCCAAACATGCGCTCGATTACGCGCTCGACGTTGCCATCCACAACGGCCGTCGCTTCTCCGAAGGCAATGCTCGCGATCGCCGCCGCGGTGTAACGCCCGATGCCGGGAAGCTCGCGCCACTCTTCCGCCGTGCGGGGAAAGATTCCCCGGCGCTGGCGCGCGATCAGCTTTGCCGCCTGATGCATGCGCCGCGCGCGATGGTAGTAGCCGAGCCCGCTCCACACTGCCAGCACGGACGACTCGCGGGCGGCAGCCAAAGTTTGCACGGTGGGAAATTTCTGCAGGAAGCGCGCGTAGTGATCCACCACCGCCGCGACTCGCGTTTGTTGCAGCATGATCTCCGACACCCACACGCGGTAGGGATCGGCGTCACGGCGCCAGGGCAGCTCGCGACGATGCTCGTCGTACCAGGCGAGCAGTGCGCGGCGCAGTTTGCGAAGTGCGGCGGGGGTTGGTGTCGGGTTCATGCAGTGGGAATGATTGTAAGCGAGAGTCAGTTGTCAGTAGCCAGTTGTCAGTTTCGCAACATTCACCGGCCGTCCCTCTGGACGTGCGTGCGGTCAACCCGCTCAGTTGCCCGCCGCGCCGTGCCTTACGAAGAACTGTTCTTTATCCACGTTGGCGGGGACGGCAACGTCGAAGAAGCCCACCATCATCTCTTCGTAGGTCTGGCCTCCCCAGGTCACGGTTTTGTTCGGATCGGGATTGTGCGGGTTGTTCTCGGAATTGTCGTACCACGCCACGGCCTGCAGGCGCGTGCCAGCTTTCAGAGGTCGTGGCTGGGCCAGCCTATAGCTCATTTGCCAATGAAAGTGATAGTTCACGCGCAACAACGTCTCGACCGTTCCATCCCGATGCACGATGTTGTACTCGAAGCGCTTGCCGCGAAGATGCATGTGCGGAAAAAAGCTGAGCAGGGTCGCATCATTCGGCAACGTGCCCCAGACCTGCACGCGATAGTCATCGGTGCGCGGCGGAATCACGAAGGTGTGGTTGGTGAGCTGCAACGTCAGCACTCGTTGCTGCGGCGGCTGCTTGGCGAACACCATGCCCACGCTGGTCTGGTCAGAGGCGGCGTGGCCGTTGGTGGTGTAATGCATCTGGAAGACGAGGTCCGACCCCGCGGGAATAAACTTCGCCATGCCATCGGGCCAGCGGTCGGGCTCGCTGCCCGGCGCGTAAACCAGCAGCATGTCGCTGGTGGTGGCGTGGGCCTCGGCGCGCTCTTCAGCGTCGGAAAAACTCGATGGCGTGAACGGCACGCCAATCGGCGCCTTGCGCAGCCAGCTCGAGTTCGGCGGACGTATGTAAACCACGGCGTAATGCACATGCTCACGGCTCGACGGCCGGACCTCCGACATCTGCACCCATTTGTCTTCGGTGAATCCCGTGGGAACGATCTCGTAGGTGTATTCGACATCGCCGGTCGCGGGAAGACTGACCGCTTTCGGCATCTGCACAACTTTGTCGGGCTGGGGAATGTTCCAGCCTTCGGCCCAGTGACGCGCCAGCGGCGCATCCTTCGGCGAGCCTGCCGCCGCTCCGGCATCCACCCACGCTGCAATCACGCTGATCTGTTCTGGCGTGAGCGATGGGTCGTTGGAAAATTTTCCGTAGCGCGGATCAGCAGACCACGGCGGCATGGACTTCGATTCCACCACCATCCTGATTGACGCGGCCCAGGGCTTAGCGTCCTGGTAGGTCACCAAAGGCATGGGCGCGATTTCGCCCTCGCGGTGACAGCTCTGGCAGTGGTCCTGCAGGATGGGGAGAACGTCTTTATAGAAAGTGGGTTTGACGCCCGGGCGGCGCGCAACCGAACTTGCCGCCGAGGAATTCGACGAAGTCGCGCTTCCCAGCAACAGGAGCGACGTCACCAGCACAATGACAGCCACCGCTGATTTCGCAACGCCGGAGGTGGTCCCGCTGGTCAACCGCGTCCCAGCCTACTGTCCGGGCTCGGGCAATTCTTCGGGAGCGCCGTGGCGTCGCAGGATCTGCGCCAGGTTCTGCGAAAACGCCGAGCGCGGCACGACCATGTCGCATCCGGCTTCCTGCGCCTTCATCTTCAGCTCGCCCTGCACATGCGAGACGAAGCCAATGATGTTGGTGGCCTTCTTCAGCTTCGTCTTTAATTTGGGAATGATGCTGAGCGGCTTGGCCGAGACATTGTTCAGGTCGAAGATGATGAGCGCCGGTTTGTCGTTGCCGTTCTCGCCCATGCGCTCGTTCAGCTCCTTTTCGGTCTTGACGAATTCGACCTTCACGTTCATCTTGCGCGCCGTTTCCTGGATCTTGGCCAGGAAAAACAGATCGTCAACAAAGGCGAAAATGCGCGCGGGCGCCGCATCCGACGTCGAAGTCATAGGCACGGGCTCCGGCTCCGGCGGCAGGAACTGCTTGCCGAAAGTTTGGCTGGGACGACCGCCCCCCCGGGTCGGCCGATGCGTATTGCCGTCGTTGGCGCCCTGGGCCGCGCGGTAGCTGTGGTCCATGGGCGCGGTATAGATGCCGCCGCCCGGCTGATTCGGTCCGGCCTGCCAGCCGCCCGGCTTGCGCCCGTGGCGCTTCGGAGGCCCGTGGCGTTGTTGTCCGGGATGCTGCCCAGGTTGTGCCGGTGATCCGTGCGTAACGGGTCCACGGCGGCCGCGCCGCCGTCTACGTCCCTTCCCGCCGGGCTGTCCGCCGGAGGGAGGATTCGATCCTTGATTCATGTTTCTCTCTTAATCGTTTTTCACCCGCAGGTGGCGGGCTTCCCACATTTGTGAACCGCTGTTATGGGCCAGGCATTCGCATGTTTCCCGGTGTGCCGGCTCGGCGGTTGGATACTTCGCTCAACTCGAATCAGTTAACGTCCGTCTGGCGCCTGGAACGTTGGGCGCGAGGGCCGCCTGCACGGGAAGTGCGGCGATTTGGGGGACGCTCCTATCGTACCTAGCTTGAGGCCCGAAATGCAAGTCCAAAAGCTGTCTTTGCTTAGGATGCAACTTACTGGTAAACCGGCGAATGTATTTTTGCACCGGGGGATCGCCTTTCGCCGGCCGCTTTTTTGCAGTTCGTTATTCGCCATTTGCGATTCACTTTCGACCGAAAAGCAAAAAGCGAACGACTGCCCTCCTCAATTCATCCGCGCCACCATTTGCCGCACCACGTCAAAAGTTTCGCGCACCGCCTGCGCGTCGGCGGCCTCGGGCGCCAACTTGAGATACTTACCCAAATCCTGCGCGGCCCCGACGTACTGGTCTAGGTCCAGCCGGAGCAGCGCGCGTTCCCGCAGCAAGTCCGGCGAACCGGGCGAAATGGCCAGCAGCATATCCAACACCGCCAGCCCCTTGCGCCCGTTCTTCTGCCGCAGATAAATCTGCCGCAGGTTGTTCAGCATGCGGCCCAGTATCTCGCGATGCGTGACCGGCTGCAGGTACTCGGCGCGCATGTCAACCTGTCCGCCATAGACCTCGTCCAAGCGCCGCTGACAATCTTCCGGGCCCAGAATTCTTCCCCGGTCGAACGCATCAATGAAGAGCCCGCCGCCCACCGCGTCATAGTGCTTCAGCAGAAAATGACCGGGCATGCCCACTCCCGCAACCGGGAAGCCGACCCGCCGCGCAACCTCCATATAAACCACCGAGAGCGTAATCGGGATGCCGAGCTTGCGGTCCAGCACGTCATTGAGAAACGAGTTGCGCGGATCGTAGAAGTCTTCGCGGTTACCGCGCAGGCCCTCCTCCTGGAAGAGCACCTGGTTGAGCAGCACAATCGACTCGCGCGCCGTCGGGTTCTTGCGCAGGCGAGCGCGCACCTGCTCGGCGATCTCGTCGAGACGCGCCAAGTAATGGTCGGCGTCAAGATCGGGATACTCCATGCGCGCCATCGCCAGTGCCGCCGCCGCGAGCGGGATGGATTCGTCCTCGCGGGCGGGCCCGACCAGCGCAGCAAATTGCTGCAGAGCGCTTTCGGAGGAGGAACTGGACGCCATAACGTGCTGCATTGGATGACGAGGGCGGGCGGAGCGATTCCGGTTTCCAACCAGCGGCCGACGAAAGATGCCTGCGTAATAATGGCCGCCCCTATCGCTTGGAATTCGGCGGTTCCCCTTTAAATTGTCATTACGAGCGAAGCGAGGAATCTGCTTTTATTCGCGCTGGGAGTGACGCTTGGAGAAGCGCATCCCTCACGGCATAAACCTTGCCCCCATTCGGCCGTTCGTGATGACAACTCAGACAGGCGCGATCCCGATCCGCCGCTCTACTGCCGGAACATGTTGCGAGCGATGAACAGCACGTTGGCGGGGCGCTCGGCCAGCCGTCGCATGAAGTACGGATACCACTCCGAGCCGAACGGAATATAAACGCGCAAGCCGTAACCTTCGCGCACCAACTGCTGCTGCAAATCGCGCCGCACCCCGTACAGCATTTGGAACTCATACGCCGAGGCCGGGATGTTCTCCGCGCGCGCGAACTGCTTCACTTCGGCGATTATTTTCTCGTCGTGCGTAGCGATGCCGTGGAAGACTCCGCTCTTCAGCAGGGTGCGCGCCAGCGTCAGATAGTTCGCATCCACCTCGGCCTTCTTGGGGAAGGCAATTTCCGGCGGCTCTTTGTACGCGCCCTTGCACAGGCGAATGCGAATGCGCTCGGCCAGCAGATCATCCACATCCTTCTCGCTGCGGCGGAGGTACGACTGGATGACGGTGCCCACCCGCTCGCTGTGTCCCGGCAGGCGGTGCAGTTCGCGGACGAAGTTCAGCGTACGCTCGGTGTAGGGCGAGCCTTCCATATCCACGCGCACGAAACTGTTGATGCGCACCGCGTGGTCTACCACTTCGGTCACCAGACCGAACGCCAGGTCCTCGCTCACGTCGAAGCCCATGTGTGTCAGCTTGAGGCTGATGTTGGCGTTCAGCTTGCGGCTGGAGATTTCGTCCAGCATGCGGTGGTACAACTCGGCGCTGTGCTTGGACTCGTCGGCGTTGGTGACGTTCTCGCCCAGGTTGTCGATGCTGACGCCGGCGCCCCATTCGTTCACCACCTGGGTGGCGCGAATCACGTCGTCCAGTTGCGTGCCGGCGACGAAACGCTGCGAAAAGCGGAGCCCCAGTGGCGACTGCTCGGCGAAATGGCGCAGTCGCTTGCTTTCGGAAAGCCCAATGAAGAGCGACCTTAACATGACGCCCTCCCTCGTCGCGAAGCGTGTTGTGGACTCCTTGCAGATTTGTGTCCATGCAACGAATCGCACAAATCCAGCCCGCCATGGCGGGCGCATCTGCTTTTAGCCCAGGGCGGAAGCTCCGGGTAGAGTTGTAATGGAACTAGAGTCCCTTCAGGGACGGCACATTTCTCACACAGCTCTTGCGGGAAAGCGGAGCCTGTGCCCCGCGAAACGGAATGGCTCATAGTTGGCTCGTGGCCGGCTCTGCGGCCGGCTTTGGCTTACATAATTGTGTATCACAGAGCAGCGGGTTCAGCTATGAGGAAGGTCACACCACCGTTGTTTGTGGTGGCTGCCCAAGAGACTTCATGGACGTTTGACAATTGCAGCGTATCCGCTATGCTGAAAGTATGGTGATCAGAACTTCAGCACGTCCGGCGTCAGCAGTGAGCCGGATCGGCCAGCGACGCCAGGTGGTGATCCCGAAGGCAGTGTTCGAAGCTCTCCGGCTTCAGGAGGGCGACTTTGTCGAAGTCACCGTTGACCGCGGACGGCTTGCTATGCGACCCAAGCGATTGGTGGACGTGAGCGACGCTCTCACCAAAAGCGAGGCGGCAAAAGTGCGCCAGGGTGAGGCCCAACTAAAAGCTGGCCGCTCAAAACCATGGCGGACGATAAAACATGACTTGGACCGTTGAGCTTTCCGCGGCTGCCGAGAAAGACTTAAAACGCCTCCCACGCGACCGGCAGGAACGCATCGAGCGCGCGATCGACGAGTTGGAAGAGAGTCCCTTTGCCGGTAACGTCAAAGCACTGCAAGGCCCCGAGTGGAAGGGACGCTATCGCAAGCGCGTAGGACCCTATCGGATTATCTTTACGATCGACCGCAAGGCTTCGGCCGTGGCGGTCTCTGCCATTTTCATCCGGTCGGAGAAAACCTACCGATGATCGAAAACTGCGGCGTGGAGATGCTGCGGAGACGGACCCCGTGCGATTTCGCGCCGGAGAGGTCGATCACTTCCGTCTGTCACATGCCCCCCAGTCAGGTGTCACTGACAGGATGTTTGCTCAGAGGTAAAGTCTAAGCGGGAGAAAAATCCACGGCCTTTTCCCCACCCAATTGCTGACCAGCGGAGCGAGATGAAGGCCCTCAGACCTCCCATTCCCAGTTGCCTCCATGGCTGGCAACCGGCCTCAACGGAGCTGCGATGGCTCCTGCATCCTTCTCGGGTTTCGATCCTCCCGGCGGCCTCGCCGGCTTACCAGGAGAGTTTGCTATGAAGACGCAAAGGCTCGTATCGCTTGCCCATCTTCTGACCCCGCTGATATTCATCTTGGCTTTGGCCGTTCCCGCCGGAGCGCAGAACGGCTCCGCCAGCGCGCGCGAGGCGGCGGCATTACCGCAGCTCGCACCGGGTCTGGCTCATCCCGGAACGCCGCCGCACAGAGCATCGGCGCCCACTCATCGTCCATCCTGCAGCCCGTTGCCAAAAAGTTATGGGTCACGTAAGACGTTGCCGCAGGAGGGGGTGATTTACGATAACGGTCCGTACAACGGCAATACCGATGCCTGGGAAATTGACTACGGTTTCGCCGTTAGCGACTCGTTCATGGCGCCAGATGGCTCCGCCATCCAAGACTTCCATATGGTGTACTGGACTGCCGCGGGTAATTAGATGACGTCCGTTGACATGGCCTTCGGGTCCACGTCGTTCGGCGGGACCTACAACACCTATGGCGTCTCCAACAACACCTTGCTGGGAAACAATAACTATGGTTTTGCAATCTACCAGGCCGACTTTACGTTCGCCAACGTTCCATGGTCGGGCGCCGGCTATGTGAGCCTGCAGAATGCCTGCACCGCTGGCGGCTGCTCCGCCGGCGAGGCCCAGATCTTCTGGGATGAAAACGAAGGAGGATCCACGGCCTATGAGAACACCCTGGGCTCGATTCCTTCCGAAACCTTCACCCTTACCGGTGGGGGCGGCGGCAACGTTTGCATGCCTGAGCACAGCGGAAATTTCAAAGTGATCCACGATTTCAGTGGCCAGGATGACGGAGGCAGTCCCTCGGGCGTGGCAATTGACAAGGTAGGAAACCTGTACGGACCAGCACAGCCCAGCACGGTCTTCCAGCTGTTGAAAGAGGGTTCAGACTGGGTGTTTGGCGCGCTATACCACTTTGCTGGTGGCGATAGGGGAATTGCGCCAGGAGGGGTAATTCTCGGCCCGAACGGAATTCTCTACGGCTCCGCGTACGGAGGATTACCCAACTGCGAATCAGGAGAATACTGCGGCTTGATTTTCGGCTTGCGACGGAGGCCGAGCGCCTGCCTCACCGGCTCCTGTAGTTGGTTGGAGAGCGTGCCCTATAGTTTTACCGGACCCACAGACGCATGGGGAGGAGGCGGTCTGGTTTCCGATAAGGCCGGAAATTTGTATGGCATCTCGTACTCCGGTGGCGCGCAGCAACAAGGGGCCGTCTTTGAATTGGCTCCCTCCAGCGGAGGCTGGATGGAGAGCATCCTCTACAGTTTCACCGGAGGCAGCGACGGCGGAGGCCCCACAAGCATTCTTGTCGGTAATGACGGCAATCTGTATGGAATGGCAGCCGTGGGAGGCGCGCACGGCGGCGGCGTAGTCTTCCAGTTAACTCCGTCCGGAAATGGCTGGACGGAGACTGTGTTGTACGACCTGCCGTACATGAGCTGGGGCTGGGGCACCAATCCTCACTCCTTGATTCAGGACAGTGCGGGCAATCTCTTCGGCACATATGATTACGGGGGCTGTTGCGATTCCGCCGTTGGTCTGATATTCATGCTCTCGCCCTCCGATGGCAACTGGGTTTTCACCGAGCTTCATCATGGTAACCAGGACCTGGACGGCGATGACGTATATGCCAACATGGTATTCGATGCAGCCGGGAATCTCTGGGGCACGGGCGGAGGCATCATCGGCTGCATCAACCCTGATGCCGTCGGCTACATCTTCGAGCTGGCGCGGACCAGCGACGGCTGGCAATACAGCACTCCGATGTATTGGGACGGCACAATATTCGACGCCGGAGGGGCCTTGGCAACGGATGCGCAAGGTAATCTCTATGGGACTACCAGTAGCTGTGGAAGCCACCAGCATGGCACGGTCTGGGAGCTGACAGCAGCGCAGTAGCACGGGACAACGTTCTGGCGTCTGGCGTAGGCGTCGGCGTATTCCAAACCATAACGCGCTGTTCTGGTGGGCTACGAGAGCTTGTCGAGAGCTAGGGAGACTCTGATTAAG
>PMAT01000083.1 GCA_003152695.1 Acidobacteriaceae bacterium
CCCCGAAAGTTGCAACACATCCTTTCAATCCCCGTAGTTGTTTCCGGCAATCGGCATTCCTCTCGGCCACCACGAGGTCGTCGCTACTATCTTGGATTAGCGTTGCGGAGCAGGAGCAGTCTCGCTGGTCCGCGGCGCGGGGCAGTAGCAAGACTGGTAGCTCGTGGGATCGAGTGCTTCAGCCGCGCAGTACAAGCCTCGCGCAATGTCGTCAGGCAGCGACAGGTCTGAACTCGAAACGTTGTACAGCTTGATCCACTGATCGCGAGTCTTGGAGTCGTTCTTGATTTGGTTGTAGAGGATTGCCAACCTCGCCGCATCCAGTGGCCGCATCTTCCATTGCTCAGAGAACGTGTACTCCTTCTCCCACGTTCCGCCAACGGTGATGCTGGCCTTTTCGAGGTTGGTGAGGTAGTAGGTGGATTGGTCAGCCAGGGTCCCGTCGTGCTCGAAGGTCACCACGCGAAAAGCGGGATTCTGGCCGTAGATGGGTGAAATGGCCGGATCGATGAGAATAAACAGTTTGCTGGCACCCGCGGCATTGATGAGCCGGAAGTCGTCCGCATGAGTGTGGCCCGCGAAACTGGCGATGACCGTATCCTGGTATTTCGCCAGCAAGCTATCGAATTGCGAGGTCCAGGAGGGAACCCACATGGGCACCATTGCTTTGGCGCAAGCACTGTTATTGGGTGAGCGGCTTCGCAGTAACTGGGACACGTATTGCTTCGTAGTCGTGGCGCCATCCATTCCTGGCGGAATGTGAAACATGAGCCAGACCTTTTCGCGGGCGGCTTTGGCCTTGGCGAGGTTCGACTCCAGCCATTGGAGAAGATCGGCGGGGCCGGTTGAGGCAACGGGCGCACATCCCTCGCGGAAGCTGTCAGCGTGATACCACTCGGCGAAGAACACAGTGTTTAGGGAGAGAATGCGAATACCGCGAAGCGACGGGTGCGGGACGTTGTAGCTTCCCAGGGCCTTCCACTCGGCGCCAACTCCGTCATCGGCATGGGCTAGGGAGCGAGCGAGATCGGCGGTGTCGTCGAGAAAAGTTCCATTGGCGCGAACACTATAATCGCCACACTCCTCATCGTCGTTGCCCGGCGTAATCAGGATCGTCGTATCGGGGAATCGCCTGCGAAATTCGAGCGCCACGAATGTGATGGTCTTGAGCACAAACGAGCGGTAGTGCTCGCGATCCTGGTCGTGCGTAGCGCTGGCGAAGTTCTGCGGGAATTGGTGGGCCAAAATGTCGCCGGTGATCATGATTAACGCGGGCCGGGGCAAAGTGGCCCGCATTTCATTCAGGGAAGACTGGAGGAGCCACCAGTTGGTGTCGTGACCGTACTGGCTGAAGGCGGTGAGCTTGGAGCGTTGCAGAATCGCCTCCCATTGAGCGGGAGCCGCGGCCATAAGGTCGGCAAGTAACGACGGGTCGGCCATGGGATTGAAGTGAATGTCCGATGCGATGAGAAATTGGTCCGGGGATGGCTTTTCGGCCGATTGGGCGCGGGCGGCTGGGAATAGCAGCACGACTACAATAGCCGTGAGAGAAAGCAATCGTAGCTTTGCGGGGCTGAGCCTCGCCCAATGCAGTTGGATCGGTTGCGGTGAAACCATTGGCCCTCAGCTTGGGATGCCCGTCGCATTGCCTGGAGACAGAGCCTGTGCCGGAGCGAAGACTCAGACGCAGTCTTATATGTATTGTGAGACTGAATTGTGAGACGCGCAAGTCCGCGATTTACGGGCCTTCGCCGGTTGTCTCAAAACCTACCCTTTTTGAAACTTCGGTTGAGGGCGGCGCTTACGATTTGTCATTTCGCCTTTCGGCGACAGCACACGTTTTAGGTCTCCGTAAAGAGTCGTCGAATGAGACATAACCGGTTCGAGCAGGAACACTTCTCGAAAGGCTAGGTGTACCTGAGCCTTGGTCACTCGCTCAATCGCGTCGTTCCATTCAGAATCCAAGATAAGGCTATTCGGCACGCAATTGATAACCAACACCGTCGCCTGCGAATAGTTTTTGTCGCTCTTGCTCTTGAGCCGTTCGAGTATCTGGCCAGCTAGGTCTGTTGCGAGCTCGTCGGGCGTGTGCGCGTGAGGCTTCGAAACGATGTCGCCGGTTTTCTTACTCCGCAAAATCCCCTTTACGCCGAACGAGCCGCCCTGCTCATGGAGTAGCCGACGCGCGAGGTACTCGTTTTGATGAACGGACGTTGTGACCTCGACGAAAAGCTTTCTCGGCGCCACGTGATGGTCGACGAGCGACCCAGAGGACNNGTAAGGTCAAAAATCTCAAACGCTTTGAAAAGGCTTGGTTTCCGGTCTCATAATTTCCCCGCACAGCTGCTTTCTGAAACCTCAAGAGCATGTACAATCCGGGTTCGCCGATCAAGTTCAGGGAGGCTCTGGAATGATTTGGGCTCGCATGCTTGCTTACATCACCGGAACCCTAGACCAGGAACTTCTAATGAGGAACGAACCCGTGACGAGGTAGGCGCTTTCAGGTGGGAAATTTGTTGGAACTTTGGTGCAAGATGGGCACTCCAAAAACGGAAATCGGCTGCTTTAAGAAAGGGTTAGCGCGGGCATAGAATTGCAATGACTGCTTTGGATGTTGTCTGTGGCTCTGTCACCATTGTGCTACTCCTTCCAGTGGTAGAGACCGGGTTCTTCGGGATTGGAACGAGGCGG
>PMAT01000087.1 GCA_003152695.1 Acidobacteriaceae bacterium
GTGGACTTGCCTCCCATGTTCGGCCCGGTGATGACCAGGATCGAATGGGTTGTGCCGTTCAGATAGAGATCGTTGGGGACGAAGCGAATGGCGGCTCCGGGGATCTCCATCTGCTCGATCACCGGGTGACGCCCTTCAACAATTTCGATGTCCGCACCATCTTTAAACCGCGGACGGCAGTAGCTGCGATTCGCCGCAAGTGCGGCGAACGAAGCCAGCACGTCGATCTCGGCCAGCGCCAGCGCGGTCTGCCTTATACGACGCGCCTCGGCGGCAATGGCGGTGCGTAGCTCCGCAAACAGCCGCCGCTCGATCTCGACCATCTTTTCCTGCGCGTCGAGCACCTTGACCTCGTACTCTTTCAACTCCGGCGTGGTGAAGCGCTCGGCATTGACCAGAGTTTGCTTGCGTTCGTACTCCGCAGGCGCGAGGTGCAGATTCGCCTTGGAGATCTCGAGGTAGTAGCCGAAGACGCTGTTGAACTTGACCTTCAGCGATCCGATGCCGGTGCGCTCGCGTTCGCGCTGCTCGATCTGCGCGATGTATTGTTTGCTGTTACGGCTCAGGTCGCGTAGTTCGTCGAGTGCTGCGTCCACTCCTGAGCGAATAACCCCGCCGTCAACCAGCGTCAGCGGTGGCTCGTCTTCCAGCGATGTCACCAGCCTGTCACGCAAGTCCGCCAGTTCGTCGCATTGCGCATGGAGCGCCAAAAGACGCTCAGCAGGGAAGTGCGACAGCGCCACGCGCACCGTCGGCAGCTTGGCCAGCGATGTGGCCAGCGCCAGCAGGTCGCGTGGATTCGCGGTCTCCAGAGTTACGCGGCTCAGCAGCCGCTCCAGATCGAGAATGCCATCCAGCGAGCGGCGGAGTTCTTCGCGCGCGACAACGTCCTTCACCATGCCTTCGACAGCATCAAGCCGCCGGTCGATCTCGCCGGCATCAATCGAAGGGCGCAGCATCCAGGCGCGCAGAAGACGCTTGCCCATCGGGGTGATGGAGTAGTCCAGACACCGAAACAGAGTGGCATTGTCGGCGGCGCCTGCGAACAGCGGCTCGATCAGCTCCAGATTGCGCACCGTGACCGCGTCCAGCACCAGGCAGTGTTGGCGCTCGTAGAAGCCGATGCGGTCCACATGATCGAGCGTGCCACGCTGCGTGGTGCGAACGTAATGCAGAATGGCCCCCGCCGCGGTCGCCGCAGCTGCTCGGTTCGCAAGCCCGAATCCTTCCAGCGAGAGCACGCCAAAATGATTTTCCACTTGCGGAATCGCGTAGTCAGGGGAGAATACCCAATCGTCGAGCGGAGTCTCGGCCCAGGAGGCATGGTCCAGCGACGTGATGCGCGGCGCCGATGCCGCCACGGGCGAAGAGGCGCTGCGGTGTGGTTGTTGGTCGAAGAGAGGAAGCGACGAAGCGAACAGCACTTCACGCGGACCCAGCACCAACAGTTCCTCGCGCACGCGGCGCTCGGCATCTTCACCCTGAAATTCAGTCGCACGAAATTCGCCGGTGGAGAGGTCCAATGCCGCAAAGCCAAAAGCATTTCCAGCCCGCGCCACGCAACCGAGGAAATTATTTTCTTCCGAGCCCAGATGCATGTCAGCCGCAGTGCCCGGCGTAAGCACGCGCGTGACTTCGCGCTTCACCAGCGTTTTGGCCGTGCGCGGGTCCTCCATCTGTTCGCAGATGGCAACCTTAAATCCTTTGCGGATCAGCTTGGCGATATAACCCTCGGCGGAGTGGTACGGCACGCCGCACATCGGTATAGCGATGCCCTTTTCTTTGTTGCGCGAGGTCAGCGTGATCTGCAGCTCCCGCGACGCCACTATGGCATCCTCGAAGAAAAGTTCGTAGAAGTCGCCGAGGCGGAAGAAGACGAGCGCGTTGGGATGCTCTTTCTTGACCGCGGCATATTGCCGCATCAGCGGGGTGGACGGCTCAGTCATCGCATTGGCGCGAATTGCGCGGATTATAACACTCAAGAGTAACGCACCTCGCTGCGCGGAAGCGGTGATAGGTGTTACACTGCGAGGTTTTTCGAGGCATTCATTACTATGGCGAAGATTGTCGGTTTCGAATGCAGCAAGTGCGGCGCGACGTTCATGGCGGAAACCGCCCAAAACGTTTGCTTGAAGGATGGCGGGCCGTTGTATGTGCGCTACGATCTCGCGGCGCTTCGACGCGACACGTCTCGCGAGTCGGTCAACGCGGGACCGAAGAGTATGTGGCGCTACGCGGCGGTGCTTCCCGATGCCGAGCCGGTGACGCTTGGCGAGGGATTTACGCCGATGCTGCCGAGCCGCAAGCATCCTAATCTGCTGATTAAGGACGATGGGTTGAATCCAACAGGCTCATTCAAGGCACGGGGCATGAGTACGGCGCTGACCATGGCGCGCCATTATGGGCTCACCAAGCTGGCAGCGCCTTCGGCGGGCAACGCCGGGGGAGCGCTGGCCGCCTATGCAGCCGCAGCCGGGCTGGAGGCATTCGTCTTCATGCCGAAGGATGTGCCGATTGCGAATCGCTTGGAGGTGGAAGCCAGCGGTGCGCACCTGACGCTGGTGGACGGGCTGATCAGCGATTGCGGGCGAATGGTGGCCGAGCGCAAAGAGCAGGAAGGCTGGTTCGACGTCTCGACCCTGAAGGAACCATTTCGTCTCGAAGGCAAGAAAACCATGGGCTACGAAGTCGCCGAACAAATGGGATGGAGCTTGCCAGACGCCATTCTTTACCCGACGGGAGGAGGCGTCGGGCTGATCGGCATGTGGAAGGCGTTCGCAGAAATGGAGGAATTGGGCTGGATTGATAAGGGCAATCGGCCAAAGATGATCTGTGTGCAAGCAGATGGTTGCGCGCCAATCCCTAAAGCTTTACATGAAGGCAAAGCCGCGTCGGAAATGTGGCACGACGCGCATACGCTGGCTGCTGGATTGCGAGTGCCCAAGGCATACGGCGACTTCATCATTCTCGACATCGTGCGTCAGAGCGGCGGCACGGCAATTGCTGTCAGTGATGACGAGATCATGGACGGCGTTAAGGAGATGGCTTCGGCAGAGGGTATATTCGCGGCTCCCGAAGGAGGCGCGGCGCTCGCCGCCTACCGGCAACTATTGCAGAGCGGATTTCTCGCGAGCAGCGATCGCGTGGTGCTATTCAATACCGGTTCGGGTTACAAGTACCTGGACGTGTTTGCGAAATACTGGGGCGTGGAGACCCCCGCCGCAGCGACGAAGCTGCCGCCCTCGCGAAATATCGGCGGCATTATCGGGCCGTATTAAGAGCAGCACTCAGCATTCAGCAGTCAGCATTCAGAAGCCTGCATACGAGCTGGGACGACTGCAGATTTGATCAGGTCACTGGCGCCCTATGGCAGGGAATAACTCTGCGAACAGCTGACTGCTGAGCGCTGCCTACTGCCTACTCATTGCTAAATTACAAGCTGCCGCGCCCCCGACCAATATGAATGCTGCCGTTCACATTACTCAGCGCGATTGAGGTTCCTCCGCTGCCGAGCGTACCGGTAAGGTTCTTACCTACGTATCCGCCGTGCACTTCGAGAGGGAAGTCTGATCGAATGCCGCCGCTAACGGTGCTGGCTTTGACCTGAGCGTTCGGTGAGTCGGGCAGCCCCAATTCAATAGACCCATTTACCGACTTGAGTTTGATCTCGCGCACGTTGTTCAAGGCAGCGTAATTCGCTTCGATTCCGCCATTCACGGTGGACAGATCGGCCCGCCCGCCCAGGTCGTCAACCCGTAGCTTGCCATTTACCAGGTTGGCAATCACCTCACCGCTAACTTTCTGCACGGTGAGCGAACCGTTCACCAGGTTGATGCGATCAAGGCGCGCATTCTGCGGCACATGTAATTGGTAATGCACGGAGGCTGGGTTGTTGTTGGTGTGGCCCTCCGGATAGCGCGTCTTAATTTCCACCGAGTCGCCGGCAGCGTTAACTTCGATACGAGCTTCATCGAGGCGCTGCTGATCGCGCGCTTTCTTCACCGCATCGATCTGCACTTCGTTGCGCTCCCAGCCGGTGATCTCGACGTTGCCATTGATGTTGTCCAGCGAAACCCGGCCGCTGGCGGAGAGAGGGACGGTACGATGGAAATCCTGTGTGACCTGCGCCTGGATAGAGGTGGCCAACAGTAGCGCAAGCAGTGATCCTAGGATCGTTGCACCAAAGGTCGCATGTTTACGAATGTCAAACATAGTGCCTCCTGTTCGCGGGTTAGACGGGAGATCAGACGAATGGTTATGAAGCTGTTTGCCGCCAGGATTTTTCCGTGGTGCTTCGATCGGCAAGTGGCCTCGATCGGAAATCCACTTATGAATACTGTATACTCGGCAGTCCAAAACGAAAATTCTCAGCAATCATGTCACATCGGCTTGGGCTCGATTGAAAGACGTTGCGTCTATGGGTTTGTCGGTTGCCATTGTCGCCATGAACGAGGAGGCCAATCTCGGCCGAACCTTGGAGAGCGTTCGATGGGCAAACGAGATCGTCGTGGTGGACTCCGGCTCCAGCGATCGGACCATCGACATCGCCCGTGAATATGGCGCTAAAGTCGTGCTGGAGCCATGGCGCGGCTATACGGCGCAAAAGAACTATGCGATTGAGCATTGCAGCCAGGACTGGGTACTCTCCCTCGATGCCGACGAAGAAGTCAGCGCCGGATTGGCGGAAGAAATCCGCCGCATATTGGCCGACCGCGACGCCTGTACTGCTTATTGGATGCCAAGAAAGAACCTCTTCTTAGGCAGGTGGATGAGGTTTGGAGGCTTCTATCCGGATCCCAAACTCCGGCTATTCAAAAGAGGCCAGGCCTTCGTAACCGGAGCCGATCCGCATGACCGCATCGAGTTGAGAAAAGAAGCCGACCAGCGCACGGGCCGCTTCCAGAACGCCCTGGTTCACTACACTTACCCCACTCTCTTTTACTATCTGGAGCACATGAACCGCTATTCTTCGTTGGGCGCGAAGGCGGCTGTCGCGAAAGGGCACCGCAGCTTCAGTCTTGCAAATATCGTTCTGCGCCCACTGGCCACTTTTATCTACAATTACGTTTTTCGTCTCGGATTCCTCGACGGCCGTGAAGGTCTGCTTCTGCACCTTTACCACGCGGTGTACGTTTCGAATAAATATGCCAAAGCGTGGGAGCTGGCACGAGCAGGTTCGTCCGAGAAAAAGGCTCCTAAGGTTTCACCTTGAGGTGCTGGTAGGGATGTCAGCAGTAAGCGTGATCGCGACCGTGCTCAATGAAGCACAAGACATCGACGGACTGGTTACGAGTCTTATCCAGCAAACTCTCCAGCCTGCAGAAGTCGTCGTGGTCGATGGCGGTTCTACGGATGGCACCTGGGAGCGCCTGCAGGCTAGCGCCTTGGCTCACGCAAATCTGAAAGCCATTCGAGATGAGAGTTGCAGCTTGAAAGGGTCACCCGGACCCATTGCTCGCGGGAGAAACGTTGCGATCACAGCTGCGTCCTCCGAAGTAATCGCCTGTGCGGACGCTGGCTGCGTTTACCGTCCCGACTGGTTGGAGAACCTTACGGAGCCTATTCTTAGCGGTCGCGCGGAGTATGCGCTTGGCGGATCTTGCCTGGACGCTGGCGGGCAAACCACTTGGGACATCGCATCAGCCCCCTTTTTCGGAATTAAGCTGGATCCAAATCAAGAAACGAAGTCCTGTACCGCTCGTTCCATGGCCTTTCGCAAAAAAATATGGCAGAAGGTCGGCGGTTTTCCGGAAGACAGGCTGATCGGCGAGGACTCACTGTTCGATTTGCGGGTCCGACAGATTGTCATACCCGCCTTCCCGGAACGCGCCAAGGCGCTTTACAGGCCCGGGCTTACTCTGCGGACAGCTATCGCCCAGGTTGCGCGCTATGCGATTTCCGACGGTGCTTCCGGTATCAGGCGGGCTCGCTTGCTTCGAAATCTGGCCCGCTGCCTTGCCGAGGTGCTTACCGTTGCGATCGTGGCGCGCACTGTTGTCCCACTGGTGTGCGTGCTCCTGTTGGAAATCTATTTTGCGTTTCGACTCGACTGGAAAAGCTTCCCCGGCAAGACTTCAGTCCGGCAGTTGAGCGCCAGGCTGTTCTTCTCTCTGATTGTCCCTTGGTTAGTTACATGGAACCACATCGTGGGCGCACTCTCCAAGACCAACCAGCCGAACCGGCAAAATGTTGCCGGCTAAATACTGGCTAAATTATGGAGTGATTCGAACGAGCTGCGCCCCTCAGAGCAGCCTTCCCTTGAGTACCTAATCTTTAAAGCGGTAGCGTACGAGGTGGTACGCTGCGATAACTCCGTCGGTCCAGCTGATCTTCTTGCCTTCGGCGTAGGTGCGCCCGTGATACGCAATCGGCACTTCGTAGATGCGGACTCCCAGCTTTGCCAACTTCACCGTCATCTCGGTTTCCACGCTGAAGCGATCGGAACGCAAATGGATCTGCGAGAAAATTTCGCGGCGAAACACTTTGTAGCAGGCGGTCACGTCATGAATGCTCAGATCGGTGAGCACGTTGCATAACATGGAAAACGCGCGGTTGAGAACATACCGCCAATAACGCGGGACGCGGTGTGCACCATCATGGAACCGGTTTCCAAAGACCGCGTCGGCATGCCCCTCCAGAATGGGAGCGATAAGCGCAGGATAATCGCGAGGATCGTATTCCAGGTCGGCATCCTGGATCAGGATCAACTCGCCGCTGGCGTGCCCCAACCCGCTTCGAACTCCAGCGCCTTTGCCCTGGTTCTTCTCGTGCAGCACCAGCTTTACGGTGTTTGCTCCGTCGGCCCCCAAGAGCTTTTGCAAATCGTTTTTCCGCAAGAATTCCCGCGTGCCATCGGTTGAGCAGTCGTCCACAATGATCAACTCTTTATGCAGGCTGAGCGGTTGCCGTGCCACCTGCTGTAGGAGCTTCATCACCGTCTTGCGTTCGTTGTAAACCGGAACAATGATGGAGAGCGTGTGAAATTGCGGTAAGGTCTCGCTTGGCGAGAGTTCGGAAAACTCCTCCGTGTCGTGATGCGTCGTTTTGGCGGACCGAGTTTCGGAGACCAGATAAACCCCAAGTATCAGGAGCTCCGGATCGATGGGATGCCGATAGCGCAGCTCCGGAAAACATATATAGTAAACCAGCGGATAGAAAACAAAGAGCGTCGCGAACAGGAACACTCCGTGAATGCGCCGCTTCCACGCCAGCAGCAATCCCCCGATGGCTAGCACGGAAGTCGCCAGGAAGAGCAGATTCTTGGTCGCAATCAATCCCACCACGTCGGAGACTCGGGGCATGCCATCCCAGAAAAAGATAAAGCGCCGGAAGGTCAACAAGAGGAAACGGCTGGGGTGCTGTTCAATCCATTCCCTGGCCAGCCGGCCCTGTTCTGCGGCAAAGGCGGCCTCGCCCATCTGCTTGTATTTCGCGAATTGAGTGACGCTGTTCGCAGGGTGGTAGGCGAGCACGTAGATTCCTTCGGCCAGCGGGTTATTTCCAATCCGTAGTTCAACTCCAAAGTTGTCGCGGATGAACACGGGCCGGCCGAGTGCTCCATAATTGCGCACCAGCCAGGGCATGACTGTCATCCAGAAAACAACAGCGCTCAGCAAAGCTGGCGCAATAAACCGCTTCCCGCGACGGTGCAACTGATAGACCAGCCAGCACCCTGCAAACGGCAGGAACGAGAGCGCAGACGGGTTGGTCAGCGCGGCAACGCCCCATAGCAAGCCGTAGCCAATCCATGACGAGAGCCGCTCGTCGCCCTCCATCTCCACTGTCAGCATGAACAGCAGACTCAGCAGGAACGCCGACACGCTGGTCTCCCATATCTCACGCACCGACCAAAAGATGGTGTAGGGAAGCAACGCCCAGATCCAGCCTGACCAGACAGCCACGGTTTCGTTGAACACCCGCCGGGCCGTGCGGTAGATCGTCCAGCTTGTAAGTGCGGCGAAGGCGCTGTTGAACACCAATAGCCAAAAAGCCGCGGCGCGCGAGTAGTTGCCGAAGAGCCTAAACGCCACGGAGACGATCCAAGGATAGATAGGCGCGGTCCACGCCGAGGGGCCAGTGTCCCCGCCAAAGGGAGAGCTGAACCCGTGGCCGTTGGCAAGGGAGTATCCCAGGCGGCCGACCTCCCAGCCAAATCCCCAGTTGTCTTCTGAGGTGCGGAGGCGATACGTGTGCGCCAGAATGATCCACAAGATGCGCACTAAGAACGCCACCAGCACCATCCAGCCGACGGAGTGCGCCAGGGTATGCCAACGCGATCGGGACACAGATTCGGATGGGCCTGCGGTGGGCGCCGTCTGCGCTGGCTGGGTTTTCAAATGCATGGAAACAACGGAAATTGTACCGTATGCAAGCAGGTGCATATCGCGTTTTGGGCCCAAGCGTAGGCAATCCTCTTGAATAGCCTTCTCAACCCGCCTAGACTGATTCTATTGGCAACTGTGATCCTCATCACAGCTTGGGTGTGCGGCCATCGGCGAAGATAGTGGGTCGAGAAGAAGCAGGCCCCTCCACTCAAACTTAAGTCCTCGGTCGCGATGACCGTCTATAGAGTATGGAGCGGGAAGCGGGAGAAGGCATTCATGGGATGGATTGACAACCGGTTCGAGAAGAATTTTCTGGTCACCACGGTCGATTACGTCTTCAACTGGGCGCGCAAGTCGGCGATTTGGCCCATGACGTTCGGCCTGGCCTGCTGCGCGATCGAGATGATTGCCGCTTCGACTTCACGCTTCGACATCGCGCGCTTCGGGTCCGAGGTGTTTCGCCCCAGCCCCCGCCAGAGCGACCTGATGATTGTGGCCGGAACGGTTACGTTGAAGATGGCTCCGGTGGTCAAGCGCATCTATGACCAGATGCCCGATCCCAAGTGGTGCATCTCGATGGGCGCTTGTTCGTCGGTCGGCGGCCCGTTCAATACCTACGCCGTGTTGCAGGGAGTAGATCGCATCGTGCCCGTGGATGTGTACGTCGTGGGCTGTCCGCCGCGGCCAGAAAATCTTTTCTACGGATTGCTGCGCCTGCAGGACAAGATCGACAAAATGACGATCGCGAAGAAGCCGACTGAAGTTCGTCTGCATGAAGGCATGATGGACGACTTCAAACGGCAGATCCGCATCGCTCAGGCGGCGAGCGACAACCCCGATCAGCTTGTGCAGCCCGTCGAGAACGGTGTGATTGCGGCGGTCCGCTAACTGCGGGAACTGTCGCAATCATTCCACGGCAGCCTTATTCCATGCCGCCCCTTTGCACTCGCCACGAAATACAGCCTCCATCTTAGCCCCTCGGCTAGGCAGTTCCGGCACACACA
>PMAT01000077.1 GCA_003152695.1 Acidobacteriaceae bacterium
GATGAATCTTGATGAAGTTGTAAGCAAAATAGTTCAGCGCAGTCGAAGCGGCATGGTTCCGCAGACTGCGAGAGAATCCGTTGCTCAGGCGCGTGTATCGCCGCATGTTTGTGCGAACTGTCCAATTCTGCCGCTCCACAAAGCTCGTGCTCACGTGCTTCGGATCAGGGTCACCGCTCACGACTTTCATATCGCAGCCGATGCAACGAGCGGGCGAATAGCGCCGAGCTTCTTCATCCGAAGGTGCGCCGTAGATTTTCTGGAGTTGCGCATAATCAACGTCTGCACCAAACTCGCCTTCGATGGCCTGCAAGTAGGGTCTGTGACCATCGCTCGTGATCTGTACGCGCTTGCTTAGACGTGACGCCAAGTCTCCAATGAAGTCCCTCGCGGTTGCCAGATCGCGCTGTCCGAGCCTCCATGAAGGCACCAGCTTTGAGTCCGCATCAATTGCGACCCAGAGCCAAATGTCGCCCGCGTCAGGATTCTTCAGCGCGATTTCTTGGGTGCGATTCTTCTCTTTGCAATAAATCCACGTCCATACTTCATCGACTTGCAGCCGTCGTGACCGCAGATTGCGGAATATGCGATCTTGGTAGTCGGCGCACACTTCGCCCACTTCCACCAGAACTCGCATGACGGTTTTCTTGGCGACTCCCGTCATCCGAACTGTGGCGCGAATCGAGCAGCCTTCGATCAAGCACCCGATCACTTGTTCCCGCGATTTGGAGTCCAGCTTGTTCATGGGTTAAGTATGCTTGAGCGGATCATGCATTGTCAAGCAAAAAATAATTGTGGAGCATGGTATTGCGCTAGAACTCGTGGCGGGCTTAGTATAGAGGTATTACGAAGCGAAGGCGGTTCTTGGATACATCGGCGTCGAAACCGTAACCAAGAACCGCCAGCAGAAGGAGGGCTAGATGTTAATCTGAGCGCCCCTCGAAAGGGCGAGCGGGCGGGAAAACCCGCCCGTCACACTCTTTTTGTATTTTACCTAAATAATCGTCAGTTTGGAAGGAAAAAGTATGAGCCAAGAACCCAACAACATCGACGCTGCCATAGCCGATCTGGAAAGCTGGTTGGTGCGAATCTCTACAGCCATTGAGACGTTGAAATATTTTCGATCTCAAGGCGGAGCACTGCCGGGGATGCCAGCTTCGGTTGAAGTCGAGCGCGTTTCCGAGCGCGTTTCATCGAACGGAGACATCGCACACGATACGTTCTTTCAGATGACGGTGGCCGACGCTGCTGCGAAATATCTCGGGATGGTCAAAAAAACGACGCGGATTCCAGAGCTTTCCGATGCGCTCCTAAAGGGTGGCGTGAAAAGTAGTTCCAAGAAGTTCCCTGATATGTTGCGGATAATGATTCGGCGTGATCCGCGCTTTGTGAATGTCAATAGTGAGTGGGGATTGAGGGAATGGTATCCAGGTATGCGAAGGGGGACCAAGGTCGCGCCGGAACCGTCCATAGAACCAAAACCTTCTGGCGTGCCGATCAAGAAACCGAAAGGTGAGCACAAGAAGGAAGCGTTTTCCCCGGACTCCCTCAGGGGTCGTACATTGAATCTGTTGAATTCCAAGCCTAACGAGCTCTTCAGCGCGGCAAAGGTCACCGAAGCGTTGGGAGCAGATCACAAACCCTCAGTGGCGGCGGCCCTTAGCGGCCTACTTGCAGATCATCTTATTGCAAGGCCACAGAAGGGCCAGTATCAGGCCCAAAAGAGGCCCTAGCGCGCAGGAATCAGGATGGTACTCTAGGCACCATAGCAGGGATGTTAACTGGCAACTACGCTGAATGAAACTTTGGTTCTTGATTGGAAGGGCTGGCGTGATGTAGAGTTTAGATGCCGCCTTACGCGGGAAACCATGACTGAAGATTCTCAACGAAACAGCGAACCTGATTCATCTCTCGTCTGGAGTACCGAGGACGTTAAGAATGTCGCGGTTCTCTTGAGCCGTTACAATGGCGATCTGAACGCATCTCTGAAGGCGTTATTTGGCAGTTCTTGCAGTGTGGAAACGGCTGTCCGCGTATCTGAAAGATACGCACAACAGTTTGGTCTTACGCATATGGAGTTTATGAGCAAATACCGCAAGTGGAAGAAGGACCAGCTTTAGCTCGCTAATGCTGTGTTAAGCATGGAGCGAGCGAGTTGTACATTTTCTGGTTTGTCTGGGTCAAGATCTTCTGCGGTCAAACTCAATTCTACCTGCAAAATTTCAAGCAAATCTGTCGGCATCTCTGCAACGGTTCGGAGTCCGTCACTGACAGGGTTAATGATGTCCGTACACGCAGGAATATCTTTGAGCTTCATTTCTGTACCGTTATAAGCGGAAACTGGCACAGTCCTGTCGTAAACAATGTCGACAAGTCGCGAGCTTTTGACAGACTGATATTGCTTGCAAACACAATCTAGAATTTCAAGAGACAGCTTCGCGGGTTGAGACTCTGAGATTATCTCCGCCAGGTATTCGAGAATATACTTTCCGCGCTCTGTTGGCTGGCGAGTCTCGGGGTCAATAAAACCGAAATCCTCTAACTTGCGAACGTCGTTTGCAACCGCCTTGCTGTAGGGGCCAAGATTGAAACGAAAGAACTTGAAATCGGCGGCGGCAATCCCTTTTTTCCTGCCTTCATCTTCAGAGATGAATACCACCTTCTGAATTTTTAGATTGTCAAGAGGTTCCTCTGAACATCTGAACAGAGCAAGCAAAAAAAGCTGATTCCACACCTCTTGCGCGGAGTCATGTGCAGAGACCGTTTCGCCTTCGCCTTTTATTCGCTTGAAAGTCATTCCTCTTTATGCTACCATCCTCGGCGTTTCATTGTAAAGGTAACTCCTTGGTTACCCATTATCTATTTGCAATTGATTGCACCAACCCCGCAACCTCTGTCACAAAATCACTACACAGTTTTCAGGATGATGACCCCCATCGAGCCCGTGCCGCCTTCAATGCAATCTCCCGTCGCCGTTCGGGTGGGAGGCTGTCGGATCGATGTTTCCCTCCGACCTTCCCGCCCTTGCGCCCCAGAGCCGCCATTACCCGCGATATTTCGGATTGGGTCGGCTCGGTTGGTTCGGCGGCTTGCACCTCTTGCGTAGATTGCTGTACTAAAGCATAGCCGATTTGGTTGACATCGGTTGGTTTGTTCGGGTTACGGTGGTTTGCGCGCTTCCTGGGCTTCGCTGTTTTTTTCTTCATGGCCCTAGCATGACACGTCTGCTTGAACGGTTCAAGCTGGAGAGAATTCAAAGTAGCCCACTACCGAACATTCGGTAGTGGCTCAATTTGAAATTTAGTGCGGGTCGCTGCTGTCTTGGTCCCGCTTGCGGCTAAAAACCTGCACCAAGAGCACGATTAGCCAGAGCGCCGCAAAGATCCATACCAGCGACAGCACGCCGCTAAGAATTTCCAGCAGCGGGTTTTCCGTTGCTTTAGAGAAAATCCGCAACAATGCAAATGCCGCCAGAATGAGGCAGCAGATGGCGATCTTTAGCCAGTAGGGCATTGACAGCAGGAACATAACACAAACCCCGCAGTCGGCGGGGTTTTCATTGGAGTAAGCTAAAATAAGGAAAAGGCCCAATGTCAGTTGGGCCTCATCTGAATTGCCACTACGTTCTGCGTTGCGTTGTCACGCGATGTCTTGCCGACTCTCATTCTAGCCCGGAGGCGGCAGCTTGACTACCAAAGACGATTCATTGCGCGATAAGGGATGCCTCTCAAGCGAGGGCGGAAAATCGAGACATTGTGATCGCACGGCAGTTGGCCGTGAAATATTCCTCCCCGAATCTGATCCGCCAACCATCTCTCAATCTCTTGGTCAAACGGCACGGCGTTTACATGCAATTTGGCTGGAACTTCGCAACCTGGTTTCCCGCATTGCACTTCTGCGCAATAACAATTGGTTCCGCTATGGAATTTGCCTTCAGTCGGGTGAAGAACGAGCGATGCTTTCACATCAGGCGGCCCGTAAGTATCAACAAGCCCGCATTTTAGGCATCCGAAGGTTGCTCGCCAATCATCCGGCGGCAACTCTAGTAGATTTCCACCTTCTTCTGACCACCATTCATCCCTGTTTGTTTGGGGAAGATCAGCGTAAGGAAGGGGAATCTCGGCGCGCTGGTGATTTCCATGACATACCAGAACAGGAGCGGCGTACCAGAACATATCCTCGTAGCGAGTCCTCAAGTTCAATCTCCTAACTGGCGTGCCGTTTCTTGTAGGGGCCACGCTTCGTGGGTTGCGGCGCGGCTGCTTCTGCTAGATTCACTAATTCTTCGATGCCCCAAACGTGATCGCTCAGGCCGGCTTCCATTGCCGGGGTGACGCGCAGCGTTTGATGTACGCGGCAGAAATTGTAGTAGCCGAACCATATCGCCACGGCAGCCGCATGGTTCTCCACTTTCTTGCTGAAACCGTTCGTCAGGCGTGTAAACCGGCGAATGCCCATCCTCATGCTGAGGTTCTGGCGCTCGACAAAACTTGTGCTCACATGCTTGGGGTCTGGATTCCCCATCACGGTTTTCATCTCGCATCCGATGCAAGTTGCGGGGCTGTAGCGAGAATCATCAGGCGTCGTTGCCCCGAAAATCTTATGCAGCTGCGCGTAATCGACTTCGGTCCCGAACGCATCTTCGACGGCCTGTAGATAGGGTCGGTGCGCGTCCGTGGTGATCTGCGGACGGCCAGTGATACGCTTCGCAGCGTCGCACATGAAGTTGTATGCCGAATGCTTTCCCCGGTCGCCCACGTAGTAAGTGACGCAGAGCTTCGTGTCGGCATCAATTGCCGTCCATGTCCATACGTCGCCCCATCCCGACTTCTCTTGCTCTGGCGTGACGTTCTTTTTCTTCGCGCCAACGAAAGCCCAGACCTCATCGCACTGCAAGCGACGAACACGGACATTGCGGACGTAGCGGTCATGGAGGGTTGCGCACGCCTCAGCCACATCGAGCAGAAGGGTCGTGATCGTGTTCCGCGCCACGCCCGTCATTCTTGACGTGGAGCGGATACTGTTGCCCTCTACTATTGCGGCTACCACCCGAATTTGCTGCTCTTTTGATAGGCGATTCATAATTGAACTATATGCTTGAGCGCAAGAAATGTCAAGTAAAAAGCTGGTTCCCGCAAGTGGAATCTTTGCCGACACTACTAGATAGGGCTTTACAGGCCGGGGGTCGTCATGCCATACTTTTGAGCGTGCGGGGGCTGAGTCTGCCTCTTAGTCCCCCGCACGGCTAGGCTACCGGCCTACGCCGGAGAAGACGGATATTCGAGCGTAACGGCGATTTTCCAAAAGCGAAGTCTTAACCTGCGCCGTCCGCCAGTGACTTTGAAGTTGACATCAAACAGTTTAGGGATGGGGGTCCACCTCCTTTCCTTAATGGTCGGCCTAGAGCAATCTTCCTAGCTAAGGGGTGCTCTAGGCCGTCTGCTTTATGCTGCCGCAGAACCTGTTTTGGCCCAAATATTCGCGACTCCCTCGTTGCGAACTTTCTTCACTACGCCCTTTGTGGCGAGTGTGCCAAGGGCTTCATTCACTGCGACCTTGGGCTTTTTTGCCTTGAATTCAAAACCGCTCCACGGGCTGAACCGACAGAATGAACGGGATAGGGAGGGATTGCCGTCTTTAGCCCTTTTTCCATCTGGCTTTGGCGGCTTTTTTCGCAATGGCAGAACGACGTTCGGGCGATAGACCCCTGGCTCTGGCTTTGCCGCCCTTTTTGCCGCCCTTGCTGCCCAGGGCTACAAAGTGCGGATCGCGGGTATCAGGTTCGAGGGGGGTTCCGTCCATGTGCTCGCCGATGGCCTTTTCCACAACCTCACGGGCGATCTGCATGAAATCACGCTTCGTGCTTGAGCGTTTCGCCATGACCGCACCATGCCATAATTCGGGAGCGGACGCAAGCGGGCGGCATTTCAAATTGAGCCACTACCGAACATTCTGTTACTGATCACAGGTGGCTATCGTTTCAAGGTTCTTTGTTGTCCAATGAGAGGTTGGCAGCTCGACGGGTCAGGAACCAAGCCTCCTGGGCTTGCGTATAACTAGAGTAAGGCGGAGTCCCGGTTCACTGCGATGCTATTTTTCGAGATCCTGCGACAGATGTTGCGAACCTTGTGGGCGCACAAGCTACGCTCGTTCCTGACCATGTTTGGCATCGCCTGGGGAGTGGGGTCGCTTTTGCTGCTGGTGGGACTGGGTGAGGGATTCCGCTCGGGCAACCGGCGCGAGTTGAACTCGCTCGGGGAAGACATCATGTTCATGTTTCCCGGACGGGCCCCGGCGGTCGCAGGCAACATGAGCTCCGGTCGCGAGTATCGCCTCACCTATCAGGATTATCTTGATATTCAGCGCGAAGCCCCACATGTGCGTGCGGTTGCGCCCGTGCTAAGAAGGCAGGACATTCGCGAAGTCAGCGACTACGGCAACACCAACGGCGAGGTGGTGGGAGTTCCTCCGCACTTCAACACCATTCGCTACCTGCCGCTCGACAGCGGCCGCTGGCTCAATGACGCCGACGATACCCAGAAGCGGTTCGTGTGCGTGGTTGGGGACGAGATGGTGAAGAACCTGTTTCCCGGTGGCAGAACTGCCGTGGGCAGCGCCATCCTGCTGAATGGCATTCGCTTCGACGTCGTGGGCGTAGTCCAGAGAGTAGGCCATGGCGATGACAACGCGACCAACAATCGCGTCTTCCTTACCTACACCATGATGCATCAGTTCTTTCCGCTGGCAGGGGAACAGCAGCAGGACGCCGTCTCGTTCTTGAACTATCGTCCGCGGGTGCGCGCAGAGCACGAGATTGCCCGTCAGGAAGTGCGCAAGATCGTCGCCCGCAATCACGGTTTCGATTGGCGCAATGAAGATGCTTTCGAAGACTGGGACACCGTCAAGAATGCAGAGACGGTGGGCAAGATCTTCGATGTGATGGATATTTTCCTCGGCGGAGTTGGGCTGGTCACGTTGACTCTCGGAGCGATTGGCATCGTCAACATCATGCTGGTGGCGGTGAGCGAGCGTACCCGCGAGATCGGCTTGCGCAAGGCGCTGGGCGCAACCAACCACAGCATCCTGTTGCAGTTCTTTCTGGAAGGCGCCTTCCTCACCCTGATGAGCGGAGCCATCGGCATGGGTGGGGCTGCGCTTCTCATGCACCTGATGAGCGGCATGGGGCAGGTGCCGGGTTTCGATCCTCCGACTATGTCGTACATGTCGGCGACGGTCGCCATTGGAACGTTGGCGCTCGCCGGAATTTTTGCGGGTCTCTATCCCGCTCGCAAGGCCGCGCTGCTGCAACCGGTAGACGCGCTGAGGCAGGAGTAGCCATGGTCAAAGATCTGATGACGCAGGCTTACGGCGCCATGCGCCACAATCGGCGCCGCACCGCGCTGACCATGCTTGGAATGGCATGGGGCATTGCGACGGTGGTTCTGCTGCTGGCCTACGGCGCAGGATTCGGCCGCGCCATCGAAACCATTTTCGCCAACTGGGGCACGCGCATTATCGGTGTCTTTCCCGGGCGCACTTCGCAGCAAGCCGGCGGGCAAAAAGCCGGCACCAAGATCAGGTTCACCTTCGATGACATTGATCGCATTGTGAATGCCGCCCCGCTGGTGCATCGCATCACCCCGATGGTGGCGAAGGACTGCGTCGTACAGCAGGATGTTCGTACCTACACCCTTCCCATCAACGGCGTTTATCCCAGCATGTTCAAGATTCAGGCTTTGAATCTCGGCGAAGGCCGCTTGATGGACGAGGACGATGAGTTGTCGCGCGCGCCGATCGCGGTCATTGGCTCCGAGGCTAAGAACAAGCTGTTTTCCGGCCAACCCGCTCTGGGCCAGTACGTGCGCATCGACGGTATCAGTTACCGGGTCATAGGCGTTCTCTCGCCGCACATGCAAGAGGGGGACGACAGCATCAACAAGTTGATCTACATCCCTTTCAGCACCATGAGCGATTTTAAGGACACGCACTACCTGGATGGCATCTGGCTCGATTACGAGGGCAACGAATACGAACTGGTAGAGCACCAGGTGCGCGCCGTCCTCGCCCAGCAGTACAACTTCAAGCCCGATGACAAGCGCGCCATATTCGTCTTCAACATGATGAAGCAATTGAAGCAGTTCCAAATCATCACCGCGGGCTTGCAGGTCCTGCTGGCCTTCATCGGGACGCTGACGCTGGGTATTGGCGGCGTCGGCCTGATGAACATCATGCTGGTATCAGTTACCCAGCGCACGCGTGAGATCGGCGTGGAGAAGGCGCTCGGCGGCCGGCGGCGCGACATCCTCTTTCAGTTCCTGGCCGAAGCCCTGGCGATCACCTTTGCCGGCGGCATTGCCGGCATCGCCATGGCCTATGCGATTTCCATTGGCGTAGGCCGTCTCACCTTCTACAGCGCGGTGGCCAAGAATGCCGAAGCCGCCGATATCCGGCTGATTATCGATCCCAAGATCGTCTTCATCGCCACTATTATTCTGACCCTGGTGGGCCTGGTAAGCGGAATGCTTCCCGCCATCAAAGCGTCGCGGCTCGATCCCATCGAAGCGCTACGCTACGAGTAGGGAAGTCGCTTACTCGGGAAATCAACCTCCAACTCTCCTCCCAGTTAGAATAGAAGCTTAAGCTTATGATCCGATCGATTGTTTTCCCTCGCGTTGTCGGCAAGTCGTTCGAGGAGTTGCAGCCTGCGCTCGAGTTGTTCCGCGCCCTGGGTTTCGCACCCGGCAATGAGTGGCATGAAGGCGGAAACCACGGAATCGAGATGCTGGCCCCAAGCGGAGGCATCGAGTTCCTCGCCGCCGCGGATGCGCCCGGCGTCGATGCAACGGTGGAGGTCTCCGATGCCGATGGCGCATGGCAGATCGCTAAGAAGCTTGGTGTGACCATCCGTCGTGAGATTGCCGACACGCCCTACGGGGCGCGCCTTTTCGAAGTGGAAGTGGGTGGGCTTCGCATCGGCTTTCTGACCTACGCGAAAAAAGTTGGAGAGCCTCGTGGGCTGGAAGCTGCGCTGAATGCAGCAGGCAGGCAATTCGCCATCGTAGTGAGCCGCTTTAATTCCTTCATCACCGAGCGTCTACTGGATGGCGCGTTGCTGGCCTTGCGGCAGTGCGGAGCGAGTCCAAACGACGTCACTATCGTTCACGTGCCGGGGGCCTTCGAGATTCCCGCCGCAGCCCGGCAGCTTGCGCAGACTGGGCGCTACCAGGCCGTCATCTGCATCGGCTGTCTCTTGCGGGGCGGTACCTTGCACTATGAGGTGATTGCCAACGAAGTGGCACGCGGAGTGGGCCAGTCGGCGCAGGAAACCGGAGTGCCACACGCTTTCGGAGTGCTAACGTGTGACACGCTGGAGCAGGCCATCGACCGGGCGGGATTGAAGGCGGGCAACAAGGGATTTGAGGCTGCTCTGGCGGCGGTCGAAATGGCATCATTGCGGCAGCAAGTCGCCGAGCACGTTGCCGGCGCAGCGGACGGAAAGCGATGAGCAAGGCCGGCACTCGCAGGAAGTCGCGCGAATTGGCGCTGCAGATGTTATTTCAAATGGAAATGGGAAAGCAGGATTTGGACCAGGTGCGGCGATCGTTCTGGGGGGAACGTCAGGACCTCGACGATAAGGTGCGTGGCTTTGCCGACGACCTGTTCGGCATTGCTGCGGAACGCGGCAAGGAAATCGACCAGTTGATCGAACGCAATGCGGAGCATTGGCGGATGGATCGCATGGCAGCCGTGGATCGCAATCTTCTGCGCGCTGGGGTGGCTGAGTTCTTAGGATTTCCGGAAACGCCGCCGGCGGTCGTGATCAATGAGGCTCTGGAGATTGCGCGGCGTTTTTCCACGCCCGAGTCCGTGCACTTTATCAACGGCGTACTCGACAGCGTGGCCCGCGAACTGGGAGAAGGCAAGAAGCGGGCAGAGTAATTCCGCGCCCGAGTGAGGCGTGATCCAAGCGGGCTCTGGCAGCGATTTGCAGCAGCTTGCTAGGGCACCACATACACCAAGTTCGGCGTGGCTGGATGGCCGTTGCCGTCCTTAAGGCCAACCCCGATCTGCTGTGCGTCCGTGTGGCTGGCGGCATCGATGCGATGCACGGTGCCGTCGCTGGCGCCAACGTAAACCTGGGCGCCATCGAGGGTCACGCCGCCGTTGTAAGCGGTGGCCCCGCCGGCCAGGGGAATCGAGATTGGAGTTGAGTGCTGTAGGTCGAAGAGCAATAGTTCCGGCACGTCGCTGATGATCCACGCACCCGTACTGTTGGAGCTCAAGAAAATCTGCCGGGCGTTAAAAGCTCCTGCGCCCAGATCAAAACTGACGACTGAATTCGCTGCGGCTGCCGGACAGCCCGCCTGAACTGTCCCCGTCGTTACCACATCAATTGCGGGTGAATCGACCGCTACCGCGCCGGTTCCGTTGGGAATCGCCTTGATCAAGGTCGGACTGTTCGCGGCGAAGGTTTGCACTTCGCTCTGGTCGCAAGTGGAGCGTACGTCAATCCCGTTGGGAGTAGTTGCGGTGATATAGGTCAGTCCGCCCTGGCCGCTGATGTCGAGGGCATTGCCAGTATAGGCGAGCGTCGTCGCGCCAAAGAAGGAGGCTGCGGGAATTACAGCTCCAAGCTGGTTTCCATTTAGCCACTCGTTCAGCTTACTGTCGGGAGCGAAAGCGCTCGAGTTGGTCGTATCGCCAGAGTGTGTGAACGCGGTGGCTAGGGTACTGGCGTCAAAGTAGTAGAGAGTGTTCGATGGGGGGTACGACAGCAGCAGGTAGTTCCCATCCGGCGAAATCCCCTCAATTGTTCCGAACACTGAATAGGTGCTGACTACGCCTGTACTTACGTTAACGGCCATCAGCCCCGAGTTGGCAGACCCCAGATAAACCGTAGCGCCGGGCGGGTCAACCACGATTGAGGTCGGCGGGAAGGGCAGGGTGATGGGGGTGCCCGGCGTGTTGGTGGAAGTACTGATCGGGACGAGGCTCAGGGAATTCGTGCTGGCAGCATAGACCGTGGTCGTAGTGCCGCCGGAAACCGTCGCCGTCGCTACGTTAAGGCTGTATTGCGCGCCGACATTCTTGTTGCAATCCGGGTCGCTGCAAGTCGCGGTGATATACGCCGTTCCAGGGGCGACGCCAGTGAGGGTTGCAGGATTGTCGCCCGCACTTCCTTTAGCGACCTTGACGCTGGCGACAGCCGACGAGCCCCAGGTGATGGACGGTTTGATGTATTGACGCTTGGTGTCGAACACGTCGGCCGTGAGCGGCTGTGTGCCGCCGGAAGTCAGCGTAAAGGATGTGTTCAAGGAGTTGGCGTCGTGCACCATAATGGATGCAACCGGGCAGGTAAGGTACTTAACAGCGACGCTGTTTACTCCCGAGACGCTGCCAAAGACCGTCGTCGAGCCTGGATTTTGCGCCGTAAAGACGCCATTGGCGGTTAGCGCGGTTATGACATTTGCAGTGCCGCTGCAAGTGGCTGTGCCATTGCTTAGCGTGGCCGTCGTGGGTGGCGTGGTTGCGCCGTACCCGGAGGCCGTGACGTTCAGATGGGTTCCGGCGGCAATCGTATTCGCGCCGGTCAACGTGACGGTTGCTGCGGCCCCCACGACAGAAAAACCAAGGCCTGTATTGTTAATCAGCGCGGTTATGACACTTGCAGTACCGCTGCAAGTGGCTGTGCCATTGCCGAGCGTGGCCGTCGTGGGCGGTGTTATGCCACCGGATCCCTCCGACGTGATGATCAGATGGGCTCCGCTGGCAATCGTATTCGTACCTGTCAGCGTTACGGTTGCAGTGGCGCCGGTGACGCCGTTGAAGTCAGATAGACCACAAGTTTGGCCTGCATTACCGGTGATCGTCCCCCCCGACGTGTAGGTTGGGCTATTCGTAGCCACAGAGTAGGTCGGGTCTATCCCGGATGCGTTCCCGGCGGCAAAGTTAGATAGATTGCAAGTTTGGCCTGATGAACCAGTAATCGTCCCGCCCGATGTGTACGTTGGGCTGTTAGTCGCGGAAGAGTAAGTCGGCTCTACTCCGGATGAGTAGGCAACGACGGTAGGATCGTTTGAACCAATGGTGATCGGGCCCACCGTGGAAGTGATGTCGCACGGTGACGCCGGCGAGCACCCGGGTGCCGAGGTATTAAAGGCAGAAGCCGACGTAGTTACCACCTGCCCCATGGTGATGCACCCGCTCAGTGGATTGACGACAACTTGGTCCACTTGTTCGTGTACGTAGACCGTAAGAGTGGCATTCACTCCGCCAGAAGAGGCGGTAATGGTGACCTGACCGACCCCTCCCTGTCCAATCGTGGCGTTGCAAACGATAAAACTGGAATCCCATACGCCGCCGCAGATCGATCCGCCAGTGGAGACCGTAGCGATGTTGGGGTTGCTGCTGCTGAAGGTGATATCGGCCGCGATGGTATTACCGGACGAGTCTTCTGCTATTGCCGAAATCGTGGTCACGCCCCCCTCATTCAACGAAACGATTGTGGGGGAGAGAACGATGGTGGCCGGGATGGGATTCGTTGTGGCATTTCCTCCTCCGCAACCGGCAAGAAGGGAAAGACAAACGGCCGTCAAGAGCGCAGCCAGGACACGAACCACGGAAAACTGCTGCATGCATCCTCCCCGCCGGACCAAACCCTGGCGGACCGATCAACGCGAAATGATTTCTTGCGTAAAACTCACAGTGTAGAGACTGCTTACAGTTTCGGCAAGCGATGCTGCCGTTGGTCGTTTGTCTTTGCCGCCTCTGGTGCCGACCGGCGGGGGCGACGATTTCTCAAACCCGCGCAACCGGATTGAGTTGTGCTTGGGGTTTCGTCGGCCAGACGCCACGCTACGAAAGTCTGTCTCGGTTTGGTTGACGGAGGGTCCGCGACTTGATATATTGAATGGGTTCTGCGAGTCATACTTTGGCCTGCCTGTAGTGTCTGGCTGTGCTGCATCGATCTCCATCCTGTAGAATTACGTTGCAGGATGTCCTCGCTGAAACGTGTCTGCGCTTCCGCTGGAGCTTTCCAGTGGGTATGCAGGCCGAGGCAACGAAACGGAGCGCCCTCGTTCTCTCCGCGCCAGCTCTCAAGCTGGTTTGCGCAACGACCACGGCGCCACCGTCGTACGCCTAACCTGATCGGAAACCAATGTCCCCCGTGGTGGAAAGAGGGGAAGCATGGGCAGAGCGGCCCGCAAAGGCCAGGTGTTAAGGCTGCCCAGTCCCAATCGCTGGGATGAATCTTGTGCCGTAATGAGCGCCCAATAGGCTGCTGACGGCATGAATGCGAAGGTGCGGCCGGGTTGCTGCGGAGAGTTTGGCTGCGGCGTTAAGCCGTGAGGCTAGTTAGTTGGCGTGAACAACGCGTGAAGAACGCGTGAAGAACGAAGGAGCGGCAAAGAGTGCCTACATTTAATCAACTGGTGCGCAAGGGTCGAACGGCGCCGAAGTACAAGACGGCAAGTCCTGCTCTGCAGTCCTGTCCGCAGAAGCGTGGCGTCTGCACGCGGGTGTACACCCAAACCCCGAAGAAGCCGAATTCCGCTCTGCGCAAGGTCGCACGCGTGCGGCTGACCAACGGCATTGAAGTCACGACCTACATTCCCGGTGTCGGCCACAACCTGCAGGAGCACTCGATTGTGCTGATCCGCGGCGGCCGGGTGAAAGATCTGCCGGGTGTTCGCTATCACGTAGTGCGCGGCACGCTGGATTCCGTAGGCGTCGCCAACCGCAAGCAGAGTCGCTCCAAGTACGGAGCCAAGAGGCCGAAGGCTTAGAGGATTTATGCCGAGAAAAGGACATATCGCGAAGCGTGAAACCCTGGCGGACCCGGTCTATCAGTCCACGCTGGTCAACAAGTTCGTTAACTCCATGATGTGGGACGGCAAGAAAAGTACCGCCCAGAACATCTTCTACCGCGCCATGAAGAAGCTGGAAGACAAAGGCGGGGACGAGGCCATCAAGCTGTTCAAGAAGGCCGTGGAGAACGCCAAGCCGGTGCTGGAAGTGAAGACCCGTCGCGTGGGCGGCGCTAACTATCAGGTTCCGGTTGAAGTCAATGCCGACCGCCGGACGTCGCTGGCCATCCGCTGGATCCTGACCTACAGCCGCGGCCGCGGTGAAAAGGGCATGATCGACAAGCTGGCGAATGAGTTACTCGACGCGGCCAATGGCCGTGGAGCCGCGATCAAGAAGAAGGAAGACGTGCACCGCATGGCCGAAGCCAACAAGGCCTTCGCTCATTACCGCTGGTGAATTTGCGGCTGGATAGTGCGTCACAGAGATTGAGTTGACTGCTCCCGCGGGGGCATAGCAAGAAACGGAAAAGATTGTGCCCAGACAGGTTCCATTAGATCGTTGCAGGAATATCGGCATCATGGCCCACATCGATGCCGGTAAGACCACTACCACGGAGCGCATCCTGTTCTATACGGGACGCACGCACCGCATTGGTGAGGTCCATGAAGGCACCGCGACGATGGACTGGATGGCGCAGGAGCAGGAGCGCGGCATCACCATCACCTCGGCTGCCACCACCTGCTTGTGGAAGGATATTCGGATCAACATCATCGATACGCCCGGGCATGTGGATTTCACCGCCGAGGTGGAGCGCTCGCTGCGCGTACTCGACGGCGCCTGCGCCGTATTCGATGCCGTGCACGGAGTAGAGCCGCAGTCGGAGACGGTTTGGCGTCAGGCCGACAAGTACGGCGTTCCGCGCATTTGCTTCATCAACAAGATGGACAAGATGGGCGCTGACTTCGAGCATGCCGTCGATACCATCCGCAAGCGCCTCAACGCGCGCCCCGTTGCCATCCAGTTGCCCATCGGCCAGGAAGACAAGTTCAAAGGTGTCATCGATCTCATGGCCATGAAGGCGATCATCTGGAATGACGAAAGCCTGGGCGCCGAGTATGAGGTCGCGGAAATTCCAGCAGAGCTGAAGAAGAAAGCGGCCGCCTACCACCAGATCCTGATCGAGACCGTTGTCGAAAACGACGATCAGGACGAGTTGATGCACAAGTACATCGAAGGCGAAACGATTGGCGAGGCCGAACTGAAGGCCGCACTGCGCCGCGCCACGCTCAAGATGAAAGTATTCCCGGTGATCTGCGGGACCGCCTTCAAGAACAAGGGCGTTCAGCCGCTGCTCGACGCCGTCATTGACTACTTGCCTTCGCCGCTCGATGTTCCGCCCGTCAAAGGTATTGACCCTAACACGGGGACAGAAGTTGAGCGCCCCGCCGCCGACGATGCGCCATTTTCGGCCCTGGCCTTCAAAATCATGACCGACTCGTTTGTTGGCCAGCTTACGTTCATCCGCGTGTACTCCGGACATCTGAAGCAGGGCGACAGCGTGTTAATCAGCGGTCGTTCGCGCACCGAGCGCATCGGCCGTCTGCTGAAGATGCACGCCAACAAGCGTGAGGACATCACTGAAATTTACGCTGGCGACATCTGCGCCTGCGTCGGCCTGAAGCACATCACCACGGGCGATACGATTTGCAACGAGGACCATCCCGTCGTACTCGAATCCATCGAGTTTCCGGCGCCGGTGATCTCGGTGGCCGTCGAGCCCAAGACCAAGAGCGATCAGGAAAAGATGGGCGTCGCGCTAGGCAAGCTGGCCCAGGAAGACCCGACCTTCAAGGTCAACACCGATCCCGACAGCGGACAAACCATCATCAGCGGCATGGGTGAGCTTCATCTGGAAATCATCGTGGACCGCATGATGCGCGAGTTCAACGTGCAGGCGAACGTCGGCAAGCCGCAGGTCGCCTACCGCGAGACCATCCGCAAGCAGTCGCAGGCGGAGGGCAAGTACATTCGTCAGACCGGCGGCAGCGGGCAGTACGGCCACGTGCGAATCCGGTTGGAGCCCAACGAGCCCGGCAAGGGTTACGAATTTATCAACGAAGTCGTGGGCGGCGTGATTCCCAGGGAATTTATCAAGCCGGTGGACCAGGGCATCAAGGAAGCCATGGAAGGCGGCGTGCTTGCCGGCTACGAAATGGTGGACGTGAAGGCCACGCTCTACGACGGCAGCTATCACGATGTTGACTCCAACGAAATGGCCTTCAAGATCGCCGGCTCGATGGCGTTCAAGGAAGCTGCGCGCAAGGCCAGCCCAGTGCTGCTGGAGCCGGTGATGTCGGTGGAAGTGGTAGTGCCCGAGGAGTACATGGGCACCATCATCGGCGACTTGAGCAGCCGTCGCGGCCGCATCGAGGGCATCGAGCATCGCGCTGGATCGCAGGTAATCAAGGCAATGGTGCCGCTGGCCGAAATGTTCGGCTACGCCACCAACATGCGCTCCAACACGCAGGGGCGCGCAACTTTCTCCATGCACTTCTCGCGCTACGAAGAGGCGCCGCGCGCGGTCGCCGAAGAGATCGTGGCCAAGGTGCAGGGGAAAAGTCCGGCAGGAACGAAGTGAGAAGTGGCCGCCGTTTGGCGACCCTTGGGCCGGGTTAACTTGAGTTTCAAATTCACTTGGCGGATTTAGTTCCGCAGTATTTAGCAAGATTTAACAGAGATACGGAGCTCCAATGGCGAAAGAGAAATTTGATCGCAGCAAGCCGCACGTGAACGTGGGCACGATCGGGCACATCGATCATGGCAAGACCACGTTGACGGCGGCCATCACCAAAGTATTGCAGAAGCACAATCCCAAGATCGTGTTCCGCAGCTTCGACTCGATCGACAACGCGCCGGAAGAGCGCGAGCGCGGCATCACCATTGCCACGGCGCACGTGGAGTACGAGACCGCCAACCGGCACTACGCCCACGTGGATTGTCCCGGGCACGCCGATTACATCAAGAACATGATCACCGG
>PMAT01000018.1 GCA_003152695.1 Acidobacteriaceae bacterium
ACGAGTTTGTTCTCGCGCTTTTACTCCAACGCTCACTACCACGGCCTTTTTCCGCAGCAGCTTGGAGTGGTTTGAGACCTGTTCCTGAAAACCGATCCCGAGGGGCCTTCCCTCATCTATCACGCAGCTTATCCACACGGTTGGTTAGTTCACGTTGAACTCCTTATCCGTGTGCTTCTGCAGCACACTATGGTAAAAAAACTCATCTCCGCTTCCAAGGAAGGAAGTTTACCCGACCGAAGGCTCATGCCGCTCCCCGCTCATAGTACTTCAGCAGACCACCCAGTCGTTCCTTGCAACGCGCAATTCCGTGGTCCCCGCTCACTCCTCGATTCGGCAAGTTCCTGGTCTACGGTTCCGGTGATGTACGCAAGCATGCGAGCCCAAATCATTCCAGAGCCTCTCTAAACTTGATCGTCGAACCCGGATTGTNNCTCTTGAGGTTTCAGAAAGCAGGTGTGCGAGAAAATTATGAGACCGGAGACCAAGCCTTTTCAATGCGTTTGAGATTCTTGACCATACGGGAGCGTTGTGGGTCGGTTACGTCATGGGCGTTCATGACATGGACAGATGCTGGAAAAACACGAAAAAACATCGCTGATGAACCATGCCTGTGTCCCATCCAATGTCTCAACGAACCAAGCAGTGCGCACGGTAGTGAAATATCTCCGTGACAATCCAGCGCAGCTACACAGGCCAGCGTCCGTTCTCGTCATAGATGCTGTGCGCAGTTCATTCCCATGCACGTAAGGATGTTCGTTGCAGAATGAACCGTGGATGGGCTGCAAGGTGTCAGGCCAAGCCCTATAGGGTACACTCGGAACCCATCTGATTACGGCATTTCTGGAGGCGGACTTGGCGGAAGTTCGGTCACAAGAAGGCGAGTCAATAGAAAACCTTTTACGTCGCTTTAAGCGAAAAGTTCAAACTGAAGACATTATCAAGGATGTGAAGCGTCACTCCTTTTACCTGAAGCCGGGCGAGAAAAAACGTGTGAAGCAAGCTCTGGCACAAAAACGTGCGCGGAAAAAGACCCGTACAAATACGGACGAACGGCGATAATCGGGCTGCCGTTTCTAAGGTGCAATCGCTTCACTGCCGCAAGCCGGGTCGCCAACAACAATGCGCCGACTCCGCCCACTGCAATTTGCCAGTCAAACAGGCTCTTTCACTGAGACTTCTTGTTCGAAAGGGATCGGATGTAGTTGATCATATTCCAGAGTTCAGTCGGCTTTACCCGATCTCCCTCCGGTGGCATCTGGCCTTGGCCATTCTTGATGATGTAGAACAGTTCCCCGTCGGTTTTGCCCTTCAAAGTCGCCGGATCGCTGAAATCACCTAGCTTGAACTTTTCGGAGACCGCTACCTCTCCCTTGCCATCGCCATTATTTCCATGGCACATCGCGCAATCGTAACCGTAATATTTCTTGCCTTGGGCGAGTGACTCAGGAGTCGGCTTGACCGGGTTGGGCGGATGAGCCGCTTCAGCAGGAATCGTGGACGAGCTTGGTGTTTTGGCCTGTGCGGGAGCTGGGCTTTCCTGTGCGGTCGCAGGAAACGCGCATAGCAACAAAGTCAACAAGATCACACAAGGCTTCAACATGAATCCTCCTTGCGAAATGACCTATCGATCTGGCGGCTGTCTGAATTTTACTCCCTGCATGGAGTAATCCTCTTTTTACGGTTTTGCAGGTAGTGGGCTAATTGTGTGTTGCTGGAGGGCGTGACTTCTTCCGCACCTTCTCCGATGCGATTAGTCGGCGCTCCAAGTGAGATTGCGGACGGACGCCACCAATGACACGCTCACACCGCGTTCCAGGAGGAGCGCCACACGTGGGGCAGAGCACTTTGAGGGCTTGGGCTTCAACGAGAGGGCCGGATTTCATTTCGTTATTATGGAGGCCGCCGAGTATGGGGTCTGGTCAATTTTAAACAATCTCGAAGCTTTTGCTTAGGGGTGTCCCTCGTCAAAACCTCATGCGCCTTGGAACTCGTTCCGAAGCAGCAACATTCAAAAATAGGAGTTGGCCCGCGCTGGACACGATGTAACAAAACGTTACATGTGCGGCCGAAAGCCTCGACTCAAGTTTTTGCGGATCACACGTCACTTGAGCGTGCAGATGTTTGTGCGGAGTTCGAATCTCTTAGGGCCCGCCATTTCTTTCGTTTCTGCCGTTTGGGTTAGCAGCCAGTTGTGGTTGAACTTGGCCCGATGTATATGTTCGCCTCGTGAGTCAAAGCAGTATGGTGCCGCCAGGCGATGACACTCATTCGCGTCAGGTCACCTCTGACTGACGTTAGGCGCGTGCTGTCAGCAAATCCCGCATCGTCCAGATTGTGTTGGTGATCCCAGCAGCCATGCAGGGCGTCATTCTGATTGTGGTATTCACTCTCACGAAGTTATAACACGCAACCCAGAGCGCCACACACGCTTTGTGATTCGCCAGCTTGCGGCTGTGCGCGTTCGTCCGGCGACGCCCTCATCTCCCATTTGGGCGGTAACTCCGGACGAGCTGAAAACGCAGTGATACCATTAGGCTTGAACTGCTGGAGCTGGTACCGCAATCAAGAAAGGATACACATGGACATTCAAAGCATAGTGGCACAACTTAGGCAGGAAGCTAGTCGTATCGAGCACGCAATTGCAGCTCTTACGGGACTAGGTTCCCAACCGGTACGGCGTGGTCGGCCACCTAACAGGAGCCAGGCTAAGCCAGCGAGTACCAAGAAACGTCGCCGGATGAGCCCGGCAGCACGTGCCAGAATCGGGGCTGCAAAGAAGGCCTGGTGGGCAAAGCAGAAAGGCAAACCTGGGCGCAAAAAAGGTACGGCCGTCTCCAAGAAGACCACCGGTCGCAAGCCGATGAGTACAGCTATGCGGAAGAAATTGTCGGCAATGATGAAGGCGCGGTGGGCGGCGCGGAAGGCTTAGGCGTAGGTACTATCTGAGGGTGGCATGAATTCTCGGAATCGAAACTTCATATGGCGTATGGTCAAGATATTCGACCGGTTTGAAAAGGCGCGGCTTGCAGCCGCGCCGAAGGCTAGGCAGCGCTGGAGTCTGCGATCGCTCTGACGAAATCCCTTCATTATTGATGACGAGCGTGGGTTGATGGTCCCTTGGCGACGGCTTGCAACTCACGAATCACCCAGAACAGCCGCCGGGCCGATACATAGCAGTGCTGGCCACCGTTGCGTAGGTCCGTGATCCGGGATTTCGAGATGAGCTTTTGGATTTTCCTTTGCGACAGTCCCAACCCTAGCTCAGAGTGCACGATAGTGGCTGCTTCCTCCTCAGAGATGCCGGGCAGGGCCTGGCCGGCATGAAACCGGGAACGCCATTGCTCCAGCTCCAAGGCCTGGCGGATGAAGATCTGCTCCAACTCGTGGGTGCCGGCGAACAGCAGCCCGCAGTGCGGCGGTTGATCCAATAGTTCCCGTAGGGTCTCCAGGCACTCAATCGATAGATGCTGGGCTTCGTCAAAGACCAACAGCACCTTACGCTGGCTGAGATCGAACCGCAGATTGCGCAGAATCCGGTCGACCGTGCCCATGCCGATTGCCCCGCAGCTCTCCGCTACCCGCTTCATCAGGTCCAGCGAGCGGATTCCCTGGCGAACGTAGACGTAGTAAGCTCGACGGCCCTCCCCGTTCTTGGCGATCTCTGAGCGGTTCAACTCTGCGATCAGGTGCTGCAGGACGTAGGTCTTCTGGGTTCCCGGGGCGCCGTAGAGGTAATAGGCTCGCCCATGATCTAGCGCTTCGTAGAAGTACTGGCGCAGCAAACGGGCATTCTCGGTTTCGTAGACCTTGCCTGAGCTCACTACTGGCGTCGTAATTGGATGAGCCGCAATGAAGCCGCGAATCGCTGCCCGGATGGGGCCGTCGTTGGAGGAGATCCAGCTGTAATTGCCATTAAGAAAGGAGTAGACCGTCTCCCGGGCGTAGTTGATGCGGCGGGCAAAATCAGGCGGTGCCATGCCGGTCCGGGCCAGGTAATCCTGTAACTCCAGGCGAACTTCGGTGGCTTCCGGCAAGCTCGCCGCCAGTAGCTGCTTGCGTACTGCGCAGGAAAGAGCCATAGCTATTCTCCCTCCGTCAGTTCCCGAACAATGTCATCGATAAAGTCGGGTCTGGGGACGGTGTGCAGATCTTGCGGCCGTACCAGAGTTGGCGGAGGCGGCGACTGCCTCTCCCGTGGCATTTCGGCTCGATGACGGGCGACAATTAGAAGTACACGACCGGAAAGAGTAGTTGACGCCAGACAGCTCGATCTCCATTCTGGAGGTGCGAGATCTCGGTACGGTCCCCAGCACGAGCCCGTATCCCCGATAAGCCACTGACGTAATCGGCGATCGCCTTACGAGCCGTGCGCCGGATCCGCATCGAAGCCCGAATGTCTTCATAACTAATGGGCCCGCGCGTGATCAGCTTCTGGGCCCGCAGCCGCCCCAGCAAGCGCCCGTCCAGGTCCAACGCGATGGCTTCCCCCAGATTGGCTGGGTCGCAAGCCACCAGGACATCCCGCTCGATCTCCAGAAACAGCTTGGCCAGACTCTCGCCATCGGCTGGTTCGTAGCGCTCGCCGTACAACTGCACACATCCGCCCTCTGACACCTTGCGCCGCTGTCGGTCCCAGAACAAGGCATAGAGAACTTCTGGGCTCTCAATCAGTCTCTTCTGGCCGGGCAGCAGCAGTTCGTTAAAGACCTCATCCGGAGTCCGACCTCGCATGCCTCGTCCGCCATGGGGATGCTGCGAGTTGTATTCGGTGATCCATTGCCGCGCCGTGGCGATGAATTCACTGGCCAGGGGTAACGGTGAGCTCTTCCCCTTTCCCTTCAGAAAGGCCTGATGCTCTTTCAGGGCAGCCATGCACTGCTCTGGCCGGTCCTTGGGACCCGCTCCGCAGTAGGAGGGCCAGAGGCAATCAAAGCGCTTGCGCACCGTCCCAAACCAGCTCTCGATCAGCTTCGACTGGGGATGGCGGGGCAGGCAGTACTGGGGTTGGATTCCCAGCCTGACCAGTACACCACTACATTCCGGAGAGAAGTCGATGTGACCGACCTTCTCGTAGTCTTTGCCGTTATCCACATAGAGGATCTGGGGAATCCCAAAGCTCTCAATCCCCACCCGTAGTGCCGAGCTGATGGTGTGGGAGCTAGGGGTGGCTGACCAGGCGGTGCCGACGATCTTGCGGGAGCGCATGTCGATCATGGCAGTCAGCCAGGACCGGACCGCCGCATTGGTCGATACTCCGGAGAACAGGTCGTTGCGCACCCAGACGTCATGCTGGCCATGGTCAGAGACCCAGATCTGGTTAGGCACCAGAGATTCGAAGTCGGTCAGCAGGTAGGGCTCACAACGTTCCTGGAACTGCCGCTCGCCTTCCCGGCTGAGGATCAGCAAGGGCTTGGGCAGCTGTTGCAAATAAGACCGGACGGCGCTGTAGCTGGGTGGTCTGGTGCACCTTGGCTCCAGATTCCGCAGATCGCGCAGCAAAGCCTGGTACACCAGCCGGATTGACAGCCGCTCACCCAGGTACTTGTTCTCCAGATATGCGCGGACCGCGGGATGGGCTTTGAGAAACCGCGATTTTCCCTTATCCGAGCGAACTCGGTCGACCAGACCCGCATAGCCCAGCTTGCGGTACTGTCCGTACCAGTTCCAGAGAGTTCGGGGGCTGACGTGGTGCTGGCCAGCGAGGAAATCGGCCAGCGAGTTCATGCTTCGCACGGCAACTCCGCCGACGGTACGAAACGTCGGACGAGATCGGCGGCTGCGACTGCTGAATTCCACGAGTGGCGCAATGGCCTCCAGGCGCTTCAGGGCCTGTGCGTTCTGGCTTGCAGAAAAGTTGAGGCGCTCGGGCTCGGTAACCTCCGGCAGAGAGGCAAACAGCTTGGGTTGGTTCAGATCTGAGCGCAGCGCCAGAGCCGTGCAGGCTGGTCCCGACAGCAGCGGCTGTTTGAAAAACTTCAGCTGTGCTTCAACCGGCAAGGAAGAAAGTGCGTATTCGCGCAGGCCAAAGCCCCGTTTTTGCCCATTGCGGGCTTTCCGCAACCGTAACGCTCCGAGCTGCACCTTCCAACGGATGGTTCGGTCGGACCATCCGGTTGCGCTTCTGACAGCTTCCTTATTGATCCACAATTCGGCGCCCACCGTTTGTCCTTTCTTGTCTCTGCTATTCCCTTCCAGTTACCATGGCTCGCATAGGATAGGTGGGGCGGGAGTTGCCCACACTCGGGCCAGGAGCCCTTGGTATACGAGAGGAGCACCCGCCGAAATTCCGCCCGGGCCGTGTTACCATTCGCACGAGTGAGTTCCGCACTCATTTAATTACAGCTATACAGCCGCAGCTAAACACGTGTCAAGGGGAAAAATGCGGCGGTCGGTGAACTTTTTTGGGTGAAGGGGCAAAACGACTTCCGGAGTGGGCCGAGCGCGTCCGGGCGCTGCGCAAGGAGCAGCTACGACTCAGCCAGACGCAATTTGCTGCGCTGCTGGGCCTGACCGTCACCACCATCTCCAGCTGGGAGACGGGGCTGAAGGAGCCATCTGCGGAGCACTATATCAAGATGGCGAACTTGGCCACGGCGGTACAGCGCCTATGGTTCTGGGAGCACGTCGGGATAGACCTCGCAACAGTTCGCGGAGCTGCCGCAGCCCTAAGGTTGGCTCAGCAAGGCAAGCGCAAGGTCAGTTAATTAAGTGGGTTAGGGATGGCCGCGACTTCTCAACTCGCCTTCGCTAAAACCGCCGCTCCGCGTCGCCATCGGGCGGTTGCGTAGTACCCCTTCCATCAAGGTGCAATGGGGCTTGGTGCTCGGACTGCCGCCGCTTCCTCGTCGCCAGCCCTAACGATTATGTCAACACCCACGAAACGTAGCTCGGCGGGGCAGAAAGGACCGCCGGCGGCTGGGTTCTAGTGAAGGTACCAAGCGATGCGGGCAAGCGGGAAGATACTGCGTATCATCGCGGGCGTAGCCGCCCTGTGTTGCCTCGCCTGGCTCTTCAACCCAGGTGCGGAAGTGCGAGAGCAACCGGCTCGGCGTGGGTCAGACAAGCCACATTCATTCGAGCCAACAGCTGGCTTTCGTACCTGTAGAATTTGCGGCCTTCCTAGAAGCCACAGTGTCCATAACGCAGCAACCCGCCCAGTGAGTCGGCGCGGAAGGCTAGCCAATCGCGCTGGACGCGGGGCAAGAGAAAAGTCAAAGAACCCTTAAAATGAGAATGTCCATGACGATTGCGCCGCCTCCAAGCCACGGAACGCTGCCCAAAGTCGGTCAGCCGGCGCCGGATTTTGAGCTTCCGGACTCCACCGGCACAGCACGGCGGTTGTCGGACCTAGTGGCTGTTGGTCCGCTGGTTCTGCTGTTCTATCGCGGCCATTGGTGACCCTTTTGTCTCCGCCAGTTGGCGGAATATCGCAAGCACTACAAAGCTATTCATGCCGCTGGTGCCAACTTGGTGGCTGTTTCCGTGGATGCCCCGGAGAAGTCGGAGGCGGTTCGGCAGCAGCTTCGACTACCGTTCCCGATTCTCTCCGACAGGGAACGTCGCGTCGTGCAGGAATGGGACATTTACAACCCGAAGGAAAAAGGAGGCATTGCCAGACCAGCGGTATTCATCCTGACGCCGGATCGGACTGTGCGCTTCGTCTCGGTAGATGGGGTTAGCGCTCGGGTTCCGGCGGCGGATATTGTCGCTATGCTGCGGGAAGACACGGACACCATGCCGACACGCCGCAAGCTTCTGATTCCAACCCTCTCCACCTTCTTTCGCGCCGCCAGGAACGCGCTCCGCTTCGGCGCTCGCCAGCCAAAAGCGCAGAGGTAGGGGACGGAAACCTGCTGAGATCGAACCTAGCAAGGAGCGCGGATGTGGTATCCATAGCGATCCGGCTCAGAGGCATTGGGCAGCGTAGCGCCCGGCTGCGAGCCTCGCGCCGCACGAATGCGGTGAATTGTACTTAAAATGCGCAGCTCGATCTCTGCCGTTTTTCTGCCGCTAACCGGGATCCTATTTCTTAGCTTGCCTCGACTGAAAGCTGTTTGTGTTCAGATAGTTAGAGACAAGCTGGTCCTGGATTCCACGCTCTGCCAATTTCTCGGTCACGGGGCGAAAGTTGATGCTTGTTTTGCAATAACTTACAGACACCCGACAGCCAGGCACTGAAAATCAATTCCGCACAAATAAGGTCCAATTTCGCGGAATTTGGGCGCGATAAGGCCCGCTTAAATGCCGCCCAAAACCGCCTTACGCCGCCTTACACCGCGTTACACCGCACTGCAAAATATTGACCCTTCCCACAGCCCTTTGGAATTGTTCGAATTCAGCTGCAGTAATGTTTGAATTGCGTTGCAGCAAGTTCGAATTAGGTTGCAGTGAATCAGCAGGTCAACCGCAGGACCAAGGGGCGGAGGCTTGCTCGGGAACAGGCGGTCTTCAAAACCGGCGATTGGCATCTTCGATGTCAATGGTGCGTTCGACTCGCACACGCTTCCGCCATTTGTTTTCGGCAATTTGCCTCGGGCTAAGATCTGCCTTTTCGTCTGCGCGGCACAGAATGCGGGCTTAACTGTGATGAAAACGTGATAACTGTCTGGCTGTTAATCGGGCCGGTTGTAGAGTCCGATATATTCATCGACAGCGCTTGAACACCAATCGCCAATTGCTTCGCCAACGAATCCTTGGTACCTTCGCAACTTAGCCACGAACTGCATCGACGGGTGGTGCAAGAGGTGGCCACGCCCGGCCTCAATGCTCACCCGACCTTTGGGCGTTAGTTGTAGATGCGAGCCTGATACCAGTCATGACTGATTTCTCTGCGAAAGAGCCGGCGCTTGGATATTGGTATCAAGCTCGGTACGCCCTCTGGCAATTGCTGGAGGGCCCGGAAGATCAGCAACTGGTTCTCGAAAGCCTGGATGACATTGTTGTGGAAAGCCCCGCCGGCTCCGCTGGCCTCGTCCAAACGAAGCACCACATTAATGCTGCTGTGCTGACGGATTTTTCGCCCGATCTCTGGAAGACTCTTCGCATCTGGAGCGATCATCTGAGGACCGGTGCCATTTCAATCCCTCCGATGACCTTGACGCTGGTAACAACTGGGACGGCACCGCAAGGGTCAATCGCATCGCTTCTGCGCCCAAACGCACAACGGGAAGCTGATTGTATAGCTGCCGCGCTTCTCAAGGTTGCTCGCGAATCTAAGAACGAGAAATTACAGGCGTCGTTTACAGCCTTTGCCGCGCTCAGCGATGACCAGCGGACCAGACTCATCAACGCTATCTCGATCCTAGACAAGTCGCCCGACATCGCTGATGTTCGTGTGAAGATCGAAGAGAAGATTCGACTTGCCGTTGACCGGGACTACCGAACCGCGGTTTTGCAACGGCTCGAGGGGTGGTGGTTCGAGAGAGTTGCTGGACAGTTTCTCGCTAAGGATGCTCGTCCGGTGACCGGGTTCGAAGTTTCGGACATGGTTAGGAGCATCGCAGATCAGTTCGGCCCAAGCGCGCTTCCGATCGACTTTCTGAGGGCGGAACCAGACACCATCGATCCAGGCGGGGATGATAGGACATTCGTGAAGCAACTTCGGGATATTGATGTTGGCCTGAAGCGCATCGAGAAGGCGATCCTCGATTATTATCGGGCGTTCGAGCAGCGGTCGCGCTGGGCAAAAGACGAACTGCTGATAGGTGGCGAGATTGAAAAGTACGAAGAGACTCTGATTGATGAATGGGAGAGATTCGCCGAAGCGGTAGCAGCCGACCTGAGTGAAAGCGCAAGCGAAGAGGTATTGCGCGAAGCGGGCAGAAGTATCTTCAACTGGGTGGATCTGGAGGCCGATTATCGAATCCGGCCCGACGTCGCAGCTGCTTATGTTATGCGGGGAAGCTATCACATCCTTGCAAACGCGACTCCGCCCCGGGTTTGGTGGCACCCAAAATTCTTGGAAAGGATTTCCGCTATCGTCGCGAGTAATGTCGGCACATAATCATGAAACCTTGGTCAAAGCGTCCGGTAGAAGTTGCAACATTGCTGAACCCGGCCTTCTGTGCGTTGCTGTTGAGGGAATGTGTAAAGGGATTCGTTCAGAAGAACCCCGAGGGCATTCCTTATCCATTATTGGCTCTGTTGCTCCCGATCGTCCTTCATAAATTCACTCGGGAACTGCTCCCTGCGAAAATAAGTACCAAGATGCATCCGTGGCTTCAGGAGCATCAGGATGTAAGAATCGGATTCGCGCAGCGGTGCGCCGCTTTGGTCCCGTATTACCGCGAAGCGACTCTCTTCGGTTGCACCCGCGCTCTTCTCGCGTTCACCGAGGCTGGACTCATTACGGCGCCCCCACTCGGCAATCAGCCGAAGCTCTGGGGTTCCCATACCGAAGTAGCAGAGTGTCTGAAGCAGGCGCATTTCGTCGGACGCTGGTTTAGCGGTGCAGGCGACGTTCGGACGATTTACGCGATGTGGGGAATTCGTCCATGACGATGCAGATACGATCAATCGTCCTGTATAGCCATACTGGAGAAACTCGCGAGTTGAACTTCAACTATGGCGACGTCAACATCATCACGGGCAAATCACTCACGGGGAAATCGTCAGTCATTGAGATCATTCATTACTGTCTTGGGTACTCAACTTTCGGAGTTTACGAAGGCGTAGTGCGCGAGAAAGTTGCATGGTTCGCAGTCATCTTCGCCTTTGGTGAGGACACCGAGGTGCTGATTGCAAAACCAGTCCCGAAAGCGAACGCCAAGAGCCAGAGCCAAGCATACATCGAGATCGGCACCGCACTGGTACCCCCAGAACTCTCGAGACTGTCTCCGAACACAAACGACGACGGCGTGCAGGCGGAGTTATCCAGACGCTTGGGAATCTCTCCCAACCTGCACATTCCTGGGCCGGGTCAAACGCGCGAACAACTCGAAGCTACTGTCAAGCACACCGACTACTATCTGTTCCAGAATCAGAGCCTGATCGCAAACAAAGATCTTCTTTTCTATCGGCAGGTTGAAGAGTTCATGCCGCAGGCGATCAAGGACACCCTGCCATATTTCTTGGGAACAGTCAGTGCAGAGCGGGTTGCCGTAGAGCACGATCTGAGATTGGCTCGGCGCAAGCTGAAGGTCGCCCAGCGTGACCTGGATGAGGCGCAGTTTGTGGCTGCGGATCAGTTAACGAGGGGCCGTGCACTGATTGAGGAGGCTGAGCAGGCAGGAATTTTGACTGGGGCCCCAGATGTAGGGTCATTTGAGGATGTGCTTCGCCTGTTGGACGGCGTAATGAGGTGGAAGCCGTCCGCACCGCCGATAGAGACGGAGAGGCTCACTGAGCTACGTCGCAACGTAGATCAGAGCCGGGACCGTGTCAGGCATGTCACCAGGCAGCTCGAAGCGGCGCAGGTGTTTGAAAAGGACTCTCAGGGCTACGCGAGCCAAGCGGGTGAACAGTTCATGCGTTTACGGTCCATAGAGCTTTTTGATCCCGATCAGCCCGTTCACCAATGCCCGTTGTGCGCAGCCGAGCTCGGTGCTGAGGTCCCAAATGTGGCATCGATAGTTCAGAGCCTACAGCATTTAAGGACTGACCTCGACCAAGTGCAAGCTGAGCAACCTCGATTGACTGAATACATCGAGACGTTGAAAACGGAAAGAGATACTGCGCGTCAGACGATCACCGAGGCGGAGTTTGCACTGCAAGCGGCCGTCGCTGAAGATGAGGCGGGGGAGGCCTTGCGAGACGCGAACTCGAGGGCCGCCCGAGTGGTCGGGCGCATTAGCCTGTACCTAGAGACATTCCGACTGTCGCATCCGGATGAACGGCTACAGAGGGCGGTGAAGGAAGCCAGCGCCGAGGTTGCCCGCCTCACCGCGTTACTGGACGTCGATTCCGACGAACTCTTGTCTTCTGCGCTCAACAGCATCGGCGGCCAAATGACGAAATGGGCGGAATGGTTAGACCTATTGAATATTGAATAATATA
>PMAT01000138.1 GCA_003152695.1 Acidobacteriaceae bacterium
GTTTCCCCGGACAGCAGTGAATCAAGATAGTTGCCAGTCCTTCTTCATCCGAAGCTGCGATCGACCCTGAATCGATCACTCAGGGAACTTGTGATGAAAGTTTGTGGAGTCACGTGTACAAACCTACTCGCCTGATTGTGAAGCAGCCGTGCATTACGGTTACAGGTACTATCGTCGATGCAACGAAAGAGCAAGCGCACCATGAGCCCGACGGTGTACGACATGAAGCAGATGCAGATACCCATGGATGGCTGAAACTGGACCCTCAATTTGAAGACTTACTCAATCCAGGAAATATCAGCAACGAGGGCGGGAACCTTGTGTTTGAGATCGTCTGCAAGTTTGTGCCACCTTCTCAGGAAGATGCAAAGCCAGCGTGCGCTGGCTACACAAGTCCCGTCTCGATTCCACCGGTGGGATCGCATGTCCAGATAGTGGGGACTTACGTGCGCGACACAAATCATGCTCAGTGGATGGAGATTCACCCGGTAACCAGCATCACGGTAATTCAATAGCTTTCCAGATGCTGGGCGGTACTCCTACGCTCGGCATGGCAAAAACGCTACGCAGGGATTACAGCACGCTTTCGAGTTACGGCGACGCGACCGGATGCCTTGCGTCAGCAGCTTTCCGGAATCTCGGCGGCGTAAGCAGTGTCCAACGCGACGGTCGAACGCGGTACTGTCGGATAACAGGTTTCAGGTTCGATCTCAGATCGGCGCGGCCGATGATGACCGCTAGGTAGTGATTTGCCCCCTACTCACGCCTCGGATAGATGTTGCAAAATCCCCTTAGCACAAGTAATCCCGTTCGGGGATTGTGAGTGCTATGGCTCCCTTGAAAAGAGCCACAACTTATTGGAGCAGAGCCATTTAATCTGGGTGCCTTTTCATGCTTGATTGTGACGGGATACCGTCATGCTGACCTGTTTACGCCAGCAATCTGGAATCCGGTGGAGCGTAGGCGTAGAGTGTTCACAAATGGGGAAAGTCCACCAGGTCTCAATGACGGGGCAAATCCACAAGGCCGCGTCGTCCTTGAGGCCAATAGTAATATATATGGGACGGCGTTCCGCGCTGCGGGCGGCGTCTTTGAAATCAGGCCTAACTGACTTTCGAACACGGAAACGAAATACTATAGGACACGATTTCCATCAGGGATTACAACAATAACGCATGACCCAGACATCCTCTTACAGCCGCGGCGCATTCCTGGTCATACTGATCGCAACACTGCTGCACCTGTCGTTAATCTGGTTGCCGGGAATTAATCTGGAATGGGTATTCGCCGACGGTGCCAAATACTTCGAATGCTATGATCCAGTTCTTCTCAAGCATTACTTCTTGTTGGAAGCAAATACGTTAGGTATGCCATTTCTGGCCTCTGTCCTTCACCGCGTCCTGCCATTTCTGGGCCAAAATGCGGTACTGCGTGTTTTCTCGGGGTCAAGCTTTCTACTCCTCGGGTATTCACTGTTAAAGCTGTACTCTCTTCTCGAGCGAGACTATAATCCGGCAGTTCTATTGGCTGTGGTATTTCTTAATCCGCTGATCTGGACGTTTGGCGGCCGCGGCACCGCCGATCTCTTTCCTGCTGCGTTGGCACTGTTTGCGATCACACTGTTTTGGCAAGCAAAAAGCTCTCCTGTGCGGCTAGCCATGGCGATTACGGCATATGGTATCGCCATCACGCTTAAGTTTCATGCAGCTCTATTGTTGCCGCTCGTCGGTTTGGAGATCCTAACCCGACCCGGCACCAACATCAGAAAAGCACTTTTGCATTACAGTTTTATTGTTGCCCTGATATTGGTGATTCCTGGGGCTTATGTAATTGTGGTAAAGCACTTATACGGATTCTGGTTCACACCCCCAGCGTTTCGTGCGATACATGGGGCCAAACTAAGTCTCATCAGCATCGTAATGAACATGATTGGATATGCAGGATATCTGTCTCTCCTGTTGGTCCCGTATTCCCTCAGCGCCGTATGGGAACGGGTAAATACGACCCGGAAAGCGCTGATCGCCCTTGTCGCAACCTTTGCTATTTTCATCGCAGGAGTCTATGGAGTAAGGCTTGGGGCAGAAATGCGGTTTGGTCCTTTGGACGCATATATAAACCCGCGGATTTACAGCGGCGCTTTCTTAGTGTTTGCGGCGATGTTTATCCTCTTGTCGAAAGACATATTGCTCGATGCGACCACGCCTTCCGCGCGCCGCTATATCTTATGCATGTTTCTGGGCATTGTCATATTTGTAGCCATACTTTCCCTCACGCGCCCTGCGCAAAGATACCTGTTATTTGTTTTGCCGCTGGCCTACTTCTTTGTAATGACCAAAGGCAGAAGTGGGAAATATATTACCGGAACGACAATCTTGGTCTATGTAATGCTAATCCTGTTCATCACGCTGAGTCAGGTGGCAAGCGGTGCGGTTGCACAAAACATGGTGCAAGAAATCAACGCGCGGGGGTTGCTCGATGATACCGAGGCCGGTTATCTCATGGGAAATGCCGGAAACCGCTTTTCGGATCAGGTGAATGGAGCGGCGCACAAACATTACACCGTGATTGCTGGCAATAGTCCCAAGGCAATTGTCACGGTTGAGAGCCATCCGGCGCCGTTGGTTCGTAAGGTGCTCTCGTTGGTCCGGTATGAAGATGCGCCCGTCACGACCCATGACTCAAGATAAATCGCCCGGCCTTGTCCCAACCAACATATGTCATTTAAAAGTAATCTTTCGAAAACTGTGTGAGCCCTTCGGCCAAGACAGGTGAATCCAGAAGCAAACCAATCTCAAATGACGTCCGCCGCAACGCCTGCAGCACCCTGTGTTCGAGAGTGCTAGGGTGGTGATGCGGAGGGCGAAAGCGGCCTTTCTCCTCGGGTACCTTCTGGCTGGGGCGGCGGAGCGTAAATGCGACTCGCACCAACTGGGGAGCAAGCTGCAACCAGGAGCCAGCCAAAACACGCGATCAGAAACGGGATGACAATGGACTGTTCAAAGATGTTTTTTACCAGGGAGATGGAGAATGCATTGCGGAAGAAGCTAAACGTCAGCCAGCCCGAGCACATCACATACATGGTCGCGAATAACGTATCGGACAGGCGGCTCCTCAGATACCGGAAACCTAGCGGCATAAGAAGCCAAAAGGCAGCTGTTCCGAGTAGCCCGAAGTATAGATTAAAAGAAACGAACGAGTGAAGCCCGCCCAGGGGACGATAAGCATCAGGCTGTTTAAGCAATTTATATTTTTGCGGCATCAGAACTGTCGGAATCAGGTTCTCCAAATCGCTGATCAACTGAGTAGGCTGATTGATCCAGGCAATACCCTTGTATCGGAGGTGATGGGCAAGCGAAAGGCTTATCAGCATAGGTTCCACGAATACGTTGGAAAACACGCCCGTCGGGCTGCTGCCTTCGCGCCATGTACCCACTAGTCCAAAGAAAACAACAAAAAGAAGGCCCACAGCTATCATCCTCTTGAGCTTGAATCTGGCGCGAAAGTTGGTCTGGTAAATGGCGAACATCACCACCAGGGACGCGACATAAAGCCTGCTGCCCAGGAGAAGCATCATGCTGCTCCCCAGGATCGGCGGCAGGAAGTAGCGGCTGAGCAGGAGCTTGCGCCATGGCGTCTCGGGCTGCTGTAGGGTGAACATCAGGGCCACGCAGCTCAACAGCACAACACAGGCGGTAACCGCCCCGAGTGCCGTAGCGACCTCAATAGCGCCGGGCACCGAGGGCCGGAAGAGGTCGGCTCGTGTTACATACGCCGAATAGACCAGGAGCACGCATCCGAAAACCGTAGACAGAGAAAGCGCGAGGGTGGGAATCGGCTTGGCCAATTCGGTCCGCTGACGACGCCACCAACGGGCGCCGAGCGAGTCTCCCACCATGAAGCAGAGATAAAGGGCGATGCACGACACCGCATAAGGAGCGATCAGATGCTCACGAAAGAATCCCAACCACACCCGGTTCAAGGGAAAGCCCAGATGCGGAGCCAGAATTCTGACCGCCAGCGGCGTGATCCAGTAATATAGAAAGCCCAAGGTGAAGGTGGTAACGTGGTTGATCTCGACCCGGCCTTGGGAGACCGATCGCCAGTAGCCATACCAGCAGGGAATCGCTACCGCGAGCGCGAGCAACATCGTCGGTCCCGAATTACTCCTGAACGCCGTCGATGGCGGCGCGACTGGCGCCCACGCTCTACCTGGGCGCTCCGCCCAGCTCCGTTGCGTACCATCCCGCCGACGCAAGGCTGGCCGGGAAGATTATGTATAGCGGTGCGGGCGAGTACCTTCTTTTCCATGGCCCCGTCGTTGCTCAAGTACGAGGTCACGCGGTCAAGGGGATCGCCCAGGCCAGCAGCGAGAGCAGCAGGGTCGCCAGCAAAATATAGATGGTACCACACCCCGGCCTTGACTCGTGTTACAAAACGTTCAAGAACACGCAGTCCCTGCTTAAGAACCCGGGCGCGGGTTGCGCACCTCACCGGCGCCACTGCGGCTTGATTATGCCGTGCCTGAAGGGCGGTTTCAATCGGGTCCCGTTACCAGAAGGCGAAAATGTCCCAGGCTGACCTGTTTACAACAGTAATCCTGTGCCCACCGACTTTCCTGTTACGGCGTGAATTGAAATACGGTGCCGCAGTAATTTGCACCCGCAATGTAGGGCTGTTCGGTGGAGTTTTCCCGTATCGTCAAAGATCGCCCCGCCCACCGGATAGCCGCCGTCCAAACCGCGGGTGCGCCGGTACAACACCGCTTCTGTCCACTGATCCCCGGTCGAACGGCTCAACTTGAAGATCGTGCCGCAACCCACAAATGATTCGGCGTACGATGTCGCACCGGAGGTTCCTGATGCGCACATCACCCGCTCCTGTCCCCGCCGCGCAATATCTGCGTATGTCCAGCGACATGCAGGAATGCTCAATCGAGAATCAGGCTGTCCTTATCCAGCAATACGCCGACGCGAATGGTTTCAAGATTCTCAAGACGTATGAAGACGCTGGTAAGAGCGGCCTTACAATCAGCCAAAGAAAGGGGCTGCAGTCCCTGCTCTCAGATGTCCTGCAGCACAGGGCAGTGTTCCGCGCTGTACTTGTCTATGACGTAAGCAGATGGGGGCGCTTTCAAGATGCCGACGAAGCCGCTCATTATGAGTTCCTTTGCAAAAGCTCCGGCGTGAAGGTCCACTACTGCGCCGAGCAGTTCGGCCCCGAAGAAACCCTCCCCGGCCGAATCATGAAGGCGCTGAAGAGGACAATGGCAGCCGAGTTCAGTCGCGAATTGAGCCAGAGAGTTTTCATCGGCAAAAAGCGGCGAGCGCAAATGGGATTCCACCAGGGAGCGCAGTCCGGTTATGCGCTTCGACGAGTCCTTGTGGGAGCAGACGGTACTGTGAAACAGATACTTCGAGGCGGTGAGTTGAAGAGTATTTCAAGCGACCATGTCGTGCTCGTGCCCGGACCAGAACGCGAACAGAGGTGGGTACGTTGGATATATGAGCAACGTATACGTGGTCTCCAAATCTGCGACATCGCGAAAGAACTCAACGTTCGGAAGGTATCCTGGATAGACGGGAAGTCTTGGAACAGGTACGCGGTCCGTCAAGTATTGTCAAACCGCAAATACGCGGGTTGGAACTGCTGGGCACAGCGATCACAGACACTACGAACAAAGCCCCGACTCAATCCGCGTGAGCAGTGGGTCCTGGTGGAGGGAGCTTTCAAAGGCATCGTAGATCAGGCGACCTTCGATCGTGCGCAGCGCGTCATCAGGCAAAGACTGAGCTATAAATCGGATGAAGTCGCGCTGCGCGAGCTGAAGGCGTTGTGGAAGCGACACGGCACGCTGTCCGAGTCCATCATCGAACGTGCCCGGGGAGTCCCGGCTGTTAGCGGGCTGCGTCGCCGCTTCGGCAGCATGGCGAACGTTTACGAACTGCTCGGGTTTGAACCAGCCCCAATCCATACCATCCGCACGGCGAAATCGAAGATGATGATGGGGCTGCGTGCGCAGGTATTTGCTTCTATTCGAGAGAGCTTTCCGTACGACGTCACGTTCACAAGGCCGAGCAGCCGGCATCGGTATTGCATCGCGTTTGCCGATGTCGGCCACGTCGCTGTCGTTCTGTGCCGTTCATTCGACAGAGCAGAAGGATTGAGGTATTGGCTGATGTACGTGCGGGCTGCCACTCGCAATTTGCCAGCGCTCGTCTGCCTGCTGTCGCGCGATAACGAATCGATCGAGGCGTACTATGTGATGCCGAAGATTGACGCTCTCACGCGGATGACCCTAACACCGAAGGATCCCTGGTTGCAGGGCGGCATCCGGGTCGAATCGCTTACCGAACTGCATTCCGCGCTGATCGAGGTGAAGGGGTGGGTCCCACTCGGGACCGAGTATCGAGGTTTCTCGAACTTGTACACACAGCTTATGGGCCGACCAAGCCGCAACCACATTCATGATGAAGAAAGGCGGGAAGCTGCAGCCCGGATACCAGTGAAAAGGCAGCTCTAGGAGCACAATTTTGCCGGCTCTCCCGGCCATCGGCACAGAAAAGCTGCTGATCGGGCACACGTTCTCCCGGGGAGGTTTTTGGTGGGCCGTGCGGCGTTACGGATAAAGTGTCTTTCCAGGAGGCACATTATGCGAGCTGCTCAGTATCTCCGAATGTCAACAGAACACCAGCAATTCTCAATTGAGAACCAGATGGCCACAATCAATGAATACGCCAAGTCACACGAGTTCGAAATTGTTTACACCTACTCCGACGAAGCGCGTAGCGGCATCGATTTGTCGCATCGTCCCGGTCTCAGCCGGCTGCTGGACGACATAACGAACAGCAAGGCAGATTTTCGAGCGGTCCTAGTTTACGACGTTAGTCGCTGGGGAAGATTTCAGGATGCGGATGAGAGCGCCTGTTACGAGTTCCTGTGCAGACGTGCAGGAGTCAACGTGGTCTATTGCGCGGAGCCATTTGCGAATGACCTCAGCGTTGCCGCATCGCTGTTGAAAACACTGAAGAGAACGATGGCTGGTGAATACCTGCGCGAACCGTCGGCAAAAGTTTTTGCCGGCCAGTGTCGTTTGGTGCGTAAAGGTTATAAAGCTGGAGGAGTGGCAGGTTACGGTTTGCGTCGTCTGTTACTAACGACGGATGGCAGACCAAAAGCCGTTCTGGGGCACGGAGAGCACAAATGCCTCGCCACAGAGCGAGTCACCTACACCCTTGGGCCGGATCATGAGCTTCGCACTGTCCGAACAATCTACTCGCTGTTCTTGGACAGAGGACTTGATTCCTATGCCATTGCACGCTGGCTGAATGAAAAAGGCGTGCCATACAGCGGAGGAAAGTGGAACGGCCAGATAGTCGACACGATTCTCACACATCCCAGATATACAGGTTCTGTTGTGTTCAATCGTAAGTCATCACGACTGCGGTCGAAGTCGAAATCGAACCCGCCTGAGCAATGGATAATTCAGCCAAACAGTTTTCCTGCGATCATCCCGCAGAAACGGTTCGAGGCGGTGCAACGAAAGTTAAACGACCGTGTTCATCATAGGTCGAACGACCGTTTGCTGAAGGAGCTGCGAGAGTTCGTGGATAAGCATGGCCGTGCAACTCAATTAACGCTTGCAGCGGAGCCGACGATGGCAACCGCATGTACCTATGTGAAGCGATTTGGTAGCTTCTCCAGGGCAATTGCACTGGCTATCATGGAGCCCGACAGGGGCTTTTCCGAAATCGAACGGCGTGTGCGCCTGAAGATTCGGCTGCAGGACGAATTTGCAAGAACAATGGCAGCCAATAACATACACTCACTCCGAAAAAACGGAGTGTTTCGATCTTCCAGCCACCCGCCGGTGCTCCTCGACGTGGCTCGATGTTTTGTTCTCACGAACTGCCAGTTGCGATGGGAGATTCGATACCCGCTGACCGGCGTTGAGGGGTTGCGATGTATTACACTTCGGCTCAACGTGGATAACAAACTGCCGCTGGATTACCTGCTCATCCGTTTTCTTCCTCCTGGCAACCAACGCTACCGGTTCAGTGAGGAACGCCTTCAAACGTTGAAGGCGTCAATTCACAAAAGCTTGGATGAAGCGGTTAACGTTCTTCTGCAGGAGATTGACAGCTCAACTGATGCAGAATGAAAGGATGCAAGCGTAGGCACTGTGCTTCGTCACAATCCTGTCCGGCTGTGAAATCAACAACTTCGCAGGGCAGTCGGCAAAGTCGGTCTGCTATAACTTGGTTGCCATGTTTGACCTGTTTCGGCTCTGGCTCGGAGCCGTGCTTCGCGGGTTTCGGACGCGCCGCAGCCTGATGTTCGAAAATCTCGCCCTTCGCCAACAACTCGCCGTCTTTAAGCGCCAGCAACCGAGATCCCCCTTGATAGGCGTCTCCGTTCCATCCAACTTCGCCGCGTAACTCATCCCGGCCGGATCGGCGAAGCTGAAGGTATCGCCTTCCAGCTTCAAGGTTACGACCATTGCATTCTCCGACATGTTCACACGCTTCACGATCTGCCACGAACCCGAAACTGAATGCGACCCACGCGGTCCTTTGGCTACGCGACGCAGGATAAACGTCTCACTCACCACATCACCGTTGACGTTACAACTCTCCTTCCAGTCGATTGTGGCGGAGTTCCCGTCGGATGAGACTGTCATCTTTGAACTCCCGACCGTCTTGCCACCTCTTTTGTCAGTTTCCATGGTTGTCCGATCGTCTACAACTTGCAGGCTGACTGTGTCGTAGCACGGCTCTCCTGTGATCTTTTGGTCTCGGCCATCCGCCCTAATGTCGAGCGGGGGCTCACAGGTGGTGCAGCGATAGGTTTCATCTTGCAGCAGGTAGACCTCGGGCTCCCTCGGGGTATCAGACTCGGTTGGCTCAGCCTTCCAGATACCGTCAAAGGGGCTCTGCGCCATCGCCGGAACCAACATCAACCACGAAATAAGCAACCCACAGCAAAGCACGGACCTCATTTCCGACCTCCTCAAGCTTTAAGGGACGTTGCTGGCCCGAAAGCATATCAGTTCTAATTGCAAGAGGGATAGAAGTCTGTCTCTCGAGTGACGCGGGTCACGAACGCTGTGTTCGGGGATTACTGTTGTTAACAGGCCATATCACAACCAATCGTGGCGGCAGAGGATTACTTGCGATATGGCGATTTTGCAACAGTTATTTCAGAGTCACTCCCTCAGCTACCCTCAAGGATTACTTCCGACGAGCCGACAAACCGGGAGTTATCTCCCGGCGACTCCAATCATTGAACAATTTCGCCGGTTACTGCAGGGACTGCCCTTGCTCAACCACGAGCTTATAAGCGATGTAGTACTTGTAGATATTGCTGACGTACTGGACAGTCGTCTGTCCCACCTTTTGTGACACGAGCAGCTCGACGTTGCCGAACCACTTGTTGGGATCGAGCCCTTGATCCGCGTTTAGTCACTGCGCCTACCCACGTTCAGAATTGAGGAGGCGTGTTCGGCAGCGTCCCGGAATCGATGCCTTCGCACATCCCGTCGTTCACCGTCACGTTGCCCACGGCGTCAAGCTTCACCGTCCAGATGGTGTCATAGTCGGTGTCCGGCCATTTGGTGGGCGCTAGTGGGCCATTGCCGCCATAGCTCGTGAGCAGCGCATTGACGGTCGGTGGGATGTGATCGTGCTCCCAGCCCACCAGTATCGTTTGATTGGAGAACGCTCCACCGTTGAAGAAGAAAGCACTAGCGAAAGTGGATAGCGGTTGTTCGGGTGGATTCTGGGAGAAAACAGGGACGCTGGCGGCCAGATTCAAGGGCAAGTTGTTGGCGATGGCGTACGGTTCCACAGTCAACGCAGGCCTGACGTAAGACGATGCGATACTACCGTCGCCGCCCGGGTTGCCGACAGAGGGATCGATGGCGTAAACCTGCGTGGGATGGATCTTGTCGCGTAATGCGTTCGGAAGATCCAGGGCGCGCCACTGCCCCTCGCCAATGTAGTTGCCATCGTCCCACCAGTTGTAGGGATGCGCATCCGCGTGCCGGACAAAGTAAACCGTTTCGTTGGTGTTGGTCCCCGCCGGGATTACGGCGCCATCCTGACCGCCGGTCACGGTGATGCTGAAATGCGTCTGCGCCGTGCAGGCAGTGCTGGCCGGTGGTGGGGACAACACCGGGTAGGTGGCAGGCGGGGTAATGTGGCTGTCGTAGGTGACCAGGCTGGCGCTTCCCGACGGCGCGATCGAAATCGCATAGATATAGTTGGGACTGATATAGCTCGCCGGAAGGGTCAGGTTATAACCTTCGCGCTGGTTGAGGTTCGCCATTACGGCGCTCACGGTCTCCCATGGCGCGGAGAAAACATAAAACCCCGGCGCGTTTGCCTTGAGGATACCGCTAACCAGAACTTCGTTGTCGCCGTCCTGGTGGCGGAAATCGAGACCCTGGCAAGCCGCGCAGAGGAACGCCGGCGGCGCAACGTCGGGCGGTAATGCGGCCTCTAACGAATACGACGCGAAGATAGGATAACTGTTTGCGGTAACCGGCGGGCTGCCCCCATACGATATAGTGGTCTGATTCAACATGGCAAACTGCTGAATCGTCTCCAGCGCAACAATGTCGGGATACTTGCCTGCGGTTTGCAAATGGGTCATCGGTTCGAGCGCGTAGATGCCGGTTACATTCTGCATTCCCAGTACCTGCTGTTGCAGGAACGGGGCCATCAAGAGCGACCGCTGTAAGCCCTGATTGGTGAGATTTGCCGTGCTGGGGTTGATATCTCCGGACGCTTGGTAAGCCAAATCCTCGCTTACCACGAAGATCAGGTTGAGGTTGTCGGCGCTCAGCGACGCGGGAGTTGGCGGCTCCGATGACTTGGGGCTAAAAGAGCTGCCGCAACCTGCCAGCAGCGTCAAGGCGAGAACCAGGAACAGTAGCCGTGCAACGATACCTTTATTCATAATAGCCTTGAGTCCCTTCTCACAACCATTTCCTGGTTGCGGCAATCGCTTGGCAGTGACATCGGCCATGGTGGGCGAGTAAGAAAACCGGGCAAATCTCAAAAGGGCGACTCCCAATTCCGAACGCCTAACCGGCGGGATTTTCGCCCGCTAAAAAGCCAGTTGGAGCAGGCCTTATCGTCCGGAAGAGGAGCTGGAGCTTGGAGCTTGGTACTTCGCATGAGAAACACCTAACCTGGTTCCCGAGAGCCTAACGAGGGGCGAAGTGGCTGCTACCCCAGATCGCAATTGCAGATCCCGCCTGTGATGGCTCTCGGGAACAAAATGGGTAAGGCATGTGAAGGTCCACAAGACACCAGGAGGGAGCAAGTAAGATGCCTTGTTATCAGGAGGTTAGATCACACGGTCGGAATCGGAGAGAGAGCCCAATGAGGAAAGATGTTCGCTTCCGCGATACTGTGCGGGATTGGGACACAGGTTTCTGTCCAAGCGGGGGGCGCTCGAAAGCTCAAGATTGTACGCCGTCCAGGATCGGCAGCGGAAAATCAGGAAAAGTATGTGACGAAGCTATGCATCCTCAGCGATCTCGCACCAGTGCCGACCGTTTAGCAACGAGACGTTTGTTAACTGTCGATAATCGCCTTATCACAAGCAATCCCGATTCGGGGCCGGATCGTTTATGCTAAGGCCTGTTCGCAACAGCTATCCTGCCGAACCCGCGGCCGGTGCTAACACGCAACGTCTCCTCTACAGCGTGGTGTGAGCGGACGCCGCCCGATCATTGAACGTCTTGTAGAAAG
>PMAT01000119.1 GCA_003152695.1 Acidobacteriaceae bacterium
GTCCGCGTGGTGCATGGCAGCGGCATGGGAATTCTGCGCAAAGCGCTTCGCCAGTACCTGCAAAGCCATCCGCACGTCGCCAGCGTGAGCGAGCCTCCGCAGAACGAAGGCGGCGGCGGCGCAACGGTGGTGGAGTTGAAGACGTAAAGCAGGGGCCAGGGGTCGGGGGTTAGAGGTCAGTCAAAGCAACTTCGAAGGTGTTGCAATCCTACGCGTTCGCCGCGAACCGATTCGGCCAAGTGCTAACTGCTAAGTGCTAATTGCGATCTGCGGCTTCTTGCGCTTCGCCTGACGCCTCTCTAGACTGAATGCAGCAATGAGCAAGTTGGGTCAAACGTTGAAAGGGTACATCTGGTGGACCTCGCCTCGTGGCAGCGTCCGTTACGATGTCATGGTCACGCTCATCCTGGCCTTCATTTTCCTGACGCCGCACTGGGTCAACTTCCGTGACAAACCGGTAGAGCGCTCTCCGCATCAAACTGAAGTCGTCGTGCAACCAGAGGGAGATGGCTTCCTCTATAAGGTGGATGCCGCGGCGGTCAAGGCGGACAGCGATGCCGATATCAGGGAATCGCTGTCCCGGGTCATCGAGCCGGTCGCGGGTTACGTGACCATCGACCGCTACGAAGCCGTGCGCGACAATAAACAAAATGTGGTTGCGTATAAGGTCTGGGGACATCGCTGACGCAGCAGTCAGCCATCAGCACTCAGCCCTNNGAATGCTGAGTGCTGAATGCTAACCATGAGATCGATCCTCAAGACTACCCTGACTAGCGTCGCCCTCTGGGTTGCCGTCGCAACAATTGCGCAAGCGCAAAGCCTGGAAGCGGCCTTGAATGCCATGGACCAGGCCGCGGGCAACTTTCGCACTGCCCAGTGCGATTTCGTCTGGGACCAATATCAGAAGGTGGTTGACGATCACGACTACCAGAAGGGCACGATGTACTTCCGGCGCCAGGGCAATGACGTGCAAATGGCAGCCGACATTACCGCGCCCGACAAGAAGTACGTGCTCTTCACCGGAGCCCTGGTCAGCGTGTATCAGCCCTCCATCGATCAGGTCACCGAGTACAACCCGGGCAAGAACAAAGCCGATTTCGAAAGCTTTCTGGTGCTGGGATTCGGCGGCCGCGGGCACGACCTGGAGAAATCGTTCGACGTGAACTATGCCGGCATGGAGCAGGTGCAGGGCGTGAACGCCGCCAAGCTTGAGCTGACCCCGAAGTCACAAAGAGTGAAGAGCATGTTCCAGACGATCACGCTGTGGATCGACCCAGCGCAAGGTGTCAGTGTGCAGCAGAAGTTTTCCGAACCCTCAGGCGACTACCGGGTGGCCAAGTACAGCAACATTCAAATTAACCACAAGATCCCAGGCGACGTCTTCAAGTTGAAGACGACCGGCCACACCAAGGTGATCAAGCCGAACGGGTAGGAAAGACAGGTTCTAAACCTCCGACGGCATGAGTGACGCATCGGCAGCTTTGCCGAGCGGGTGCCGGCGGTCGTTGGTTGGATTTCTCCAGTTCACCTGCGGCATGAACAACGATGAATCGATGCGGTCGCGGTATTCAATCGCGATATTGATCAGCGAATCCAGAAGAGCGTCGGAAAGAAAATGGGGCTGAAGACCAAGATCGATCAGCTTGGAATTCTTCGCATTGTAGTAGTGCGCCTCAGCTTCGACGCGAGGATCGGGCAGATGGTCGATCTCAACCTTTAGTCCGAGTTTTCCCGCCGCAGTTTGCACCATGCGGGCGAGATCCAGAACGGTGAACTGCTCCGTGAATTGGTTGAAGACACGAAATTCGCCCCGCTCCGCAGGGTGCTGACATGCGATCTCGACGCAACGGATGGTGTCGCGGATGTCTAGGAACCCGCGCGTCTGTCCTCCCGTGCCGTAAACCGTCAGGGGGTGGCCGACCGCGGCTTCCGCGCAGAACCGGTTCAAGGCAGTGCCGAAGACCTCGTCGTAATCAAAACGGTTAATGAGAGCTTCATCGAGAGCGGTTTCGTCCGACACGGTACCGTAAACCACACCCTGATTCAGGTCGGTCGCGCGCAATCCCCACGTCTTGCAGGTGAACATGATGTTATGGCTGTCGTGCACTTTCGAAAGGTGATAGAAGGAGCCGGCCTGCTTGGGGTAAGGAAGGACGTCGCGGCGCCCGTTGTGTTCAATGGTTATGTAACCCTCTTCAATGTCGATATTGGGAGTGCCGTACTCGCCCATGGTTCCCAGCTTGACCAGGTGGCAATCGGGGCGAAGCTCGCGCAGAGCGAACAGCAAATTCAGGGTCCCGGCAACGTTGTTGATTTGGGTGAAGACAGCGTGCCGGCGGTCAATCATGGAATAAGGCGCCGACCGCTGCTCGGCAAAGTGGACAACCGCCTCTGGCTCAAATTCCTTGATGGCGAATGCCAGAGATTCGTAATCGATCATGTCGCCGACGAACAGTTCGATGGGGTTGCCGGTAAGTTGCTTCCATACCTTCAGCCGTTCCGGCAAAGCGCGGATCGGCGTCAGCGTCTGCACGCCAAGCTCGTAGTCCCATTGTCGGCGCGCAAAGCTGTCGAAGATGGCAACCGAGTTCCCCTGCTTGGATAAATAGAGAGCGGTTGCCCAACCGCAATAACCGTCGCCCCCGAGCACAGCAATCCTCATTCGTCCTCCTCAACAGATCTTACTTAAGACTTCGGCCATGACGTTTGGAGTGTTCCAGCAATCGTGCCGATTTACTTTCGATGATCCAAAGCAGCTTCTTAACTCTATCAAAGAACGTGGAAAATCTCCTGATCTGTGGTTGCGGCGTGAACGAAAATCGGAATGACACATTGACCGCAACCAGCAGAACGGCTAGATCGACATACTTACGTCCGCGGGCGCCAGCCGGTGGGCCGCCGTCGAGACGGCTGGCGCCTGAATCGCCCACTTTTTCATCCACAAGAACAGGACCATTAACCCCCATAAGTGATAGCCGACATTGATTCGTTTTTCCAGATGATCACGTAGATAGTTTTCGATCACATCGGAATTGAAGACCTCTGGATAATCGGAGAGCCCGTTATGCAAGGCATCCACCACGAGGGATCGAAGCGGACCACGGACCCATTCGTGCGCCGGGATATCGAAGCCAATTTTTTTTCTCTTCAGGATCGACTGCGGCAGCTTGTCGCGCATGAGTTCCTTCAGCAGAAATTTCTGTTGCGAGCCACGAATTTTGAGCGAGGCCGGCAAAGTCGCGGCAAATTCGACGATACGGTGATCCAGGAAAGGTGGACGCAACTCCACGGCATGGGCCATGCTCATGCGGTCCGATTTGACCAGGATGTCGTCCGGCAAATAATACTTTTGATCGAACCACAGGTAAGCGCCTAAGTCCTGTTTCCTGGCGCTCAGCATTTCTCGCAACTCGCCGAGGATTTGGTCTAGCGCGGGTGGAAGTTTCGCCGAAACCAGGGAGCGCTTCTCCGCCTTGGAAAATGTGCCATTCCAATAGACATGGGCGCGCTCCGCCGGCATCAGGCTGCCTTCCAGTAACCGCTTGAGCTGGTATTCAAAGCTTATTTTCTCGTTCGAAACCGGCCATAAGCGCAACCCAGCCAGCGCCAATGCAATACCGCTGGGCGGAAATTTGCGCAAAGAGCGCGCAAACGCATTTGCTCTGTAGGTTAGATATCCCGCAAACAGTTCGTCGGCGCCCTCGCCGCTCAGCGCGACCGTTGTCCTGGTTTTGCAGAGCTTGGAGAGAAACCAGACCGGCAGCGCGCCGGCATCGGCACTGGGTTCGTCCGAGTAATACGCGAATTCCTCGATGGCGCCTTGCAAATCCAGTTCAGGATTGAGGTCAAGTTGCTCGTGCTCAGTTCCGTATTCCTTAACTGCCTGCTGGATGTAACTGGTCTCGTCGAAGCTGCGTCCCCGAAACGAAATCGAGAAAGTCTTCAGCCGCGAGCTTGAGACCTGCGACGCATAGTGCAGGATCGTTGATGAATCAATGCCGCCGCTCAGCCACACCCCCAAAGGGACATCGGAAAGCAAGTGTTCGCGAAGGGAGCGCTGCAGAAGAGAGTCGAGTTCCTCGCAGGCCGACGCCAGGCTGCGCTGCCTGGGTATCTGGTCGGGCAAGCGCCAATACGCTTCACTACATACCTTGCCGTCTCGCCATTCGAGCCAGTGTCCCGGCAGGAGCTTCTCGATTCCGTCCACCAGCGTCCAGGGNNGCGATGTAGAGCGGCTTGATGCCCACACGATCGCGCGCCAACACCAGCCGCCGAGTGGAATTTGTCCACAGCGCCACGGCGAACATGCCGCGCAATCGGCGGAAACACTGGGTGTCCCATTCCAGAAACGCGTGCAGGACCGTCTCCGTGTCGCAGTGCGTATGAAAGCGATGGCCTAGCTTGTCCAACTCGGCCCGCACTTCGAGATGATTGTAGATTTCGCCGTTGAACACGATGACGGTGTCGCCGTCTTCGGTCGCGATGGGTTGATCGCCGTGCTGGAGGTCAAGGATCTTCAGGCGCGTCGCGCCCATCGAGCATGTCTGGGATTGATAAACACCAAGCTGGTCTGGTCCGCGGTGGATCAGAGTGGAGGTGGCGTTCCGAATGCGATCCGGAGGTGGAGACCAATCTTTATGAGTAAATCCGACAATGCCGCACAAATCGATCAGTCCCTCGATACCCAATCATCGGCCGATTGCCCGTTGCCGCCTTGAGCAAAGGTGACGGCGGTGTGGCTATGCGGCCCAGGCAACATTTGTCTCCCCAATTGTGGGAGTTGTTCCGAAAACCAATACCCTAGAATAGCATTTTACGATCTTCGGGATGCCCGCCGCTGGGTGCTCGACTTGCTCCGTCGCAGTCTCCCATCTCGGATGCCTTGAACCGCAGTTGACCGCTGCGAATGCGCATGCGCTTGCTGCCTCTCTTGGTCGCGGGTTGATTGATATACCATATGGATATGTTTCTTCACGGTTGGAGCGACTGACCACAGCCAATGGAATCCCCCAGGCGACTGCATCTCAAAACCCTTATTTTGATTTTCATCATGGTGCTTGCCGGCCCTTTGGGCAACGTTCTACTCGGCAAAGGCATGAAGCACGTGGGAGCGGTGCGACTTTGGCCTCCCGCGGAACTGCTGCACGTCTTCATCCGCGTTTTCACCGCCGGAACGATATGGCTCGGAGTCGGTTCCCTGCTGGTTTTTTTCGCAGCCTACATGATCGTGCTGTCGTGGGCTGACTATAGCTATGTGCAACCCGCCTCTTCTATTTCTTACGTGGTAGTGGCGCTATTGGCCTCGGCGTGGTTGGGTGAATTCGTCCCTCCCTTGCGCTGGGCCGGCATCGCGGTCATATGTATCGGAGTGTTTCTTGTCGGCCACACCCATCCTAGTACCACGGAGAATGGCTAGCCGTGTTTGAATTCATCCTCCTGATGTTCTTCATTGTTGTTTTCGGGACCGTGGGCGAAATATTCGTTTCGCGCGCGATGAAGGAGAATGGCGAGGTGAAAAACTTCCGCCCAGTTGCGCTCATCGGGGTGATTCTGCGCGCTTTGCGCGTCAAGTGGATGTGGCTGGGTGTGGGGATGATGGCGATTGGGTTCTTCTCGCTGCTGGCGGTGTTTTCCTTTGCCAACGTAAGCTTTGTCGTGCCTGTGACCGCCCTGAGCTATGTGGTGGGCGCAGTGGGAGGCAGTTTTTTCCTGGGAGAACGGGTCAACGTGCAGCGTTGGATCGGCATTCTTCTGGTTTGTGCCGGTGTAGTACTAGTGCTCATCGGCAGGAGATAGCGGTTGATGCCCCGCCCGGCAAAAGTGCGCTCCATCTCGTGGACCGTGTCGCCCAAGAGCACGTTGGTCTTGCGCGAGATTCTGGCGATCGCGGTGAATTCCTTCCGCGCCGACAAAGTGCGTGCCACCATGACCGCCCTGGGGATGGTGATTGGCACTTTCTCGCTGGTTCTGGTGGTCACCATTGCGCTCACCGGAAAACAGTACGTGCTAAATGAAATCCAGAACATTGGCGCCAATCTCATCTGGGCCGAATATGCAGGTGCAGCCAATGCAGGCGCGAGCGCCGGCACGGCAGATTATCTGACCGTGGATGACATGAGTGCTGTGCAACAGCAGGTGCCAGGCGTGCAAGCAGCATCGCCGGTGCTCAATTTGCATGAACCGATCCTTGTCGGCAACGGCAAACAGCGGGACTTGTTGATCCTCGGGGTTAATCCGGAATATGTGAATGTGCGCCGCATCGTCGTGAGTTCAGGCAGGTTTTTCGATCAACAGGACTCCCAGTCCCATCACAAAGTCGCCCTGGTCACCGAAGACTTCGCCATCCGGCAGTACGGCGGAATCCAGTTCGCGTCGGGATACGAAATAAACATCCAGGGATTGCCGTTTATTGTGATCGGTACCTTCCGTGAGAGCGTCGAGACATTCGGCCAATCGGAAATACAGGACGACACCGTCCTAATTCCCTATTCCATGGCGCGTTATTTGACCGACACCAACGCGGTCAACCAGATTTATTTTTCCATGTCGGATGGCAGTAGCATTCCCCGGGCCACGGAAAAAATCCTCGCGGTGTTAAAGGCGCGGCATCGGGCCGAGTCGGTCTATAACGTCGGCAACCTGACCCAAGTCCTCAGTTTGGTGGCCAAAACCGCCAACGCCTTTACCATCGTTCTCCTGCTGTTTGCGACCATCACCCTGGTGGCCGGTGGCGTAGGCATCATGAACATCATGCTCGCCACCGTGAGCGCCCGTATTCGAGAAATCGGTATTCGCAAGGCGGTTGGGGCCACGCGCCGCGAAATCCAACTGCAATTCCTTTCCGAGGCGGTAATGATCTCCTTAATCGGCGGAGCCATCGGCACTCTGGCCGGACTGGCGCTCCCGTTTTCGCTCTGGGCCTTCACTCAGTACAGGCTCCCCGTCTCCGGGCTCTCCGCCCTGATCGCCATGCTGGTCTCCTGCCTGATCGGGATCACCTTCGGCACCCTGCCGGCCAAGAATGCTTCCAGATTGGATCCGGTGGAATCTCTAAAACACGAATGAGAGAAGACGTGAAGATATTTTGATTGGCCATCCGGTCCGCGGCTCTTTACTTCCGCTCCCCACTCTTGGGCTGGTTGTAGGTCAGACCCTTGGTCTCGAACATCGTGGGCGGGAAGCCGTTGTTGTAGGTCACAGACGTGATAAAGCGCTGACTGGTCATTTCCCCGTTGCGATGCCGCACAACGCTCATGGGTGTCTGAATACCCTGCACCAGGCGATAGTTGCTGAAAACTTCCGCCTCGTCATCGAGCTGCCGATCGAGCGGATCGCGGTAGCTATAGGTTTTCCTCACCGGCAGGTGGGAGCGCGGATCAACCGACAAGGTCACGCTGTCGTTCGTGGAATTGAGGATCGTGACCTCGTCGGTGAGCTTCTGCTCTACCATTGCCGTCCCGTCGTACAGGATCATGGTGTCGGGTGCTGCCAGCCATTTGCGGACCACCCACTCCAACGAGTGGTCGCGGCGGCGCAGATAATCCTGCATTTCCTTCGGGTCCTGGGTCGCCGTGCCTTTGTAGGTGATCTCGTATCCCTTATCGCCAACAAAGAGTTCGATCACGTCACGCTGCTTGGTAAACTCGACCCGCTCTTTGTCGGGCCACTCCCAGAACCGCCAGAATAAATTGCCCTGCCCACTCGGTTGCCCGTGATAGAAGGCATAACCGCGGCCTTCGGTCTTCACATCGCGCACATTCAAATACGTATCGCCGCCCAGGGCTTTGATCATGTCGTTGAGGATCTGGAACGCCTTCTGCACGCTGGGGTCTTTGGTCGAAGCGAAGTGGGCAATGGGCCACGCGGCCGGAGTGGTTGGAGTCAACGCCGGTGTGGCTGGCGGTGGGGTTGTCTGAGCGAGTACAGACGCCGCCGCCAGGACAAAGAAGCCGAATATCGCAACTTTACGCATGATCTCCAGAGCAGTTTGGGTTTGTGCGACTGCTTTCTGCGATTGTAAACACATTTTGGCGACAGTCGCTCGCGCGTATGCGCAGCACTGGCCTCCGACCAGCGCTGGAACAATCGATCTATCGATAGACGCCTCGAATTGCCATTCGTCAGCCGAACGATACTACGCCTTCTCGTGCTTGCGCCTGGCCGGCGTCGGCCGCTCCTCGACCAATGCGAACTGAATGCGCTTCTGCACGCGGTCGATGCGATCCACCAGCACGCGCACGGGATCGCCCATCGAGTAGGTCTTGCGGCTGTGCTGCCCGATGATCTGCCGGGTGTTCTCGTGATACTGGTAGCGGTCGTCGGTCAGCGACGCGAGCGGCACCAGCCCTTCGATGAACATGTCGATCAGCTCCACGAACAGCCCAAACTTGGTGACGCTCACGATCAGTCCCGCAAACTCTTCGCCCACGCGGTCTGTCATGAACTTGACCTTCTTCCATTCCATCAGCTCGCGTTCGGCGTCGTCGGCGCGGCGTTCGGACTGGCTGGACTCCTCCGCGATGTCGTGCAGCGTGTCCTCGGGAATCGGTCCGCCCAGAGGCGCAAGGTGCTCCCTCTCGTGCGCGTCTCGCTTCTTCATTGGCGAGACCGGCGGCAGCCGCTTCGACCACGGAGAAGGTGACTCGCTGTGCGCGATCTCTCCCACGCCGACGGAAACGCCGTGCTCTTCTTGCTCCCCCGATTCGCGCAGCACATCCTTCAGGATGCGGTGCACGATCAGGTCGGGATAGCGACGGATGGGCGACGTAAAGTGGGTGTAAACCGGTGCGGCCAGCGCGAAGTGGCCCTCGTTGACCTCGGAGTAGCGCGCTTGCTTGAGGGAACGCAGCATCAGGTACGACAAGATGCGCTCTTCCGGTTTGCCCGCAATCTTCTGGGTCAGCTTCTGATACATGCGCGGCGTGATGTGAACCTCTTCGGGAATCTCGACGACGAGCGGGTTGTGTCCGCTGCTATGGCGATCGCGCCGGTCAGCACGGATCTGCATTCGCTTCACCGGCAGCGCACCTACACCGAGCGAGTAGCCAAAGGTGGCGGCGATGGTCTCGAAGTCGAAGACCCGCTTGGGATCGGGCTTTTCGTGGATGCGATAGAGCGAGCCTACCCGCTTGTTCTCGAGGTAGCTGGCCACGCACTCATTCGCCGACAGCATAAACTCCTCGATGATGCGGTTGGCAATATTGCGCTCGGAGCGCGTGACCCCCTTCATCAATCCGTGCTCGTCAAATTGGATGACCGGCTCAGGCAAATCAAAATCAATGGACCCGCGACGCACGCGCTTGCGATTGAGCACCATTGCCAGCTCGCGCATCAGCTCAAAGACATCGACCAGCTCGTGATAGCGCTGGCGCAAACCAACGTCTCCTTCGAGGATGAGATTCACGTTGGTGTAGGTCATGCGTTCGGCCGAGCGGATGACGCCCTGATTCAGGGTGTAGCCAACAATCTCGCCCTGGGGATCGATCTTCATCACGCAGGACAGCACCAGCCGGTCAACCTGCGGGAGCAGGCTGCACAGGTCAGTGGAAAGCTCCATGGGCAACATGGGCACGGCCCGGTCGGGGAAATAGACCGAGGTCCCGCGCAGGCGCGCTTCCAGATCAATGGTCGAGCCTTCGTGGACATAATGCGCGACATCCGCGATGTGGACCTGCAACTCGAAATGGCCATTCTCCATGCGACTCACGGTGACGGCGTCGTCGAAGTCACGCGCGGTTTCGCCGTCGATGGTGACGATGGGCAACGCGCGATAGTCTCGCCGATGGCGCAACTCTTTGGGCGGGATGACCGGCTCGAACTGCTGCGCCTCCTGTAAAACCTCGACAGGGAAACGATGCGGCAGGTGGAACTTGCGGATGATGATCTCAACATCCACGCCGAAGTCGTCTTCGTAGCCGAGAATCTCGACTACGCGGCCACGCGGGTTCTCGGCCGGCGACGGCCAATCGGTAATCTCAACGTCCACCACCAAGCCTTCGAGATCGTCCCACTCACGGCGGCGCGCCTCTTCCCCGAGGACGCGGTCGGCATCCGCATGCGCCGGGCGGTGCGCCTTGGATTGCTTCGCCAGCGTGGCTCCCGCCTGGCCATGGAAGGCGGCCCCAGCTTTGGATTCCGCTCCACTCTGGCTGGCTGGCCACTCCATCCCGCGCGGAATGATGATCTCTCTGGTGACCTTCTCGTCGATAGGCGTCACGTAGTTTTGGTGCGATCCGTAATGAAAGGTGCCCACGACGGTGGGGTTACCACGTGTCAGCACGCGCAGGATGCGCCCCTCGGCACGGCCGTCGTCACCCACCCCAGCACGCGCAAAACCGGCGCGCGCTGGGGACCCCGGAGTATCGCGCTTGCGTCCCAGTTCCACCAGCACCTGATCGCCATGCATGGCCGCACCGATGGCCTGCGGGTTGATGTAGATGTCGCCGCTGAACGTGCTGCGCTGGCCGGCGTTGGGGATGACGAAGCCGTAGCCGTCGCGGTGCATGGTCAGGCGTCCCGCGATCAGGTTCTGATGAGCTGCCGCATGTTCCGCCAGGGTGTAGCGGTCGCGTCCGGTCTCGATCAGCCGCGCGCTTTTCACCAGCGCCTGCAACCGTTCGGCGAGCTGCCGCCGCTCGTCGCCCCGCAGGCCCATCTCGCGGACGAGTTGCTTGAACCCCGCCGAGCGGTGGGGCTGGCGTTCGATGTGGCTTAGGATGGCTTGATCAGTCAGCATAAGAAATCTGATCCGCGTCCACGGCGGATCCGCGGTCCGAGGTTTGTCCGTTTGCTTAGTCCTTTTCCCTTAGACCATTAACTAACCATGCACTGAGTGCGCATGAAAAAATTGCGTAGGCGTATTCCCCTCATACAGGAACTCGCTGTATGGTAGCAATAATCACATGGCACAAGGGTGCCCGCTTTGGCGGGCACTGACGATAAGCCCAGACAAACCGCGCCAAAGCGTCAGTTGGGAAGAAAAGCAAGAGCAGTGGAGCGCGGGTTTGGCCAAACCAGTGCCTCTCCTGCCGGGCCCCCAATGACCGCTGCTTTTGCGGTTGTTGGGGTGGAAGCACTTACAACATCAGAAAGGACTCGTTTACCGATCATGTGGAAACCTACCAATACTCCATCTTCGACTCCCACTCCTAACCCCGAGCCGCAGCGCAGCTACTCCCCGGCCGTACCCGAGCCGCCGAGCGCGCCCCGCCCCGCCAGCCCTCCCATCAATACCCAGGAACAGGCCACGCTGGGCAAGTCGTTGGTCATTAAGGGAGAGGTCACGGGTTCGGAGTCGCTTTACATTGACGGGCGGGTGGAGGGGTCTATCCACCTGCCGGGCAACCGCGTCACCGTGGGACGCAACGGCGTCGTGGCTGCCAACATTTCGGCGCGCGAGATTGTGGTGCTGGGCAAGGTTCGCGGCAACATGACCGCCAGCGATCGCGTGGACATTCGCGGCGAAGGCTCGCTCACCGGCGATGTGGTCGCCCAGCGCATCAGCATTGAAGATGGCGCCTACTTCAAGGGTGGCATTGATATCCGTAAACCCGGGCAGAAAGCCAATGGCGAATCCAAGGAGATCGGCGCGACGACCGCGGGCGAGACCGGTGCTTCGGCAGCAGCAGCCCGGGTGTAATCATTCCCGGAACGCGGCTGTGGTCAACCAGATTCAAACGTGGGTTACCGAGGATGCTCTAAGGTTTTCCTCTTCTTGACTGCATTGCACACCAGAGAGACTCTCAGAGTTGCGGGCGGCGGTATTGGCCGTCGCTTGCAATGTCTCTCGAAAGAAGGTGCACTCCGATGTGGGAGAGAGTGCTTCAGTTGCTTGCCGTGCATTGCCGGCATAGCCATCTCTCGAAACCGTTCTCGGCTGCGTCATCGAGCCGGCAGGACTCCCGTCACAGTGAATGGGAGAGCGTCTCCAGCAAGCAGGCGACGCCTTACGTCGTCTGTCTGGATTGCGGCAAACACTTCGGCTATGACTGGTCGCGCATGCAGGTGATGAAGTAGCCGTCGGCCGGGCAGCTACGGTTCCATTCCCCCGGTAGTCCTCTCAATGACCGGTTCCGGTAGCGTGACGTTCGGTACTGCCGCATCCTTCTTTCTGCGCAGCTCGCGCGGCAGGTTCGATTTCGTCAGCCACAGCCCCACCGCTATCGCTGCCAGCCAAGTCACGCTGATCAGTGCCAAGGATTGCAGATCGGCCTTCCGGCTGCCATCAATGGCAATCGTCCTGCCGACAAAATAGCAGACCACAGCAGCGAAGCCCGCCGTTCCCACAGCCTTCGTCAATTCCGGCCACGGCATTCCACCCAGTGGGACGAGCTTCTTCCGACTTAGCAGCCAGGCGAGCACAACCGTATGCAGCAAGATGCCGACGTCCGAAGCCATGGCCAATCCGGTCACGCCAAAATGGTGGAAGAACGCCGAGTACACGGGCAACGATGCCGCCACAATGATGGTGCTGGCGATCATCGGCGTCAGGGTGTCGCCCGCGGCATAGAAAGCGCGAGCGTATAGCGCCTGCGCCGACCACAGCGCCAGCGAGAGCGCGAACCAGAAAAAGTAGAGTGCCGTCTCCTGCGAGTCCTGGAAGCTGAATCGCCCGCGGCGATAGACGAGGTCAATGAGCGGCAAGGCTGCCGGCATCATCCACGCAGCCGAGAGAAACGATGCCGCTGAGATGCGATACACCGACCCGTTGACCGTGTTGGCGAAGTCCTTGCGCCTGCCCTCGCCAAAGAGGCGCGCGAAGAAAGGCATCGAAGCCTGGCCGGTCGCCTGTCCCAGAATCGAGATGGGTACCGCGAACAGGCGCTTGGCATAGTTCAGCCGGGTGATGTCGCCAGTCCCGCCGGAGGCGAAATAGCGCAGGATCCAGTCATCGGCGGAAACCAGCGACACTCCCAGCATCAGGGGAATGGAAAGCTTTACCCATTCGCGAAATTCCGGATTGTGCCAGTCGAAGTTGAAGCGGTAGGTCAGGCCGTCGCGCGCCGCGCCGATGGCGTTGATCAGAAATGGGCCGACGAAGGCGCCGAACAGCGCGCCGTAAGCCAGCGACGCGATGCCAAACCGGCGCGCGCCGATCACCCCACCCACGATGATGAACAGGTTGTAGAAGATGGGGCTGAACGCCGGGTACAGAAACATCCGCCGCGAGAACAGCACCGCGGAAACAATTCCGCCAGCGTAGAAGAAGATCTGGCCGGGCAGCAGAATGCGCGTGAGATGAACGCACAACTGCAACTGGTCGGCCGAAAAGTGCGGGAAGATAAGCCGCTCCAGTTGCGGCGTGAAGATCTCCAGCAGCACCGTGCCCAGGCACACCACCGCGGTCATGATGGTGATGGTGGAGTTGAAGGCGTCCTGCGCCTCCCGGTCGCGTCCCTTGGAGGTGTGGCGCGTATAGATCGAAATGAAAGTGATGGAGGCGGTGCCGCCCGCGAGAATGTAGTTGAGGAAGTCCGGTAGGTTAAAGGCGCCGACGTAGGCGTCGGTATTCAGGCCGGCGCCGAAGGCCCACGCAATGTAGGCTTCGCGCAGGTAGCCGATCACGCGCGACAGCATCACGGCGGAAATCATCAGGAGCGTGGCCGAGAAAGCCGTGTGCTGGTGCGACGGCCGCAGGATACGCAGCAGCCGCGCCCAGAAACTGGGACCTGCTGGGCTTGCGTTGTGGGCGGCCGAAGGCGGCATTAGACAGCGATTTTACACGCTGAAGCCACGCCTTCCGGCGGTGAGACTTTGGAATTGTTGGAATTCAGTTGCAGCAACGTTTGAATTGCGTTGCAGCGTTTCGGAATTAAGCTGCAGTGACGTAGATATGCCAGCTGCTCAGGCCGCGGCGGAGTTGGCCAAGCACGTCCCGCAAATCACGATGCACCCGGCCGACCAAAACGGTGATCGAAACTACGTTTGTCAGGGAGACTGGAGCTTGCGGGGAAACCTTACCTACCACGGGCACGTTCTGATGGTCGCGGGGGGTGGATTTAAGCCCCCGACCTTTGGGTTATGAGCCCAAGGGGTCATCATCAAGTCCCGTTGATTTCATTGCTCTTCCCCGCAACAAACGGCAGAAAAGCAGCAGGAGTACGCCGATTCTGCACGGTAGTTGCACGTTGAAATCAGGCGCGCCCGAAAAAAATTGAACTCCCGACCTATTGCTCCGGAGGACTCGCCGCACGATAAATCAACGGTTTAGCGCGGCTTGTGCGGAGTGAGATTGCCTAGTATTTATGCGGGTTTCCCGCTCCGCTGCCCTTTCAGATACAAGCGTGACTAAACAGCCACTGGGCACAATTTTGGGCACAGTCACGTGGGGTGACCCCCTCCGTTGAGCAACCCTCGATTCTGGGGCGAATCCCTCGCTTGAGACAATCCTCACCGGACGCTAATCGAGGACGGCCAATGCCAGCGAGAACGCGGCTCCCTGACCTCTACCGTGTCAAAATAAGACTGTTAGGTTTTACAACGACTTACAAGACCGCGGGGACTGCCTAAGTACGCGGAAGTCATACAAGACATCGCTTTTTGTGGGTTGCCGATTCCACCGAGGCCCGTCACCTGTGCAATGTCCTGCCCACCCGCCCGAGTGATCTGCGCAACCCTGGTTTTATGCAGCGCGGAATGTATCTTCCACATCTCGTGGAAACGGCCGACGAATATGCCATCGCTGATCGACGTGCGCGCCGCTCGCAGTTGCTCGGCCTGCGGCGCCATCATGATTCTGAGTGGGCGCAGTGAATGGCCTGTGATGCACGTCACGGAATCGCAGACACAATCCAGCTATAAAGGAGCCCAGCGTAATCTGGGCTTTTTGTTTTTGCTTGAAACTCGAAACTAGACTTTTAGGACTGTTTCGGTTGCCATCACCAGCGCAGCAAGGGAGCAGCGGTTGACGCAACAAAGCTCCCACCCTCCGCAAAGAGCGGCGAAAGGGCGGGGCACCCAGCCTGTCTGCCTTCCTACCACCATCACCGATACTGATGGGAGTAACTAGGGAAGCGCCATGTCAATGAATAGTGAACTCTTAGAATTCGCGAGAACCCGCCCAGTTTGGCAGCAGGATTTGATTCGTCGGATTTGCACGCAACCAGACGTTTCGAGTAATGACATTGACCAAGTGCTCCAGAGCATTAAGTCCGTGGAAGGATTGGCTGAAGCGCAGGAAACGACACCAGTCGCAGAGAGTCATCTGTCACAGCGCGCTGCGGGTCAACATTTGACCGCAAGACTAGCTGCAATTAGCGATGTCAGGAACGCGAATCAACTAGCACCAAGCCAGCATCTTCCCTTCGCGCTCAAAGGGATCACCCTTATTTATGGCGGTAACGGCAGTGGAAAGACAGGATACGCACGAATCGTGAAACAGCTATGCCGGGCAAGGCGAGACAAACAGGAACCACTTCTTGGGAACGTGTACAAGGTGCCGAGCGGATCTGCTCGGGCCAAAATCACGTACTTCATCGGCGACCAGCAACATGTGTTCGACTGGGAAGATGGCACGTCCACGCCCCCTGAATTGTCAAGAATTTCTGTATTTGATGCTGCCTGTGCTCCGCTCTATGCAGATCGCCAGAATGAAATTGAATTCCTTCCCCTGGGGCTAGACGTCCTACCTCGATTGGGAAGAGTGTGCGAAATACTCGCTCAGAAGTTGCAGCAGGAGATCATTGCCCTCAGTAAATCAATTTCAGTGCCTCTACCAGCACAAACTCCCGGAACAAACGCTGACAAACTGGCACGACGACTGACGCTGGAAACGCCTCAAATCAACCTTCCTGCTGAGGAGGAAATCCAGCAAGGCGCTGATTGGTCGAATGAACACCAGCAAAGGCTTTTGGAAATTGAGGAAGAACTTCGGAAGCTCTCCGAGCCTGCAAAAGTCGCGGCGCAATATCGCAGATTGAAGATTACCGTCGACGCTTTCGAGCAACGCTTAGCCGTAGTCGACAAGCTAGTAGGCACGGAAGCTGTTACCGAATACCGAACTCAATTCAATAAGACTAAAGCAGCACGACTCGCCGCATCTATCGTTGCCGAAGGGCAATTTGGCCGCGACCCCCTCGGAAAAGCTGTGGGTAACACGGCTTGGCGAAGGCTGTACGAATATGCGGAACAGTTTAGTGCCGAGGTTTATCCTGGCGAGTCGTTTCCTGCGACGGGCAAGGATCGTGTATGCCTATTGTGTCAGCAGCCCTATGACGAATCGGCAGCGGACAGGATGAGGCGATTCAGACTCTTCATTGAAGACACGTCCCAGAAAGAAGCAGAAAAAGAGGACGACCTCCTGAAGGGACAGATCCGAAAGATTTCAGATCTGAATATCCCCAAATCGCAAGAGCTCGACTTGCAGTTTATGGAACTGTCAGAACGTGAGCCATCATTCGAGCCAATAAAGACTGGCCTATCTCTTTTCATTCAGGCGGCTGCGAAGCAAAAGGAGGCCGTAGTCGCAGCTCTAAATGGTGAGTCCTCATTCGATGCTGCGAGTACCCTGAGCAGTGGCGCGTTGAGCGCTGCGCGTGACTTTGCCGTAGTTCTGGACGACACTGCAAAGAAGTTTGACGAAGCAGCCGTGAGCGGTGCTGCCACGGAGAAACTCAAGAGTGAACATACGGAACTGTTAGCTCGTCAGAAGCTAAATGGATCAATAGCCACCGTGTTGTCACGCCGAATCGACATCGCGACGTTTCACAAGCTGCAGCAGTGCAAGGATCAATGCGACACAACTCAAATTTCTAGAAGAAATAGTGAATTCAGAGAGAAATACCTTACCCCTGAATTCGCTGATCAGATTCGTAAAGAAATCGAATTCCTCGGTTTGGGATACTTGCCAGTCAAGATCGACGCAAAAACTGAGAAAGGCACAAGCTACATCGGCGTTACGCTAAGCAAGATTGTAAACGCTCGGACTTCCAATATCCTGAGCGAAGGAGAATTTCGGGCGTTGGCGCTGGCGTGCTTCTTTGCGGAGATCGCAAACATTCCGAACCATGATGGAGTTGTCGTCGACGACCCGGTTTCGTCACTAGACCATCGACACATTAGGCAAGTCGCGCTTCGGCTTATCGAAGAGGCTAAGGCGCGGCCGCAGCTGATTGTGTTCACCCACGATCTGTCATTTTATTACGGCCTGTGGATCAGTGCTGCGGAAGCCCAAATCCCCATATATCGCAATTGGTTACATAACAGTGCCCTCGGGTTCGGAGTCGTCGCGGCGGACGATGGGCCTTGGGTTGTAAAGAAGACAAAGGAGCGGATGAATGTATTAGAGATAATGCTCGCCGGCATGCCTTTGCAGGACAGTGTCCCGCCATCAGTCTTAGGAAAATATGTAAACGAGTTCTATGCTAGATTGCGTGAGACTTGGGAGCGGCTAATAGAGGAGAAGTTGCTTAACGGTGTGGTCGGACGCTTTCAGCCGGGCGTAGCCACGCAATCGCTCAAAGGTGTGAATGTCACAGATGAGGACTATCAAAAAGTGTTCTTTGCTATGAGGAAGGCATCTGAATTCTCGGGCCACGATTGGGCTCTCGGCCGCGAGGGAGATCTACCGACCATAAGTATGATGCGGGGAGAATTGGCGGCCATAAGGGAATACGACAAAGAGCTGACAAAACGTGCCGAGCAGCTTGAAAAACAAAGACGGGAATTGGAGCAACCACCGAAGGGTGAGGTTGTCCAAGCGCCGTTAAAGTGAAGGAAACACCCCGACCGACCAAGCGATGCTTGTACGGGCCATCCGCCATTAGCCACTGTCGTAATTCATTCAATCGGACCCGGGTGTTCCAATCACAGAGGATATCTCCCTCGCCGTGTATGGCCAGTTCTCAGCAGAGAAGACGTTGATTCAAGCAATAGCCAGTATGTGAATGTCGGCCCTTAGTGGTGAGCGGCACTATTATTCCGATTTGGGATTAATTAATGCGGATACTTCATACTTCAGACTGGCACCTTGGCCAAGAGTTGTACGGACACGATCGAGGACCGGAGCACGACGTCTTTCTGCAATGGCTTCTCGAAACGATTGATGCACGAGAAGTCGATGCGTTAATCATCACCGGCGACATCTACGATGTCGTCAACCCACCGATCGAGGCTCAACAGCGCTTTTACCGGTTTCTCAACTCGGCGTTGTCGCAATCAGATCATATGCAAATCGTCGTGATCGGCGGCAACCACGATTCCGGGAGCAGGGTGGAGCTGCCGAAGGCGTTGCTACCGCACAATCGCGTGTACCTCGTTGGGGGAATGCCGCGGGCGGTTGGCGTGGTCGATCCGGCGGGCGCTATCCTCGAACTCAAGGATAAGTACGGAGTAACTGGCGCCGTCTGTGCCGCTATCCCCTACTTGCGGCCAGGAGACCTACCGGCAGGGCAATCCGGGTCAAATCCCGTCGCTCAACTCTATGCAGCATCAATTCAGGCAGCCAATCAACGAGCGTCAGGCGTTCCCGTGATCGCCACGGGCCACCTCCACATTGCCGGCGGAGCAGTATCGGAACTTAGTGAGCGCCGAATCTTCGTCGGCGGAGAGGAAGCAGTGAGTGCGGACATCTTTCCGTCTGATGTGGCATACGTCGCCCTCGGTCACCTGCATAACCCGCAGCTAATCCCGGGATCTACTTTAATCCGTTACGCAGGCTCGCCCTTCCCATTGTCCTCGACCGAGCGAGGTTACGAGCACAGCGTTGTTTTGCTTGACCTGTCAGGAGGGGGTTCCGTACCCACGCTCATTCGAACTCCGAGGCCTGTGCCGTTTTTGCGCGTACCGAATGACGGATTCGCATCCCTTGCCGAAATCGAGTCGCTGCTTGCAGCACTCCCGCTTCCAGAGGTTCCGTCAAATCTGCGTCCATTTCTCGAGATCGCGATCACAATGGACTCTCCTATCCCGGATCTGCGCCAAAGGATCGACGCTGCTCTCCAGGGTAAGCCAGTTCGCCTCACTCGGCTCCTAAGACAGAGCAACGCTGTGGCTTCTGACGGACAGCCCGGCAGCGCCACTAAGGAGCTATCAGAATTCGATCCGCTGCAAGTGTTTGTTCGCAGATACATGAAAGAGTACGGGGTTGAGCCGCCCGAGCCATTAAAGAAAGCATTCCTTCAACTTGTGGCCGCTTTGGCTGAGAGTGGCCCTGACCAGACAGCATCAGGTGCAGCATGAGAATACTAGCCGTAAGAGGTCAGAATCTCGCAAGCCTTACGCAGTTCTCTATCAACTTCGAAGAAGAACCAATTTTCAGCTCGGGCATCTTTGCGATCACTGGACCTACTGGCTCTGGCAAATCGACCATTCTTGACGCGATATGCTTGGCTCTATATGACGCGTTGCCTCGACTTTCCAGCGCAGAGTCCGGAATCATGGTCGGGAAGGAGGGCGATAATTCAGAGCACCTGAAGTACAACGACGTCAGATCAATCCTGCGGCACGGAGCGGCGAACGCAAGTGCTGAGGTCGATTTCGTCGGCCAAGATGGGAGGAGATACTCCGCGCGGTGGGAGGTTAGAAGAGCAAGAGACCGCGCACACGGCCGTCTCCAAAACCAGAAGGTGTCGCTGAAGGACCTCGAATCCGGCGTTCCTTTAGGCGATAACAAAGTCGACACGCTTACCTTGATTGAGAAGCTGGTCGGACTTGGGTTTGAGCAGTTTCGGCGAGCAGTCCTTCTTGCGCAGGGTGAGTTCGATGCATTCGTGCAAGCCGATTCCAAAGAGCGCGCCGAATTGCTCGAACGGATCACTGGAACTCAAATCTACACGCAGATTTCCATCGCTGCCTTCAACCGCGCTAAGCAGGAGAAGCAGGAGCTTGAGATGCTACAGGCTCAAGCTGGCGAGTACCACCTGTTCAGTGACGATGAGTGTATCGAGCATGAACAGCAGATTAACACTCACACGCATGAACTTGCAGCGGCCGACCAGTATAAGAGGAGATTGCAAGAAGCCCGCGAGTGGTTCGAGCAGCGGGATCGATTAGCTGGTCGAATCGAGGAGGCGCGCAATCAATGGCAGTCTGCACAACAACCCTTCGATGCCGCGGAAGAGGAGAGAAACCGTTTAGATACATACAAGAAGGGCCTCGCCGCTCGATCGGAGCTGGAATCTGCCGAACAGGAACGCACACGGGTCGCTAGCTTAGAAGCGCAGATACGCACTCTCAACACTAAGCGCGCCGCAGCGGCTGTGAACCGCGATAAAGCGCACGAAGAACACTTAGCTGCGACGCGACACAGTGAGGAGAAATCGAAGGCATACGACGAGATTGGTCCACAGCTTGATTTGGCAAAGGAGCTTGACGCGACCATTGATGAAAGATCCCAGCAGCTTTCCCGATCTCAGAAGGAGTTGGAAACACTGAGCCTGGCGGCGGCAATGGCGGATCAGCAGCACCGAGCGGCCATCACTGAGAAACAAGAACTGCTTCAGGGGCAAGAGAACGATCGCGCATGGTTGGAGGAGCACAAGGCAGTCGAAAGACTGGCCATTCGCCTCGATGACATAACAGCACAATTAAGTACCATCACCAAGGTTTCGAATGAAATCACGGCACTGGTGGAGAAAGCGATCGCTGCTCGCACACGACTAGATTCCGCCCTAGGTGAGCAGAGAGCGGCAGAGCTCCAGCTTGCCGCGTTAGATCGGCGAATTGTCGAGATCGATGCCGCCTTACAGAAGTTGAGCGGAGAGATCGCCAACGAGAATCGAGATGCATTAGAAGGTCAGAAGGATGCTATTCATTCTGCCGCTGTTACGGCCACTGCTGCTTCATCGGCTGCAAAAGCGTGGGCTGAGGCAAGCGGGAGTACAAAGGCGGAACAAGAAGAGGAAGATAATCAGAATCACGCAGCAGAACAAGCCTCAAGTACAGTTGCCGATTCCTCGCGGCTGTTACTGATCGAGGCTAGTGCGCTGGAAGAGGCTCGCCGTAGCCTCGAATTATCAGATGCTACGGCATCGGAGCAGGCCGAACGGTTGCGTTCGAAACTTGCTGACGGCAAGCCGTGTCCGGTATGCGGTTCGCTCGAACATCCCTTACACGAAATTGGTGAGACCCTCCGACGGAGAGTTGAAGCAGACAAACGCCGTGTGGCGGAGCTGGAAACGAGTGTTCAGCGACTAACGCGCGAGGGCGCCACCGCTACCGCACAGCAGGAGGCCGCAGTGAAAGCGGCTAATGCCGCGAATGTCAGGAAATTGCGAGCTCAAGAGATTCTGGAGGCGAATGCGGCGGAATGGGCGCGGACAATAACCGACTTACGGCGAGTTGTCCCCTCGGCGGGTCTCTCCTTCCCATTCGAGATTACGCTTGAGGCGGATCCCACGGCAGTTCTTATCGTCTTACAAAAAGGCATCGCGGGCGCAGAGTCCCTTCTTAACTCCCGGCTGCAGAAGCTCACTAACGCGGAGAAGCAGGCGGGGAAACTGGTGTCGGAGCGGGATCAAGCTCGATCAAATCGCGATAAGCAGAACAAAGTTATCGGAGAACTTACAACCCGCCGTACCCGACTCGAGTATGAGATTACGCTCACCGAGGCGAACGCGGCAGGACTCCAGAGACAAAAGGATACTGCTGTCTCTTTGGCGAATGGAATTCTCCAACACATTGTTACTGATTGGACCAGCAGGTTAGATGCGGGGCCCGATGACTTCGTGCGGTTCTGTTCTGAATCCGCTGCCGAATGGATGAGGCGGAGCGAGCGAGCGGATGCGGTTAAGACCGAGTTGCAAGGGCTGCAGAGCCAGATCGCGACTTTGCAAGCGACTGCGAAGGAGAGATCGGATGCTGTTGCCGCCGCTGAGAATCGGCACAACGATACGTGTTCCTCAGTAGAAGCGTGTAAAGCTGAGCGTTCAAAGGTTATCGGCGGCCGCCCTCACGGCGAAGTGCGTACCGAATACCGACTCGCAAGAGAGGCCGCAGAGGTCAACTTGCGGAATTCAGCCGAACAACTGAACGGTTGTGAGCACGCGCTGCTCGCCGCAGGTACAGAGCTCTCATCAGCTGAGCAGCAAGTCGAAGCTGCTCGCCTCGCACACGCAAATGCCGTAACAAACCGAGACAAGCGGCTCGTAGAATTGGGCGTTTCACCCGACGAAGCTAACGACTCACTTCGAGTTGGAGAGGCATGGATCCAAGCCGAGGAAATCCGGCTTCGCCAGCTCGAAGATGCCAGAAATAGTAGCAGGACTATTCTGCAGGAACGAGAAGGCGCTCTGAAGACGCACGAAAGCACCGGCAAGCCGTCTCCTGACCCGCAGGAGTTGACCACCAAGCTAACCGAAACGCAAGCCCACATCGACGGGCTCTCCGCCACCCTTGTTCAGGCTCGGGCTGTGCAAGAGAATGACCGGAAGGCACGGGAGCGGGTTGCTGAGCTAAGTCAGCTCATTGAGACGCGATCCGCGGGCGCAATGCTTTGGGCCACTCTGAACGACCTCATCGGTTCAGCGGATGGAGCAAGGTTCCGTAGGTTCGCACAGTCTCTCACATTCGAACAGCTTGTACTCTTTGCGAATCAGCGCTTGTCGGAACTGAAGCCGCGGTACGAACTACAACGAGCCCCGGGAAGCGATCATCTGGGATTGCAAGTTATCGACCACGACATGGCAGATGAGGTCCGTGGGGTCCACAGTTTGTCCGGTGGCGAACGCTTTCTTGTCAGCCTCGCGTTAGCGTTGGGCCTCGCCAGTATGTCTTCAAACCAAGGCGTCAAGGTCGAGAGCCTATTCATTGACGAAGGATTCGGCGCACTCGATTCGGCAAGTCTCGGCATAGCACTGTCAGTACTTGAGCGCCTACAAGCTAGTGGACGAAGAATCGGTGTGATTAGCCACGTCGACGAGCTTAAAGAGAGGATTGCTGTGAGGGTCGATGTCTCGCCTGATGGAAACGGCCGTAGTTCGGTTCGGGTTTTGGCTGGATAATCCTCCGCCTTCAGAGCAGTTTTGCAACAGATCTAATCCGGGGTGTCGACAACTGGAGCGGATCCTACTGGTCTCAAGAGGGCAAGCGGAGGAGAGCTTTTCACCGGGGGACTTCCAAGTCGGGGAAACCCAAAGAAAAAGATTGCGTCCATCCCTTTCATTAGAAACCTTATCGAGTTTACCAAGGGAGAAACAGACCCACAATTTGCAAAGCTGACATCTCTTCTACACTGGAAGGCCGATTCTCCAACGATTACCGAGGCTGATTTGAACGCAATCTATAACGCCGTGTTTGGTGTAGCAGGCGCTTCGGCGAACGGCAAGAGGCCAATGGTTGATGTGATCCGCGATGAAGCGAAGGCATGTCTGGCCGCTGGGGTCGGGGTCAACTTTGAGAACAAGATAGTTCTTGCGATTGCGATACGAATGTACGCAGAAAAGTTCATGATAGGCAGGATTAACGACAGTGCGTTTGTGGCCGGTATTGCGTCCCATCAAACGCAGACATTGGTCGAGAAATTTAAAGCCTCGTTCGGCAGTGAAACCAAAACCATTGAAGTCCTGGATCGTGTTGCACTGATGACTCCTGAAAATATTCATTTAAACTCGTTCATGTACGAACCGATTGTTGACATGTCGGACGAACACCTGAAGAAGCTATATAAGAATGTAATGGCGTTGAAGTAATATGGCAGGTCGGCAGCCTCCGAGACGCTGCCCAGCATCTCGACCAGCTTTAACAGCCTGCCGTGGCCGGCTGCAGGAGCGTGGCATAGGACATGAAACCTAGCAATCGCAGTCGTCGGTTTCAGCACGAACGGCCGGTCGCCTTTATCGATCTCGAGACGACTGGTACGAATATCGCGACGGACCGAGTGGTGCAAATAGCGGTCCTAAAACTGGCCTCCGATGGACCGGACCAGGAGTTTCACACCCTGGTCAACCCTCAAATCGATATTCCCGCAGACGCGACTCGCGTCCACGGCATTACCAACGCAGACGTTTACGGCAAACCCACATTCCGCGAGCTTGCACCCACGCTCCTGGAGCTTTTATGCGGGTGTGATCTTGTTGGATTCAATTTGTCCCGATTTGACCTGCCGCTGCTGCAAGCGGAATTCCGGCGTGCAGGCAATCTCTTTCCGCTTGATGGCCGATCTATCATCGACGTGATGACTATCTTCCACGCTAAGGAACCGCGCGACCTGTCTGCTGCCGTCAAGTTCTATTGCGGTTACGAGCACAGAGAAGCGCATTCAGCTCTTGGCGATGTGCGTGCCACACGCGCAGTACTCGAATCGCAGCTGCAAATGTATGAAGATCTCCCAACCACGCCTGAGCAGCTGGCAGCGTTCTGCAGTGATATCCGCCCATCGATATTCCTGGACTCGGGCTGCTGGTTTCATATGAAGAATGGACAGGTCGTCTTTGCCAAGGGAAAGAAACACAATGGCGAGCGACTGCAGTCAGTGGCCGCAGAAGACCTGAGCTACCTTGAATGGATTCTGGCGTTGGACGACGTTCCCGATGATACGAAGGAAGTTATCCGGAAGGCGTTGAGATAGCAGGCGAAGGCTCAACGCGGTGAACCATTCCTGCCTGTTGCTTTTGTTCCACGAGCTTGCGGGTACGTGACACGCTTCGCCCCCGGCGTACACTTCTCTTGGAGAGAGGGCGTTTGATATCTCATGAGTATGTAGCCGTTGAGGTTGGGCGCGTAGCGGGATACTGGATACGTCCGACGCTGCCTTCGGTGTGACGGGAGGGGAGCATGTGATGATTGAGGTCCATCCAGGTTTATTCGTTGGTGAACAAGCGTCCTACGAGTCAGGTGTGCGACTAGAGAGCGACTGGGCTGTCGTTCACGCTTGTAAGGAGCCTTATCATCGGCAGGAGCTGGGCTATAGTGGTCGGGCAGCTCCAAAGAACCATCCAGAGTACTTGATTGCCCGGCGTGACAATCGGCTAGTCCTTAACCTCGTCGATGCTGACGATCCCGCATACATTCCTGCCGAAATCATGGATGCAGCCGTGACGTTTATTCATGAGCATTTGAGTGCCGGTCGCCGGGTGCTGGTCCACTGCAACCAGGGATTGTCGCGTTCACCCGCAATTGCCATGCTTTACTTGGGGACACATACGGATCGGCTGTCACGCGGCTCGTTTGAGCAGGCGCTCACCTCGTTCCGTGAGCTCTATCCGCCGTTTGCGCCAGCCCGGGGCGTGCTTGGTTTTCTGCGTGGACGTTGGGCTTCGGGCCTGGCTGCAAGGCCTGTATAAGCAATCTAACCTGCTGCTATTGGCCGGTCCAATCGGGTGCATGAGCCGTCGAATTTCGAATGACCTGCACGAAGAGAACCTGTGCATGGCGACCAACTGTGGGATGAAAATTCCTGCTTGAGAATTGCCGATCTGACCGATGCACCGTTCTCAAATAGAAGTGTGACAATTGTGGTCTTCCGGGTTGGCTACCCAATCTTCAACAGCCCGTGTCTTCAGGAAGAAGTCCGTCAGTGATCCCGAAGAAGTCATCTTCGGCTTCGCGTGTGCAGGGGCTTGGAACATCTACATCGAATCGTACGGCCAAGGCAATGCGATTTAGACGGCAATTAAACCTGCGCTGCCTAATCCCGGCGGATGCTCTCTTGAGTTTAATTTTAGATGACGGTCAGCTTAACTTGCCCTTGACGACGAACTCTACTTGACCAGCAATGCAGCAATAGTAAACTCGACATGCACTTTAGCGACACTGGCCCGAGAATGCTGGGTAGCTGGGAGTGGCGATGAAGCACACCGTCCTGGTCGGTACGCCGGTTGCGTGGCAGCGGTACCGTTTTGCAGCGTGTGAAGCGACAAAATCGGGCACTGAGCTGCTGAATCTGGTACAGGTTGCTTGCAAGCTCGCGGGTGGCTTTGCTCGGCTGGTTGAGCATGAGCGCTTGCAGCAGATCATTCGAGACGCCCTTTCAGTCCTACCGCTCTCAACGATGAGCAGCATTTTGGCCCTGCCGGGCACGTCCCGCGCCATTGCGACAACGCTTGGGAGAGCATGGGAAACGGGGCTCGATCTGCAGGCATCTGCTGACCAGCCTCGCGTTCGCGATCTCGTCACGATCGAGAACTACGTGCGAGCGCGGGTAGGGGCCGGCGTGTTGCTGTTGCCGGATCTTATTCGGGCAGCGGAAAGTCGGGTTAGACACGCACCCCGGCTTTTCGGCAGTATTCGCGCCGAGGGATTTGTTCATATCGCCCCTGCCTGGCGTCCATTGCTCAGCTCCCTTGCTGAGTCGGTTGATTTAACCGTTCATGTGCCGTCGTGCGTATCAGCCCAGTTCACATGGACTGGAGGCACAAACGTACGGGTTGTAGTGTTGGATGACAACGTCGTGTCTTCCAGGGAAATTGTTGTATGTGCTAATCCCCGTCACGAGGTTGTTGAGGCCTTGCGGTGGGCCCGTGGACTTATCGCATCCGGTCAGGCGCAGTCACATGAAATCGCAATCATTGCGGCTAATGCCGGCGACTACGATGACGACCTCCGCACTATGACCGCGGATTCTCAGCTCCCGGTGCACTTCGCGCACGGACGGCTTGCGATCTCGGAATTCTTTGGACAGCAAGCGGCGTCGTTGGCCGACATCGTCCGCAATGGCCTGAGCCAAGACCGGGTCGTCCGCGTGTTGCGTCTGGTACATAAGAACATCAGTGGGTTCGACGAACTGCCCTCTGATTGGTACGCACGCCTTCCGCGGGAAGCCCCGCTGCTCAATCCCGATCAGTGGGAACGAGCATTAGCTGCAGCCTCCGTCGAGCCAGGTTATGAAAGAGTCAGCGAGATCGTTCTGCCTGTGGTCGCGTTGATGAACGAAGGGGTAGCGGCGGCCGCGAAGATGGGTACTGAGCTGCTGAGTGGGCGTGCTGCAGCATTATGGAATCGTGCCCTGGCCGTTGGCCCTGCGGCGGCGGTCGACAGCACAGTGGAAGAGTTGCGATTTCCAGACGCGTCCGATCAAGAGGCCTCTATCTTATGGGGCCCCTCGGATCTATTGGTCGGCAGCGGGCGCAAATTCATACGCCTCCTCGGAATGACCAGCCGCGGCTGGCCACGAACGGACAGCGAAGACCCTCTGCTTCCCGATCGCATAGTCCCGACCAATGTGCTTCAGCCGTTGTCGCGCGCATGGCGCGACCGCTTGAGTTTGGGGTTTTGTATTAGTGAGGCCGGGGCGGCTGTTTATTCGCATAGCCGACGCGACCGGGAAGGACGGCTGTTGGCTGCCAGTCCATTGCTTCCAGCAGCCATTACTCCGACTTCTATTCAACGTGCTGCTGTGCCTCGGCACGCGTTCAGCCAAAGCGACCGTTTACTCGCCCGCCCAGAAGAATTCGCGCAAGGCTCGCTGGCGCGGTCAGCATCGATTTGCGTCCGCGATTGGGCGCGTAATCAGATTACGGCTCACGACGGCTTGGTTCGAGCTGGGCATCCTGTACTTACCGCGGCATTAGCTCGAAAACATTCAGCGTCTTCGTTGCGCAGCCTCTTAACAGACCCGCTCGGATTCGTGTGGCGGTACGTATTCCGTTGGCACGAGCCGCAGGACAGCGAGGGAGAAGAGCCGCTTACGTTAGACCGCCTGCAAATCGGGACTCTGGTGCACGAGATCCTAGAAGAAGCCGTAAGCCAACTGGAACCTGCTCCTGGCATCTTGCATGCCAGCGAGGATCAGGTAAAGGCCAGCGTGATCGGGGCTGCGGCCAAGGTGGCGAGCAAATGGGAATTGGAAACGCCGTTGCCTCCTCGGTGTGTTTGGCAGGCCGCGATGCAAGAAGCGATTTCCAGCGCGCAACGTGCTCTGACATTCCCGCTTCCGCCCGCACCATCAGGATCGCAGCGGACATACGTTGAGGTCGCGTTCAACGATGACGCAGCTTCCGAACTTGCGGAGCCATGGAACGCACGAAGCAGGGTGGAGCTTACGGGCGCAGGACTATTAGTGACCGGGCGCATCGACCGTCTGGAACTCGACACTCAAGGCTGGGCGCGAGTCGTTGATTACAAGGTAAAGCGTTGCCCGAAGGAAGATCCCGGCCTAGACGGCGGGAAGGAGCTACAACGCTGCCTATATGCATTCGCTGTCAAACAGCTTCTGCCGGCGGTGCAAACGATCGAAAGCATTCTGCTTTTCGTCAACGGCGAGGTCAATGCATTCAAGCTCCTGGACACGGATGCTGCGCTTGCCGACGTCGTACATTACACGAACGCTGCGATCCAGTATCTGGAACACGGGAATGCGCTGGCCGGTCCCGATCACGACTATGACGACCTGATATTCGCGTATCCCGCGAATGCATTGGGCACGTATTTCGGTCGCAAAAGTAACGCGCGTAACGAGATGCTGGCAAACCTGGTGCCGTTGTGGGGAGCAAGGTAATGGCGCTCCAAGACTCCAGCTTCAGAAGACGGGCACTCACGGAACACGGCTCCACGCTGCTCATCGAGGCAGGTGCCGGCACTGGCAAAACGGCTCTGATGGCGGGACGTGTTGTCCTTCTGCTTGCTTCCGGTATTCCGCCCCGCAGTATCGCAGCAATCACGTTTACGGAGCTCGCAGCGAGTGAATTGTTGCTACGCGTGACGGAATACGCCAAGCTCCTAGCAGCAGGAATCGTTCCGGAACCCTTGCTGGATGCACTGCCGGATGGGCTTAGCCCAGAGCAGACACAGCACCTAGCGGAGGGCGGGTCGTTGCTGGATGAGCTCACCTGCACAACCATACACGGCTTCTGCCAACGGCTCATAAAGCCGTACCCGGTGGAATGCTCGATGGATCCGGGTGCGACTGTGATGGACGAAGCCGACACACAGCTCGCTTATGAGTTTGAATTCAACGCATGGCTCCGACAACGACTCAATACCGACTCGCTGGAGGATCCGCTGGCGTTGGCGGTAGTGAAGTGCGGTGATGCCGCCATTGGGCTGCTCCGTGACCTGGCTGAGATTCGTCGTCGTTGGCGGGGAACTGTGACCGAAGTGCCACCCGTGCCTTCGGCGGCGGTTCAGGAGTTGCTGACAGCAATTGATCAGTACATCGGGTACTACGACTCCTGCGCAATCGACGAGCCCGAAAAGGTGGGTTTGTGCGCAACAGAGTTTGCAGCGTTGCGCAAGTACTACTCGTCTGGGCTGGCGTTCGACAAGCCGCTTCTGAGAGTGTGGAACGTTTCACAACCGCCGAGAGTTAGTGCGATGTACGCGGGACAAGCCGCGTTCAAAGAGCTCAAGGGAGCAACGAAGTTTCGCGGGGCTGGCAAGAAACTCGGTAAGTCGCAAGCGGAGTGCGATAAGATCTACGGCGAACTCGAGAAACGGTACGCGCGCGTTGGCGAGGCATTGACGAAAGTGGTTGATGGCTGTGCCGAGCACATCCTCGCCCAGCTTATTGCCGGTGTAGGCGACTTCGACGAGCGATATTCACAGTACAAGCGTTCGGCAGCGCTTATTGACTTTGATGACATGCTGTATGTCGCGCGGGACCTGCTCCGCAGCAACCTAGCAGTTCGTGAAGACTTGAGAAGGCGTTACACACATGTACTAGTGGACGAATTCCAGGATACAGATCCGATTCAGTGCGAAATCCTCTTTCATCTATGCGGCGGCGACTGTGGTGGAGCATCGTGGATTGATCAGCCACTTCGTCCCGGCGCACTCTTTCTCGTTGGAGATCCGAAACAGTCGATCTACCGCTTCCGGCGCGCCGACATTGTGACATACCAGAGGGTGCGCGAACGCGTTCAAGCCGGCGGGGGCGCAGTCGTGCCGGTTACGGCGAACTTCCGTTCTCGGCCGCAAGTGCTTGAATTCGTAAATTCCCGCTTCGCCAGTCCTCTGGCAAATTTGGGATTCGCCGCTTTGCAGGCCACCGTCGGCGATGCCGCTGGCGCATTGCACGTATCAAAGCTTGATGTCACACCGTGCGAAGAGGCGAAAGATTCCGCCGACAAGCGCCGACTGCGGGAAGCGCGCGCCGTTGCGGAGCTTTGCACGTCTGTTGTGGGGCGGCTTACGATCCGCACGAGAACTGGCGAGCGCACGTGCCAATTCGGAGACATCGCACTACTGGCCCCGTCCAGCACGAAATTGTGGATATACGAGCGGGCGCTGGAAGAACTCGGAGTTCCGATTGCGACTCAAGCTGGCAAGGGGCTTTTCCTTCGACAGGAGATCCAGGATTTGATCGCTGTCGCGCGGGTGCTTTCAAGCAGCCGCGACACGCTCGCTCTGGGAGCTGTTCTGCGCGGCCCGCTAGTGGGCCTCACTGAGGAGGAATTGCTCGACATCGTCGAAGCGCTCCCGAGGGACTCGAAGGGGAACTTCAGCCGGGTGACGCTGTTCACGCCCTGCGATCAGGTCTGCAATGCGGTTGCGCGAGAAGCCCTTGGAATTCTGCAGGGGCTAGCACGCCGGGCGTACAACACCGCGCCGTACGACATACTTTCGGCGGCCATCGACGAATTGCGTGTCCGTCCATTACTTGTGCAACGTCATGCCCGCTACGCGGAACGTGCGTTATCTAATATTGATCAGTTTCTTGAGATGGCGCGGCCCTTCGGGACCCGTGGCCTACGCTCGTTTGCGCAATTTGTGACGCAGCGCTGGCGCGACAACGAACGCGTGCCGGAAGGTCGTGGCGACGCGGCGCTGGATGCGATTCCGTTGGTCAGTATTCACAGCGCAAAAGGCCTGGAATGGCCGGTCGTGGTGGCTGTTAACATGGTGACCGAGGCGGGAGGAGAACGGGCCTCAGTTCTCTACGATGCACAGCGGAACGCGATCTGCGCCCGACTTCCAGGCTTGGAGCCCTCATCGTTTACGGCGGTGAAACAGGCCGAAGAAGCCCAACAAGCGGAAGAAAGAAAACGCTTGTGGTACGTTCTGTGTACCCGCGCACGGGATTTCCTGTTCCTCCCGCATCATACCAATCTCGACAGCCGGTGCTGGTTTAACGAGGTTGAACTGAACATTCCATCATTACCAACGTACGCCGTTGCTGGGTCAACCCCTGCAGCCACGTTAACTGCAGCCGCCGTGACCAACGAGCAGGATGCGGCGGCTTTCATTGCAGAAGCAGGTCGAGTCGTCGCTGCCACGCGAGATATCCGCTGGCTAACACCTAGCAGTGCCGAGCCCGACGAATCGGCTATCAGACAGCCAATGCCGGAAATGCTCGAATTGGTCGAAGGCACGACCGAGGTCCGCGGAAGTGCAGCCCGCGGAAGAATCTTGCATAAGCTCATGGAAGAAGTACTGAACGGTCTGACTGCGGATACCAGGGAGACACTCGCCGCGCGCGCGGCTGAACTCGTTCAGCAACTAGGGCCCGTCGAGGCCGCCTCACCTTCCGCTGGGCTACACGGCGAGGAGATCGCGGACTCAATTACACGTACTCTTACACGAGATCTCGTCCAGCACTTTCGAAGTTCGCTCGTGCCGGAGTTCTCGGTCTTTGGACTCAGCCATTCTGACGGACACCTCGATGCCTGTGCTGGAGTCGCAGACGCGGTTGCGTTAAACAGTTCTGGAAATCCCGACTTTGTTTTCGACTGGAAGAGCACTGTATCGCCTACTCCGGATGATATGCAAAAGCACGCTGCGCAACTCCGTATCTATCTTGATCGGCTCAATGTCGAAAAGGGCGCGCTCGTCTATATGACGACCGGACAGGTGGTCGAAGTCACACGGGCCACAGCAGCGGGGGCATGAGTTCGGGATGTGTGTGACCCCGCCCGACTCCTAAGCGGAACCCAACCGGTACAATGGGCTCGCGTGATCCAGCTTCTCTGGAAGGAGGTACTGTGGGCATAGCTTTTATTCACACGGCCGATTGGAAGAGTGTTTGGCAATGTTGGTGCGGACGCCGGCGTCCTGCTACGCAGGCAAAGAATAGAGACTGTGCAGCGCATTGCTGAACTGGCCACTGAGCGTCGAGTAGATGGGGTGCTGGTCGCGGGTGATGTGATTGCCGGCAAGATCGCAGCAGAGGAATATGAGCGCCTGCTGAACATCGCGTCGCGCCGGATGTACGGGCGGCCGTTGCGCCGGGAAAAGGGTGCTGCTGGACAACTGCTCGCGGATATAGCTGCCCGTGGAGTCATCGACTTGGCCTTGGTGACAGAACTTCAACTCGTTTGGGACCTGCGAAACCGGGTTGTCCATCCGGATAACCAGCCCGTGACGCCCGAAGAAGTGGAGCGGATGGTGGAGACGGTGGAACGGGTTTGCCGACCGTGGGGAAGCTCCACCGAGCGGTTCAGGGTTGCGAAGCCCTCCAAGTGACTGCAGCGCCTTTTTCGAAGCTGGACTTGGTTCGGTGCCGGTGATTGCCAATGGGGTGGTGACGGCGTTGTCTTCGGTGTCAGACGCCTTCTGTGGAACGACGGTGGCTCTGATGGTATCGCCCTCAACAAGGGAGATGGTCAACAGCAGCCTTCGTTTGCTTAGCAATGGCATCAGTTCTGAAAACATGGTTTTCCTCCGTGTGTGATCGTGGACGAGATTCAAATGAACGTAGGGATAAAAGGCGGAGATGCATTCCGCCCGGCCATGATTAGGTGCGGAATACCGAGCAATATGCGACGTTAAAACACGCTAGAAGTGGCAAGGCCCGCGCTCATCGCATGAAACATGGCTTCCTGCACTGATGACCGCTCAGTGATCTCGCCCGCCGACCCGCGTGAACCCTGGGGCTGAGGCTGCAGAGTGTGCCGAATGTTTGCCGCGAAATGGTGTCAACCGACTGATCTCGGCAAGACATGGGATTCGACCTTGGCCGGCCCAAAAGGGTGCCTGCAGCAGCCGCCATGCCGACGCCTTTTGAGACGGCCTGACACTCGACTTTCTCGTGGTCTGCAGTCCAAAAGGCTCGCCGTCGCGCCCAACGTAACATACTGATTACAAAACCCCACAATCCATGGTTCATCACGTCTCAAAAGGTATGGGTTGTGAGATGCCTCGTTTTAGTTGAGAACACGGCGGTGTTGAGGCTTATTCATACCGCTTCCCGATCTTCAGGAGGGGCACTCACACCTCACACGCCCAACCGCCGTGCCACGCTAAAAGCCGCGCACCATCAATAGAGCGCCCTCCCCGCTGCCATTCGTCGCCCCGCACCATGACGAGTGATGCTCGTCACAGTACCTGCCCCTGCTTCGGCTTCACACTGACAGTTCCAGATCGGGCGACGCTCATGCTTTAGGCCTGACTGTATGAGAGATTAGACTGGGAGACGATAATCCATCTCCCTTGGATTCCTGGGAAGGATTTGCTTCAGCCGCAAGCTAGGAATCGAATGGAGAGAGTGGAGAAAAGTTATCGTGCCTAGAGAACGAATCGATACTACATTTCACGAGACCTTTGCGCTGAATATTCCATCTGTGGCATCAGTGCTACGGGTGTCTGATGAACATGAAGGTGATGTGACTGCCGAGATAATTAGAGCTGAGACGAATCTCGGACCTAACTATGTGAAGGCAATGCCTCGGTACGCCCGAGGATGTGGGCTTCTCGATTTAGGCACCTATCGGCTGACTCCCTTCGCTCGTGCCGCGCTCGACAAAGACCCGAACCTCATGAGCGTTGAGACCCTATGGCTCATGCATTACCATTTGAGCGCGCCACACGGTCCGGGTCCTCGGTTTTGGAACGAATTGATAACTAATACGGTCCGGATCGGTCAACCGCTCGGACGATCAGACGTGTCTGAAGCTATCGGTAAATATCTTCAAGAGAAAACTCGCAAGACACTTAGCCGCCGGGCACTCGAGAGTACGGCCACGGCATTTCTCGGAACCTACGCCAAGTCCGATGCGCTAGGCAAGCTCGGGCTCGTCGAGCTGGCCGAGGAATCCCAAGGCTTGTATGATGTCAGGCAGCCCGACGCGCCGCCCCTCTGGGTCGTAGCATATGCGCTCGCCGATTACTGGGAAGCTTTGAGCCAAGGCGCCTCGGAGTTGCTATTGAAAGACCTCGGCCGGCAGGACGGATTTGCAGGACTGTTCTTTATGGGCCCTGGAATGCTTGGTACTTTCCTGTCCGAGCTCCAGTCAGCGGGTGTCGTTAATATTAAACGCGACGCACCGCCATTCGTTGTGACTAGATTGTGGCGAGATACTCAGGAACTTAGGGCTCGTCTATATGCCTGAACCAAGTCCGCAAGTACTTGTCGAACTCCTTGCGCGAAATGAATTGCGAATCCGCACAGGCGTCTTGGAGCTTCCGGTCGGAATTCTCGGGAAGGAATGCGATCTAGCAGTCAGTCTCGGTGTAGGATACTGTGACCTTTGCACCTGGAAGATCGACGGAACGCCCGCTGAACGCACTCGCCTGGGGCTTAGCTGGGAGATGATAGCTCAAGATCTCGTCAGCTTGCTTTCGGATCTGTCGCTGCCCGGGTATTGTGTGTGGGTTTCGAGTGTCGATGTACTGCTCGCGGGTATACCGTTCGACGATCGCCGGCGTTTTTGGGAGTTCATGAGGAGTACTTTCCGTCAGCCTCGAGGACTCCTCCTTTCAATGCCATTGGGGGCCGCCCATCTACTGCCCGATGATGAGCGCGCTCTATGGATTGAGTACGGCCGACTTTCGGTTTGGACAAAGTGCAACAGCTAATTGTGATAGAGAATCAAAATGACCCCACGGAATCCACAGAACACCTTGACACCGCTGATCGAAGACGTCGTTAGCGCAAGCTCAAGCGCTAAATTTCGTAACGATGTTCAACTGGCTCAGTACCACAGTGAGCACAATCTTGAACTGGCAGAAGACTTCATTTTTACACGGAAGGCAGCCGCCGGTCGCAAGTCCTCCATCGAGCTCTTGAAGCATACGTGCGAGGCGTTCATGCCTGGTGCTCCACCAAATCGCTTCGTTTTCATAGCCACTTATGGTCACGGGAAGAGTCACTTCGCTGTGGCAATGGCCAACTATTTCGGAAAGGCACTCAACTCGCCGGAATTGGAGGGGGTTCTGGCGAGTATCAAGCACGCTCTCCAGGATGCTCCTCTTTATGGTTTTTTTGATGACTTCAAGCGCAACAAAAAGCCCTTCCTGATCTTAATTCTTCGAGGCGATGAGCCAAGCGATTTGCAGACGAAATTTTTTCGGGCCGTGGAAGATGCATTGCGGTTCGATTCTGAATCAGGTGAAATTAGAGCACCTTTTTGGTACTCAGATGCTGAACGTTTCGTGAAAGCCGTCAGGAATGACACGAATGAACGGCGCGCAAGCGCAAATGCGTTTCTCAGTCGGTATCAATTGGATCTCGATTTGCTACTTGACCGAATCACGGCTCAGGAAGCATCGACGTACGAAATCACGCGTGAATTGTGTGGACATTTGAATCAGTTCACGCCTGACTTTGGGACTGGTCTTAGCTTGAAGGAAGGAGTCGAATGGCTGGGAAAGAACCTAGTCGGAGAAGGAAAACCCTACGGTGGGGTCTTGATACTTTTTGACGAGTTTAGCTCGTTCGTTTGGGATTACGCCCTCAGTATTCGGCACCGGCCAGGTGCCCCGCTCCAAGATCTCTTGAACGGCGTGGAATCGATGCGTGGCAGAGTTGCGTTTGTTGCGTTCGCGCAGCGAGACCCTGAAATTGTAGCAAAGAGTCTCCTAGGCGGGGATTCACTGCAAAGCCTTATAACGCAATTGAATCGGTTACCCAGGCCTCAGCATTACCAAATGCATTCGTCGCTTGAGGAGGTGCTGGACGCATATCTTAAACAAAATGACGACGCATGGAAGAAGCTTTTGGCGAATCCCAGCTTCAGCAGTGCCATCGGCCAGGCAAATGATCTATGCTTCGACATTTTTTCGACAAGATATGTGGAAGTCCTCGAATGGGATATCGAGCATTTCCAGGAGGTTGTTACGCAAGGTTGTTTTCCTCTGCACCCGGCGGCGACAGCCTTGCTGTCTAGTGTGGAGCTTGAGACAACTAATAATCCTCGATCCGTACTAGGGTTTGTATTGACACACCTTGATGCCATGCAGGGTGCGGACGCATGGGACCACGACGGACCTAATTGGGTCTTTCCTATTACGCTCACCGACTATTTCAGGGAGATGCTAGGTGAAAAGAGCTGGGGAGATTTCAGTGACGGATTGGGTCAGGCCGGCGGACCAGACGCTCCACCGGATCAGCTAGCCGTTCTAAAAGCAATGTTGCTCCAAACAGCCGGCAAGGTGGCTACTAAGGGGGCCTATAGTCGCGTTGTCGCGCATTTTGCCGGGCTGCCCCTAGAAAGCGCGAACAAGGAACTTCGCGCGCTCGCGGCAAGTGGAGTGATTCGATATGATCCCCCCAACAGAATTTACACGTTTTGGCCTGCTGGGAGAGGCGCTAACAAAGTCGATCAGGTCTTATCGGAAAAACTACGTGGTCGTACCCTCGATGGCTCAATAATCGATGCAGTGATGCAGCCGTTGCGATCGGAAGGGCTATTCGACAGCATATCGATAGCCATACCTTGGGGGCATCAAGATGACTGGCGGGCAGAACAAATCCTTGCTTCGCGCCACACGTTCACATTGGAAGGGCTTCAGAAATTAGCTGTCGACAAGATCCATTGGCGTGCAGATGGCGCGGAGCGGTCCCGAGGACTGGTAGTTTGGCTGATTGCTGACAGTCCGGAGGATGCGGCATGGCTTCGAGACAACGCGACCGACGTGTTGGCGAACGCGTTTCCAGGGCAAAATGTTCCGATCTTGGTCATGAAGCCTGAGACAGCGGAACCGGATTTTGCCAGGCAGCTCCTGCGTCTTTATGGACTTAGACTTTTTGCGAATAATGACGTTGCGGAGGTTGGCCACGAGCAGTACTCGGCCGTCCTGCAACTGACGACTGACTCTCTCAAGTCTGGATTTCGCATCCTCAAAGAAGAAGCGGAAATAGAAGTGCCTACGCCCTTCAAAGCTCGTATCAGTGCCGTCAGGCTTAGCGACGTAGAATCCGTTCTTGCTGAAGTATTTAAGATGGCCTATAGTCAGGGGCCAAGACGCTGGTTTACTCAGTACAAGTCCACCTCCACTAGGTTGAGGAACGCAACCGCACGGGTTACTGCATATCTCCTAGGTAATGCCTTAGACACCCCAGAAATATTTGCTGCAGACAACGTCGCCAAGGAAGTCGCTCAGGAGCTTAAGTCTGAGTGGGGACTCCTGGCGGGTGATCTGCGGATTAAGCAACCACAAGTCATGTCACCTGTACGGGCCGCCTGGGACGTGTTGGAGCAGTACTTTCCTGCTGGTGGTGGGACCAAAAGGGCGAATGAGGTGGTATCGCGGTTATTGAATGTGCCATATGGATACGACTACAACACGCTGAGCTTAATGTTCGCAGCATGGCTCGGCTTCCATCGTCATGACTTAGAGGTAAGCCGGGACGGTAAGCTGCAGTCGATGAAGCTCATCGCTAATGATCTGAAGCCGAAAGAGTTCGTAGAAGCTGTCGCAAGTCTCTCCATTAAGAAGACCGACGCAGACGCGGTGCGAAACAAGGTTAGACAGTTGCTGGAGAGGGTTGACCGCGGCAGTTTTTCAAAGACAGAGGCTCAGGAAGCGTTGCATCTTTTCGCGGAAGCAATGGAACGCGATGACGTCGATCAAAAGGCAGCAATTGAAATCGCATTCACCAAACTAAAACGAGCCTTCGAGTCAGCGGAACAATATGATCAGACAGCTGGCGAGATTGAGCGCCTCATCGATACACATAAGAACCTGGTAGATCTAGCGAAACTATTCGCGCGTTTCGCGACAATACAGATGCCAGAGAGTGTGAAGCCGGAGAAACTCGCCCCGGGGGCGCTTCGTGCCCGTTTACTTGAACGAATACGGAATCTGACGGAGCAGCTATGCACTCAGTATATGCAACTGAGGGCGATAACCGATTGTAAACTCAACGAGCAGCAACTGAAAATCATTAAGCGAACGTTGGAAGGAATACAACTTCCGGACTTGGTATCGGTCGTAGACTCGGCACTGATGACTTTAGAGGACGCAAGGAGCAACCTCGAGCGAAGGCAACGAGATGAGACCTTCCTGGCGGTGTTGCAGTCGATCGATTTAAAAGGTGGAGTGACGCAACTCAATAAAGAGATAGCGACGATTGTGGGCATGGCTTTTTCTACAGAAGTCGCTAAGAAAATTGCCGCTGACAAATTGAATGCACTGCGCCGTGAGGTACAGAGGCTCGAAGACTTTCGAACTGGTATTCCGAAACGGTTAGCTGATGCTCGAGACATACGCTCTGTGGAGGACGTACAGTCTGACATTCTACGTCATTTGAATTTGTTTGAAGACTCCGATGGGGCTGTCGAGCTGCAAGACTCTCTTGAGCGGTGCAAGCACCTGCGAGAGTTCTTCGAGACTGTTGAGGTACATCGGCGCAGCGTTGTTCGGACTCCTAGCGATGCGAGACATCTGATCGAACAGTTACAGTCGCTTCCCCATGAGTATGCCTCACGGCTAAGCGCCGTACAGGAAACTGTCGTCTCGAAAGCCATAGCGGAGATCGAGGAACAAGTGGCTAAGCAATCAAACGCTGCCGTCGAATGGCTCAGTGAATGCGAGAAAGCACTTAATGAAGGCAAGAACCTAGATGAACTGGCTGGCAGACTGAAATTACCTCCCCCGTTTCTTCCAGAGGATAAGAATCTTCTTCTTACCGAATTGGCCAAAGAGGCTGGACGTCGGATCGATGATGACCAGGTCTTGCAGGTTGTGGTGCACTTCAAGCTAATTACTGACGCTCCCAAGCGCATTGAATGCCTAGACCGCCTGAAGGCCCTGATCGACGAAGGCTGACCAACATGATTACTGAAATAGTACTTGATCCTTACGGCGAAAATTCTGCGGAACCAGGATTTCTTGAGGTGCGAGACGAGGTTACTTTTCTCAAATGTGTAAACAGTTCAGCCATGCTTTTCATTCAAGGGAATGTTTTGTGCACCTGGGCAGCCGACGTCGCACGAGCGAGAGGATGGCAGATTAGTTGGCTAAACGCTCCGTCGTTGGAGCTTCGTCAGGCATGTCCATCTCTCAGTACGGCAGAAGCGAAGACATTTATCTTGCGCCTTGGTATCCTGCACGGAGTCAGGCGGCCTCTTTCCCTTCTTGACTTGGGAATTACAAGGTGGCCTGAAATCGATCCCGCAGGCAAATCTGAGGCGGAGCAAGCATGGTCTTGGTTGTTGTGGAGAGTCCGGGCCGACCTTGCGCCCGACGAGCAAATTGTCGCCGCTTCATTGGCAAGTGCCTATCACACTGAAGAGACTCCAGCTCTGCGAATAGCGTACGCTGTGTCCGATTCTGATCAGGCCTGGCAAGTTATTAAGGAATGGTTGCGTTGCGATACGCCTCGTCTCGAGTTCCCGAGCTGTCCGGCGGATAAGCTGCCCAACTGGGCCTTACTCCGATTGGAGGACGAATGGAGGTTAAGCGCAGTTCAAACCCAAGGATCGTTCTTTAGGGAACTGGTTGAGTCAGGCGCCCCACGAATGATTCTAAAGACTGCGGCGCCAGTTGCCCTGGCTTACTACCGAAATAATCCGGAGTCCCTCAGTTCGGATCTTTTGAGCCTGCTCAAGCCTTACCTCGGTATCCGAGAATGGCAGAGCCTGCAGGATCTGCTCCCGCCTGACGATCCGGGGTCACCTCCCACCAGCCTGCCTGAGCTCTCCATCTGGTTTTCGGATAGATACCTGAAATATCGCCGTCGGAATGGCGATATATCGGGGCACCTTGATCGTACTCGTGATCTAGGGCGGGAGTTCGGCTTGTGGTATCTGAAATTCTATTCCAATGCAAGAGCAGGTGGTGAGGGCGGCAAGCTCATGAGCTGGAGTAGGACGGCCGAACTAGCTAAAGAGTCTGGATTTGTGAATCTATTGATCGTCCTCGACGGCCTAGGCTATGCCGATGCACAGCAGATCACGGAGTTCATATCCTCTGAGACCCCACGGCTTTCTTTGGATGATCTTGAGCTTCTATTCGCGCCGCTGCCAACGGTAACACATTTTGCCAAACCGTCGCTCATGGCTGGAGTCACTCCGGTACAAGCTTTTGAAGAGGAGGAGGTCGGCTCAATTGAGAAGCGAGATCCAGATGTCGTAAGGGCCTTGAGCTCAGCTAAAGCCGGAGGGCTCATCATCTGGAGTGTCCTCGAGCCCGACAAGACATACCACAAGCCTCTCGACGTGCAGACCTTACACTACGAGGTTGAAGGGCGGCTTCGGAGCATTGCCCAGCGCGTCGCCCGCATTGTGAATGAGGTAGATGGCCGCCAGAAACTGCGGGTTTTTATCACGACTGATCATGGGCGGTTGCTGTCCGTTTCGCGGCGAGTCCACGAGATACCACCTAAGATGCAAGCCCATGGGCGCGCAGCTTGGGGTCCTGTCTCTGTGCCTTTTGACAATCATGGGATCTATGTCGACGGCGCTTTGGCGTATATTGACGCAGAGCGGTTTGGACTCCCAGAAACAGCGGCGATAATTCTGTCTGATGACGCATTCCTCACCTCTGATGGAAGGACTGGTGCCGAGTGGTTCCCACATGGGGGTGTTTTCCCCGAGGAGGTATTAATACCATGGGTCCAGTTCACGCGAGATCGTGACCCAGTTTCTCTCTCCGTACGCCTCACGGGGCGCGGCGTGGCAGGAGCTTCTGGGCAGATGAAGCTGGAGGCGACCAATGCAAGTGACGTTCGCGTTGAGATAGTTCAGGTCAATCTTACTTTTATGAACGTTCGCATAAGTACTAGCCTTAGCGTAGCGCCGCTCAAGCGGGGTAGTATCGACTTGACGCTCACTAACTGGCCACAGCGAAAGGATCTAGCGACGATGGAAGCCACAATTACGTACGCCATGCCGACTGGCGACCGACAGATCCATAGTTTAGTTCCTGAGCTCACAGTTGAAGAGATGTATAGTCGCGAGACGATCTTGGATGATCTGCTCTAGGGAGAGCGAATGGATATTGAAATACCAGAAGACAGCGAAACGACCGCACAGAAGGTGACCAGAGTCTTTGGACGCTTGGCAATCGACAAGCGGCGACTAGGTTTGAGTCAGCTGCAGAAGCGAGGAGTGCCGGCCTATGTTGCGGAATGGGTTTTGGATTCAATCGTGCCAGGTACAGGTCCGCTCACGCAAGGTGAAGCGGACAAGGTGCAGACATGGGCTTCTCAACGTATCCCTAGTTCGGGGGATCAGGAGGTCATAAAGTATCGTCTCGTACAAGGCGAAACCGTCAAGATCTTGACTCCCGTTCAGGCAGAGGTTCGACTCCGCCGCGGCAACAGTGAAATCCTTGCAGAATTGAGCTTGCTTGGTCTCGATGACGTACTGATCGGCGACGACCTATTGCAAGAGTACCCGGATCTTTTGAAGCAGGGTATGTGGGGTGTGACCGAGGTCGTGAACACCTCGAGTGGCGTAGCCATCACCACATTTCATCCGATGCAGGCGCTCGTGAACTTGGAACTTTACAAAAAGGCCCGCAAGGAGTTTACGTTGCCCGAATGGCAAGACCTAATGCTGTTATCAATGGGCTACAGCTCGGATGCCTTTACAGAACACGAGCAGCTGATCCTCCTCAGCCGTTTGTTGCCACTCGTACAGAAGAATCTCCACGTGATGGAACTCGCTCCCAAAGGAACGGGCAAGAGTTACCTATATGAAAATATTAGTCCTAAAGTACGATTGATCAGTGGTGGGAACATCTCACCTGCGGTACTGTTTGTCAATAACGCTACTGGCCAATGGGGACTCCTTGCAAGGTTTGCGGTGGTGGTTCTAGATGAAGTTCAAACACTGAAGTTTCTCCAGCCTGAGGAGATAGTCGGTGGACTAAAGGGTTATCTGGCAAACGGTGTACTCACCCGAGGAGGCCTCTACCAAACTGCGAGTGACTGTAGTTTCGTATTGCTGGCCAACATTACTCTTGATGAACAACAGCGACCCGTTCGTGATAACCTCGTGGAGGAACTGCCAGATTTTCTTCGTGAGACCGCCTTTTTGGATCGTATCAAGGGCATCATTCCGGGGTGGGAGACACAAAAGCTCACCAGCCGCTCGTTCGCGGATTCGCTGGGGCTGAAAGCAGACTTCTTCGGGGATGCGTTACTGGCTCTCCGAGATGATCTAGAGGCCGACCAGTATGCAGCGCGTAGGATTCAGCTGTTGGGCGAGCGGCCCTACAAACGTAATCATGAGGCAGTTCAGTCGATCGCAAGTGGCATGATGAAGATTCTGTTTCCCCATGGACAGGTTTCAGATCACGATTTTGACAGATTCTGTTTGAAGCCAGCGATGAGGATGCGGCAGCTGATATGGGATCAGCTCTACACTCTCGACGCTGAATATCGCCAGTATGAGAAGCTTATAAGATGTTCGTTAACGTGATGTCCTGCAATGACTTTAGAGTCAGTAGATCGCTGGAAGTGCTGATTTAAACTGCGTTTACTGGTGTAAAGATAGATTGAATAAGGCTAGTGCCAAGTTGAGAGAGCTTGGGATTTAAGAAATCGCGGCAATCAGCTTGAATGTTGCGAACGGTGGACTCCGATTTCATCATGGACATTACCGACACAAACCTTTGGCAACAGGCGGCGGGCGATACGGATCGCAATTACTCCGAGCTGTGCATCAAGTGGGATGTGATCCTCAATGGACCGGGTTATGCTGGCCCATGGCCAGACTGCGTAAGCACTCTCCGAGCAGATCAATGGGCTGGGCGGAAGATCACTGATTTGAAGCGATTTTCTGAAGAGATGACGGAGGGTGACCTTGTCGTGTTACGAATTGGTACGGCCACAGTTGTTGCGGTGGGTCAAATTGTTGGCCGCTACGAATGGCATGACGAATTTGGTGACATAGATGGCTGGGACTTGCAGCACGTCCGTAGGGTCCGATGGCTCTGGAAAAACCTTGGTTCTCCGAAAGTCTTCGACACATACGATCTTAAGTTAGGTGATACAACGCAAAAACTAAGCGATGGAGCCGTGAAAGAATGGCTTTCTTCACTTGTGATTTCAGGAGAAACTTCCAACCGTCCCGTGGTAGAGTTGCCCGCTTTGCAGGAGGACAATGAAGTTTCTATTGCCGCATTATCTGAATTTCTTTTCGATCATGGTGTCGCAAGCGCGTCGATTACAAACCTGGTCAACGAAATCGGCGAACTCAGCCGAATTGCAAAGTGGTATCAACGTTCAAGCATGCCGTCCGAACATGAAACGGTGGCCTACCTTGTAGTTCCACTATTGCGCGCCTTGGGTTGGACACCGCAGCGAATGGCTGTTGAATGGAACCATGTTGATGTTGCCCTTTTCGAGCAACTTCCCCGAGCGGATCAATCTCTTCAAGTTGTAGTAGAGGCCAAGAAGATGGACAAATCTTGCCTCAGTGCAAAACCACAGGCAATGGCATATGCGGACGGTAAGCCTGGATGTCAGCGGCTAATCGTCACTGATGGTCTTCGTTACGGCGTCTATGTCCGTCAGGGGAAACAAGAAGTCTTTCACCTGAATGCATATTTAAACTTAACGCGACTGAGACGCAGTTGCCCTGTTTATGAGTGCAGGGGAGCCAAAGACGCTCTATTGGCAATGGCTCCAGAATGGAAGTCGATAGAAAATATAGGGACTTCTGAACCAGACATTTGAAACGCGCCAACCCCGCGATTTACCGGGCTTCCGGCGATGATGCAAATATCACCCTTTGTGAAACGTTCTCGAATGTGCTGGTAAGCGGGCAGGGGGAGCAAACGCCAATTACCTCCTCCGGAACCAAACTTCAGCCGCCAAGAAGCTCCGTCAGTCAAGCTGGGGATGACACTTGCTAGGCGGGATAGGTGCCATTTCAAAGATGTAGTTTGAATACTGCTAAAGCGTTTCGCTCCAGAGTAATATATTAGAAGCTAGATTCGAACCCTATAAGGAGCAAATCAGGCACGGCTCGGTGTCATCTTCATCATCAAGCACGTTGCCGAGAATCTGAAACAGTTTCTGCTCCTTGTTGTTATGCTTCTCTTTTTCAAGCGCCTCCAGATGCTTCCGCTTGATCTCGGCGATGCGCTCCGGGTTCTCCAGTTCCTCTAAACTCTCACTCTGACTCCATGTGTAGCGAGCTCCCGTAATCGAATCGTACTTTTCATATTCCTTTGCCTTCTCGAAGTATTCTGGATGCCGCTCTTTTAAGCCTACCCATTCTGCCTTTCGCTGAAAAAAGCAAAAATAACATCCGGATCGAGTGCGCCACTCGTAGTACTTGGGTAGTCCTAGGCCGGCTTCTTCTAAGATCCGCAGAACGTCAGCCTCGACGATTCCGCCTTCTTTGAATGGGTACACCGCCTTGATGTTGGGCTTTGTCGAGAGGTACCCATCTCGATACTCATCAGCGCGTATGCCCACATAACTGATGACGTCGTCCTCGCCGACGAACTCCTCAAACGGACGGATTTTCAGCATCTTGGTGCACCACCGCATTCGGCTTGAGGGCAGATAATTCCCGTACATCTTGAGCCAGTGGTCGAAGCCTTTGGCAGCATTTAGCCGTATAACGGGTTTCCCAAGATACGCCTGGAGACGGTCAAGGAACTCGTACGTTTCGGGCAGCTCCTTGTCGGTGTCGCAAAATACGTACTCCATCTGCGGCACCTTGTCGCGCATGTAAACTGCAAGAGCGGCACTATCTTTGCCGCCAGACAAACCCAAGATGTGGCGAACAACTTTACCCACGAACTATGCTCCTTTCTTGCGCGAGCTGAGCTGAAGGCTTCTTGTCTTGCAATTCGGTCAGAAATCGCTTGGAGATGTTAGCTAATACCGCCAAGCATAGCTCCGGATTCTCGTCGATCCCGAGGGAGCTCATCAGAGCCTGAAGGCTCTCGCTAACCTCAAATAACTTCGACCTCTCCTCCGCTTTAACCGACACCACCTCCTCAAGCTCTCTTGAGTACCGATCGGTGATACCGATTCGATAAATTTCGGCCTGAGGGGAAGACCCAACCTCGCGGCGAGCCAATTCAAAAGCTATCTTAAAGATATGACGGAAGTTGCGACTAAGATCTGCTAATACGACCTCGTAACGAGCCCGATCGGAATCGTTCCACGATCGAGGAGGCTTTCCAACCAAGAGTGTACCGACAGCTTCAATCCATTGCGTGTCGTCTAGCTCTGCATCAACGAGGTGGGTCACAAACGCAACCATTCGCGGCTCAACAGCAAATGTGGCAACCGACTGAGCCCGCTCCCTGAGTGCTACGCGTGCTGTTGCCCCCGAAACATTCATCGTCTCACATAGCAGCTGCTCGATTTCGGAGAGAAGATGACTATATGCTCGTTGCAATTCCAGAAGAGCAGATCTCAGAGACTCGAAGTACTCTTTCGCCGCCTGCTGGCTTGCGTCTGCGTCAAACGCTGGGAACCCACACGCGGCAGGCAAATCGACAAAAAGCAATTCATCTGGCTGTCGAGCAGCAAACAACGCACTTCGTACTTCAATCGCCTGTGTTGAGATGCGTTTCGTTTGGCGCGTGTATGGTGGAAGCGAGTTAAAAAACTTGAAGAGAGATTTTAGTGCCGAAACGAGACTTGGACTTGTTGAATCCGGCGCTGGACCAAACAAACTCGCAAACTGCTGAAATACTTCCCTTCGCACGCCTTGCACCTGGTATGTCCGAATTGCAAATGTACTGGGACGGCGTACTAACCGCTCGATCAGTTCCTGGCTAATCTCTGGAACAAAGGCATCATTCTCATAAAACGTGATCTCAGTCTCATGCGCAAGAACTGCAGCGCACAAGATCACCGGAATGAGACCCATTTTCAGCCCATATGGCGGACGCTGGAGGATCTCAAACAGTTCTGTGACACTTCTCTTCCTCAGTTCGCACTCCGAGAAAAACAATTCAATCCTCTTCCACACGGCCGACAAGCCTGGATCATTGCTAGGCGGACCAAAGCAGTATTCACCCTCTCGAAGAGAGTGGATCCCAGTCGCTTCCAGCACTGAGAAATAGATGCCGGCCTCTGCCGGCGTGCCCTCCATTCCGAGCCGTCGTTCTTTAGCGTGTTCGATCATCCTGCGAATTAGCACACCTCTTGCAGCTGCTGCCGAAGAAGATAGTGTGCGGCGGTTAATAAGCTCGTTTCTTAGCCTGGGTGTGTCCGGGTATGCGCGGTCACTGACCTCAGAAAGGAACGTGGCTAATCCGCGAGCGACCCTTCCGTCAGCCAGCCCCCGGTAAAACCATTGAGTGTGCTGGCCTGTCGAAGCGCGTGGATCCGAGAGATCCGCCATTTCTTTTATGACACGCTCTTCCGCGATCATTACACGACTATTCAGCTCGCGGCGAGCAGTGGGATCTCCGTTCAATTCAGGCGTGTTGCGTTCGATCCAGCGAAGCACTTCCAGCTCACAAACCGCATCTTTGAGCGGACCAATCGCTTTCGGGATCGCCACAACGATGTCTTCCCGATCCCGAACCGTCGAGCTCTGAGCCAAAGTCACAAGTTGCGCTACATCGTCCGCCGAATCTGGAATTGCAAACAAGATCAGCCCATCCGAACCATCCTTTTGCTCTAATGAATTCCAGAAATTCTGGACACCAACGAATCGGAAAGAGAAGAAACGCAGTGTACCTGTTTCGTACGAATGTCGTTTTGCAATCACTGGGCGCGGCGTCCACACCCCATCCAATTTCGAAGCCAAGGCAACAGAATCGCCGATCCGCGCGGCGGCCTCTTTGCTTCTTGCTTCTAGGTCAACATCACTTCCATGCCAAAGCGAAAATGCGCCCATGTGGCGGCGAAAGATCAGAATCGATGCATTCAGTAGCTGTTGAACTGCTGCCTTCACCATCTTGCGACCTGAGCCCGATGCGAAATCCACCACGTCTGGGGAGGCTTTGAGGTTTCCGTATGCACCAATTGCACCCAACATCCCGACGCATTTGATGACCTGGGCCTCTTCCTTACTCGCCGAAATATATCGATCGAGTGTCACTTGAGTTTCACCCCAGCGGGTCCCATTCTCACCGACGAGCAAGCCCGATCCAAGGCTTTGTGTCAGGTAATCAAACAAATCGGCAATGGTGTAGAAACCAGCGCCCTCCTGCGCTCGCAAGAACCCTGAAAATGAACCCGGTTCGTTGGACGTCAAGAACGCAAACAGCGACCTTTGATTCTGTCCGATCTTCTTGCAAAGTCTTACCAGTGCCAAGGCGGCAACGGGATGTAGTGGTGCGCAATCCGTTAGAGTCTGAATGAACTGATGCCGCGTCAGCCCGGGTGGGCAAAGCTTTAACTGGTATGCCTCCGCAGCTAGCAGCCTCGCTTTCGCTCGTAAAGGTCTTAAGTCGGAAGAACTGTCGTGCCGGATAGCATGTGCCAGTAATTGCAAAATCTGCTCAGGCGGTTCCTGGAAAGCAACGTCTTCGAATCGACCCTGGACTTTTGCCCACTCATTCCGAGCGGTGCTCTGTAGCGACGATGCATAGCTGTCGAACGACTGATGAAGAATCGTAAATAAAACCAGCCCGGTAGCAGACGGCGTCGCCTCAGCCAGTTGTTGCAGCACAAAGATATCGCCCTTGTTCGTCTCCCGCGCTGCATACTCCAGAAACTTACCCAACTCGTCAACGATAATCATTATGCCGTTTGAGCTTCGTTTCTGAATGAGCTCCCCAGCGATGTCAGAAAGCGCCTCAACCACTGCGCGTGACTCAATGTGGCCGCCACTTTGCAACCGTCGCTTCATTTTCCGCAACTGATCTAGCGCCCTTGGAGCTTTAAACTTTCGGCAATAGTCCTCAATCCACCAGATTGAGTTGTCGACAAGACGTGCTAACAGCGGTTCCGCCGCTCCAGCTACCACGATCGGGCAAAAACCTCGGTCAGCGATCCTCGCCGACTTCCGTCGATCGAAAAGAATTCGGAGAATCTCAGAATCGTGCTGCTTCAGTAGTTCCCGGGCGAACTGCGAAGCATCGCTGGCTGGGGAAAATAGAGCCGCAAGGAAGACCGCGAAGGCAGACTTGCCCGATCCGTAGGGCCCGGTCAGCGTCCATGCACGATACGCCAGTGGATCGGCAAAGGCTGCAACGAGCCGCCTGAGCACGTCGAGGCCGCTGCTGGTGAGCACGTATCCTTCTAGTGCTGCTTTGTCGCCAAAATCGCGTTCCACATTGATAGAACGGGCAAAACGAGGGGCGACGTCAATGTGATCTGAAAGTTTCACTCTTCGCTCTCTCACACGCAAACCAACCGATAGTCAAAATAGCTTGTAAACAGAGACTCTGGAACAACGGCTCTCCTTCTATATATTTGCTTGAGTCCGGCAGTATCGGCATACAGCAATGCCCCGTTGGTCACCTTCTCGAGACTCTCTAGTCGTTCAACCAAACTGTTCTCATCCAGCTTCAGAATCGATCCGGGGCTACAGAACCCGTAGGCTATTTCATTAAAAGTCAATGTCTCTCGGGTGCCAGCCTGCCTATTCCAAAAATCGAGCACACAAAAGGCAAAGATTTCATCCGCTAGCGTCTTCTTTGGACCGCGTCGGAAACTTAACAACCCGTCATGCCCGATTTGCTCGATGAGACGGAGTTCTGAAAGGGGACTATCGAGCGTGTCTTCGGCAAGAGTTGCAGAACGTACCGGGACGTAGCTCCGCACGAAACACTCTATGTCCCGTTTGAGCGTGTTCGCAGTTGGCGCCTTCATCCCGCGTTTCTCGAGCTCCCCCAGGATCATGTTCCGCAAGATCGTCGGAGTAAACTCAGTGCCCCGCAGCAAACTGAAGGCCCAGACCCACGTGGTCGCTCTTGACGCATTGGTACAAATCTGCCAGTGCAGCAACCATATCGAGTTGGTATCCTCTAGAAACGGGTCGACTCCGCCTGTCGGGAAGATTAGGCTTCCGAAGTTCGTCGGCTGCAACCTCAGGCCCCTAGTTCCAGGCTCTTCCTTCAGAATCCCAGTAACGAGTGCCCAATGACGTATGGAACGGACCATGTTTTTTCCGACGCCAAGGGTAACAATCGCGCCTTCGCGGGAAAAAGCTTCGGGGTCGTCGGTCACCGCGTCGAAGGCTTTTTTGAGCCAGCCATAGCGCAGAATGAAAGTCTCATGTCCTGAGAACGATACCGATTCAGGGAGGGATGGGGGCTGCAAGATTAAGCGTTTGGTCATTCGACCCCCAGCGGCAGCTCTAGCTGTCCACTCCCCAGCTGTATGAGGAGCCGACCGACTGCTATCCGGACCAGCGCAGCCTTCGGCACGCTTCGCTCCCGAGCCACGGCTTCCAGCTTACGAGCGAGGCCGTCCTCGAAATAAACCACCAATGGAATACCCGATCTCTTAGGGGCTGCGGATCTATTTTTGCGGGGCATGAGGCTTGCCATGAGTTGTATTTACATGTAAATACAGAGTTCAGTCAACTGAAATCTTTTGAAAATAGGCGCTCATGACCGTGCTCGGCCAAAATGCAGATTTGGTTTCCGATGCAACTTCTGCGTAGGACAGGGTCCCGACCGCCTATAAACGCTGTGTTCCTCGTCCACCCAAGAGCTGAGCTCACCGCGCCTGAAACGGGGATTCTTGCGAGGAGTTCGGCGAGGACATTGTGGGCTGATGTTGCGCCAGGTTCGCTCACGACATCCTCATTATTATTGATGACGAGGGTGTGTTGATTCTCCGTTGGCGACAGCTTGCAACTCGCGAATGACCCAGAACAGCCTCCGGGCCGATACATAGCTGTGCTGACCACCGTGGCGAAGATCGGTGATACGGGATTTCGAGATCAGCTTTTGGATTTTCCGCTGCGACAGTCCCAATCCTAGCTCCGAGTGCACGATAGCGGCTGCTTCTTCTTCCGAGATGCCGGGCAAAGCCTGGCCGGCATGAAACCGGGAACGCCATTGCTCCAGCTCCAAGGCCTGGCGGGTGAAGATTGCCTCCAGTTCGTGGGTGCCGGCAAACAACAACCCGCAGTGCGGCGGTTGATCCAGCAGTTCCCGTAGGGTCTCCAGGCACGCAATCGACAGATGCTGGGCTTCGTCAAAGACCAGCACCACCTTGCGCGGACTGAGATCGAAACGCAGATTGCGCAGAATCCGGTCGACCGTGCCCATTCCGACTGCTCCACAGCTTTGGGCTACCCGCTTCATCAGATCCAGCGAGTGAATTCCCTGACGAACGTAGACGTAGTAAGCTCTCCGGCCCTCTCCGTTCTTGGCGATCTCTGACCGGTTCAACTCTGCTATCAGGTGCTGCAGGACGTAGGTCTTCTGGGTTCCCGGGGCGCCGTAGAGGTAATAGGCCCGGCCATGATCCAGGGCTTCGTAGAAGTACCGTCGCAGCAAGCGGGCATTCTCGGTTTCATAGAGCTTGCCTGAGCTGACTGCGGGAGTCGCAATGGGGTGGGTCGCAATGAAATCGCGGATCGCGGTCCGGATGAGCCCGTCGTTGGAGGAGATCCGGCTGTAGTGGCCATTCAGAAACTGATAGACCGTTTCCCGGGCGTAGTTGATGCGGCGGGCAAAATCTGGCGGTGTCATGCCGGTCCGGGCCAGGTAATCCTGCAATTCCAGCCGGACTTCGGTGGCTTCCGGCAAGCTTGCCGCCAGCAGCTGTCGGCGTACCGCGTAGGAAAGAGCCATGGCTTATTCTCCGTCCGTCAGTTCCCGAACAATGTCGTCGATGAAGTCGGGACGGGCTACGGTGTGCAGATCTTGCGACCGTACCAAGGTTGGCGGCGGCGACTGTTCTGCTCTTGGCGTTTCGGCTCGATCTCCATTCTGGAGCTGCGAGATCTCGCTACGGTCTCCAGCACGAGCCCGTATCCCCGACAAGCCAGTAACGTAATCGGCGATTGCCTTACGAGCCGTGCGCCTGATCCGCATTGAAGCTCGAATGTCTTCGTGGCTCACCGGCCCGCGGGTGATCAGCTTCTGGGCCCGCAGCCGTCCCAGGAGCCGGCCGTCCAGATCCAGGGCGATGGCTTCACCCAGATTGGCTGGGTCGCAAGCCACTAGGACATCGCGCTCGATTTCCAGAAAGAGCTTGGCCAGACTCTCGCCATCGGCCGGTTCGTAGCGCTCGCCGTACAATTGCACGCATCCGCCCTCCGACACCTTGCGCCGCTGCCGGTCCCAGAACAAGGCATAGAGAACTTCCGGACTCTCAATCAGTCTTTTCTGGCCTGGTAGGAGCAGCTCGTTAAAGACCTCATCCGGAGTACGGCCTCGCATGCCTCGCCCAGTATGGGGGTGCTGCGAGTTGTATTCTGCGATCCATTGCCGTGCCGTAGCGATGAACTCGCTGGCCAGGGGTAAAGGGGAGCTTTTCCGTTTGCCCTTCAGAAAGGCCTGGTGCTCCTTCAGGGCAGCCGTGCACTGCTCCGGCCGGTCTTTTGGACCTGGTCCGCAGTAGGAGGGCCAGAGGCAATCAAATCGCTTGCGCACCGTTCCAAACCAGCTCTCGATCAGCTTCGACTGGGGATGGCGGGGTAGGCAGTACTGGGGCTGGATGCCCAGCCTGACCAGTACGCCACTACATTCCGGAGAAAAGTCGATGCGACCGACTTTCTCGTAGTCTTTGCCGTTATCCACATAGAGGATCTGGGGAATCCCAAAGCTCTCAATCCCCACTCGCAGGGCCGAGCTGATGGTGTGTGAGCTGGGGGTGGCCGACCAGGCGGTGCCGACGATCTTGCGGGAGCGCATATCAATGATGGCAGTCAGCCAGGGCCGGACCGCCGCATTGGTCGATACGCCGGAGAACAGGTCGTTGCGCACCCAGACATCATGCTGGCCATGGTCAGAGACCCAGATCTGGTTAGGTACCAGCGTTTCGAAGTCGGTCAGCAGGTAGGGTTCACAACGTTCCTGAAACTGTCGCTCGCCTTCCCGGCTCAGAATCAGCAAGGGCTTGGGCAGCTGTTGCAGGTAAGACCGGACGGCGCTGTAGCTGGGTGGTCTGGTGCAATCAGGCTCGAGGCTCCGCAGATCGCGCAGCAAGGCCCGGTAGACCAGCCGAATCGACAGCCGCTCACCCAGGTACTTGTTCTCCAGATATGCGCGGACCGCGGGATGGGCTTTGAGAAACCGCGACTTTCCCTTATCCGAGCGAACTCGGTCGACCAGACCCGCATAGCCCAGCTTGCGGTACTGTGCATACCAGTTCCAGAGCGTTCGGGCGCTGAGGTGGTGCTGATTGGCGAGGTAGCCGACCAACGAGCTCATACTTCGCACGGCAACTCCGCCGGCGGTACGAAACGTTGGACGGGATCGCTGGCTGCGGCTGCGGAATTCCACCAGCGGTGCAATGGCCTCCAGGCGCTTCACGGCCTGGGCGTTCTGCCTTGCGGAAAAGTTGAGGCGTTCGGGTTCGGTGACCTCGGGCAGAGAAGCAAACAGGTTGGATTGGTTCAGATTCGAGCGAAGCGCCAGAGCCGTGCAGTCTGGTCCAGACAGCAGCGGCTGCTTGAGGAATTTCAACTGCGCTTCGACTGGCAAGGACGATAGCGCATATTCGCGCTGGCCTCGTCCGTCGCGCCTTACTTGTTTCGAGGGCCGGTGCCGCAACTGGCCCTCTCTCGCCAACCGGCGCACATGCTGAGGGTGCCAGCCGGTCAGATCAGTCACATCTTGAATACTCAGCCAATTGTTGGGCATGAAAACCAACTGTTTCCAAAGAGATCACAGTCATGAGTCAAGAAACCAATGCCGCGAGGCACCAACGGACGAAACTGCGTGATAGCGTGATGACGTCGCAGGGACGAATCTCCTTTGCCAACGGCAAGGGACCATTGACATCGCGGTCTTTGGAGAGATTGCCGTATTCTTTCTTAAAGGGAAGCCGCCTGGCTGGCGAGACTGCCAGCGCAGCTTCTTTGCGGTCGTTTGGAGAAGTGCGCATATCAGTATCAGTGAACTACCATATCAAAATAGCTTTATATTATCAAGTCTTTTTGTGCGACAAAACTTTAAACCAAACGAATGGATCTCTCAGGCGGAAGCAGCACGAATTAGAGGTGTCTCCCCCCAAGCAATCACACAGCTGATTCAAAAGGGCAGGTTTAAGCCGCTGGAAATCGGAGGTCGTTTGCTGCTGAGGCGCGTTGAAGTCGAAAACTATCGGGCCAAGCCACCTGGGCGTCCGAAGAATCAGCGAAAAAACAGAAAGCGTTAAAGAGGGGATCCTCACTTCATCGGAAACTACAGAGCTCGCGTTCTTATCCTGTGCTAGAAACTCCTACAGCATGAATTGAAGCAAAATGGGGCCTTCGGTTACGGGACGATTTTTGCCGCCATATACCACTGACAGCAGGTTCGTGGGATGTTCGCGGGGCCGCTCCACGCTCATGCACCGATTCATCACGTAAGTTATTTGGCTTGAACAGGTTGCCGGACTCTGCACTGCGCTCCTAAAGATAGGTTCGCGAGAAATGCACGAAAAGCCTTGATCGTTCACGAAGAATCAATCAGTTACAAGCGTTTTATCCCGCAGCACTGAAAATCAATTCCGCACGGAAGATCGAGTTTCGGCGCAATTTTGGTGGGATACATACCGCCAATTACCGCGAATTACCGCCATCTACCGCGAATTACCGCCAATGCAAAATAACTCAGAAACGCACAGACTTTGTAATTGTTGGAATTCAGTTGCAGTAATGTTTGAATTGCGTTGCAGCAAGTTTGAAGTATTCTGCAGTGGCAGCAGGCCACCCACAGGACCAGGGAGGCAGACGTTTCAAGTCCGCTATGATTCCCTGAGTTGCAGGGGGGATTTGAACCACCGACCTTTGGGTTATGAGCCTAAGTTCCTTACAAAATTTGGCGACGTGCCGCGGCCAAGAATGACAAGGGTCTGCGCCACTAAAACAATCATTATCAACTACTTGCTTCATTTCACCGGAGCGTGTTGAAAGGTGCCGCGGGGTGCCGTGGGGCGCGGGAGAACACGGTAAGAAAGCGGTAAAGAGTAGCGGCCCGAAAAGAAGAGCTGCTTGTTCCCGCGGTCACAACTTGTTCGAACCCGCATTGTCCCACGCTTGCTGAAGGCCGTCGATTAAGTGCTTGAATGCAGGCTCTAATACCGCCAAACAGGCTGCTGAATACGCAGGTTCTCCATCTAGGAACCGTTTTCTGATAGCTGCGTGCCCACCCCTGATAATGGCAAGGTGCAGAGAGGTGAGGGCAGAGGCCTGCGCTTCGCTACGCTCAGTGTCCAGCTTCTTCCGGTCCAAGCGACAGACGACGATTGTCTTATCGCCCCTCTCGGTCAGGGCAGAGATGGTACCAACGGGGGTTTCTCCCACGGGAGGTGCGAATGTTGGAGAAGCTCGGCTGGCGATTTCACCGCATCTGGTCAACGGACTGGTTTATGCGGAAAGAGGATGAGGTTAAGCGGGCAATGCTGGCACTTCAAGCCGCGGTGGAGTATGCTGACCAACTCGACGCGGGTCTGGTGCGCAACGGTACTGGAGACGACGGCGGTAAGGACAAGCGGACCGCCAACGGTGGGAACGGGTCTGACAAGAAAAGGGGCCCGCGCCCGGTTCCACTACGAACCTCAATCACACAGTGCAGCTCTTCTGATCTCGTGCGACTGATCGGGTGGCTGTCCTCCGATGAGCAGTTGCGCACTGACGACGAGATCGTGTCCGAGATGGTTTCGATGCTGGGATTTAGCCGCCGCGGCGCCAGGATCGAAGCTGCGGTTCGGAATGCCCTCCAGATATTCCGTACCCGCCCGCAATAAACAGCGTGTGGTTCGCGCGGGCCCCAAAGTTAAGGACGCCGGACCTCTGCAGCATGAACAGTGACGGAGGGCCGCCGCAGCCGTTTGCCATTCGCTCGCCCGGTCCAGTTTGCTTGATCTGAAGTAAAGAGGAATTCTAATCCGTTCCCGGAGAACCTCGCCCTTCGGCATCTGTCGTCCCCGCATGATATGGATTCGCTCTTGGCTCCTGTGAACAAGATGTAAATTGATATTGGATAACTCAGGGCGAGAATCAGAACTTGTCTGTTTTCTGTCACTTGGGAAACATAATTCGCACATGAAAACTAATTGCATTTGCACCAACCTTGGGCGTTGACAATTGAAATTGCTGTATTAGTATCGTCCAAGTCGACGGCAGAAAAGGGCTGACAAACGTAAGAGTAGCTGGCCTGAAGTAAGCTGGGTGATGGGTTCGGCTGGGCGACCTGTTGAACCTCCAGACCCGAAAAAACCGACGGCGCTGCGGGGTGACCGTTGGGGCTTGGAACTGCGAAAGCAGTGATCGCATCAAGGGCTGTGACGGTACATGCGTCCACGTTGTTGGCTCCCTCGCAGGAGTTGGCGGATGGAGCATAACCAAAGTCACAGCCTTTTCTATTGCTGTGGTGCGCAAAAATTGCGTCGGGCATGAATTTGCCACTTCAACGTTCGAGTGAAAAGGCATCATAGGTCGCCCGTCAAGCAGGAGCCATAGCCGTTCGCTTCCAGCACCTGATAAAGGTGCACCTGGTACAAATAGGAGGCGAGCAGGTATCTTACTTGCCACTTAGGAGATCAGAAGGGAGATCTCGATCAAGATCATGTGGAAGTCATCGCGAAGCGGAGATGAAGTCTCGACGCCAGACAAAGAGACGAGTGCGCCCTCCTCTAAATCAATTCCGACTGCGAGTGCGCCATCGTCCGCGGCTGAAGCTCTGCGTAGCCACAGCGTGCAAAGCCACCCTACCACCTTCGTTGGAAAGTTGCTGGTGGTGAAAGGCGAACTTTCGGGCAATGAAGCCTTGGTTGTGGACGGCGAAGTGGAGGGCTCGATCACGCTGCACGGTCAGCGCCTGACGGTCCGTCCCAATGGCCGCATACGCGGCAATATCGAGGCCCGCCATGTGATTCTGCAAGGGCGGGTGGAAGGTGACATCCAGGCCAGCGATCGCGTCGAATTGTTTAGAAGCGCGTCCTTTACAGGCGACATGTCGACCGCGCGGATTTCGATCGAAGAGGGTGCCTTCTTCAAGGGTAAACTTGACATCAAGAAGCCGGAAGCTGCCCTAATGATCGCGACGAAACCCCGGGCAACCGCAGCCATTCCGGTGGCTAGCACCTCGCAACAGGGATCGCTTCTCGAAGGGGCTGCTAAGAAATCGGGCAAAAGTTGGTATAAGTAGCTGTAATTCACTTGTGCCAAACGATCGTGGCTCTCGAAAACCTCGCTTCCTCGGAAGCGAAGATGAGTTTCTTGACCATAGGGGTTCAGAAAGCAGCTGTGCGCGGAAATTATGAGGCCGGAAACCAAGCCTTTTCAAAGCGTTTGAGATTTTTGACCACAAGAGTCGCTTGCATTCGGGATCGCGCTGTGCGTTTTCCTTCTTTTTGTCGCCGTTTTTTATTTGTATGTCGTCCCATTGATAAATTATTAGACTTGTGAATATGAAAGCCGAATACAAAGAGGGGCCAGAAGCAAGAGAAAACTTTGAGCGGCTGGCGGGGTGTGCTAGGCGTTTTTTGCCGTTACTTGCCTTCCTTGGACTCGCGCACGATCCGCAGAGCGTTCTGGCTGCTGTCTACAGGCTTGCACTTGTGCACGTTGAACCGCTCCTGAATATCCTCCCTGGCCGCTTCGACCGGCATCAGCCCGCAGGAGAACTGCATGTTGCAGTATTCACAGATGCCGAGCAGGGGATGGTCACGCACGATCCGAAGTTTTCTCTTTGCCACGCTCCAAGTTTACGCCGTCCGTGCTGGCATTCAATCCCTGTGGAAATCAAATGGCACCACTACCAAATTTCAGGTAGTAGGCTAATTGTGTGTTGCTGGAGGGCGTGACTTCTTCCGCACCTTCTCCGATGCGATTAGTCGGCGCTCCAAGTGAGATTGCGGACGGACGCCACCAATGACACGCTCACACCGCGTTCCAGGAGGAGCGCCACACGTGGGGCAGAGCACTTTGAGGGCCTGGGCTTCAACGAGAGGGCCGGATTTCATTTCGTTATTGTGGAGGCCGCCGAGTATGGAGTCTGGTCAATTTTAAACAATCTCTGAAGCTTTTGCTTAGAACTGGTTTCATAAATACCTGATGCCAAGGTTGCCGTCTGGTAAGTACTTCAGAATCAGTGCCATGCATTTCTCACAACGGCGCTGCAGCTGTTTATGAAACCACCTCTAGCAGCCTGTGGTGCAAGTTTGGATTCGGAGCAGAACGGGCTGAGGAACCCACAGGCCCACAGGCGTTATTCGCAAATCAAATCCAGGGCAGCACAGTTTTATGCAGGATCGTCACAGTCAAGGCTTCCGCTGATGATGTGTATTGGTGACCAACCCCATGTTCCCCCGGGTGAATGAGTCTGGCCGATAATCTTCATGTCAAACCATTCTTCTCGGATGAAAGCGTGGAGGGTGGATTGACGCATGTTGAGCGTCAAGTCGTCGAAGCTCTGTGAAGGCGCTTCGGCGGACTGAACTCGCAGTGCAGGCATTTCCGGTAGTGTCCTAAACTTGCGTTGAT
>PMAT01000103.1 GCA_003152695.1 Acidobacteriaceae bacterium
CCGTACTGCACATTCTGCTCGACCGTCATGTGCGGAAATAGCGCCAGCGATTGCAGCAGGTAGGCGACGGCGCGGCGGCGCGACGGCAGATTCACGCGCCACACCGAGTCGAAGAGGACGACCTCGCCGATCGCAATCGTTCCCTCGTCGGGCGTTTGCAGCCCGGCAATGCAATCGAGCAGAGTGGTCTTTCCCGCCCCGGAGGCCCCGAACAAAATGGTGAAGCCGGCGGCCACCGCCAGCTCGACGTCAAGCGTGAACGGAGAGCCGCTTTCGCCGCGAAAACATTTCTTAAGGCGAACCGTCAGTTGCTCAGCAGGTGACGACGTGGTCGCGCCGCTCATCTCCACTCCCACACATTCCATGTGCCACGGCGGCGCAGGCCGTAAAGAATCGCCAGCATAGTGAAGCAGAGGACTAAGAGAATGAGCGCAGTGCGGTTCGCGGTGGCGTAATCGAGCGCTTGCACCTGGTCGTAAATCAGAATTGAGACGGTCTGGGTTGCNNACGATGCGCCAGAACGTGCGCCACCCTGACGCGCCCAGGAGCGCGGATGCATCCAGCAATTTGCGGTCAACGGCGGCAAAGGAAGTCGCCATCGGCTGCACCGCAAAGGGCAGGCTGTACAAAACCGATCCGATGACGAGGCCCTCAAAGGTGAACGCGAGAGTGTGGCCGGTAAGCGCCTGATACCAGCGCCCCAATGGGCTGAGAGGGCCGACAGCAACCAGGACGTATAAGCCCAGAACCGTCGGAGGCAGCACGATGGGCAGCGCGACCACCGCTTCCACCAGAAACTTCCATCGCCGGCGCGAGAACGCCAACCAGTACGCCAGCGGAACACCGATGACCAGCAGGATGGCCGAGACCATGACGGCCAAGCGCAGCGTAAGTGTGAGTGCCTGAACGATCATTTGCTTGCAGGTACGCGGAATCCGTATTGTTCAAGCACCGCCGTGCCTTCCGCCGAGGTAACGTAATCCACAAAAGCCTTTGCAGCGGACTTGTGCTTCGAAGCCGCGAGCAGCGCGACTCCCTGTTGCAACTCGGGATAAGACTCGCTTGGCAACTCCCAGTAGCGCCCCGAGTCCTTCATCGCCGGAGACACGGCCAGCGATAAAGGCATCAGTCCAGCCTGCGCGTTACCCGATTGCACGAACTGCGCCGCCTGGCTGACGTTCTCGCCGAAGACCAGTTTGCCGGCCACTTTGTCCTTGAGCGCGAAATGTTCGAGCGCCGCCATCGCAGCCCGGCCGTACGGCGCATGTGCGGGATTGGCGATCGCGATGCGTTGCACCGCACGCTGCAAAAGAAAATCCATCTTAAGCTTTTGCGGATCGAAGCTGGAACTGTTGGGGACCCACAGCACCAGGTGGCCGATGGCGTAGGTACGCAGCGAAGAACTCTCGACCAGGCCAGCGGCGGCGAGCTTTTGCGGATAGGCGATGTCGGCGGAGAAAAACAAATCATAAGGGGCGCCGCCCTGAATCTGCGAATATAAATTTCCCGAGGAGCCGAACGACAACGTTATCTGGTCGCCGGTCTTCTTCTCGAAGCGCGAGGCCAAATCTTTCAGCGCGTAATTCAGGTCAGAGGCCGCCGCGACCGTGATGTCCTGGGTGTGCGCGGCAGAACATAAGACCGTCGTGAGGAGAAGCAGTATCAGTATCGTTCGCATTCGTCGATTAGCTTACATGAAATCGGGAATTATGTACGATTCTGGGCGATTAAAGCAAGCAATCGACCAAAAACACGCCGGCGAGAGTGATTGGGTCGTATAGGGGTCCTTCGACTCCNNACTCGTCGCTCAGGATGACAGGGTAGAAAGGGGAACGAACGCGGGCGTCGCCACGCGGGTCGAATCTGCGCGTCGCCACGCGGGTCGAAACTCACCTTCCGCCACGAACATGCCAGGTTATGTCACAGTTCCGTGTATTGTTGCTTGACCCGATTGCGCTTTTCTGTAACAGTAACCGAGCGCCACTCCCATTGGAGACCTGCCATGGAGCAGCCTAGCTGTTGTCCAACGGTAGAGTTCGATCGCAGCAAACTGATGATACGCATTGAGGTCACGCTCAACGCCGATCCCACGGCCATCGGTCCCGTGGTGGAAGGCATCATGGAGATGGCGCGCCGCCTGGAGTGCGCCTCCGGCAAGGAATTCGAGATCGAGACCGCACTGCGCGAAGCCCTCGCCAACGCCATTATTCACGGCTGCAAGAACGATCCCAGCAAGAAAGTCCAGTGCTGCGTAGGCTGCGACGAAGAGCACGGCATGCTGATCGTGGTGCGCGATCCGGGCAGCGGCTTCGATCCTTTCGCCATCCCCAATCCTTGCCATGGGGAGAACATATTCTCCAACCACGGTCGCGGCATTTATCTCATCAACCAACTGATGGACGAAGTGAAGTTCGAGCGTAACGGCACCGAAATCCACATGCGCAAGTACTGAGTAGCCGTTAGCAATTAGCCTTTAGCCGTTTCGCTCAAGCTGATTGTTATCCTGGTTCCCAGGGCTGGATTTCACCCACAATTCATGCGGCATTGACCTGCCCGTCACTCCGTTGCACCAGAATTGATGCAAGGTAGTGATTGGCATGGACATCACTGGCGCAGGTTGGTAGCGATGGCCGCGGTCCGCAGTGAGGCGTGGCTGGAATCCCTCGCGCTGCAAGAGCTCACCCACATTTCGTTGGACGAGCTTCCCTTTGCCGCCGCCGACGCGACCGCTGGCAGCGAGGATGAACTGCAAGCCGTCGTGGCGGGTAGTCCCGCCGATTGTGACCTTCCTTTAACGATCCGCGAATCGCGCTTCTTCCAAAACCTTGCCCGCCGTCATGCCAGTGGCGAAGCGCCTCGCCAAACTCTGCTGGAGTTGCAGGCCTTCCTCGGCGACAGCCGGGGAGTTTGGGAAAACAGTTGGATCCGCTTTCCCCAGGCGCGGCTCAGCGCGCACGCGCTTCAGGTTTTCCACACCGATCTCAAGACGCTGCGCAATGGCTCGATTCGTGAACGCTCCGATTCGGGCCGGTTTCGCTTCACCCAGAATGGCGAGCCCTGGCTGCGCATTCCCCTCAGCTACGCGCTGAAGCTGGCGCTGGCCGATTTGGCCGGCACCCAGCCGCACATGCCGGAGCCTATGCGCGCCGAAGCTTCGCGCCTGATGCGGCACTTTCTCAGCGACAATACTTCGCCGGAAACCACCTCGTTCCACATTGTGACGCCGGACTCGAACTATTCTCTGGGGGAACGAGCGGCGCGCGAAGCGGCGCGGCGGTTCCTGTTCACCTCGCTGCTAATTTCCTGGGCGAACCGCCGCTTCGGGTTGCTGGACAGTGGACAGTGCGCCCTGGTCTATCACGCTCCCGTTCCCTCGGTGCATCAGGAAGAGCTGTCGTCGTGCATCTCCGATTCGTTCTACCGCGAGTTGTTCATGAGCCCATGCCTGTCGGGATGGAGCGACGGCGAAGCCAAGTATGAGTACATGCATCTGTGCCATCAGGTGCTGAGCCGCAGCCAGTTGAATGCCGTGGCCAAGTTGCGCGAAGCCGGCATCATCGCCAACGAACTGATCGTGCTGCCCAGCTTGTCCAACGTCAGCCTCGCCAACAACGGCGTCCACGTCAGCATGGGCAGCCGGGTGCTGGACCGCCATCTGCGATGTAGCTCCGAGTTCCAGCCGCAGGACGAGAAGCGCCTCGGCGATCTCGCCATCAAGATCTACGAACATTTTCTGCCGCTGTTTGTCGGGACCTATAGCGCCGCTCCTTACCGCATCGGATTCACGCAATTTCATCCTGAGCGCCTGCTGTCGTTCTTGCCGCATGAACTCGATTTCACCCACCTACGCCTGCTGTGGCGCGAGTGGAAGGAAAAGGCGAACCTCAGCGCCTTCGGGCATCCGCTGACGCCGTACGGGCCGCGCTCGCTCGATCGCATGATTGCCCGGCTGTTTCGCCTGCGCGGCGATTGCGTTCCCGATGCGCGGCTGCTGACCTATCCGGTGGCGTGGCTGACTACCGAGCACGCCTCGGCGCTGGATGGGACCCCGGGCAACATCCAGCGCTTGTCGTCGGAGCTGGACGAACTCGGCATCGTCGATCAACGCATGTCGTTTTACATGCCGCTGCGCTTGCGCGAGCATGACCGCGATGGCTACTCCGGCTTTGAGGCGCGCTATTACAGCCTGTTTCCCAGCTACGACCACGACATGGCGCCGGCCGTGGGCTTGCAGCAATTCCTGCTGGCCGTCGCCTACAAGCTGGCCCTGCAAAGCGAGTTGACCCACGAACAGATCCCCGACGATCCCACCTCGGAGAGCGAGCGCCGCCAGCCGTTCTTTTTTTCCGCCGCGGGACTGCCCGCCTTCTACGTGCACCAGGATTCACGCAATCAACTGCTGCGCACCATCCTGCGCAACTGCAAGAAGACCCGGCCGAGCCGGCGCCATCCGGGATACGTGCGCATTTCGATTCGCGACTATCGCCGGGCGGCGTTGGCTTTCCTGCAGCAGACCGGCGCCGAGCTGGCTGAGTCGATGAACATGCAAGCCACGCTCGCCGATCTCGCAGCGCGCTGCGACGACAAGCCGCACGAGGCCAGTCATCGGCTGATCGCTAGCGTGATGGGCGGTCCTGCTGCGAGTGCGATGAACGTTGAGGCCCGCGAGTTTAATCGCATGGCGGAAGATTTCTATCGCGGTGGGCTGCGCCGCGAGCATCTGCGCGAGGCCTTCTCGCATTTGCGGCAAGATTATTCAGCGCTGGAAAAATCGGCAGGCGACGAGTTGCGGCAACGGATTCGCCACGGTGTGCGGGTGCAGGAGCCCGCGCGATTCCTGCAAGACGTCGAGCCACGCCTTCCGGCTGACGACCTCTCGCTGCCGGAAATTGCGGCGCTGCTGAATCTGCTGCTGTTGCTCACGGAGCAGGACGCTCGCCGCACCGCGCAGGAGCTGGCATGAATCGCGTCGAGCACCGCTACATCGACCGCGCCACCGGCAACGTGGTGCGCGAGCATTTGCTGGCGGACGCGGTGATCGGCGCGCTGTATTCGCCGGCGCTGGAGAATGCGCCCTGGCTGACCCGGCTGGCGTCGAGCCGCTATGTTTCCCGCGCGTTGGGGTATCTGAACTACGACAACCTGTTGTCGTCGCGCGCCACCGGGATGCTGCGCTTCCTGCGCCAGTCGGGGATCCAGCTCTCCGAGTTCGTCGGCAACCTGTCGGAATATGACACGCCGCGCAAGATTTTCGAGCGCCAGATCCGTTATTGGAATTGCCGGCCTATGCCTGCGAAGCCACGCGCGGTACTTTGCCCCGCCGATGCGCGCGCGTTGCTCGGCTCCATGAAGGAAAGCTCCGGGCTTTTTCTGAAGCAGAAGTTCTTCTCGTTTCCCGAGTTGCTGGGCGAGAGCTCTGCTTGGCAGCGCGCCTTCGCCGGCGGAGAGTATGCCGTCTTTCGCCTTACGCCCGAGAAATATCACTACACGCACAGCCCGGTTTCCGGCCGCGTGCTCGACACCCACTCCGTTGCCGGCCGCTACTACTCGTGCAATCCCAATGCGGCCGTCCAGTTGCTTACACCTTTCTCGAAGAACCGCCGGGTGGTGACCATCCTCGATACGGATTGCGCTGGCGGCACAGGGGTCGGACGAGTCGCGATGATCGAGGTGGTCGCGCTCATGGTCGGCCAGATCGAGCAGCGCTACAGCGCCTACCGATATGAAAGTCCGCGGCCCGTCGAGAAGCGGATGTTCCTGCACGCGGGCGCGCCCAAGGCGTTGTTCCGCCCGGGCAGCAGCACGGTCGTTTTGCTGTTTGAGCCCAATCGCGTTCGCTTTGCCAGGGATTTGATCGACAACCAGCGTCGCGGCGATGTGCAGAGCCGTTTCGCGGCGATGCTGGGCGGACCTCTGACCGAAACCGATGTGGCCGTGCGGTCGTTGCTGGCCACGCCAGCCGGGGAGGAAGCATGATGAACTTCGCGTTTGTCGCTGCTCTCGCACTTGGGCTTTTTGCGCTCCTTAGCTGGGGCGTACGCACCCTTCCCGCCGAACGCTGGCAGATGCTGGCCGCGGTCCCGGTCGCGAAAGCCGCAGACGGATCGTGGCGGGGAGTGAACCTCACCTTCTATGGTTTTTTCAGCGCGACGGGAACTGTATTTGGCTTTGCTGTAATGCTGCTGTTGCTGGCGTCGCTCGGCATTCCGGCGAGCATTGCCATCCTGCTTGCGCTATTGCTGCTGGCGGTTTGCGTCCCGGCATCGCGAGTGATCGCAGGGCTGGTGGAGCGCAAGCGCAATACCTTCACAGTGGCCGGCGCAGCCTTTGTCGCCAGCCTGGTCATTCCCTGGCTGGTCCTGGCGCTGCAACCGCTTGCCGCCAAATGGTTGCACCGCGACATCGCCGTTCTGCCCATACTCGCCGCCGCTGCGATCTCCTACGCCGTGGGAGAATCCATCGGCAGGCTGGCTTGCCTCAGTTTCGGCTGCTGCTACGGCATGCCCTTGCGCGACGCCAAGCCCGCTCTCGCCCGCCTCTTCCGCCGGCACAATCTCGTGATTCATGGCGCCACCAAGAAAGCCGCCTACGCTTCCGGGCTGGCCGACGAGCCCCTGATTCCGGTGCAAGCCATTACCTCGGCAGTGTTCGCCGCGGCGGGGGTGGCGGGGCTGGCGCTGTTTCTAATGCGGCACTTTCGCCTGGCGGCGCTGGTTCCCGTGATCGCGACCTGGGGATGGCGCGCCTGCTCGGAGTGGCTGCGGGCCGATTATCGCGGAGGCTCGCGCATTTCCGTTTACCAGTGCATGGCGATCGTGTCGGTTTTGTATCTCGGTATTTTTCTCGTCTGGCTGCCGTCATCGGCGATGACGCCTGACTTGTCAGCCGCCCTGGCGCAGTTCTCCTCCGTGGCCATCATCCTGCCGCTGCAGGCCTTCTGGGTTGCATTGTTTCTTTACTATGGAAGAAGCCGCGTCACTGCCTCGACGCTCTCGTTCCATGTCATCGCCGAGCGCCTGTAAACACCAATCCAATTTGTCGCCGCGCGAGCGCTACATCTTCGCCGTACTAAGCGCAGATAACCATCGAGTGGAAGGGCGAAACCGACTACCGACAACGATGACTCGCGACTGTGGAGAAACAGCCCCCGAGTTTCGGCATGCTGTGGCGTTACTGCAAGAGTCCGTTCGTCGGCGGCGAGCTAGAACGGGTTGACCTGGGGAAGATGAATCTTCAGCTTATAGCAAATGAAGAGCAGCAGGATCGCGCCCAGTATGGAGAAAATGAGGCCGGCAGGATGATATCGCGGGTTTGTCGGGCGCGAAAACAGGTGGGTGACGCAGCCGCCGATGATCGATCCGACGATGCCAAGCACGATCGTCCAGAACATCGTTAAATGCACGTGCATCACCGATTTCGCGATAACCCCCGAGATTAACCCGATAAGAACGTACCAAATTAAGTGAAACATAACTTCTCCTCCAGCAACTGCCTTCAGAACGTCGTCGAGTATATCCCAGGGGTTGGTGATTAAGCGAAGCAATCAGCAATAAGCGCCCAACCGATCCACAGGCCGTTGCCGCGCGGTGCAGCCTGTGAAGCCGTCTGATACAAAACGATCTGTACGACGCACCACGACGTGACCCACGTCACCGACATCCCAGCCGACAATTCGCTAGCCTGTACCAGGAGGCTGGTGGTCGTGCCAATACTGCAAGCCGAGACGACGGAGCCGTCGCACGTTGGGGACAGCTTTGTCGTGGAACGAGAGCATCTGGAACAATTGCTCCAGGCATTGGTCAGCCGGGGCTATGAGGTTGTCGGCCCCACCCTGCGCGACGGCGCCATCGTCTATGACCGCCTGACTTCGACCGCAGACCTGCCCGCAGGTTGGACCGACGAGCAGTCTGGCGGGGCCTATCGTCTGCAACGCCGCCCGGACCAAGCCCTATTTGGCTATGCTGTCGGCCCGCACTCCTGGAAGAAGTTCCTGTTTCCACCCGTTCAGCGGCTGTGGCAGGCGGCGCGCAACGGAAAAGGAATGCGAATCCTGCCGGCAGAAGCACCGGCCAGGCCAAAATATGCTTTCTTCGGGGTGCGCGCCTGTGAACTGAGCGCGATGGCGATCCAGGACAAAGTCTATCTCGAGGGTCAGTTCGTCGATCCCGGTTACAAAGCGCGGCGCGAGGACCTGTTCATCGTGGCGATCAATTGCGGCCAGGCTGGCGGCACCTGCTTCTGCGCTTCGATGAACACCGGACCGAAGGCCACCTCCGGCTTTGATCTTGCTCTCACCGAATTGTTGCAAGACGGGCGGCACTGCTTCCTGGTGGAAGTGGGATCGGTGCGCGGGGCCGAGATCCTGCCAGCCGTCCCGCATGAACCAGCCAGCGACGCAGACCGGCAGCAGGCTGAACGCATTCTGGACGATACTAAGCACCACATGGGCCGCCGCCTGGACACGCTCGGAATCAAAGATCTGCTCTACCGTAACTACGAGCATCCCCGGTGGGACGACGTGACGCAGCGCTGTCTGACCTGCGCCAACTGCACCATCGTATGTCCTACCTGCTTCTGCACCACCGTGGAAGACGTCACCGACCTGAGCGGCGAACACGCCGAACGCTGGCGGCGTTGGGATTCCTGCTTCACGGTAGACTTTTCCTACATCCACGGCGGCAGCGTCCGCACCTCTTCCAGATCCCGCTATCGCCAGTGGATGACGCACAAACTCGCCACCTGGATTGACCAGTTTGGCGTTTCCGGCTGCGTGGGTTGTGGCCGCTGCATCACGTGGTGTCCTGTGGGAATCGATATTACGGTCGAGGCTGGCGCCATCCGCGCAAGTGATTCGATGAAAGCGCCGGCCGACCAGAGCGAGGACTCGCCATGATACAGACGCTCGAACCAATTCTCCGCGAGCATCCCTTCTTCCAAGGGATGGAAGAGCAACACATCCGCTTGATCGCCGGATGTTCCAAGAACGTGCGCTTCGGCGCCGGAGAGGTCATCTTCCGGGAAGGTGATTCGGCCGATCATTTCTATCTCATCCGCGAAGGTCTGGTGTCGGTGCAGTTCGTGATTCCGCACGACGGCCTTACCACGGTGCTGACTGTCGGCGGCGGCGAAGTCCTGGGATGGTCGTGGCTATTCCCTCCTTACCGCTGGCATTTTGATGCGAGGGCGCAGCAGCCTACGCATGCGCTGGCTTTTGACGGCAAGTGTCTGCGCGCCAAGTGCGACGAGGACCACGACCTCGGCTACGACATTTACAAGCGGTTTATACAGATCCTCAACGATCGCCTGGAAGCGACCCGCTTGCAGTTGCTGGATGTGTATGGCACCCATGCTTGAACAAACCGAGGTTGCAGCGCCGGGCCCCGTCCCAGACCCCATGCTGCCCATGCCGTACCGCATTCAGCGCGTAAGGCAGGAGACCGACGACACCTTTACGCTCGAGATTCTTCCCGAAGATTCCAGCTCGAGGTTCTCGTTTGCGCCGGGCCAGTTCAACATGCTGTACGTCTTCGGCGTGGGAGAAGTGCCCATCTCCATCAGCAGCAACCCCGCCAATGTTCCTTTGCTGAAGCACACCACGCGCGTGGTCGGCACCGTCACCAAGGCCATGCGAAAGCTCAAGCGCGGCGAGGTCATGGGGATTCGCGGTCCCTTCGGAAGCCATTGGCCGGTAGAAGACGCAACCGGCCGCGATGTCGTGATTGTGGCCGGCGGAATCGGGCTGGCTCCCTTGCGGCCTGCGCTCTATCGCCTGATGGCGGAACGGGAGAAGTTTCGCAGGATCGTTCTGCTGTATGGCACGCGCACTCCCGACGACATGCTGTACCGGCGCGAGCTGGAACAGTGGCGCGGCAAGTTTGACCTGGAAATTCAGGTGACGGTCGATCGCGCCGCCAGCACCTGGCGTGGCAATGTCGGTGTGGTGACCACCATGATCGGCCGCGCTCCTTTCGATCCTTCCAATACCCTGGCCATGCTTTGCGGGCCCGAGATCATGATGCGCTTTACCGTGATGGAGCTGCTGAAGCGCGGGGTGGCGGCGGAGTGCATTTACCTGTCGGCGGAACGCAACATGAAATGCGGGATCGGCTTTTGCGGCCATTGCCAGTACGGCCCCACCTTTGTCTGCAAAGACGGTCCGGTCTTTGCATTGCCCAGCATCGCGGCCATTCTTGGCAAGGCGGAGATCTGATATGGCATTGCGCAAACCCAAGCTGGCCGTCTGGAAGTTCTCCTCGTGCGACGGTTGCCAGCTGAGCCTGCTGGATTGCGAGGACGAACTGCTGGCGGTTGCCGGCGCCGTGGACATCGCCAATTTTCCCGAGGCCTCGCGCGCCGTGGTCAAAGGCCCCTACGACCTCTCGCTGGTGGAAGGTTCCATCACCACGCCGCATGATGCCGAGCGCATCCACGGCATCCGTCGCGCCTCGAACTTTCTGGTGACCATCGGCGCCTGCGCCACCGCGGGAGGTATCCAGGCGCTGCGCAATTTCAAGGACGTGAAGGAATTTATTTCCATCGTGTACGCCCGGCCCGACTACATCGAAACTCTCAAGAAGTCCACGCCGATCACCGATCACGTGTTTGTCGATTTCGAACTGCGCGGCTGCCCCATCAACAAGTATCAGTTGGTGGAGGTGCTCAGCGCGTTTCTGAATGGCCGCAAGCCCAACACCCCGCCGCACAGCGTGTGCATGGAGTGCAAAGAGCGCGGCACGGTCTGCGTGATGGTTGCGCAGGGCACGCCCTGCCTCGGCCCGGTGACCCAGATTGGCTGCGGCGCTCTGTGTCCGGCATACGCACGCGGATGTTACGGATGCTTTGGGCCGAAAGAAACCCCGAACACCGCGTCGCTGAGCGCCTGGTGGAGCGAGCTCGGCGTAAGCGAGCGAGATTTGATGCGGGTTTACCGCGGGTTCAACGCCTACGCTGAGCCTTTCCGCAGAGAGAGCGAAGCGCATGAAAAATAGGACGGTAAAAGTCGACTACCTGGCGCGGGTCGAAGGCGAAGGCGCCCTGCTGGTAAAGATCAAGGGCGAGCAGGTGACGGACGTCCAGTTGAAGATCTTCGAGCCACCGCGCTTCTTCGAGGCGTTTCTGCGTGGCCGAAAGTTTTATGAGGCGCCCGACATTACCGCCCGCATCTGCGGCATTTGCCCCATTGCGTATCAGATGAGCGCGTGTCATGCCCTAGAGGACGCCTGCGGAGTCAAAATAACCGGCCCCATCCGCGACCTGCGCAGGCTGATCTACTGCGGTGAATGGATCGAGAGCCACGCGCTGCACGTTTATCTGCTGCACGCGCCCGACTTTCTGGGTTACGAAGACGCGATCCGCATGGCCAAGGACCACCCTGACGAGGTGAAGCGCGGCCTGCGGTTGAAAAAGGCCGGCAACGAGATCGTCCGCCTGCTCGGCGGCCGGGAGATCCACCCCATCAATGTGCGGGTTGGCGGCTTTTACAAGGCGCCGCACAAGAACGATTTCTCCGCGCTCGCCGAGGAGCTTAAGTGGGCGCGCGAGGCCGCCCTCGCTACCGTGCGCTGGGTGGCGACCTTCGCGTTCCCCGATTTCGAGCGCGACTACGAGTTCGTCGCCCTGCGGCATCCTGACGAATATCCGTTTAACGAAGGCCGCCTGGTTTCCAACCAAGGGCTCGACATCGCAATTCGCGACTACGACCAGCACTTTGTCGAGGAGCACGTCGCCCATTCCAACGCGCTGCAATCGCGGCTGCACGAGCGGAATTCCTACTTCGTCGGCCCGCTGGCGCGTTACAACCTGAACTTCGACAAGCTCTCGCCCCTGGCGCAGGAAGCCGCCCGCAGCGCGGGTCTGGGGCCGATGTGCCGCAATCCCTTCCAGAGCATCATCGTGCGCAGTGTGGAAATGGTGTATGCCTGCGATGAGGCGCTGCGCCTCATCGAGCACTACGAGATGCCCGACCAGCCCGCGGTCAAGATCGAGCCGCGCGTCGGCACCGGCTACGGCTGCACCGAAGCGCCGCGCGGCATCTGCTATCACCGCTATCGCATCGACGACCGCGGCATCATCCTGGATTGCAAAATTGTTCCGCCCACGTCGCAAAACCAGAAGACCATAGAGAGCGATCTCCGGCAGTTTGTCCAGACCCGTCTTGCGCTGCCAAAGGACAAGCTGCAGTGGCAGTGCGAGCAGGCGNNGGCAACGAATATCGCAGCGATGACGGCGCCGGAATTGCCGTCGCCCGTCGCCTTCGCACGCTATTTCCCACCGGTGTCACCATCCTGGAGGAAAGCGGCGAGGGCGCAGCCTTGATCGAGGCGTGGCAAGGTGCAACTTGGGTGATGCTGGTGGATGCAGTTCGTTCGGGCGCATCCCCGGGAACGATCCATCGCCTCGACGCGCGGGCTGCGCCGCTGCCCATGGGATTCTTCCACTACTCGACCCATGCGTTCAGCGTGACCGAAGCTGTCGAGCTGGCCCGCTCTCTGGACCAACTGCCTGCGCATCTGGTCGTGTACGGCATCGAGGGCGCCAACTTTGCCGCGGGCGTCGAACTGTCGCCGGAAGTCGAGCGGGCCGTGGAAGCAGTGGTGGGACGGCTGGCGAAAGAGGTACGGGCTGTGGTTGACAACTTCACATAATATGAAATAACTGAGATAAGAGGTTCGGCGCAAAATGAGCACAGTCCTTGCCAACCCTGCGAAAATGATCGCGCACGGCGCTCCTCGCGTTATACACAATGCCGAGGAGCTGGCAGCCTATACGGCTGCACTCTTCCGACTGACGGCGTTGGAAAAGCCCTCAGCCTCTGAAACCGAGGCCATCGAACTGCTGACCCTGCTGGTGGAGCGCTACGAACAGAAGCATTACCCGATTCCTACCGCCAATCCGGTCTCCGTTGTGCGGTTCCTCATGGCCCAGCAGGGCCTTAAGCAGCGCGATCTGGTTCCCCAATTCGGATCAGAAAGCGCGGTTTCCATGTTTCTCGCCGGACAACGCAAGCTGACCCTGGAGCAGGTGCGACAATTGCGCGCCCGGTTCAGGCTCCCGGCCGATGTTTTCATCGCCAAGAGGTAATGGGTCAGCCCCTTGCGATACTGGGGGGGCCGCCCGCCGTGTTTCTAACTGCTAATTTAACGGAATAGCTTTGCCGTCTTCGAACCTAAAGCTCATCGAATCGGCGTGGCGGGTTGTGCCTGATCCATCCTCCGCCACAACACTCCCACTTGCTACAATCGTCCGAGTCTTCGGAAGGTATGAAACTGCCTTTGCTTCGAGCGAGAAGAGATTGTAAGCAACGAAAACGGGAGGGTCCGACCCTCCGCTGTATACATAGCCAGTGAAAGTCGACTGCCGCCCGGGATATCGAATAATAAGTTCAAATGGCGTACCCTCTTTGGACGGAATGGGGAACGAGTCCTCTGCCCCGCAAGCGTCCTTTCTCTCCTCCAGCCCTCCGATAGCGTCGCAGGTCATCTGCTTTATGTGGAGAGACCCATTCAGCACGATGGTTGTCGGCAACGTAACACGAAATAGCCGAACATACGGTGTGAGTGTTGCTCCACCAATCGTTGGACCCTCCGCAGTCATTTTGTAAAGACCGATGGGAAGATCTGCGCTGTAAAAGCCCTTGTCATCCACCACTACCGTCTTGTTCGCATGCTCACCATTGAACGTGACCCAGCTTCGAGGAACAGCGATGTAAGGGCTGTCTTCGCCACCCACAGGCTTGACGGCTTGCTCCCCACCAAACGTGACCATGCTACGCCGGACGACCTGACCCTTGAGCCAAGAATCCCATGTACTGTTAATCGTTCCGTGGATGTGGAAGGTCGGCGTCGGCTGCGCGTGAGGGACAGATTGTGCGAATGAAGCAGCGCAGACCAGTGACGTTACAAATGCGGCTGTGATCCTGAAGCCCAAAAGGTACATTGTGCCACTCCGTCCGTTTGCGCTTTGCCGGGAAACCGCTCTTCCCTACCACGTCGTGAAGAGGTGCCCCATCTTCTCTTTTTTGGTGCGCAGGTAGTTCTCGGAGTGCTCGTAGAGTTCGACATCCGCTGACACGCGTTCCACCACTTTGATTCCGGCGTTCTCCACGGCCGCGACTTTCTCTGGATTGTTGGAGATCAGACGAACTTGCTTCACTCCAAGCTGCCGCAGGATCTCCGCCGGTAGCGTGTACTGCCGATAATCATTGTCATAGCCGAGTTCGACGTTGGCCTCGACGGTGTCGAGACCCTGGTCCTGCAACTCGTAGGCCTGCAACTTGGCCATCAGGCCGATGCCGCGCCCCTCCTGCTGCTCGTAAACGAGGACGCCTGCGCCAGCTTCGGCAATCATGGAAAGCGCCAGCTCAAGCTGTTGCCGGCAATCGCAGCGCATGGAATGGAAAACGTCGCCGGTAAGACACTGCGAGTGAATGCGCACCAGCGGCGGCGCGGANNCGGTCAGCCTCTTCGGTGGAGACGCTGTCGAGCAGGTTCTCAAAATCGCCTTCAAAGCCGTAGATGCGGAACTGTCCCCAGCGGGTGGGGAAATTGGCCTCGGCGATCTTCTTGACTGTCTGCGCAGTGGGACGATTCACACTTCGATTATAAGCTGCAGGGCGCATCCCGCCATGTTCAGCCGTCACAAGCGAGGCAAGCGGACAGCACAGAAATCAGGCCATGCGACATAGAAAAAGGGCGGCCATTGCATGCCGCCCCGTACTGAAGATGCTTCCTCAAACGCTGTTATCGATGGCCGCCGCCACCGGAATGGCCACCACCGCCACCGGAAGAGCGCGATCCACCGCCGCCGCCTCCGCCGCGATAGCCTCCGCCACCACCGCCGCGATAGCCTCCGCCTCCGCCACTATAGGAGCGCGGCGCCGAATAGGAACCAGGAGAGCCGTAGCTGCGGGCAGAGTACGCCGGGGCCGATCCATAGCTGCGACCCGCGCCGTAGCCCGAAGCTGACGGATACCCTCCGCGGCCGTTTCCTCCTGCGTAGCTGCGTGCGGAGCCGTCCGATCCATATCGCGAAGAAGGCGAGTAGGCCGGTGCTGCGTGATAAGCGTATCCCGCGGGCGGCCGAGGCGCCGACCCTGAGGCGCGAGCCGGACCCGAGTTGCCCTGCGAACTCCCGCCATGCGGCGAGTTGCCTTGCGAACCACCACCATGCGGCGAGTTGCTTTGCGAACCGCCCCGCGAATTGCCTTGCGGAGCTGCATGTTGTGACGGCGCCGATTGATGCGATGGAGCCGAGTGCTGCGCTGATCCGCTGGGCGCGCGATAGGTGTAGTTCGCGGGCGGCCGAGGCACATTGTGCCCCGCCGGATTCGACGGAGCATTGCCCCGCGCAACCTGATTATTGGCCGCTCCGCCAGCTGACGGCGGCCGCGGCGCGTTGTGCGCAGCATTTCCCTGATTCGCGCTCAGCGCCGAGCCAGTCGGGCGCCCAACGTTCCTATTGCCCTGCGTCGTAGTCGCGCCGTTGCCTCTCGCCATCGCGGATTGATTTCCGTTTGCGCGAGCTGCTGCCGCCGGAGGAGTCGCATGGGTAACCACGCTGCGGTTGGTCGCCGAAGCCGGGGGAACACCATGGGTCACAGGCGTGCGTCCGCCAAGAACGGATTGCCTGGTCGGAGCCACATTGGCCGCGCCGACCAGCTGTCCCTTGCCGAGTGCTGACTTGGGAACAACCGTGCCCACCCGGTTGATCGCGGCCCCGGAGGTGAACGCAGACCTGGGAGCGGCCGTGACCGCGCCCGCCGTGTTACGGAAAGCGTTATGCGTCCCGCCAAAATTGTTGTTGTGGTAGTTGTTGCTGACGTTGTTGAAATTCGAAATGTGCGTATTGGTGACGTTGACATTGCGCAGATAGGCGTTGCTTACGTGTCCGCCGCGCCATCCCCATCCGCCGTTACGTCCCCATCCGCCGTGTCCCCAGCCACAATAGCGGGGATAGAACGGTTCACCCCAGCCTAACGGGAACCAGCCAAAGCCGACACCGATACCCCATCCGCCACCCCAGCCGAAACCGAAGCCGAAGCCCGGCCCGCCGATCCAGCCCACCAGGGCCGGCGCGTAGTAGGGATTCCAGTATCCGATAGATCCGGGGGCCCAGCCCCAGCCGCCGTTCCAATCGACCCAGCGTCCATAGTGGAAAGGCGCGAATCCCCAGGGAGCATCATCCACCCAAGTCCATCCCCAGGGTTCGATCCATGCCCAATGTCCATAGCGGTACGGCGCCCAGCCCGGCTGGACCGAAGTTGGCACCCACACCGAGCCATACTGGGGAGAGTTTTGCCAGACGCCGTAGGCGTCGAGGTCCTGATAGCCAATCACGCCCGGCGAAACATAGCGCGCCGACACCGAATTGGCCAACCGTTTGTCGCGCACCTGCGCCCAGTCGTCAAAACCATCGCGAGGGGGCGCGGCTTGGGCCGTGTGCGTCAAGGAATTGGCGCCGCTGAAGCGCACCTGTTCCCCGGAGTTGACCCGGACGGCCTTTCCCTTTCCAGTGGCCTCGCCATATCCGCTCCTGACGGTGACCAGGGTCTGGTCTCCATTGGGATCAACGTCAAACCGATAGACGCCGGACTTCATCAGCGTAAACGCCAGGTTGGGGGTATCGACTTCGTAAACTTCTCCGCCTTCCAGGTGGCGGACCGTGACTTCCAGAACGCCCTGATCAAGTTCGACCTGGATCGTGTTGTCGCCAACGTTGGTGAGGGTCACGCTGGTCTCCGAATTCATGCGCAGGAAACCATCGCCGACGTTCAATTCCGCCTTCGAGTTTTTGTCCGTCCAAACCCGGTCAGCGGTGGTGAGCGGCCGATTCTGGCTGGCTGCAACCCAATCGTTCACTCCGCCGGGCTGCATAGAGACTTCGCCCGACATATATTGCGCCCGCGCCACGCGGCTGGGAACGTCCTGCACTTGCTGTGCGGGAGTATTGTCGGGCGCAGAAGCGCTGTTGTCGTACGGCCCATTGTTGTCGTACGGCCCGGGAGCGTTGGTGTCGGGAGCGTTGCTCTGCACCGACTCATTGGCCGGTAGTTGAGCACTCTGCTCGTCCTGCGCCAGAATTGTGCCCATCGAACTGGTAACCAGGAGCAGCGTCGCGAGTATCCATCCAAGCCGCCGTGATTTCATTTTGAAACTCCTTCCGCCTCCCCGCCTTAACTGCAATTTCTCTTGCGGGGGCGAACTTCCTGCTAACCGCAGCACGTGAGAATTAACGTGACTGACATCCACTTAAACCCGACGTGTGGCGCGGTGTTTCGGGTCTTGCTAATACATTGGATGCTTTTGTCAAGTTAGCCGCACTACGATTCCCGAAGCTGAAGCCAACCTTAAGAATCGGCAAGAATCGGCCCTTTCCTTAGGGGTCACAGGTCTCTCGTGCTCTAAGGCAGCACCGGCGTGGGCGCGGTCTTGGGAGTAGCCAGATACCCGGTGATGGTATTTTTGGCAGCGGTAAATACCACAACTTCGTAGAGCATCCGATCGCGCCCGGTATAGAACTGCAGTGGCTCGCCAATGGTGCGGTCCTTCTTCTCGATGGTACGATCGTCGGCCATCACGTTCAGCGTGAACTTGCTCTTCTTGGGGTCCACCTTCTTCAATTGCAGGCTGATGGTTGAGACGGGAGTGCGCGCGCCCTTGACGAGCGTGAAGTCATAGTAGTTACGGTCGCCCTTGCGCTTCAGGGCCTCGAGCTCGGATGCGGTGTGGGCGATGAGTCCGCTCTGTATCCCGAGGTCGCCAATGGTGCGTTCCAGTTTGGCATTGGTGGCGGCAAGGTCGGTCTGCGTTTTCTGGATATCAGTCTTGGCAGTGCCTACGTCGGTCTTAACTCCACTGACTTCGCCACTGACGGCTGCAATTTGCTTTCCCTGCTGGCTCTGCGCGGCGGCAAGCCTGGCGGCCGCGGCCTTCTGCTGGCGATCCAATTCGGCGGCCCGGCGGTCGAGCTCCTGCTTGGTCGTGCCGACTTCCGAACTCAGGGCTTCTTTGAACTGCGACGAGGTCTCGTGAATGCGATCGCCGAGTTCGACCTGCGCGACTTCCAGCGTCAGTTGCTTCTTCTCCATCGCCGCCAAACGCGTCCTCGTGTCCTGCATGAGGTACAGGGACGCGATCGCATAAATGACGCCCACGGCGAGAGCGACGTACAGGATAATTTCGTTCCGGTGCGAGGGTGGCGGAGGAGGAGGAACGTAGGCGGTTTCGGGAGCATTACTATCGGGAGCATTACCGTCAGCTTCTAGTAGCATCAATAAATCCTTTCCTTCCATTGCCAATTCTCGGAGTATAAGAAGGCCCTGTCAATGAGCATCTTGTGAACGTAGTCCCATCATAAGCAACAGCAGATTCCTCGCTTCGCTCGTAATGACAACTCCAATGACAATTGAGAGGCGCACATTCTCGTTAGCCGATGCACCCCCGCGTCCTCCACTACAATCGAATCGTGAAGACCTGGGACGTGGTCATCATCGGCGGAGGCGTCATTGGGCTGTCGCTGGCGTGGCGTTTGCGGCGTGATGGCGCCAGCGTGCTGATCGTCGAGAAGAGCGAGCCGGCGCGCGAAGCGACCTACGCCGCGGCAGGCATGGTCGCGCACTGCGATCCCCACAACCCGCCCGCACTGGCTGCGCTGATCGCCGCCAGCGCGCGCATGTATCCGGAGTTTGTCCGCGAGCTGCGCGAGGAATCGTTCGAGTCGCCCGACCTAAGAAGCGCCGGCACCATAGCATTCCTCGAAGAGGATGAGTCGCCTGGCTGTGCGGGGGCCCGCGCCATCACCGATGACGAGCTCGCGCGGATCGAGCCGCTAGTCAGTCTGCGCGGACGGACTTTCTTGCTGCCGGAGAACAGCGTCGATCCGCGAAAACTGGCCAGCGCGCTGGAGAAGAGCTTGCGCCATTCCGGCGTGGACTTCGTCACCGGCTCGCCTGTCAACGAGGTGGCTGTGCTGGCAGGCCGCGCCGCCGGTGTGCGCACCGCGAAGTCTTTTTACGCTGGCGATGCTGTTGTGAATTGCGCGGGCGCGTGGGCCTCGATGATCAAACCTTTCGGCGTGCCCACTCGTCCGGTGAAGGGACAGATGGTCTGCGTGGTGCCCGGACCGGGCGCGCATCGTCCCGGGCCGCTCATCCAGCACGTTGTCCGCACGCCCGAGGTGTACCTTGTGCCGCGCAGCGACGGACGCATTCTTCTGGGCGCTACCGTGGAGGAGGCTGGCTTCGACAAGCGCGTCGATCCCGGCACGGTTCAGCGATTGCACCTGGCCGCTGCGCGCGTCGCGCCCACGATTGGTGAGATGCGCATCCATGAAGTCTGGGCCGGGCTGCGTCCGGGTTCGCCCGACGATCTGCCCATTCTCGGGCCAACCGCGCTGCCGGGATATTTCGCGGCGACAGGTCACTATCGCGATGGAGTTCTGCTGGCGCCGATCACCGCGCTCGTCATGAGCCAGCTCTTGCGGGGACGCGAGCCAGAGTTTGATCTGCAGCCGTTCTCGCCGCTGCGGTTCTCGGCGAAGGCTGGCGGTTAATGCAGATTCTGAGTTCGCGTATCCGGGTGGAGTACCGCTTCAGCGGTGCATTTGAGAGTTGCGTCTGAATTCGGCTTTAGCCGCGGAGGTAACCAGAACCCTCTTACAGCGTCACCACCCCGGTTCTTTCTCGCACTCATCCACCGACGTTGCGAGTCCTTCGCGGATGGAGTCACGCATGCCTGGGATCGACAGAAGGTAAAGCGTCTCCTGGATGGCGTTCCAATCTTCTTCGCTAATCATGGTCTTCATATCGTGACACTGGAATCATCTACCGCGCAACCGGTTTCCACTTGTTCAGGAACTGCACCACATCCTCGGGCGCCAGGGCCCGGGCTCGCTCGAACTCCCCGCCCTTCTGGCTATACAGCAGCTTGCCATTGCCATCCAGCACCGCGACCGCGGGAATGCCGCGCTTCATCGGGACCTGATAGTCGGCCATGATGTCCTGATTCTTGTCGCCTTCGCCCACATCTACGTGCACCACTTCAAAGTTCTGCTGTAGCACCCCGGCGACGTCGGGACGATGAAATGCCAGGTCGAGCACATGGCAGTCGTAACACCAGTTGGCGCCGAAGACCACCAGCACGCGTTTGTGCCCTTTGGCGGCCAGCTCAAGGGCGTGCTTGATCTCGGCGTGGGCATCGACACCGGGGGCGTAGATGACCTTGCTGGTCGAGCTCGGCTGTTGCAGTTTCGTGGCATCGGAGCGTTTCGTGCCAACTATCCGCCACTGCTCACCTTGCATTTGCCATAGCTGCCCCTCGGTTACGTACAGCGTGCGGCCGCCAGGGCCCGTGCTGGTGTGGACCTCAGCCTCAAAGATCACCTGCTGCACGCCCGTCTGAGACGATTCCGATTGGATGACACTGAGGTTGATGCGGCGCGCTTTGAGGCCGGTCCAGAAGGCGACTTCCGAAGTCACGCTGGACGCGCCTGCGCCGGTGGCCACCTGCGCCGGAGGATTGCTGCTGTAAAGCGCCTGTAGGGTGGCGACGTTGCCGCTGATCACTGCCGCCTTCCATTGCTCCAGAGGCGGGAACGCGGGCTGCGAAGTCGCCTGTCCCGCGCAGTGCGACGACAGGATCGCCATCGCAAATATCAGGAAAATGTTGGCGACGTACCGCCGCTGAAACCTCATGTGGCTCCTTCTAATGCCCTCCGTGATACGGATGGCCCTTGAGAATGGTGAACCCGCGATAAAGTTGCTCCAGCAGCACGACGCGCGCCAGTTCATGCGGCAGCGTCACCTTCCCGAAGGACAGAATGTTAGACGCGGCGGCGCGCGTGCCGTCACTCCAGCCGTCGGCCGGCCCCACCGCAAACAGCAACTCCTGGGTGTCGTGCCCCTGGTGATACTCCAGAAAGTTGGCAATCTCTTCCGAGGTGAGCTGCCGGCCGCGCGCATCCAGCAGTACCAGCACTGGCGGCTTGCGGCTTGCGCTTTTTTCCACCAGCTTAAGCAGCGCGGCTTCCGACGTCAGCTCTTGCGCATCGCAGGCGGCGTAGCGTGAGAGCCGTTTCAGGTATTCCGCGGTCAGAGACTGAATGGGCGAACTGCGCGTCCTGCCGATCCATGCGATGCGCAGCTTCACAGCTCAGGAACTCTTGCGCGAGCGCGCGGTCGAGCTGCGCCGCTTGCGAGCGGCGGGCTTTAGTCTGGACTTGGCTGCGGATTTGGCCGCTGATTTTGCCGCTTTGGCGCGCTTGGCGCTGGCAGGCGTCGTCTTGGTTGCGGGTTTGCGGGCAGGCTTCTCCAAGTCGGCGAGTTGCAGCCGTGTTGCCGTCTTCCACAGCCGCTCCAGGTCGTAGAACTTGCGCGCGCTCTCCGAAAAAATGTGCACCACAAAGTCCACATAGTCGAGCAACACCCAATCGGCCTGAGTGTAGCCTTCGCGGTGCGAGGGCTCCACTCCGGTGGCGCTGAGCTTCTCGTCCACCTCGTCGGCGATGGCCTGGACCTGCCGCGGATTGGCGCCGGAACAAACAACAAAGTAATCGGTGAACCCGCTGGCCTGCTCATCGAGCCGCAGAATGCTGATGTCGGCGGCCTTCTTGCCCTGGCAAGCACGCACCGCAATGGCGACTTGCGCCTTCAATTCATTTCTCTTCATAGGTTCGGCTCGGTTTGCCGCGACTTGCTTCGCTTCTTGCCGGCTGCATTCCGATACAACTGCTCCTTGTGAATGTATTCCGCTACGGCGTCGGGAACCAGTCGCTTCAGCGCGGCGCCGCGTTCCACGGCCGCGCGGATCTGCGTGGCCGAAACATTTTCGTGGGTCTTGGGCAGCATGTGCAGGGTCGCGCCCGGCAACACCAGCGGTCCCTCCATCTTCTGCTTGCGGAACAACTTTGTCACCGCCGCCGCCGGCCGCAACTTCGCCGGCAACGACGACGCCACGTCGGCCAGCGAGTATCCCGGACGCGCAGCCACAATGAAATCGCATTCCCCCAGCAGGGCCTCGGCCTCGTGCCACTTGGCGATGTCCTTGAACGCGTCCATGCCTATCAGGAAGTATAGGTGGTCGCTCTTGCCCAGCATCTTTTTCACGCGACGCACCGTGTCAATCGAGTAACTCGGCTGGCGGCGGCTACCGCCGCTCGCAGGATCAGGAGCCTCCAGCAGCGACGGCACAAATCCCTTCTCCCCCACGAGCGCCAGCGCAACCATGGCGTAACGATGATAGAACGGCAAGATCGGCGTCTTCTGCTTGTGCGGCGGTATATCGGCGGGAATAAACCACACTTGTTTCAATTGGAACTTCACGGCGGCTGCGCGCGCCACGATCACGTGTGCGCGATGAATGGGATCGAAGGTTCCGCCAAACAGTGCGATGTTCATTGCATAGCAATCGGCAGTCGGCCATCGGCCGCGCGAAATGGGGCAACCCCAAGCTTACTTGGGCGGCTGCTTGGAATTGTCCTTCATCTGGCTGGAATTCTTGAGGAACAGCACGGTCTTCCAGATGTCGTCATCCGACAGCACGCCGTCCCAGCCCGGCATGGCAGTGTAGCGAATGCCGTACTTGACGACATAAAAAAGATTGCCGTCGGGATCGTCGGGGGTGTTGCTCATCAGTTGCGGCACCGGAGGATAAAACTTCGTCCGCATGGGCGAAGTGGGGTCCTTCAGGCTGCCGTGGCACAAGGCGCAGTTCTTATCGTAAGTCATGGAGCCGTCCATGATGTTGTCCGTGGTCGGCTGGAACGGGTTGGGCTGCTTGGGGGCGTGACCATCCACCCAGGCGTCCACCGACTTCATGGCAGAACTGCGCTCCAAGGTGCTGGGCGTGTTGCCCACCGCCCGGGTATCGAAGTGTCCGGTGGTGGCGTAGTAGTAGGCTCCGCCAAAAACGGCGAGCAGGGTAAGGATGACTCCCACGATGAATCCGCGCATGTTTCTCCTCTGAGCTTGTGGTTCGGCTCCGTCGCCGGGGGACTCATTATCGTACTATGAACCGGCTCAGTACCTCCGTAAGCGCCGCGCTTCCCGCACCACGTCTTCCACTTTGGGGAGAAAGGCTGCCTCCAGCGGCGGCGAAAACGGTACGGGACTGTCGGCTGAGGCGATGCGCACAATGGGCGCATCCAGCGAGTCGAAGCACTCTTCGTTGAGGATGGCCGCCACCTCGCCGGCAATCCCGCCGGTTTTGGTGTCTTCGTGCAGCACGATGACGCGATTGGTCTTTTCCACCGTCTGGCGAATGGCCTCGCGGTCCAGCGGCAGCACCGTCCGCAAATCCACCACTTCCAGCGCGATGCCTTCTTTGGCCAGGATTTCCGCGGCTTCCAGCGCAACGTACACCATGGCGGCGTAGGTAATGACGCTGACATCGCGGCCTTCGCGCACCACTCGCCCCTTGCCAATCGGCACGGTGTAATCGCCGGTGGGCAACTCTTCCTTGATGCGGCGGTAAAGAAACTTGTGCTCGAAGAACAGCACTGGGTTGTTGTCGCGGATGGCCGACTTGATAAGCCCCTTGGCGTCGTAGGCGCTGGCCGGGCAGATGACCTTCAGCCCCGGCGTGTGCGCAAAGTAAGTCTCGGGATTCTGCGAGTGAAATGGCCCGCCGTGGACGCCGCCACCCGACGGCCCGCGCAGCACCACCGGGACCGGCGCGCCCCAGCGAAAATGCGCCTTGGCCAACATATTGTTGATTTGATTGAAGGCACAGCTGATGAAGTCCATGAACTGGAACTCGGCCACCGGTCTCATGCCGGTGAGGGCAGCGCCGAAGCTGGCGTTGACAATGGCCATCTCCGAGATGGGCGTGTCCACCACGCGCTCGGGGCCAAAGCGGTCGATCAGCCCTTCGGTAACTTTGAACGCGCCACCGTAAATACCGATGTCTTCGCCGATGCAGAAGACCGCAGGATCGCGTTCCATCTCTTCCCAGATGCCCTGGCGAATGGCTTCAAGATAGGTGACGACTGCCATGAGTAAGGATTCTAAACCAAGTGCGAAATTCATGAGGGTGGCGAATTTTCGGTGCAGCTCGAATCCCAGTTAGGTACCGTCCTGAAGGGACTCTATTTGTTTAGACCCTCGCCCAGGACTTTCACGCAAGGTCTACAATGCCATTTTATGGCGGATTCGCACCGACGAGCAAAACTCAGGAAAACCGAAGAGCGGATTAGAAACTCTGTGTTGCAGAATCTTGCGGTTCAGCAAACCTCTAACTCCTCCACAACCCCAATTTCAATCAAAAGTAAGGCGTTGCAACTCCTTGATAGCAACGTATTTTGGGGAGGCATCGGCGTGTTAGTCGGATCTACCGCTGCCTCCTTCTCTCGCATAGCAATGTTGTGTACAAGTTGGGCCATAGTGTCGCTCGCCATCATAAAAGTAAGCTTTTTCCAGACAAAACGACGGCTTGTAATTATTGGCGGGAATGCTGTCGCCGCCTTATTGGTGGGATTGGCTTTCCTTATCGTATGGCGAATGCTACCCAAACCAACGACATCGCCTTCCTTGGATCAAGCCGTGGATATCTCTGTGGAGAGGGTTATTAAACGTTTTCCGTGGATGGCAACCGGGCCAACGCAACACACGGAAATTATAACTGTGCCAACCAAGCCACCACCGCAGCATACTCATGCGGTTTTCGTAAAGGACGTAATTACGGATGCTACCCAACCTCCATTCGCAAGAGGGATGCAGCCTGCAATGAATATTGGCTTTACAAATGGTGGAGACTTTGCGATAAAAGACGGCATGCTTCGAGCTGTGGTTGTAGTGATACCAGGATCAGAAATGAACAAGATATTCAATCGTTATCAAAGCAAGATTAGACTCTCGACCGCCGTTCGAGGAGGGGACGTGCCTGGGCATGATCCTCTATGGCGTTACCATACCTTCTTTGGTCCGGAATTAACGGATGCGAATGTTACCAACTTAAGTGTCCCAGCAAGCGACCAAAAGGAAGTTCTATGCGGGCTCGGTATCCTTCGTTGGCAGGATGATACTGGGGAGTATGAAACCGACCATGGCGGGTGTTACGTGAAGGAACCAGATGGCAGCTGGAATTGGCATGAGCTTTTGGAAAACAACCGAGAAACTACGCTTAGAAGCAAGTGACTAGGCGGCTACAAGCTCTTTGTACTCGAGATGCTCAGACTGAAGCAGCAGTTCCGCACCGCGTTGGGAGAGCGACCCTGAGCACCCTCTTAGGAGGTCGCCGTCGCCGCCACGGGTTTGCCGCAATAGGGACAGCACACGTAATCGCCGCTGATGGAGCGGCCGCAGTGACTACAGCTCGGGGTCAAAGCATGGCCGCATTTCGGGCAATAGCGGAAGTCCGATCCGATCTCGGTACCGCAGTTGGAGCACGGTATCAGCAGAGGCTTGCGCAACAGGAAGTACGCAATAAAGCCCAGGGCCTTGGGCACGAAGATCACCAACAGCGTCCACAGCAGCGCATTCATGCCGCGACGCTTGGAGTCGGCGTACACGTAGCCGATCATCAAGATGATGACGGCCACAAAAAAACCACCAACCAGGCTGATCAGTACCATCACCGGCATCGGGGGAACGTCGGGACCGTGTACAAAGTGAGGCACAAGACCCAGCAGGCAGATCTGCATCACTACGAACACCAACACTGCAATGACCCTTGCCACCGGTGGAATGATCGCCAGTTCGCTGCGAAAGTGAGACTTTGCCTGATTCATCGCTTTTCTCCTTCATGCTCCCTCGCCAACGCCAGCATGAGTGAGCCTTCGAATATGGGATGTGGAAACGCCAGCAGCAAGCCGGCGATCACGATGGCCGGCAGCAGCAGAAACAGCAGGATTCCCGGCTCGACGATCGCCGATGGCAGTCCCACATGTCGCGCCACCCAGCCGCCAAATCGCCACCACAACCACGCGGACAGCGCCGACGACATAGCTCCGATGCAAAACGACATCGCGATCAACACCATGCGCGACCGCTGCTCTTGCAAATAGGTCGCGCGGGCACGCAGCCGTGCTTGCGTGGTGGCCACCAGCGCCGGGCTGGCGGTAATCGCTACTGCCCGCAGAAGCCGGCCCGTGCTGTTCGCCAGCGCAGCGTATTCGGAACAGTCAGCGCACGCGGTCAAATGCGACTCCAGCCATGCCGCATCCGCAGCGGCGACGTCTTCCACGCCGCGGCGGGTGATGAGGTCAAGGGCCCGCTCATGCTCGCGGTTGGTCATTGGGCGCCTCCGGTCAGCGCAGGCCGCAAGGCCATCACGCCGCGATAAATTCTGGTCTTAACGGTGGCCAGGGGAATGTGTATCAATTGCGCGATCTCCTCCAGCTTCATTTGTTCCTGGAAGCGAAGCACCAGCACCTCGCGGAAAATTGCCGGCACTTGTCCCAAAGCGGCGTCGAACAATTCATGCTGTTGCTGCGCCAATACCAAGTCGAAGGGCGATGGGCCGGTCGCCGGAGGTTCAAAGGGTGCGCCATCTTCCGGGTCCTGAAGTTCATCCAGGCTGCGAGGATTTTTCTTGCGCAGGTAGTCGATGGCCACGTTGTGCCCGATGGACATCAGCCAGGTCACGAAGCGGCTGCGGCCGTCGTATTGATGGCCTTTTTCCAGCACGCGCAGCCAGGTTTCCTGAAACAGGTCCTCGGCGACGGCGCGATTGCCGGTCAGGTGCAGCAGGTAGCGTAGCAGCCGGTGCTGATACTGCTCGATCAAGGCGTCGAGCAGGTCAGGATCGCGACGCCGCAGCCCACGCGCAATTTGCGACTCTTCGGTTTCCATCGGAACCAGCGAACTGAAGGCGGTGGCGACCATACTAACGGGATATACGAAGCAGGGCGAGAAAAAGACTCAAAGCGCTCTAGCCAGGGATTCTGGGCAGGATAGGGGTCCTTCGACTTCGTTCGGGCGTCTTTGCGACACTCACGACGCTCAGGATGACCGGCGGATACAAGAGATTGCGCGTGGGGCTGACCGATCACGTTTGGGAGATAGAAGAATTGATCGGCAATGCGCTAGGGAGACTCTGATTAAGC
>PMAT01000059.1 GCA_003152695.1 Acidobacteriaceae bacterium
TCGCGAATTATCCGGGCTAGGCTGTGTCGGGAAGAAAGAATCAGCAAGACTTTCTTCGTTGGAGTGTCCATCGGCGGTTATCTGCTGTTCGAGTTCTGGCGCCGATACCGCGAGCAGGTCGCCGCGCTGGTGCTGGCGAACACACGTCCCGGAGCCGAGACTTCCCAGGGCAAAGCAAACCGGTTGCAGCTTGCCGACAGAGTGCTGGGCGAGGGCACGGCCGGCTTTCTCGGAGAGATGCTGTCGAACCGCCAGCTCGTGTCGCGAACTACACGCACAAACCGCCCAGACATCGTTGATGCGGCGCTCATGATGATGCAATGCATGTCGGCGGATGACATCGCGGGCGTGCAACGCGGCATGGCGGAGCGCCCCGATTCGGTGGCAACGCTGGCGACGATCAACGTGCCCACTCTCCTCATTGCAGGCGAGGAAGACAGCATCCCGCTCAGTGAATTCGAGCTGATGCGGCAGCAGATCTCCGGCAGCCGGTTGCAGGTTATCCCCCAGGCGGGCCACTATGCCGCCCTCGAGAAGCCGGCGGAATTCGGCCCGCTGCTGCGAACGTTCTTTGACGGACTTCTGCGGCGTTAGCTTATTTCTGGCTCAATCGCACTTGTGACCTCTGTCACCATGGTCCAATTCGTCCTTTCGGTAGAATAGGTTCGCTATGCTGGATGCCTTTCTTGTACCGGAAAAGACTGTCGTCACCGCTAAGGGTGACAGTGAAGCGCTAGACGTCAGTGGCGCTGCGAACCCCGTTTTTCTCGTGACCCTCACCATCGACGAGGTGATCGAACAGGAGTCCATCGAGATCACCGTGTTTACATCAGCTGACGGCACCACCTGGGAGGCGAAACCTGCCGCAACCTTGCCGCAGAAGTTTTATGTTGGCGAATATCCGCTGCTGGTGAATTTGACCGCCACTGCCAACGCAAGGTTTGTTCGCGCGCACTGGGACGTAAATCGCTGGGGACGCGGCGCGAACACGCCCAGGTTTGTATGTGGCGTGCGTATTCGCGAGGTGACGCCGGAAGCGCTGCTGGAAGCCAAGTCTGAGGCGAGCACGCGCCGGTAGTCTAGCTAGACAATCCATGCACGACACCAGATCGGTCACCGTACATCCCGCGCGCAACATTCTGGGAAGTGTGGGCGTCCCCGGCGACAAGTCCATTTCGCACCGCTACGCCATGCTGGCCGCTGTAGCCGCTGGGCGGTCGCGGTTTCAGAATTTCTCCCCCGGGGCCGATTGCGCCAGCACTCTTGGATGCGTCCGCGCTCTGGGGTGCAACGTCGAACGCGACGACCAGGGAGCGGTGGTGATTGACGGTCTCGGTCCGCAATTGCGGTCTCCCGACGCGCCGCTTGGTTGCGGCAATTCCGGCTCGACTATGCGGATGTTGTCGGGCATCGTCGCCGGCCAGCCGTTCACCACGGAACTGATCGGGGATGAGTCGCTTTCGCGCCGGCCCATGCGCCGCATCATCGAGCCGCTGACCAGGATGGGCGCCCAGATTCATTCGACCGAAGGCGGCTGCGCGCCGCTGCGCATTACCGGCGCCCGGTTGCACGGTATCGAGTATCTAGTTCCCGTCGCCAGCGCGCAGGTCAAGACTTCGTTGCTGTTCGCCGGATTGCTTGCTGAGGGCCATACGACGGTGACCGAGCCGATGCGCACCCGCGATCACGGAGAGCTGGCGCTGCGCGCCTTCGGCGCCAAAGTTGACCGGGTGCGAAACACGTTGACGATCGAAGGCGGTCAGGCGCTGCATCCGCTGGAAGCCTACATCCCGGGAGACATCTCCTCGGCCGCATTTTTCCTGTGCGCCGCTGCTGTCTTTCCCGAGTCCAACCTGGTGATCGATGGCGTGTCGCTGAACCCGACGCGCTCTGCCCTGCTCGACGTGCTGACCGCCATGGGCGGCCGCATCTCGATGGTGCGCGTGGAGGAGCAGTATGGAGAGCTACTCGGCACCATTACCCTGGTTCCCGGCGCGGCCAAGCCGGTGACGATTGCGAGAGCACAGACTGCGCTGCTGATCGACGAGCTGCCGGTATTGGCGGCCATAGCCCCGTACACGGCTGGTTTGGAAGTCCGGGATGCTGGCGAGCTGCGCGTCAAAGAGTCGGACCGCCTGAGCGCGGTCACCCAGAACCTGCGGGCAATGGGTGCGCAGGTCGAGCAAACCGACGACGGATGGCGCATTCCCGGTGGTCAGCAACTGCACGGCGCGGAAATCGAGTCCTTTGGCGACCATCGCATCGCCATGGCTTTCGCTATCGCAGCCCTTCGGGCGCAGGGAGACACCCTGATCCGCAACTCGGAATGCGTGGCCATTTCCTACCCCAGCTTCTTTGCCGACCTGGAGCGGCTTCTGGAGCGGTAGTAGACATATTTTTTATCATAATCTTTTATCATATCTTTTATCCTACATTTTATCATGTCCGTTATCATGTCTCTCATTATGTTTTTGCTGCGAAGATGGGCGTGGTAGTGAGGCCTGCGGCGCGCAACCACGGAGGCACGGAGACCACCGAAACAACTATGGAAATCAAAACTCCATGCCCCCTGTGTCTCCGTGGTAAATAATTTTCAACGGGGCGGAGCGATCTCCCGCGTCATCCTGCAGCCACAGGCGTGGCCACTCGCTTGGGGAGGAATTCTCCGATGCGGCGGATCTGGGCACCCACTCCCCGGAGTTTTTCTTCGATGCGCTCGTAGCCGCGGTCGATGTGGTAAACGCGGTCGATGATGGTTTCGCCCTCGGCGACGAGGGCAGCCAACACCAGCGAGGCGGAAGCGCGCAGATCGCTGGCCTGCACGGCCGCGCCACTGAGCGGCGTTTGGCCTCGGACCACCGCGCGCGTTCCTTCGATCCTGATGTTGGCCCCCATGCGCACCAGTTCCTGCGCGTGCATGAAGCGGTTCTCAAAAATATTTTCGGTGACGATGCTGACGCCGTCGGCTTGGGTCGCCAGCGCCATAAACTGCGCTTGCATGTCGGTGGGAAAGCCGGGATATTCTTCGGTGACCATGTCGGCAGCCCGCAACGGGCCGTCGCCGGTGACGCGGACGGAATCGCCGTTGGTCCGCACCTGCACGCCGCACTCCTCCAGCTTTTGGAGTAGCGCATCGAGATGACGCGGATCGCAACCCGACACCAGCAAGTCCCCGCCGGTGAGCGCGCCCGCGACGATGAAAGTGCCGGCTTCAATTCGGTCAGGAATAATGCGGTGACGCGCGCCATGCAGCTTTTCCACACCTTGCACGCGGATGGCGTGCGTGCCCGCGCCTTCGATGTTTGCGCCCATCTTGTTCAACAGCGCCGCCAGGTCGCCCACTTCCGGCTCGCGCGCACAATTCTCCAGAATGGTCTCGCCTTCGGCCAGCGCCGCCGCCATCATCAAGTCTTCGGTTCCCGTCACCGTGATCCTTTCGAAGACGACGCGCGCCCCTTTCAGGCGCTCGGCCCGCGCTTCGATGTAGCCATGCTCCTGCGAAATTCGCGCCCCAAGTCTCTCCAGCCCTTTGAGGTGAAGGTCAATGGGGCGCGCGCCGATGGCGCATCCACCGGGCAAAGAAACTCGAGCCTGTCTCATGCGGGCGACCAGCGGGCCCAGAACCAGGGTGGAGGCGCGCATGGTTTTCACCAGTTCGTAGGAAGCCTCGGGATTCACCAGGTTGCGACAGCAGATGGTGGTGCGGTGCTGGGCGCGGCCATAGCCCAGTTCCACCTCGGCGCCCATCGCCGCCAGCAGTTTGCGCTCGGTCTCGATATCGTGTACCTGCGGAACGTTTTCCAGGATGACGGGTTCGTCGGTCAGCAGCGCCGCGGCCATCGCCGGAAGGGCGGCATTCTTTGCGCCACTGATTCGCACCGTGCCCAACAGCGGATTGCCGCCGCGAATGACAAACTTGTCCATGTAGGGATGTCCTAAACCGACGCTGCGAACGCCAAATTTGTGAATCACAGCGTTAGACCTCATTCTACGAGGATTGGGGGCCTGGAGTCGCTGGGAGCCTGTACGCAAACTCAGATGCGGCTACAGGGCCCCTCACTATGGCCAGCTTAGATGCTAACTGAAGGGACGCTTACACGAACATCTTGGGAACTTTACTCTCCCGCTTGCCGAGGGGCAACAGGCAACTGGCGAAAATGAGTCGAGTTTGAGGGAGAATTTTTTGCCACGAAGGCGGCCTTATTGCTCACTCCTCCAGCGCCTCGACGATGGCATCATGCACCAGAGGCCGGACCTGGCGGATGGCCTGCGACATGCGGTTGGGCCAAGTGCGGTTGGTCAGCAACGTCACCGAAAGCTGGCGCGTGGGATCGATCCATAGGGAGGTGCCGGTGAATCCGAGATGCCCAAAGGACGCAGGCGAAAAATGAGCGCCCGACGAGGCTGGCGGCGACGGAGTGTCCCATCCCAGCGCACGCGACGAACCGGCAGGAGAATCGACGTGACGCGTGAAGAGCTGGACAGTCTCGGGCTTGAGGATCGGGGCTCCGCCGCGCAACATGCACTCAGCGAAACGTGCGATATCGATTGCCGGAGCGAAGGCGCCGGCATGTCCGGCGACGCCTCCCATCACGAATGCGTTCTCGTCATTCACTTCACCCTGGATGATGCGCCTGCGAAAGGTGCGATCGTCCTCCGTGGGCGGAATCTGAGGCTTCCACTCCGCCGGCGGATTGAATCGCGTGTGGGTCATGCCAAGTGGGATGAAGATCTCTTGCCGCGCGAACCGGTCGAGTGCCAGGCCAGCTTGGCGACTCAGCACTTCTCCCAGCAGGATGAATCCCATGTCGCTGTACTCGGCGCGCGTGCCGGGCTCGGCAACCAGCCGTGTGGTAAGCGCGGCCCGAACCAGTTCCTCGCGAGAGCCGGCAACCTCGAATAATTTCTCGTAAGCCGGCAGCCCGCTGGAGTGGGCGAGCAGCATGCGCAGCGTGACCGCCTCTCGCGTCGCCTGCTGATGCCGGGGCGCTCGCGCCACAAAATCGGGGAGAAAGTGCCCGACCGGAATGTCCAGCGGCAATTGGCCGCGCTCGTGCAGCAGCATGGCCACAGCCGTGGTCGCCACGACCTTGGTCAGGGATGCCAAATCGAAAATGGTGTCGGGCTGAACCACAGCAGCGTCGTCCGCGTAGGTGAAGCGGCCAAATCCGCGCAGCGCGATCAGCGACCCGCGATGAGTGACGGCCAGCGCCGCGGCGGGGAAGGCGCGTTGCTCGATGGCGTCGCGCACGACGGCAAAAGCCCGCGCGAACTGCTTGTCCTGGAGCTCGCAAGCAGACGGCAGGTCTGCGAGTTGTTGCGGCGGCTGGTTCAGAAGCACCTCGGGATGAGATCGGATGCAGGCGCAACCTATAATAGCTTGCCGACGCAATGGCGCGGCAATTCTCAGATCAGGAAAGGTTTCGGACCCATTGAGGCTTCGTAGTTGGCCCGTCATTGCGCTTCTTCTCTTCGGTCTTCTACTAACCAGGGGCGCGCTTCTTGTGGCCCAGAAGGCGTCCGCTCCCGCCGTCACGCCGTCAACCGCCGTCAACGAGGCAGACCGCTTTGCCCCGCTCGACGCGCTGCTCAAAGATGCGATCGAGAAAGGGCGTGCGCCCGGAGCCGTGTTGCTGGTTGGTCACAACGGAACTTTCGTTTATCGCAAGGCATTCGGCTATCGCGCGCTCGATCCCAGCAAGGAGCCGATGACGGTCGACACCATTTTCGACATGGCATCGCTGACCAAGGTGATGGCCACCACCAGTTGCGTGATGCGCCTGGTGCAGCTAGGGCAAGTGAAGCTGAACGACCCGGTTGCCAAATATATTCCGGAGTTCGCGCAAAACGGCAAAGACGATGTGACCGTTCGCCAGTTGCTGACGAACTACTCCGGCCTGCGCCCTGACCTTGACTTGAAGCAATATTGGAGCGGCTTCGAGGAGGGTTATACGCGCGCCAATGGCGAGAAGTTGATCAATCCGCCCGGCTCGGTGTTCCTGTACAGCGACATCAACTTTGTGGTGCTGGGCGAACTGGTGCAGCGCGTTGGCGGTATGCCGCTCGATCAGTATGCGCAAACCTATCTATTTGGTCCGCTGGGCATGACGACGACGCGTTTTCTTCCGCCCGCGGATTGGAAGCCTCGCATCGCGCCCACCGAACGCGACGAGCGCACCGGGCAGATGCTGCGCGGCGTGGTCCACGATCCTACTGCGCGCCGCATGGGCGGAGTTGCCGGTGACGCCGGACTGTTCTCGACCGCCGATGACGTGGCAAAGTTCGCCCAAGCGCTGCTGAACGGTGGCGCGCCGGTGTTTTCGCCATCGATCGTCGAGAAGATGACGACCCCGCAACAGCCACCTAACCTGACCGACGTGCGCGGACTGGGCTGGGACATCGATTCACCGTTCTCCTCCAATCGTGGTGAACTGCTCCCGGTTGGCTCCTTCGGGCACACCGGTTTCACCGGCACTTCGCTCTGGATCGATCCGACCACCAATACCTACATCATCCTGCTCACCAACGCGGTGCATATCAAGGACGGCAACGTGATTGCGTTGCGCACCGAAGTGGCCACTGCGGTTGCCGCCGCGTTGCAACTTCAGCCCAGCGAAGAGCAGAAGGTGCGACTGTCGCGGATTACCGGCTACAACGAAGCCGCAGCCGCCAGCCGCCGTGTGATGGTTCGCAACGGCCAGGTGTCCAACGGGATTGACGAACTGGAGGCCAACAACTTCGACGCCTTGCGAGTTCCCGGTGCGGGGACGCCGAAGGTAGGATTGATCACTAACCAAACCGGGGTCGATAGTCGTGGCAACCGCACAATTGACATCCTGGCCCACGCCCGCGGTTTGCAATTGAGCGCTATCTTCAGCCCCGAGCATGGTGTGCAGGGGACCTCCGACAAAACTGACATCGCTGACACGAAAGATGGAGCGACCGGAGTTACGGTTTACAGCGTGTACGGTGACACGGATGCCAAGCGCCGCCCGCCGCTCGATGTGCTGCGCAAGCTCGACGTGCTGGTGTTCGATCTTCAGGACGCGGGGGTCCGCTTCTACACCTACGAGACAACGCTGGGATACTTTCTGGAAGCCGCGGCCACGCTGGCAAAACCGATCGTGGTGCTCGACCGTCCCAACCCCATCACCGGGGCTTACGTTCAGGGTCCGGTCTCCGATAAGGCCCAGGAGAGCTTTGTGAATTACCACCCCGTGCCCGTGCGGCACGGCATGACCATTGGCGAGTTGGCGAAGCTATACAACACCGAGCGGAACATCAACGCCAATCTCACGGTGGTCCCGATGAAAGGCTGGATGCGCGGCGATTGGTTCGACTCGACATCGCAGCTATGGGTGAGTCCCTCGCCCAACTTGCGCGACCTGAACCAGGTGACGCTGTATCCAGCCGTGGCGTTGATTGAACAAACAAATGTTTCGGTCGGGCGCGGCACCGATACTCCCTTCGAGGTGGTCGGGGCGCCCTGGGTAGGCGCGAAGAGGATGGCTGCGTACCTGAATGCGCGCAACATTGCCGGGGTGCGCTTTGTGCCCATTACATTCACGCCCGCCAGTGGACCCTATGCGCGCCGGGAATGTGAAGGAGTTAACATCATCGTCACCAATCGGGAAGTTCTGGACGCCCCTGAATTAGGGCTGGAGTTGGCGGCGGCCCTGCATGATGCGGCCCCGACTGGGTTCGACGTCGCCCATATGAAAACGTTGCTGGCGAATCAGGCGGTGTTCACGGCGCTGCAAGCGGGACAGGACCCGCGGCGCATCGCCGACGACTGGCGCGATGGTGTCGAGCAGTTCATGCAAGTCAGGAAGAAGTATTTGATTTATTGAGCGATAGAGATTTTGCGATGAAAATTGGTTCGCTTGTCATCCTGAGCGGAGGCGGCGCTCAGGATGACAGAGGTTGAGGGGTGATGTGGAAGAGTTCTTTGATCCCTATGGGTGGGCCGGAGGTCCACTGTGTCAGTCAGCGAAGTTCGAGGCGACCCTCTATTGCGCCGCTCTGCGGACCTTGGCTTGGTCAATCGTTATGCTGCGCTCCAGCACCATTTCGATCGAGTCGCCCACCGCGAGATTAATTTCGGGCCCGCGCGTGAACAGAACGGTGGCCAATCCAAGCGCGCCACCGCTGAGGGCCCCAATGCCTGCGGCTTTTGCCCCTCCGGCGATCGCTCCAATTCCCGCGCCTGGAATGGCCGTGCCGACGACGGTCCCGACGTCCTTTCCCTTACCGCCTTCTCCCTCGATGGTTCCTTCCTTGCCTTTGACGCCGGCGCTGTTTTGATCCCCCGGGGTTCCCTGCACCGCGCCCGGCAGCAGCAAGGTATAACCGTTGGGGAAGATCATGGAGGTAAAGCTCATCTGCAATTCAGCGCGGCCCTTGACCTTGCCCGGACGCAGCACCCGCCGGATTTCTCCTTGCACGAAGGTACCGGGTGGAATCACGATGCGGTCATTCATCACGATGGGAAACGAGGTTTGCGCGTAAACCGGATCGCCCGGGCGGGCGTTCTTGGTGGTGAGGCCCTGCTTCATAACGAGGGGAATTCGCGTACCCGAAGAAACCGTGATCGAGTCGGCGGGAGCGGCGAGGCTGTCCTGCTGTGCGACCGGAGCAGCGCGCGATTTGAGTTGAGGCGCGCCATCCCAGTTCTGCGCTGTGACGAGGATGGTCGCGGCGCCGAGAAAAACAGCAAGCAGAACTGCTGCTGCTCTCATGTGTCCTCCCAGGATAACAAGTTTCCCACGTAGTACATTGAACGCCTCATCGCGAGGAAAGTCGCGCTCGCTCATTTCAGCATATACAAGGCGTTCACGTGCGCAGTGATCGTGATCTTCTGCGCCCCGAACTCAGCCGTGGGAGGAGCAGGAGAATTTATTACTCCCGCAGTTGCCCGCTGGGTGCCGAACACCATCGGGCGAACGGGGCTGGGCTCATAGGTGTCAACCGACGCATAGGAGAGTTCGCCCAGGGTGCGGCCGCTGAATCGCGCGACCGTACTGGCCGCGGCACGCGCGCGCGCCAACGCATCTTCCACAGCTTTGATTTTAGCCGCCTCCATATCGTCGAGAAGATAGCTGAGCGACTGATTGCCGGTCACGTCCTCCATGTCGGAGAGTCCCTGCGTAAGCGGCCCCACTTTGGAGAAGTCTTTCAGCTTAATGCTGATGTTGGTGTCCACGCGATAGCCGACCAGCTTACGTTTCGGGTTCCTATAGTCATACACCGGCTGCACCGAGAACTGGCCGACCTGGGCTTCCTTGGGATCGAGCCCGTTGGAGCGCAGGAGCTGCCGGACGTGGTCGGCGGCGCGACTGGCCTTCTCGTTCGCATCCTGCTGCTTCTCTTCTTGTGCCGAGATACTAAATTGCACCAGCACGGTATCCGGCTCGGCTTCGTACTTGCCATCAGCGCCCACCCATACCGTGTTGGGTATGGGAGTTGCCGAGCGGTCTTGGGCCCCCACAGGAGGGACGGCCAATAGCATCGCACTGAAAGCGAGGAGTGAAAACGCGATGAACTGCCAACTTCTGAGTCGCATGAGAGCACCTGGACGCCACGCGTTCTCCAGCACAAGCCAACGGTAGAGCCGCCGAAACTGCGGTGGGCGTGGCTCCTTTCCCTTCGAAATCATAGTCTGGCGGACTGCGTTTAACCAACCGCGGTCCGCCGAATGCCTTCCTGGAAAGAACGCTGGAACTTGCCATTCTTGCGCGACATTCGCGTTTGTGGAAGAAAATCAGGTTATGCTCCCGATTCCCCGGAATCAAACTCGATATGTACTTTCGCGGCGAGTCTGTCATCCCAATATTGAAAAAGCGAATCCAAGCAAGTAAGTTGCGCTTAGTTGTATTTCCACGGCAGGTCGGACAAGGAGCGGCCGATGAGCAGATGGTATGTGCCACTTACAATGTTGGGGCTCGGAAGTGTTGGGGCATTTTTGCTGAGCGAGCGCAGCAGAAATGGCTTGCGCGCCATGTCTGAAGATTTCGACCAGGCGCCGCAGCGCTGTCTGGAATGGAATGAGAGTGCGCAGAGCGAACTGGATCGCATCCAGGCCGCCTTAAATCGCGTTGCGGAATCGTTGGCGCCACAAACCGAACTCGGGCCCTGAGCGGTCGCAGGGCGGAATGACTGGCGGAGATCGAGGCCGGGTAACTCCTCCGGCTTTTCTAGGGGGACGTTGCGGGAGGCGCCAGTTCGCTGATTTTTCCTGCCATGCGGATATCGCGTTGCGTAACCCCGCCAGCGTCGTGCGAGACCAGGACCATGGTCACCTGGTTGTAGCTGATGTGGATGTCAGGATGATGGTTCACCGCTTCGGCCGCTTCGGCGATCTGATTCACGAAATCCATGGCTTGCACGAAGTTGGCGAACTGGAAATTGCGCTCAATCGCATTTCCATTCTTCTTCCAGCCAGGCAGCTTCTGCAGGGCTTGCTGGATCTCGGCATCCGCTAGAACTGCACTCATCTCTTGCCTCCTTTATGAACCGGCCATGGACGTGAACGGGCAGCCAGCATTAGCGTAACAAGTCCTCCAGGTGGCGGCGAAATCCATTGCTGCCACGCCTTACCGCCCGGTTGGGGCCCCAATCTCATTGCGCAACTCCTGCCATATGTGATCTGGAATGGAGAGGAAGACTTGCACAATTTCGGGATCGAACTGGCGCCCCGAATGGCGTTCAATTTCTCGCCGGCCGGCGGGAATGGATTGCGCGGAGCGATAGGGCCGATCGGAAGTAATGGCGTCAAAGGTGTCAGCGATGGCGAATATGCGCGCCCCCAGGGGGATCTGATCGCCCTTTAGTCCGCGAGGATAGCCGCTTCCGTCGAAGCATTCCTGGTGTGAGTAAACAATGTCAGCCGCCTCACGCAGGAAGGGGATCCGGTGCAAAATCTGGTATCCCAACTGGGCATGGTGGCGCATGATTTCCTGTTCTTCGGCACTTAGCCTGCCGGGTTTGCGCAGGATCGCGTCTGGAATCGCCATTTTGCCGACATCATGAAGAAATGCTCCGCGGGCGATAACGCGAATGTTGTCGTGCGGCAATTCCATGGCTCGGGCAATGGCGATGGTGAAGGCGGTCACGCGCTTGGAATGACCTTCGGTTTCGGCATCTTTCAGATCGAGCGCGTCACCCAATGCTTCCAAGGTGATGTCATAGGAGCGCTCCAGGTCGGCCAGGGCCCTACGCAGCATCTCGGTGCGCGCCGCAACCAGAGACTCCAGCTTGGTCTGATACGCCAGGTTTTCCTGTTTCAGACGGCGATTTTCCATCGCCCGGCGAACAATGGCCAGCAGTTGTTCGCGCTCGAAGGGCTTCGGCAAATAATCGTAGGCGCCGTTTCGAATGGCAGTCAGGGCGACGGAAATGTCGTGGACGGCGGTAACCATTACCACCGGAATGTCGGGATGTTCCAGACGGATCCGCGCCAGCAAGGACAACCCGTCCATCCCTTCCATGATCAGGTCCGACAGCACCATCGCGTAACCGGCATCGGAATGCAACAGCGCCAGCGCCTCCTCCCCCGAGGTGACGGGACGACAGTCGAAACCCGCCTGGTTCAGAATGGAGCACACGACTTCCCGGATGGAATTCTCGTCGTCGACTACCAGAATGCGTTCATCGGCCATACTGGGAAGCCCTTGCTCGACCATGGTGCTGACGGTCATTGGTTCGATTCTTATCCACTTCGCCTCGCATGGCCAGAAAAATAATGCATGGCGCACTCTATCGGTTTATGGGGGCCCTCGAGGCAAGGTTGGGCTACAAACTTGAAAAAGTTATATTCCGTGCCCCAGATTAGTTGGCATTGTGATGCCAATCTAGGGAAGATGGACTCCAAAATTACCTAGCAGGGGCAAAAATAACATGCCCATATCACCCGCGTCATGGGTTGCGCATCGCCCAGCAGAGAAGCCTGTTAACCAAACGTTATCAATAGGTTAGCCATATTTTTGAACAGAACATTCCCTGCTCTAAAACTTTGGGCACCACGATTGCTCAGTATTAAGGTGTTGACGAGCAGGCAGAGTAAGCGAAGCGAGCAACTCGACGCTTGTGGGTTATCGGAAGCACTCGAAACCAGGCTGGTCCGCGACGGGCCAGAATTCGCTGAGGTAGAAACCATGAACACTGTCCAGGAAGCAAAAATGCTCGGGTTTGCAACCTACATGCCGGCGGTGTTGCCGCGCAGCGTAGACAGCTACAACGAAACCTACGAGTTGAACCGGCATCGTGTGTATGCGCTGGCATTTTGGATGACGGACAACGAGTTGGACGCGGCCCAGTTGATGACCCGCACCTTCTGCCGCGCCTTTGCCAAGGCCGGTACCCCAACCGCGGAAGAAATTGATCGCTGCTTGATTAGCGAGCTGCGCGAATATATGCCGCTGGGAACGCTGACCTTGAACTGCGCTCCCTGCGAGAAAGTCTTGGCGGTGCGCCGTAATACGTTGCGCGTCGACCTGGAACGCGCCGTAGTCGAGTTGCCCCCTACGGAAAAGATGATCTTCCTAATGCACGACGTGGAGAGTTACGATCACGCGCGCATCGCCCGCACCCTGGGCCTCAGCGACGAGGAATCGCGCCTCGGACTCCACCAGGCTCGGCTGCGCCTGCGCGAGCTGCTGGCAAAATAAGTTTCCCCCTACTCTCAACCCTCTCTCCTGAAACACTGGCGCCCCTCGCAAGAGGGGCATTTTTATCGGCTTGCCTAGCTCTTCGCCGCCTCGTCCTCCGTGCTGTCCAGTTCCTCTTCCTCTTCGCGCTTCAGGGGACGCAGCAGCGGGAACAGAATCACATCGCGAATGGAGCGCGAATCGGTCAGCAGCATGGTCAGGCGATCGATACCGACGCCTTCGCCTGCGGTCGGCGGCAATCCGTACGACAGAGCGCGGAGGTAGTCCTCATCCATCTGGTGAGCTTCTTCGTCACCGCGCTCGCGTTCGCCGCGCTGCCCCTCGAAGCGGCGGCGCTGCTCCTCGGGATCGTTTAGCTCGCTGAAGGCGTTGCCGATCTCCAGTCCGCCAGCGAAGATCTCGAAACGCTCGACCCATTCGGCGTTCTCTTCCGGCTCGCGCTTGTTCTTCGAGAGCGGCGAAATGGCGAGAGGAAAGTCGTAGATGAACGTCGGCTGAATCAGGTGCGGCTCGGCGACAAACTCGAAAATCTCGGCGATCGTCTTGCCNNCATGGCGGCAATCTGCTCGGCGCTGGAGAAGTCAGCCATTTCCGGCTTCTCGCCATCGTTCTCGGGCCAGAACTTGATGATGGCCTCGCGCATGGAGAGGCGCTGGAAGCTGCCAAAGTCAATTTCGTGCCCGTTGAACTGCGTGATGGTTGTGCCATTTACGTCGCGCGCCACCTGGGCCAGCATCTCGGCGGTGAAGTCCATCATGTCGCGGTAGTCGGCGTAGGCCATGTAGAACTCCAGCATGGTGAACTCGGGATTGTGCTGGGTTGAGATGCCTTCGTTGCGGAAGTTGCGATTGATCTCGTACACCCGGTCCATGCCGCCGACCACCAGCCGCTTCAGGTATAGCTCAGGCGCGATGCGCAAATAGAGATCGACGTCGAGCGTGTTGTGGTGGGTGATGAAGGGCTTGGCCACGGCGCCGCCGGCGATGGGATGCATCATCGGCGTCTCGACCTCGACAAAGCCCTTGTTGTCGAGGAACCGCCGCATCGACTGCACCACCTTGGCGCGCTTCAGGAAGACCTCGCGCACGTCGGGATTCATCGTCAGGTCAACGTAGCGCCGGCGATAGCGCGTCTCCACGTCCTGCAAGCCATGCCATTTTTCGGGCAGGGGAAGCAGGTCCTTCACCAGGAAGGTGATCTCCTCCACGTGGACGGTCAGCTCGTTGGTGCGGGTGCGGAAGAGATAACCCTTGACCCCGATGTAGTCGCCGAGGTCGAGCAGCTTGTAGAGCTGAAAGGCTTTTTCGCCGACGTTGTCGAGGCGAACGTAAATCTGCAACCGCCGGCCGCTCTGTTGCAGGTGGGCGAAGCCCGCCTTTCCCTGCACGCGGATGGACATCAGGCGTCCGGCAACGCTGACGTTCACCCGTGGTGACTCAAGCTCCGGCCCGGTCTTGGGCAGGTATTCTTCCAGAATCTGCGGAACGGTGTGCGTGGTTTCGTAGCGATAGGGATAAGCCTGCTGCCCTAGCGCTTCAATCTGCTTGAGCTTTTCTTTCCTGAGCTCGTAGATTTTCTGGTCAAGTGCCACGATATTCCTAGCGACCCCGGTACACGCAGGCCGAGAATTGGAGAAGCTTGATTATAGATGTGTCAGGCCGACGTAGTGCAGATTCGGCTTGCCGTTAGCCAGGAGCCGCGGTATTCTGTATTTCCGTCATTCACTCCGCAAGCCCCGATTCGATCAAACCCTCTCAAGCTAACACCCGCTTGAGGATTCGTGCCCCTTCTTCGGCAATCCAGTAACTCACTAAAACCAATTCACTCAAGGACTCATGGCGAACCTGTCGGAATTTAATCAGTGGCTGCAAAAGGGACTTGGCCGAGCTGTGCTGCACCTTCGCACGCACGATCCTGCTCCTTATCGGGAAGCAGTGCTCTATGCGTGCACGCACGATCTCACCTACGACGCGCAGTGCGAAGGCGATCGCGAAATCTACTTACTGGACCTGATTAATTGCGTTGCTGATCAGGACTTTTTTCGCAACGGTTTCTTGGAGGCACTGAGGACGCCGCCCAAAGATCCTGAGAGGTTCGACTTGGGACGAATCGTCGAAATGGCTCGGAACTTTGCAGAAAAGGGCGATGATGAGATGAAGCAGGCGATGTACCGCGCGGTTGCCGATGCGGGATTCGAACCGGAACCCATTTATTACGAGGACCTGATTAAATTGGACGGGTTACCTGCTCTTGTCATCGCCGCCGAACACGTTCCATCTGACATGCCCGAGGACGATCTGTGGCAGGTGAATTCCCTCGTCACGGCTCTTCAGGACCGAGACGGCGTGGAAGCAGCAAACGATGCTATTCGGCGGGCGGAGCAGGAATCGCCACGCCTCGCGCAAATGCTTGAAAGGAGCCGCTTATATGAGAGTCGCTTCGAACCGGGCGAAATTCAGAAGCACCTAGACTACGTGGCCCTAAAGAAAATGATTGCAGAGAAACCAGGAGCCATGTTCTATGCCGGTTGGGGCAGAACTGCGACGGAAGAGGAGCTTCGTGCTGCGGCGTCAGATTTGATCTTGGAGAAAGACGAATCACGGCTGCTTGCGTATCTTCGTATTTTTTGGTTTCAACCATTTCCCGGCCCTATTGCTCCGGTCCTTAAGCTTGCAGAGAGCGACAACGTTCGGCTTGCCCGCTTCTCTGTTAAGGTGCTCTCGCAACTGACAAATCCTGCAATTAGGGAGCTGGGACTTCGCCTTTTGGATTCGGCAGGAAGAAATGGGGATGGAGTGGAGCTTTTGGCAAATAACTACAAACCGGGAGATTTTCAACTGATGGAGACGCTCCTGGGTGAGCCGATGCAGGTTGACGACCTTCATTCCTTTGAAATAGGGGTTCGACATTTGGCTAGCGCGCACCATTCGCCTGAGGCTGAGCGATCCCTCACTCTGCTGTACGAAAACGGACCATGTTCGTTGTGCCGTTGCGGAGTCGTAGAGGAGTTGATCGCGCTTGGCTGTTTTCCCGATTGGATGAGGGAAGAATGCCGTTACGACTCCTATACCGAAACGCGGAAACTTGTTCAATAGCGAAAGATGAAACGCAAGAACGAAAGGTTTGCCAATGGCGACAGCTGAACCGAATCCCTCAATACAGGCGCTGATCTCCGATTTCGCCAAATCTGCGCTCGAACGGTCGAAGGAAATGAGCGAGGAAGAGTTTGAGCGTACGGTCAAAGAGTCTCACGAGATTGTTGATCGCCGTGCTTCTCCTTCCCGGCTGAGAGCTCAGCGACGAGCCGAACGCGAACAGCGAAGGGCGAACCGCGAAAAGCGGCATTTGTGACGCATGTCATTGAATCGCGTCCCGAAGCGCGGTATAGTGACGCGGTTGTTCATATCTGGATCGCGCTCCGGCGCGTCCATCGAGAAAGCACTTTATGCCGCAGAACTATGTACCGATGTTCATTTTCGCCTTCCTGGCGTTTCTGGTGGCGGCCGGAACGCTTGCGCTCTTCTACATCGTCCGCCCCCGTAACCCATTCAAAACCAAGCTGATGCCCTACGAATGCGGCATCACGCCCTTCGATAGCGCGCGTGGCCGCTACACTGTCCGTTTCTATATCGTGGCCATTCTGTTCGTAGTGTTCGACGTGGAGACCATCTTCCTGTTTCCCTGGGCGGTGCAGTTCAAGCTGCTGGGCCTGTTTGGTCTGCTGGAGATGCTGATCTTTCTCGGCATCCTGATCGTGGGATACATCTGGATCTGGAAGAAGGGCGCGCTGGAGTGGGTGTAGGGGTACAAACACGAGCATGGATACGGCTGAATACCAGCGTTCCATTTGTAACAGGTTGCGAGGCGCCGAGACCGTCCCCTTCGTGAGGTGCTGCATTGGTACCTGGGAACCACGAGTAGCGCACTGCCACGAAAACGTAGACCACTGGGTTGGATCGAATCCTGGTCACACGCCGCTTAGAGGATGGGTGACGTGCGGCGACAGTGGTGCTGCTGTACTCCTCACACCTCATTCAGTTGTTCGGGGCCGGGATGGACGTAGTTTTGATATCACTCCCCTGGAGAACGAAAAGATCCGGCATTCCATGCGCTTCGTTCCGCACATTGGCAGTGAGGCAGAGTTCTTCAGGTACAAAGATCTTTTTCAGCCCTTTCTGACCTGTGAAAATCCAAACGCCTGAACGCGATGAAAATTGCGGTTTTCTGAACCCCCTCAGCCGCGCAGCAAGGAAAAGCCTCTTTCCCGCGGCACCCGGATGACCAGACAGTCGGTAGGTATGTCGTGCAGCGCCTGGCGGCGCTTGGTCCAGCCCGCCATCATGAATCCGATGGTCAAGAAGAACAGGGACAGAAACTTCATGAAGTGGCGGACCGTCGCTTGTCCGAACCCTATTCTGTCGCCCTCCGCGGTGACCACCCGCAAGCCCAAAGCACGCTTACCGATGGTGGCGCGCCACGATGAACTCTCGGTGAAGGCAGAGTACAGCCACCCACCGACGGACAGGATCAGGATGAAAGCCATCCCCGTGGCCACCTTGGACACGAAGGGGGAAATTCCCAGCAGGCGGCCAAAGCGGCGGAGCACAAGATCGATGGCGAACGTAAGCACCAGCGCGCCGCCAACCTCCAAGGTTACGTCGATGGCGCCGGCCCAGACACGAAGCCAGAATCCGGCATAGGCAAAGGGAGCCAGCTCAGTTGGCGCTGAAGACGCTGGCGGCTTGGCAGGTTGAGAAGACACTAGACCTCTGGAGGTGGGCTCCGAAAGCAAGTCTCCGCAGAACAGACAAAACCGTCCATCCGGCAATCGCACATTGCCGCACGTGGAACAGACCTGGTTCAGCACCATCTCCATTCGGAGCAGAAATACTACGCTCGACCCGTTGTCCCTGTAAAGTGACCCGGGTTCTTGGTAGTGGTGCAGTTTGAAATTGGGTCGCGGAGTAAAACCCGCAGGAACAGAGTTTGCGCCGGATGCACTCGTGTCATCCCTCTGAGAAATCCCTGCGGGCTATATACCTACCACATTGAAGGAACTGCAAGGCTAGTATCCATGGGCCGCCTATGGCTGTCTGAGCAATATTGCACAGTTGATCGCTGTCTGTGACGGCGGTGACGGGGCAGCAATGCAGTTTTGAAATCAGCCCTGATCGTAAAGGTTGAACACTGCACCACTACCTGGTTCTTCCAGGGTGGAAGCGGTGCTCGAAACCCGGACTCTGGGCGATTTCCTGTGCAAACTCTTGCACTCATGCCGAACCTTTGTCCCAAGCCACAAATCCCTTACCCTTCTGCGGCCTGCGCCGCGCTCGCGGCTGCGGCGGGCGCAAAATCCAGCAGGTTGAGCTGCACTCCCCCGAATTCGGGATGCTCATTGTAATCGACGGTGAAGGCCAAATCGAGCACAGTGCCCAGCAGCAGCGACTCTTGCGTCGCCCGCTCGGCCATGCGCCAACCCAAGGCATCGAAGCCACGTTGAAACTTGCTGCCATTGGAATTTCGGTCACTGGCCACGACGCGCAGCTTCAGATGTTTCTCTTTCAGCACCCTGGGTGGCTGGACCAGCTTCGCGTTCCGGGCAACGAAGACTGGCACGGGATTGCCCGAGCCGAATGGCTCCAGCTTCTGCAACAGCAGCCAGAAGTCGTGCTTGACATCGTCGAGCGCGATCTCGGCGTCGTAGTGGAGGATGGGAATGAAGTCCTGCGGCGTCAGCCGTTCGCGGGCGAAAGCATCCAGGCGCGACCGCAACTCGGGAATCTTCTCCACCGGAAGCGAACAACCTACCGCGTGCGCGTGTCCGCCAAAACGGGCGAACAACTCAGGACACGATTCCAGCGCTTGCAACAGGTGAAACGCCTCGATGGAGCGTCCCGAGCCATACGCTTCGCCATCCTCGCAGGAAAAGATGAGCGTCGGACGCCGATAGCGCTCCACAACACGCGTAGCGCAAATGCCGATCACACCGCGATGCCAACCTTCGCCCTCTAGCACCAGGCAGTAAGCCTCCCTCATCTCGGGGGAGGCTTCAATCTTGGCTTGAATCTCGTCCAGGATGCGCTGCTCTTCCAGTTGCCGGTCGCCATTCAGTTGATTGAGGCGAAGGGCTATGTCCGCCGCTTTGGTTGCGTCCTTCTCGGTGAACAACTGAATGACGTGTTCGGCCACATCCATGCGCCCGGCGGCGTTTAAGCGCGGCGCTACGCGGAAAGCGATGTCGCCGGCGCTCAGAGGGCGCGAGCCGTCCAGTTGGCAATTCGCCAGCAAAGCGCGCAAGCCCGCGTTGACGGGTTTTCGCAGCCCCTCCAGACCTAGTTTGGCAAAGACGCGGTTCTCGCCAATCAGCGGCACCGCGTCGGCGATGGTCGCGATGGCGACCATCTTCAGAAACGACGGCAACAGCCGCTCTCGCCCGGTCTCCTGCAACAGGGCTTGCGCAATTTTGAATGCCACTCCCGCGCCGCACAACGATTTGCAGGGATAGTCACAGCCTTCCTGATTCGGGTTCACAACTGCCAGCGCTTTCGGAACCCCATTTGCCTGGGGCAGGTGGTGGTCGGTGACGATGAGATCGATGCCCCGGCGCTGCGCGGTTTCGCCGGCCGCGAACGCCCGGATCCCGGTGTCCACGCTGATGATGACGCGAATGCCGCGATCAGCGGCCTCCTCGATGACCTCATCGCGCATCCCGTAGCCTTCCCGGATGCGATGCGGAACGTGGTGCTCTGTCTGTCCGCCGCAGAGTTCGATGGCGATCTTGAGAATCACGATCGCGGTGGTGCCGTCCACGTCGTAGTCGCCGTAGATGAGGACGGTTTCGCCGCGCTCGATGGCGGCGCGCAATCGCTCGACAGCAACGCGGAGGCCGGTCATCAGGTTGGGCGAATGCAGGTCTTGCAGGGATGGCGCCAGAAATTTGTGCGCCTGCTCGGCTGTCTGTATGCCGCGAACCGCCAGCAGCCGGGCCGTGGAGATGGGCAGCCCGGTCTCCAGCGCGAGCCGCTGTACGTCTTGCGATTCGGCATTGCGGAGGGCCCAGCGCACGTCAGCGTTCGTCGTCCGAGTCAGTCTCGTCGATCGCCATGCTGCCGAAATCTTCCACCAAGTCCAGCAGATGCTGATACCGCTCGTACCACTCGGTGGAGACCTCGTACAGAAACATGATGCCCTGATGCGGCCAGCCGAGCTGGATGAAGCCGGTCTTGCCTACGTGGTTGCGCAACCAGCGGGCTTCGTCCATGTCTTCATCGCTGGGATAGTTGGCGTGCTGCAGGCGCTGGACGAGGTAATCGAGTTCGTCGCGCTGCAGCACCTCCTCATCCATGGAGAGGAACTCGCAACCGGCTTTCTTCGCCAGCTCGACAAAATCCTTCCAGCTTTCGGGATTGTCGCGCGGGTCCCACATAACGCTGTGTACGTCTTCGGTCACGTATCCCTGGAAGCGGCTCAGCCCGTGTCCCAGGATGAAGGCGTTCATGTCGTCTTTGAGGTTGGATAAATCGTCTGACATAACCATGTCTCGCGGGCCGCGCCCTCAAAAAGTGGCAGCCGCGAAAATCATCATACTCCGATGCCAGCGCGTCGGCACGGCGGCGATAGGCGTGCGGGAATAAGCAAGTGTTTGCGAGAACTACTGGTTTCCAGTTCGTGTGTACTTCCTCGTGACCGGTTGGAGACCCATACCCGCACTACCCGCACCCATATCCGGGAAATCCGCGGCAGACTCAATGAACAGGCTCTTACCGTCAGGCGAAAGCTGCCAACGCTCTTTGGTGTGCATACGCACAGGAGGAGCGGTAGGCTGTAGGGAGGTCACCACGATAGCCTCAAGAACGAGATATTTCTCTTTAAGTTGGGCTTTGCACTTACCAGGACTACCACCGGGACTTATGTAGTCGCCCTCTGAACCGTTAAACGGACAGCGACTGGTTGTTCTCTTGCCTAGTTTCACCCTTGTGATTTCTATGCTGTCTTCGTTCTGAACCACTTCAAGAGTCACGTCGGAACCTTTGGGCGCTTTCCCTGGGCGCGCAGTGGAATACGTGCCCGAGTAGGTCACTTTGTCCGCCGCCAACCCAGACTTGGCCGGCCACGCAAGCGCCAAGCCCACGCACGTAATGTATGCCACAAGCATAAAAATTCTCTTCATCACGGTCTCCCACTCGGCAGCAAAATTAGGAGGTTTCGCATCGCTCCGCCACAGCTATTGTACGTTCCCGATATTGTCGCTCATAGCTTTACCCGGGCCTGAACCCGCACTACCCGTCTACCCCCTCGAACAAGTCAGTCTCCGGCTTCGCCTCGCGCGGATCGCGCGTCACTGCGAGATGGTACATCTCCACTCCGCCGCCATGCCGACCCAGGTTCTTCTTGACCTTCTCAAATAACGGCGCCTGCGTAGTGTGCTGTCGAAAGGCTTCGTCCTTCTTCTCGAAACGCTCGGCGCCCACTTCGATGCGCGCGGTCACCGTAGGCGGCGCAATGATCTGGCGATCGGGCAGCACGAAGTCAGCGGCAAGGTAATACAGCTTTTGTGCGCGATGCGGCGTTAGTCCTCGCTCCAGTTGCTCGGGATAACGATCGGGACGGCCCGCCCATTCGAATGCCAGGGTCGCAAAAACGCCTGCCATAGCGTGATCAACGTGACCGGTGAGTCCGCCGTCGGGCCCAAAAGTGAGCACCACGTGCGGACGAATCTGGCGCATGCGCAGTGTCAGGTCCCCCACAACCTGATAAAGATCGGCGCGGTCGAGCTTGCCGTCAGGATAGTCGAGCACTTCGTATTGGCTTACCTGGAGCAGCTTGCACGACGCTGCTAACTCGGCACGGCGCATGGCGGCAAGCTCCTCGTTCGAGCGCGCTGTGCCGCGATTGCGCGCGGCGGTCCCGGCGGTGATGCAGACGACGTGGGTCTCGACGCCGCGGTCGTGGTACAGCAGCAGAGTGCCTCCAAATGCACCGGCCTCGTCGTCGGGATGAGCAGTTACACAGAGAAGTTTGAGCATATTTTTTTGGGACAGCAACACCCAAGTGCCTGCGGAAGACGATCATTTCCCCGCCTTCCTACAGATTACAACGAAGTTGAAAAGGAACCAGATGTTGGTTTTTCGGAGCGCTAAAGCGCTCCTTCCCCCGCATGAATGCGGGGGCTCCCACCAAACAGCACTGCTGTTCCTGCTTTCTTTGCGGCCGGTCAGGGTTTGCCCAACTCCCCCAAGTGACACACATCACAGGGCCCGGTGATAAGACTCACGGCTCTCCGGGTCGTGAAAATCCTATCGTGGATATATACAACGAGCCGAATTCCGCAAGAGCGGGGAGGACAACAGCATGAGCCAAAGCAATGGAGATACTCATCCGGCAGCCACCAAGCAATACACGCCGCGCCTGATTTTCTGGGAAGTTACCAAGGGTTGCAACCTGAGGTGCATCCATTGCCGCGCCACTGCGACCGAGTTGATGTCGCCCGCCGACCTGCCGACCGACAAGGCGCTTGACATCATTTCCCAGATTGCCGACTTCGGCAGTCCGATCCTGGTACTCAGCGGCGGAGAACCTCTGTACCGGCACGACATCTTCCAGCTGGCGGAGTATGGGACCAGCCGTGGTCTTCGCGTCGCCCTGGCCACCAACGGAACGTTGGTCACGAAAGATGTCGCGCAAAAGATCAAGCAATCCGGAATCAAGCGGGTTTCGATCTCGCTGGATGGATCGGATGCGCATACCCACGATTCGTTCCGCGGCATCCCTGGCGCGTTCGACGCCGCTGTCTATGGCATGCGCAACCTGCAGGCGCTGGGAGTTTCAGTGCAGATCAACACCACCATTGCGCGCCACAACGCGCACCAGTTGCCGGCCGTGCTCGACTTGGCACGCAGCCTCGGCGCCGATGCGCTGCACACCTTTCTGCTGGTGCCCGTGGGATGCGGAGTGGATATCGCCGCCGAACAGATGGTAGCTCCGGAAGAGTATGAGCGGATGTTGAATTGGTTCTACGATCAGTCGCTGCTAGGCGGGATCGAGTTGAAAGCAACCTGCGCTCCACATTACTTTCGCGTAGCGCGGCAGCGCAAAGCTGCCGACCGCTTGGCTGGTCGCAACGAAGTTGCGACACCCGCGCCTAGCGCCCACTACATTGGACCGACGGATATGACCATGCCAGGCTCGACAGGGATCAACCTGAAGCCGGCTGGCGGGCCGCCGGTCGGACACACCGGCCATCCCGGCGGCCACCCCGGCGACATGAATGCCATGACAAAGGGCTGCCTGGCGGGAACCGGTGTCTGTTTTATCTCGCATGAGGGCGAGGTCTTCCCTTGCGGATATCTGCCGGCGCTGGCGGGTGACCTGAGGAAGCAGAGCTTCGCCGAAATCTGGAACGACTCCGACGTCTTCGCCCAGTTGCGCGACGATGACAACCTGAAAGGCAAGTGCGGCTGCTGCGAGTTTCGCCACGTTTGCATGGGTTGCCGCGCTCGGGCGTACGCCGCCACCGGCGACTTCCTGGCGGAAGAGCCGTTCTGCGTGTACGAGCCGGGGACGTCGAATAAAATGATCCGCGAGGCGGCAATCAAGCGATAGCGTAAAACAAGGTTCGAAGGGGCGCATCTTTAGGTGCCCCGCCAAGCCTCGTATGTTTGTCATCCCGAACCGACTTTAGTCGGTGAGGGATCTGCTGTTTCGCTTGGGAGTTTCACAATGGGCGCTGTAGCCACAAACATCGCTTCGACCCACAACGCAAGACACAAAGCGCTGGTGATTCCGCGCGAGCATGGCGCGTGGGGCATGCTGCTGGTGCCGCTCGCGACCGGTGCGGTGGCGTCCTTGCGCTCGAACGTGAACGGCGGCGGCACGCTTGCGCTCTTCATAGTTGCGGCGATGTCGCTCTTCTGGCTGCGCACGCCGGTCGAAAGTTGGCTGGGCGCGTCGCCCATCAAGGCACAAACCAAAGACGAGCGCGCCTTCGTGCTGAAGGTGATTGCCGGCATCGGCGTGCTGGCCGTCGTCAGCATATCGGCGCTGTTGTGGAACGGACATTACCTCGGACTGCTGACCATCGGCGCGATTGCAGCTTCAGCTTTCGCGATGCAAGCCGGCGTCAAGAAGCTGGGGCGCAAAGGGAGGATGCCGGCCCAGATCATCGGGGCCATCGGCCTTACTTCCACTGCGGCGGGCGCCTATTACGTTGCTACCGGCAAACTCGACCGCATTGCGGTCGCGTTGTGGCTGGCCAACTGGCTGTTCGCGGCAGACCAAATTCATTTTGTGCAAGTGCGCATCCGCTCCAGCCGCGCCGCCAACCTGGACGAGAAGATGAAACAGGGATTGCCCTTCCTACTGGGTCAGGTAGGTCTCATCGGCGTAATCCTCGCCGCCTGCCGGTTCGGACTCTTCCCGGGTGCCATAGCGTTGGCGTTCGTGCCCGTGCTGCTTCGCGGGACTGTGTGGTTCGTCCGGCGACATCGTCCTCTCGATGTGCACAAGCTCGGCTTCAGCGAGCTGACTCACGCCGTGATCTTCGGTGCGTTGCTGTGCGCGTCGTTCTTCGTGTGATCCCAGGCCACTGCAGACGCGGCGCTAAACCTGCATTATTGATGCACAACAAAAAAACAATATTGTCATCCTGAGCGGAGCGCAGCGGAGTCGAAGGATCTGCGGTTGGCCGGCAGCTTCACGCCGTCTCCGTGAACACCCGCAGATCCTTCGACTGCGCGCCCGCCCGACTCGCAAACAAGCGAGTCGGAAAATCTTTGCGGGCGCTCCGCTCAGGATGACAGCCTTACGTTTATAAATAATGCAGGTTAAGCGCTGCTCTACTCGTTATTGCGCGGCTTCCCTTACAATGATGCCGATGACTTCGGCAAGCAACTCCTACGCACCGGTACTTCCGAAGCATCCCGTGGCAAGACTCGCCGCGCTGGCGCTAATGCTTGGCATCGTGGGCGGAGGCACGCTCACCGCGCAGTCACATTCCTCGGCAGGAGGTCGTTCGCCTATGACACTCGCGCTCAAGAGCGCCGCATTCGCGCCCGGTGCAGAGATTCCGAAGAAACATAGCTGCGAGGCCGCAGACGTTTCCCCGGCCCTGGAGTGGAGCGGGCCTCCAGCGCGCACCGTCAGCTTCGCGCTGATCATGGATGACCCAGACGCACCTGCCGGAACGTGGGTGCACTGGGTGTTGTGGAACCTGCCGGCGACCGCGCACGAACTTCCCGAGGCAGTCGCCAAGCAGGACCAGTTAGGCGACGGGACGCGGGAGGGACGCAACAGCTCCAGGAAGATCGGCTATAACGGACCGTGTCCGCCGCCGGGCAAGCCGCACCGCTATTTTTTCCGCTTGTATGCCCTGGATGAAAAACTCGAGCTCGCGCCCGGCGCCAGCAGCTCAGATCTTCAGGAGGCGATGAAGGGCCATGTCCTAGGCCAGGCGGAATACATGGGAACCTACCGGCGATAGCGCGATTCCGCCGGTCTAGCAGCGCACAATCTTGGGCGAGTCGATCCCCTTCGTCGCGTTGCGGGTATCCACCACCAGCTTCGACTCCCGCACAATGCGCGGATAGTCGTAGTCGCTGTGGTCGGTGACGATCATCACGCAGTCATACTGCTCCAGATTCTCCAGCGGCGAGCAGGTCATGTTCAGGGCATAGCGCCGTCCCTGGCCCACGGTCGGAAAGTAGGGGTCGTTGTAGCTGACGATGGCGCCGCGCTTTTGCAGCAGCTCGATAATCGTGAGCGACGGCGACTCGCGCAGGTCGTCAATGTCGCGCTTATAGGAAAGTCCCAGCACCAGAATCTTCGCGCCGTTGAGCGCCTTCTTCTCCTTGTTCAGCGCATGGGCGACGGCTTCCACCGAGAAGTACGGCATATTGGTGTTGACTTCGCCGGCCAGCTCGATGAAGCGCGTGCGAAAGTCGAACTGCTTCGCCTTCCACGACAGATAAAACGGATCGATGGGAATGCAATGCCCGCCGAGTCCGGGGCCGGGATAAAACGCCTGGAAGCCGAACGGCTTGCTTTTGGCCGCGTCGATGACCTCCCAGATGTCGATGCCCATGCGCAGGCAGAGCATCTTCAGCTCGTTCACCATCGCGATATTCACGCAGCGGTAGATGTTCTCCAGCAGCTTGGTCATCTCCGCGGCGGCGGGCGTCGAGACCGGGACCGTGCGGTTGAAGATGCTGCCGTACAGCTTCGCTCCGAGTTCGCCGGCCAGCGGATCGAGCCCGCCGATGACCTTCGGAATATCGCGGCGCGCAACCGTGTCGTTGCCCGGATCTTCGCGTTCAGGAGAGAAGACCACGTGGAACAGATTGGCGCCTTCGACGCCAGCGCGAGCGGCCCGTAGCCCCTGCTTATTCAAGCGCTCGAGAATCGGCACCAGAATTTCTTCGGTGGTGCCGGGATAAGTCGTGCTCTCGAGGATGACCAACTGGCCGGCGCGCAGATGCGGGGCAATCGATTCGGCCGTGGCAGTGATGTAGCTGAGATCGGGCTCGTGGTACTCGTCCAGCGGAGTGGGAACACAAATGATGATGGCGTCCATGTGGCCGATGTTGGCGTAATCGGCGGTCGCGGTGAAGCCCTGGGCGCGCGCCGCCTGGATCTCGGTGGGCGCAATCCGGTAAATGTAGGACCCGCCAGACTGGAGCACGTCGATCTTCTTCTTGTCGATGTCGAAGCCGGTCACGGGGAACTTCTGCTCGCTGAACAGCAGCGCCAGCGGCAGACCGACGTAGCCCATTCCAATCACGCCAACTTTGGCGGTGCGGGATTCGATCTTGTGTTTGAGCACTTCAGACAATTCGGAGCTTGCAGCTTTCGATGGCACCGACATGGGCAACTCCTTTTCTTAATCCGTCATCCCGAGCCGGCAACCCTTCACTGGCTCGTGACTTTTGCCGTCACTGCGGCCAGGCTGCGATACCAGGCGACGGTGCGCCGCAAGCCTTCGCGGAAGTCCACCAGCGGCCGATAGCCCAGTTGCGCTTGGGCGCGCGCGATGTCGGCCAGCGAGTGTTTGACATCTCCCGTTCGCGCCGGTGCATATTCCACATCACCCGCGTACTCTGTCAATTCCTTCAGGATGGCGAATGTCTCATTCAGGCTGTAGCGATGGCCGGTGGCGATGTTGAAGGTCTGGCCGGCGACCTGCGATTCGGCTTGCGTGGCGGCCAGGAGGTTGGCGGCAACCACGTTGTCGATATAGGTGAAGTCGCGCGACTGCTCGCCGTCGCCATAGATCGTGGGCTTCTCGCCTTGCAACATGCTGGTGATGAATTTCGCCAGTACCGCGGAATATTGCGAGTTCGCGTCCTGCCGCAGTCCGAAGATGTTGAAGTAGCGCAGGCTGACGGTTGGCAAACCATACACGCGATAAAACGAAGTCATATAAAGCTCGCCCGCCAGCTTGGACACGGCATAAGGCGAGATCGGATTGGCCGGCATGTCTTCCCGCTTGGGCATCGTCGGCGTGTCGCCGTAGGCGGAAGACGAAGCGGCATAAACTACTCGTTTCACGCGGGCGTCGCGCGCGGCGATCAGCACGTTCAGCGTGCCGTCGATGTTGACCGCGTTGCTTCGCGCCGGATCTTCCAGCGATCGCGGCACCGAGGGAATGGCTGCCTGGTGCAGCACGTAGTCCACTCCCTGGCAGGCGGAATGCACGGCCTTCAGATCCAGCAGGTCGGCTTCGCGGAAATCAATTTGCCCCGCCACCTCTCGAATATGCTCGCGCTTGCCGGTCTCGAAATTGTCGAAGCCACGCACGCGCTCGCCGCGTTCGAGCAGCCCGCGCACCAGGGCCGAGCCGATGAATCCGGCCGCGCCGGTCACCAAATATTGCGCCATAGCCTCAAGGTTAACACGCTAAAAGGTGACCGTCTCCGCGCTGCGGCGCGACAGGTCGAACCGTTTGGTCAGCATATCGGCAATTTCCTTGCCGATCTCCAGCGATGCCGTGGCCGCCGGGGACGGCACGTTGCAGACATGGATCATCCCTTGGCTGTGGACGAAGTGAAAATCGTCCACCAGGTTGCCGCTGGTATCCACTGCCTGGGCCCGCACCCCAGAGCCGCCCTGGACCAGGTCGGATTCCATCAGCTCCGGCACCATTTTCTGCAACGACTTCACGAAGGCTGTCTTGACCCACGAGCGGTATTGTTCCGCCATTCCCATGCGCCAATATCTCCGCGCCATCTTGTAGAAGCCGGGAAATGACAGCATTTCCACGGCCTCGCTGAGATCGGGCGAGGTGCCGGTGTATCCCTCGCGACGGAAGGCCAGCAAAGCATTGGGGCCAGCCTCGACGCTGCCATTGACGCGGCGCGTAAAGTGCACGCCGAGGAACGGAAAGCGCGGATCAGGAACCGGATAAATAAGCGCCTTTATCAGGTTGCGCCGCTCGGGTTTCACTTCGTAATACTCTCCGCGGAACGGGATGATTTCGAGGTCGGTCTGCACTCCCGCCATGCGCGTGATCGTATCGCTATACAGGCCGGCGCAATTGATCACGTATCGCGCCCTGAAACTGCCGGCGCTGGTCTCCACGACATTGAAGTTCCCGTCTTGCCGCAGGCCGAGCACCTTGGCGCGAAACACGATCTCGCCTCCAGCTCTCTCGATCAACTCGGCGTATTTCTGCGCCACCACCGTGTAATCCACGATGCCGGTGGAGGGCACATCCAGCGCACTGGTCCCATCGCAATGAGGTTCGATCTCGCGAAACTGTTCGCGACTCAGCATTCGCAAACCGGGGACGCCATTGGCAATCCCGCGCTGATGCAGTTGCTCGAGCCGCGGAACTTCCTCGGGGCTGGTTGCGACCACGAGTTTGCCGCACTCTTCGAAAGGAACGCCATGCTGCTGGCAGAAGCGCTTCATGGACGCGGCCCCGGCGACGCAGTTGCGCGCCTTCAGCGACCCTGTCTTGTAGTAGAGGCCGGAGTGGATGACTCCGCTATTGTGTCCGGTCTGGTGAGCGGCCACGCGATCTTCCTTCTCCACCACGACCAGGTTCATGTCTGGAAAGCGAAGCGTGGTCTCCAGAGCTGTCGCCAGTCCGACAATCCCCGCGCCAATGATCAAGAGATCGGTTTCGTGGTCCGCCATAAAGTCCTGCAACTGTCCTTGCAAACCCGCGATTATAAGGGCCGGGCGGCTACTGTGCTAGGACGCACGTCACAAACGTTGCGCTGCTGGCTCAGGAACATTACTCTAGGGGCGACCATGAAGGTGCTCATCACGGGCGGGGCTGGCTTCATCGGGTCGCACCTTGCCGAGCGACACCTCCACCTGGGCGATGAAGTCTGCATCGTTGACGACCTCTCCACCGGCTCGATCGCCAATATTCAACATCTCAAGATTCATCCTGAATTTACCTACCACATTGACACGGTCACCAACACACGGTTGATGACCGAACTCGTGGACCTCTGCGATGTCGTTTATCATCTGGCGGCTGCCGTCGGAGTGCGCTTGATTGTGGACAGTCCCGTGCGCACCATCGAGACCAACATTCGGGGCACCGAAATCATCCTTGGCCTGGCGGCGAAGAAACTGAAACGCGTGCTCATCACCTCGACGTCGGAGGTGTATGGCAAAGGCGACCGGCTCCCGTTTCGCGAAGATGATGATCTGCTGATGGGGCCGCCCAACAAGGGCCGCTGGAGTTATGCCTGCTCGAAGGCCCTCGACGAATTTCTCGCCATCGCGTACTGGAAAGAGAGGCGAGTTCCAACGGTGATTGCTCGCCTGTTCAATACCGTAGGTCCGCGACAGACCGGCCGTTATGGCATGGTGGTCCCCAACCTGGTGGTGCAGGCCTTGACCGGCAGCGACATCACTGTCTTCGGCGATGGCGCGCAAAGCCGTTGCTTCACCCACGTCAGCGATACGGTGGATGCGCTGGTCGGCATCATGGCCCATCCCGGCGCTAACGGCGAAGTCTATAACGTGGGCAGCGATCACGAAATCACTATCCTCGACTTGGCGACACGCATCAAACGCATGACCGGATCGGACTCGAAGATTGTCTTCGTGCCGTACGGGAAGGCCTATGAGGAGGGCTTCGAGGATGTGCGGCGGCGGGTCCCCGACATCAGTAAGCTGGCTGAGCTCATCGGCTATCGTCCGCGCGTTTCCCTGGAAGAGACCCTGGAGAGCATCATCGCGGAGCAGCGCGCCCGTTTGCGGGAGCATGGAGTGGCCGTCGCTGCCCGCTAAAACCCAATTCGCAGCCAACTATTCTCGGTCCCCGTATTTCATCGAGGAATCGCAATCATGCATGTGCTGGTGACCGGCGGTGCAGGTTTTCTCGGTTCGCATTTGTGCGATGCCCTGCTGGCGGAGGGCCACTCCGTGGTCTGCGCCGACAATTTATTGACCGGACGGATGGAGAACCTCGCGCATCTGCAGCACGAGCCCCGGTTCAAGTTTCTCGAGCAGGATGTCAGCCGGCCGTTCGATGCCGGCAAGGTTGACTATATTTTCCACTTCGCGTCGCCTGCCAGCCCGGTGGATTATCTCGAACACGCCATCGAAACCTTGCAAGTCGGCTCCCTCGGTTCACTGAACTGCCTAGAGCTGGCGCAGAAATACGGCGCCAGGTTTCTATTGGCTTCCACCTCGGAGTGTTATGGCGATCCCTTGGAGCATCCGCAAAAAGAGACCTACTGGGGGCACGTGAATCCCGTCGGCCCGCGATCGGTGTATGACGAATCCAAGCGCTTTGCCGAAGCCGCCACCATGGCCTACTATCGCCACCGCCGGGTTGACACTCGCATTGTTCGCATCTTCAATACCTATGGTCCGCGGCTGCAGATCAGCGATGGGCGGGTGATTTCGAACTTCATGAAACAGGCGTTGCGCGGCGAAGCTCTCACGGTGTACGGCGATGGTTCCCAGACGCGCAGCTTTTGTTATGTGAGCGACGAAGTGGCGGGAATTCTGGCGCTGTCGAAGTCGGACGAACATGAGCCGACCAACATCGGCAATCCCGTCGAGTTCACAATCCTGGAGTGCGCGGAGGCGGTGCTGGAAGTGACGGGGTCGAGCAGCAAGCTGCGATTTGAGCCGCTCCCGCAGGATGATCCTCGGCAGCGCCGGCCCGATATCAGCAAAGCCAAGCACCTGCTGGGATGGGAGCCAACCATCGATCTGCGAAGCGGCCTACGCCTGTCTCTGGATTACTTCAAGTCGGCGGTGCAGGCGCGCCTTAGCTGATAGCCGACGGCTGAAGGCTCACGGCTCCCTTGCCGCTGCTGACAAGCGCCAAAACCATAGCCAACCCAGCAACCGCCATCAGCAGGAATACGCAGGCAGGCCAGCCGCCGGCGACCCACGCCCAGCCTGTGACAGTCGCTCCCAAACCGCCGCCAATGTAATAAAACGTCACATACAATCCCGCGGCTGAAGACCGCGCTCGGTCGGCGACGATCCCGGTTTGCACCGTGCCCACAGCCTGATAGATGAAGACGCCGGACGACGCCAGCGCCAGTCCCGCAACAATGACGGGCAGTGACTGCAACAGGGTCAGCAGCAATCCCGCTATCGTCAAGCAAACAGCAACCACCGAGGTCAGCCGGAGCCCGTAGCGGTCAAGGCAACGGCCCGACAGTGGTGTCACAATGAACCCCAGCAGGTACACGAAGAAAATGCTGCCCAGTTGTTCCGAGTTCAGACGATACGGCGGAGCGGCAAGATAGAAGTTGGCGTACGTGAATGCGCCGACCAGGCAGAACAGCGCCGAAGATCCCATTCCGAAGACCACGAGTAGCCGTGGATTCCGCAGGTGCTGCCAGCCCTCAGAGATGGAATGCGCAATACTGGGGGCGCGGGCAAAGTTCTTCGCCAGCGGCAGAGAACGCTGGACCAGGATCGCCCCCGCCAAATTCACCAGCCCGATCGCAACGAAGGCCTCGCGCCACGCAAAATTGTGGGCGACCACACCGGAGATGTACCGCCCCAGAAATCCGCCCAGCACCGTCCCCGAAACGTACGCCGACATGGCCTTGCCCACGTGCCGTCGCGGGAATTCCTCATTGATGTACGCCATGATGACGACAATCACGCCGGGCGCGAACACTCCTTGCATGAATCGCCAAAAGACAAGTTGATGCAGGGTGTGCGAGGTGGCCGCCAGCAGCGTAGGAACGGTGAGCGCATAGAGCGAAGGCACGATCACCTTCTTGCGGCCGATGGATTCGGCCAGCAGGCCGATGAAGGGCGCGGTCAGCGCCATCGCCAGGATGGTGGCGCTCACCGTCAGCGACACCGCAATTTCCGAGGCGTGGAAGATCTGCTGGAGGTACGGAAGCAGCGGCTGCGTATCATACACGTTTAAGAACGTGCACATCCCCGCCAGCATGCAGGCGACGATGACCACCCGCGGCGGCGAGCCACTTGTTTCGACACTGGAACCTGGATTGGGTGAGGTGACATCCATCGTAAAAGAGCGCGAGAGGCGCATGGCTGATGGACGTCATCGCATTAGGAAGCGGATAGTCCAACTCAGGATTATAGGGGAAACAGCCACTGCCGATGGTGACGCTTACAACACCACGAGCGTGATGCCGCGATTGCCCCTGCCCAGGTCGGGGTCGCTCTTCAGTTCGGGCATGCGCTTGAGCAGCTCCCAACTGCGTTCATCGCTGGTGCGCCAGTTCTCGCCGTAGATGCAATCGCGGATTTCTTTCGCCTGCGCCATTTGCCGCAAGGTCGATTGCAACGCGATGCGCAAGTCTCCGCCGACGCCGCTGGAGCCGTAGCCATGCACCAGCTTCAGCACCCGCACGCCACTCTGCTGCGCGACGCGAAGTTCGGAACTGAGCCGTGAGCGCGCCTGCGGCACACTCGGCATTCCGGCTTCGAGGTTCACGGTCTTGATGCCAGCCGCCATTGCCAAACTCTCCTCGGCAGCTTAATCAGGAACACGATATCATCTCTAGCTCGGTGATCGTAGATGAAAGATATCGCTTCATGGGTGCTGGAAACAGCTAAGCTGCGCGGCGCTTCGCACGCCGAGGCTCGCATCGTAGACGAACGCAGCCGTTCGCTGGCCACCAAGAACGGCAGGATCGCCAGCGCCTCCGACTCCGAATCGCTGGGCATCGGCATTCGCGTCATCGCCAATGGAGGATTTGGCTTTGCCGCCACCGATGATCTCTCACGCGAAGGGGTTGAAAGTTGCGCCGCCAGAGCGGTTGAGATTGCGCGGGCGTCGTCAAGCGTCAAGTCGCAAGAGCTGTCTCTCGTGCCCGAGCCGCCCGCCCAAGCTGACTGGGCTTCGCCCTGCAAAATTGACCCGTTCAGCATCGCCATCGAAAGAAATCTGGATCTGTTGTTCGCCATTGACGCTGCCCTGCTGGCAGTGAAGGGCGTAACTCTCGCCGAGACCAGCATGAACTTCCGCCGCTATGAGCAGTGGTTCTACTCGTCGGAGGGTTCCGAGATACACCAGACGATCGTCACTTCCGGGGCAGGCTACGCAGCGTATTCGTTTCAGGGGACGGAGATCCAGAAGCGCTCGTATCCCAATTCGTACGGCGGGCAGTTTCAGGGCAGAGGGTATGAACTGATCGAGGAGTTGAAGCTGCTGGAACATGCCGGCGAAACTGCCGAGCAGGCGGTCGCGTTGCACGCGGCTGCGCAATGTCCCGAAGGCAAGTTCAATGTCATTCTCGACTCGTCGCAACTCGCGCTGCAAATCCACGAGTCCATCGGGCATCCCATTGAACTCGACCGCGTGCTTGGCATGGAGGCCAATTTTGCGGGCACGTCGTTTCTCACACTCGAAAAACTACGCACCTTGCAATATGGCAGCGAGATCGTGAACGTCGTGGCCGATGCCACCCCAGCGCACGGGCCGGGGCTGGGCACATTTGCTTACGACGACGAAGGCGTGGCCGCGCAGTGCACTCCGATCATCACCAACGGCCTGTTCACCGGATATCTCACCTCTCGCGATACCGCAGCCGCGATAGGGGCTACCCGCAGCGGCGGTTGCTTGCGCGCTGAAGGCTGGAACCGGCTTCCTATCGTGCGCATGACCAATGTGAGCATCCTTCCCGGCCAGTCGCCGCTGACGCTGGAGCAACTCATCGCATCCACCGAGCGCGGCATTCTGATGGAGACCAATCGCTCCTGGTCCATCGACGACAAGCGGTACAACTTCCAGTTCGGTTGCGAGATCGGCTGGGAAATTAAGGGCGGCAAGCGCGGACGGATGCTGAGGAACCCTTCCTACTCGGGCATTACGACTGAGTTCTGGAACTCGATGGACGCTATCTGCTCTCGTGATGAGTGGACGTTGTGGGGCACTCCGAACTGCGGCAAGGGACAGCCGCAACAGGTAATGGGAACCGGCCACGGCGCAGCGCCTGCACGCTTTCGCAATGTCAGGGTCGGCACTGCGTACAAGGGGAACGAATAGCGATGCTGGATCGCGATCAGGCTGGCGACATCTTCGGCAAACTGCGGCGTCTATCGCAGGCTGACGAGATTGAGTTGCTTATCTCTGGCGGCCGTAGCGCGCTTACGCGCTTTGCCAACAACACCATTCATCAGAACGTCGCGGAAGAGGAGTACCACATCTCGGTGCGCTCTGCCTTCGGGAACCGCACCGCCCGAGCCAGCACCAACAAGCACGACGATGACAGCCTGCGTCGCGTGGTGCAGTCATCTGAAGCGCTGGCCAAGGTGCAGCATCCTGATCCCGACTTGTTGCCGATGCCAACGAAGGAAGAAACGGCCGCTGCGAATGTGGATGGCGGTGATGGGATGGTCAACCGCTACTTCGAAGCCACGGCCCGGCTCACTCCGCAAGACCGTGCCCAGGGCGTCGCCGCCATGGTCGATGTCGCCAATAAGCACGATCTAGCCGCTGCCGGCATCTTCTCCTCTGCGGAGATTGTCGAAGGCATCTTCAACTCGAAAGGCGTGAACGCCTGGCACGAGCAGACTCTAGCCGAAGTTTCGGTGAGCATGATCGGCAGCTCCTCGTCAGGATGGCAGAAGGCGAACGCACCCGACATGGCGCGACTCGATCCCGTACGCCTGGCGGAGGTCGCTGCCGTAAAAGCAATCGAGTCGAAGAATCCTCGCGATTTGCCTCCGGGGAAATACACCGTCATTCTTGAACCGGCCGCGGTGCTCGACATTGTGGGCTTCATGTTCTGGGATTTTGGCGGCTCGGCGCTGCTCGAACAGAGATCATTCTTGAACGATCGCATCGGGATGCGGCTGTTCGGCGAGAACATCACGGTCTGGGACGACGTGTACCATCCGTTGCAGGCAGGAGTCGCTTTCGACGGCGAAGGGATGAGGCGACAACGGTTGAAGCTGATCGAGAATGGCGTCGTCCGTGCCGTAACTTACTCGCGCTCCAGCGCAAAGCGCATGCAAGCGTCGGAGATGGCCGGCAAGGTTGGTCCGGTGCGACCCACCGGCCATGGCTTTGCGCTGCCCAGCGAGATCGGCGAAGCCCCGCTCAATATCGTGTTTGCTGGTCCGCTGGAGGGCGAGTCGCGAACCGTGGAGCAGATGCTCGCCTCCACCGAGCGCGGCATACTGGTCACCCGGTTGTGGTACATCCGCGAAGTTGATCCCTACGAGAAAATCCTCACTGGCATGACCCGCGACGGCACATTCCTGGTCGAAAATGGCAAGGTGGTCTGCGGCGTCCGAAACTTTCGATTTAATGAGAGTCTCTTGCACATGTTGCAAAACGTTGAGGTAATGGGGATCCCAACCCGCTCCTGTGGGGAAGAGTCATTCGACATGGTGGTCCCTCCCATGAAAGTGCGCGAGTTCAATTTCACCGAGACCACAAAGTTCTAAGGTGAGAGTGGCACCGAATTCGGCGGGATCGCTCCAGCAATCCTATAAGTAACTTAAATACATTAACTTAGAAGAAAATCATCTTGCCGCAGGCGCAATCTGGCTGCAGTTGTCGCCTCATCCAGTCTAGCTTATGTTCCGAAACCGCGACTTCCAGCGGATTCCCATGATTTTCCAGGTTAGTTACCTGCAATGGTACTTTAGTAACAAGCACCTCGCCGTTACTCGATGTATTCTTATCGGTAATCCAGTTATGAGTATGCGCCACGAGTCTGAGCTTCGTAATTCGATACGGTTTCCGCTTCACTTACAAGTAACCTTGAGGACCCCGACTGCGGAATACCGCGCCAAGACGACCGATATTTCAGCCGGCGGGCTCTTGTTTCACACCGAATCCGAGATCGCTGTGGGCTCGGAGGTCGAGTTCACCATTGAAATGCCGGGCGACGTCCTGGGAACGAAGCATCCGGTGTTAGTGAAATGCCAGGGCCGCGTGGTGCGATTCGCAGAAGAAACCTCAGGACGGAGCGTAGCAGTAGTCATCGATGAATACCACCTCCAGCGTCTCTAAACCGGCAACCCATGGCGGCAGCACGGCCCCTCGCGCCCGCAACGGCGCGGGGGATGCTTCCCCTCCCTCTTCATCTGCGGAATATTCCCTGGCACCGGAAACAACTCGGATCCGAATTATCCTCGCCGACTCGGAAGCGATCTTCCGGATGGGGATGGCCAGAATTTTCTCGGGGGAGAGCGATTTGGAAGTGGTGGCGCAGACGGATAGCCTGCCGCAAACCCTTAGCGTAGTGGCTGAAACGCCGGCTGACGTGATTCTGTTCGAGGCGGGGTTGTCTCCCACGCCGGCGGAAGCGGTCAGCGAGGTGGCCCGGCGGTCCGCCCTTCCCGCGGCGAAATTGATTCTGGTGACGCAGCCGGCTGGCGAGCAGGAAACGGTGGACTACCTGCGTCGCGGAGTTCGCGGCATTCTCACTCGCACCGTCTCGCCCGAATTGCTGGTGCGCTGTGTGCGCAAGGTCGCGGCCGGCGAGACCTGGCTCGACAAGCAGGGCGTAAACTGGGTAATCCAAGCCTATCGTTCGCAAGCTCTCCAAGGCAACGCCCCCAAACAGCAGTTGCGCCTCAGCGAGAAAGAAATGCTGATCATCAGCGGGGTCACGCAAGGGCTGAAGAACAAAGACATCGCGCGCGAAGTTGGCACCACGGAGCAGGTAGTGAAGAACTACTTGCGCAAAATTTACGACAAGCTCCAGGTTACCGACCGCCTGGAATTGGCCCTCTACAGCATGCATCATCGTTTGTTGGATGGCTACGTCCCGCGTCCGGCGCGGGAGCCGCGGCAGGCAGCTGCGGGCCCGGGGGAAGAGGCAGAGCTAGCTCAGGCGGCAATGGTGGCAGCTTCCCCAGGCAGTCGGGTACGGCCTTCTCTACCGAAACCGCAAAGACCTGAATCCAATGCGAACGATGACTAGAACAGGAACAGGCAACGCCAATCCTGGTTCGTGCGAGCGGGAGTCAACGCGCCCGAGTTGTGGCCATGAGGGCATTGCGGTAGCTTATCTTTAGTTCCAGACTTTCATTCCGAGGCAACCATGGGCCGTTGCAATTCCAGCTGGCGAAAATATTCGATAGCGTGTGTCTTTCTTCTTGTGCTTGCGAGGGTCCCGTTGTTTGCCCAAACGGCGCCGCTGCTTGCTCCGGATTTGCGCAACCAAATCGACGGCATCGCGCACCATGTGCTGCAGACGACCGGTGTTCCCAGCGCTTCGCTGGCGGTGGTGAAGGATGGCAGGATTGCCTACCTACAAGCCTACGGAGACGCGCGTCTCGATCCGAACACTCTGTCGCAGCCGCAAATGCGGTACAGCATTGGCTCGATCAGTAAGCAGTTCACGGCTGCGGCAGTCCTCCTGCTGGCCGAGGACGGCAAGTTGTCGCTCGACGATCCCGTCGCCAACTACGTTCCGGGCTTGACGCGGGGAAAGGAAGTCACGATTCGTGAACTGCTGTCGCACACCTCCGGTTATCAGGATTTTTGGCCGCAAGATTACGTTCCGCCGCTGATGCTGCGACCCGTCACGGCGGACGCGATCATGGACCGCTGGGCGCGCAAGCCGCTGGATTTTGATCCCGGCACCAAGTGGCAGTACAGCAATACGAACTATGTGATCGCCGGCGTAATTGTAGAGAAGGTTTCCGGGGCGCCGCTGCTGCAACTTCTCAGCCAGCGCATCTTTTCTCCGCTGGGAATCAGGAGCGTGGCCGATACCAACGAGAGCAAGCTCCCGGCCAGCGATCCGAGCGGCTACTTTCGTTATGCGATCGGGCCGCTGCATCCCGCGCCCAAGGAAGCCAAAGGTTGGATGTTCGCCGCCGGCGAACTGGCGATGACTGCCGAGGACCTGGCGAAGTGGGACATCTCGATGATCCACCAGACGGTGCTCAAACCGGCTTCTTATCGGGAAATGGAAACCGAGGCGTTGCTGAAGAACGGAGTCGGCACGCGCTACGGCCTGGGCGTTCAAGTCATGAGCCTAGGCGGCCATCGCGTGCTGGAGCATGGCGGGGAAGTATCGGGATTCACCGCCGAGAACATCGTTATGCCGGAGGATGGGATTGCGGTGGTGGTGCTGACCAATCAGGACGCCTCCGAAGCCGCTTCCGAGATCGGAAGCCATGTGAGGACGGCGATACTCCAGGCTGAGCACCCGCAAGACCCCAAGCAGGATGCGCTCATCCGCAAGGTGTATGACGGATTGCAGCAGGGCAAGATCGACCGTTCGCTGTTTACCGACAATGCCAATGCATATTTCACCGGCCAGGCATTAAAAGACTATGCCGGCAGCCTTGGTCCCTTGGGCGTCCCCCAAAGCTTCGCACAGGACCACGTTTCCGCGCGTGGCGGGATGACGGAACGGATCTACAACGTGAACTATTCCAACAAGAATTTGGTCATCATCATCTACGAAATGCCCGACGGTAAATTCGAGCAGTACATGATTGCCGAAAAATAAGTTTCGGCGAGGCGGTCCGTGAAGTTGCTTATAGCGATATCGTTGTTGGCGGACTACAATGAAGCTTTTCGGCGAGGCGCTTTTTTGTCCAGAGTGACTGCGCCGAATGGTGTCCACTTACGCAGTTCAGCGAGGCGAAATGAAGGGTGATCCCAAAGTTATTGCTTTCTTAAACCAGGTATTAAAGGCGGAGTTGACGGCCATCAATCAGTACTTCCTGCACGCCGAAATGTGCGAGAACTGGGGCTACAAACGGCTGGCCAAGCTGGCGAAAAAGGAATCCATCGAAGAGATGGTGCATGCCGAAAAGTGCATGGAGCGAATTCTGTACCTCGACGGCACGCCCAACATGTCCGACTACTTCAAAATCAACATTGGAGCTACGGTCGAGGTCCAGCTCAAGAACGATCTGCAACTCGAATACGACGCGGTCAAGCGCCTGAATGACGGCATCAAGCTCTGCACCGCCGCTAACGACGCAGGCTCGCGCGAACTGGCAGAAAAGATCCTCAGCGACGAAGAACACCACATCGATTGGCTCAAAGGCCAATTGCACGCCATCAGCGAGATGGGGATCGCGAACTACCTGGCGCAGCAACTGAAGGAAGGCGAGTAAGCAAAAAGCAGTTGTCAGTGTCCGGTTCTGACTACTGGCAACTGACTACTGGTAACGTCGGATTTCCTGTCCCTTGCAATACGTTACAATGAGACAACGCCGTGGTTCTGGCGTTACCGCGAGACGCTTTTTCCCAACGGAGAGATGGCCGAGTGGCTGAAGGCGCACGCTTGGAAAGCGTGTATACTCGAAAGGGTATCCAGGGTTCGAATCCCTGTCTCTCCGCCATGTTTTAAACAACTTAGACAGTGTTCCCGTCGTTCTACCGTCCATACTGGATGGCGTATGGTCACGAAAATCGAACGGGTTGAAAAGGCGAGGCTTGCAGCCACTACTAGTGTCTTCGGATTGCCTTCTCCGCGACCTCGTTTGAGCGTAAGATTCCGGCGGCGCCGATCTAACATCGAAGCCGAGAGTTTGGGAAGAAATTGTTTTCGTGGAATTCGTCCCGACCAGCATGACGCTGACGATGCTTCGCACCGGTTGCTATTAGTGCAGACTACGCCTCCTTCATGGGAAGCTTCCGCGCGGGATCTGTGATTGCATCGATTTTAACGGCATAGCTTGAACGCGCAGTGATGTCCGCATCGGTGATCAGGTGAACGTCGAGCAGGCCTTCCGTCCGACACCCGGTCCGCAGGAAGTTGATTTCGCTGAGGCAACGGCTCCAGCCTTCCAACCAGAGCAGCAATTCTCTCTTCTGGTCTGCTGTGCCCTGTAAGTGCAACAGCAGATCGATGTCGCTATCCGGACCTGCGGTTGCGTTCTTCGTGCTGCCGATGAGGTAGAACGCCTTGACACCGAACAACTGCGGATCGACTTGGGCCGCGATCCTCTGCGCCATCCGAAACCGCCAACGCCAGTGTTCCTCGCCGGTACGATCAACAACCTCGATGTCCGATTCAGCTTGTCCCTCGCGTCGTAAGGGGGGGGAAAGGTAAGCCACCGCCCGGTCCGATTCCGCGTTCATCAGCACTCGCAAGATCAGGCCGTCGCTCTCCTTAGGGACATCGATTACGCGGAGCGTGTCGGACAGGTGAGCAAATTCTGGAAGCAGTTCCACGAGTACGCTGGGTGCACCGCGCAGAAACTCCTCCTTAAATGCTGTCTGGGGGTCATCCGGATAAAGCGGCAGATAACGAATCGACGCTTCCACCAGGTCTTGAAAAAAATGGGTGCCGAAGGAGAGGTCGGGCAGGTAGTTTCCCCGCTGCCGGGCGACTTCGATCAACATGGCAGTGTTGTTGATGTCGGAGTACGTGACCGGAACGCCAAGCTTGATGTCCCCACGGCTTCCCCAGCGTCCCGGACCGATCAAGATAAACTGCCGCTTGGGCAACAACTTGTTCAGTCGTCCAACCGCGCGTCCAACATCGCGCATATCGGCCTGGTCCGAAAGTTGGCTGTAGCCCTCCAGGTCCACATACACGATGTGTGTGATCTCCGGCACCTTTCCATTGGAGACGAAACGGTTTGCCGAAAATATCATCTTGTCCGTCGGCAGATTCTGCGGGATCGAAACCGGGACCGCATCGCCGCTGTAACTCTGCGGACGACACTGCAGCAGGTAGAAGTCCTCGCCATCGTAGGCGAACTCAATGTCTACCGGCGTGCCCAGGTTGGCTTCCAGCAGCGTCAACAGCTCACGGATGCGCGCTACGAACGGCGTCTTGCGGATCAGCCCTTCGAAGCTGAAAACCACGTCCCGCATGCTGAAGTCCGGGATCGGTCCGACGAGCTGCTCAATGCGGTCATGCTCGATGATCGACACAAAATTGCGAATCTGCGGGTAGTTGGCGCCGCAATAACGGAGCAGCTCCAGGGAGTCCACGGTCTCGAAAGCATTGGTCTCAAGGTTGATCACATCGACGCGCTTAGGCGAGTACTTGAGCACCTCTTCCACGGTCACGTTGACGCGGAGGTTGGGTTGTCCTGGAGCGATCAACACCGGATAGTCGTCGTTGACGCGGTCAACCGCGCGCGTTCCCAGGCCGGGCACCAGGCGGACTAATCCGTCACCGCGCCTGATTCGGGAGGACCAACGGAACTCGTTGTTGCTGAATGCCACTCCCGAACACGCCGGCAGAAAATACTTGCCGACCTTCTGTCCTACGACTTCCTGGATCATGATGCCCATTTCTTCATGAACATCCAGAAGGCCTCGTTCCGCACGATACTCGGTGGGATCGGGTCCGAAGATAGAGGCATACACTTCGGCGACAGCGTCCATCAGCGCGGCGAGGCGCTCTTCTCTCGTGCCCTGATTACCTAGAAACAGGCTCTTATACTTGCCGGAAAATGCCGATCCGGCGCGGTCTTCGAGAAGACTCGAGCTGCGCACGATCAAAGGACGCTCACCCAGCTCATCCAGGGCCAGCGAAAGTCCCTTAGCTAGCTCCGAGGGGAACGATGAACTCTTGAAAAGCGAAACCAGATGCGGGTATTCCTGCCGCACCTGGTCGATCTCCATGTACTTCCAGTTGAGTACGTCCTCCAACTCGTTGTGATGGACGAAGTTCAAAATCCAGTCCGAGGTGATGTACCAAGTGCATGGCGTCTTCACCTGACGTGCCTGCGTACTCGCCTCCGGGACCTTCTCGATGATCTTCTTGGCTAGGAAAAGTCCGGCGCTCTTGCCTCCGAGCTTTCCATGACAACCCGGGGGGAAGATGATCCTCCCCAGCAGGTCGTAAAAGTCTTTGACCTCGATGAAGTTCTTGGCGATGTTTATGAACTCTAGGTTCTCGGAGAAGAACCGCCGGATCAGCGATACACGCAGACCTTTTTGCGTCGAAAGCGAAAGCTCGCTCTCTTCAATTGCGGCGTGCTGATATCGCTCGATCGCTTCGATTACTTCTCCCAGAGAGGTGGCCAGATTCTCCAGGACGCGCACCAGGAAGCTACATTTCTCTTCCTTGATCCAGGTGGTAACACAGCTCAGGATTTCGCTTTCGCTCAAGTGCCGGCTGGCGATGCCAAACGCCTCGGCGGTTACGTCGACCGATTTATCGGTAACGTTGCGGCGCAGCGGCCGATTCTCATCCTCTGTGCCCGCAAGGTCTGCCGTAACCGGGGCAATGCCGCGAAGCAGCAGTTCTTTGGCCTCGTGGACCCCGCACCAGCTCAGGTGATTGATCAGCTTGCGCGAAATTCGCCGCAGCAGGACGGGGTCGGTATCGCGCAGAAATTCGAGTACAACTTGCCATTCCCCTTTATCACTCGCCAAGCCGCCGGCGGCCGCCGACAGCCCCTCAAATGCAGCTTTCAACCGCCGTTGCATTACATGGTTAGCAATGCGGTCGGCGATGGTTTCGATTAGTTTCCGCTCCTCTTTGAGAAACGGTCCCTCGTCCGACTTGGGCATTGGCGCGCGATACGAGACCTCTACGTTGCCCACGATTTCGCCCTGCACGACGATGTTGGCGCGTTGTATGAACTGGGTGGGCAGGAAATCGGGCGGCTGAGTTACCTGGTCCTCGAAAATGATCCGCGCCTGGCAGTCGTGCGGGTACTGCCAGCCCGGCGGCAGTACGGCGATCATCGCACGAAAGATCTCCTCCAGCGAAAGATCGGGCCGATTCAGAAGCTCATCCACCTTGTAGAGGCAATTCAATTCCTTGGCGCGCTCCTGCAACTCACGAAGGATTACGCCGACTTGGACTTCGTCTTTGATCATTTTTCTTTTCCGCTGGCTTGCGCGGATTCGCCCGACAGAATAACGCCGCGCCCATTGCGCCCATCGACACGAGTCGTCAACGCAGCCTGCGAGCGTACGTGACGAACAAATTCGGTTTCCTGCACCATCGGCTGGCGGTTCAGCCACGGCCAATCAATGACAAAGCGTCCATCGTGCCGCACCATGAAGTAACTCGCGCGAAAGCTCGACAGATTATGGAAGAAATGGGAACCCTGGCTTAGCTCGACGTTCATCTCCGGTAGTGTAGCCTCAACGATCACTCGCGCTCCCGAGATCTGGCTCCACACAACCGGAATCCCCAGCGAGGGATGGGAGCTGCCCCAGCGGCCAAAACCGATGAGCAAGAACGGCCGGTGCTGTTCCGAGAGCTGCCGATTGATGACATCCAATTGTTGTGCGATCGCAGGAGTTTGCATTACAGAGAAGTTTTCCGGCCGAACGAATACGATGTCATGGATATCGTCAGTGACGCCGTTACCCATCACCATCTCGGACGCGACGATTGCGTGCGGATCGGCGAGGTCCTCGACTGTTACTTCCACGCTCTGTTCGGACACGACCATGGGACGGACCTGAAGAAATCCCAGCCGCGCCCGCAGCGCTTCATCCCGATCTGCCCGAATGGTCACTGCAAATTCGATCTCGACGTTGGCGCCCATCGTTTCGTCGGCTGCCTTGAGCAGCGTCTTGATTACTCCGTTGAGCGAAAACTGCTCCCACACCAGGAGCGGCGCGAAGTCGAGGATACGGGGCCCATTTGTGCCTAAGCCGGGAACAACGCGATCGCGCGACGGGTCAAATGTCGACGCCAGAAAACGCAGCACGCCATCAGCCTCAGCCTCTTTCAGACCAGCCTTCACCAAATACTCGGTCTCGCTGACTGGATCGTACGCGGGTGGCTTGCCCATGTTGACGGCCCAGAAGTCCGTCTGCGTGCCGCGCAGCATTTCCGCCACTGAACCGAACGGTGGCGGCTTTTTCGGGTAGGCGGGCGAAAATGTCCAGGATATTCCGCCGTCCACAATCGTCTTGCCCAGACCGAGCGCCAGGCTCGCCACACCTTCCTCCGGCCGGGCCGGCCCGGCCGGATAGAAGTTGTAGGAGCGCGCCACGCCAGAGATGTCAGGATAAAAGCGATCACCGTGGCGCTCTCCCACAACTTCCTGGAGAATGACGGCCATCTTCTCTTCGCTGGGATCGTGACCCGTAGTCTTGATGTAATCGCGTGCTTCCCGGAAATACGTGGAAGCATAAACAAACTTGATGGCCTCTGTCAGTAGCCGGAAACGGGTGTCTTGATCGAACTGATTGTTCGGGATCATTTTCGTCCCGTAAACCCCGGCAAATGGCCGGTCGAGCGCGTCCTCCAGCAGGCTGGACGAACGGACGGCCAACGGTGTCTTGACTTGCGCGATCAGCGCCCGCAGATCTCCGAGTAGCTCAACCGGAAGGTCGGCCTGTTGGAAGGCATGTCCGATTCGGTCATCTGGCAACTCTTCGACGGGCAATTCTCCCAGCCGGTTGCGTGCGATGAACTCGTCAAAGCAGTCCGTCGCAATCACGGCCATGGTGGGGACATTGACATCAATATCCGGGAAGGCGGAAGCATCGATCGTTTCTTCCAGCAGGTTTTTGGCAAGGACCAATCCGCTGGCCTTCCCGCCCAAGGTGCCCGTTCCGATCCGGGTGAAGCGAAAGGTGCCATCCCAGAAGTGCCGGTCGAACGCGGGAAGGTCCGCAACCACGGTCTTAAGATCGGTCATTGCTGCCTCCCCGCCGCCATCATAGCCGACGTGCCTGGCCGCGTCATGGAGATGGCGTGGCCCGACGACCGAAGCGCTACACCCAGCCGCGGTCGTGGCAAGCCTTGGCCACACGACCAATGGCAATCGCATAGGCTGCGTCTCGCATCGACAGCTTCTCGCGGCGCGCCAAATCTGAAACCGCGAAGTACGCCGAGGTCATCTTGAGGTCGAGTTTTCCGAGGACCTCGTCCTTTTCCCAGAAGTAATTCATGTTGCTTTGCACCTGCTCGAAATAGCTGCAGGTCACGCCGCCCGCATTGGCCAGAAAATCGGGGATGAGCAGGATGCCGCGTTCTTTGATCTGCGCATCGGCTTCCGGTGTCGTCGGACCGTTGGCTCCTTCAGCAATGATCCGCACTCGCCGGCTGATCTTTTCGACATTGTCCCCAGTAATTTGGTTCTCCATTGCCGCCGGAATCAGGATCTCCACATCCTGTTCGAGCCATGCGTCGCCGGGCAACATTTCGTATCCCAGGGCCTTTGCCTTCTGCTTGTTGATCCCACCAAAACGATCGGTGATTGACAGAACTTGGTTGAGATCGATTCCGTCAAGCTTGCGATAGGTGTAGGAGTACTGGTCTTCTTGGTCCCAGCACGAGACAGCAATCACTTTGCCTCCCAGCCGCTGGTAAAGTTCGATGGCGTACTGGGCCACGTTGCCGAAACCTTGGACGCTGGCGGTGGTGTCTTCGGGGCGAATGCCCAACTGTTTAAGAGCTTCCCGCAGGGTGAAGACCACACCGTAGCCTGTCGCCTCGGTGCGGCCAAGCGATCCCCCCATTCCGACGGGTTTGCCAGTGATAAATCCGGGATAACGTCCGCCATGGATTTGTTCGAACTCGTCGAGTATCCACAGCATGTGCTGCGCGTTGGTCATGACATCGGGTGCCGGCACATCGGAGAGCGGTCCCACGTTCCTTGCTATCTGGCGCACCCAACCCCGGCAGATCTGCTCCTGCTCACGCAAACTCAGGTTGTGGGGATCGCATATGACACCGCCCTTGGCCCCTCCCAACGGGATATCCACGACCGCGCACTTCCAAGTCATCCACATCGACAGCGCACGGACCGTGTCGATGGTCTCTTGCGGATGGAATCGAATACCGCCCTTGCCGGGGCCGCGCGCATCGTTGTGCTGGACGCGGAAACCGCGGAAAATCTTCACCGCGCCGTCGTCCATTCGCACGGGGATGGCAAAGTGGAACTCCCGTAAGGGATAACGCAGAAGGTCGCACGTGGCCGGATCCAGGCCCAGATATTCGGCTACCTTGTCGAATTGCGCTTGTGCGATCTGAAACGAATTGAATGCCTTGGTAGACTTCTTCGGCGATTGTCCGGGAGCCGATTGGCGCACTTCCTTTGCGATCTCGATCGGTCCACTCACTGCGCTCTCCGACATGGTTTTCTCCTTAAATTCTTGATAGATAGTCGACCCTCCATGTTCCATTAATCGGGTCCCGTTGAACAGTGACTGTCCTCACAGGGTAGGGTGACAGCTGAATCCTGCTCTTATTAAAATAGCCTGCGGGAAACCTTAGGAGCCTGGTTCCCCCTCGCTTTAGTTTGTTAGCATGCGGTTCACCTCGACAGGCTCTTCTCGACCGTTTGATCCAACCGCCATCTCGCTACTACGGGCGGCGCACTTCAGTACCCTGCAAACTCTTCCGTTCGGATGTCGTCCTCGTCAACGCTGGCGCCCACAAGCATTTCCCTCATGGCGGTGACCATGGCGGGAGGTCCAGCGGCGTAATAGATGGGTCCCTGCATACTGGTCAGATGCCTCGACAACATCTCTTTGTTGATGAAACCCGTCTCTTCCCTCCATTCCTGCTTAGAAAGTGTCATTTCGGTCATGGTGCAGATCAGCCGGAAATTCGGGTTGCTCTTTTCCAGCATCTGCAGAGCTTCGAGGAAGGGAGTATCTTCAGGTCGCCGATTGGAGAAGAAGAGATACAACTTGTGCGGGAGTCGGTCGTGATCGGCTTGCCGCACGATGCTGATAAAAGGCGTGATTCCGATTCCCCCAGTCAGGAACACAGCCGCTTTGGCTGAATTCTTATGTAACGTGAAGGACCCCATTGGCAAGTCGATCTTTACCTCTGTACCCAGGGGTATTTTCTTCAGTGAGCGTTTAAACGCCGTGTCGCGCATGCGGGTGGCAAACATCAACTGAGTTTCATATGGAGAGCTGGCGATCGAAAAAGTTCGCGTGTTCCCCTCAGAGTCAGTTTCCGGAGGACTGATAAGTGTCACGTCAGCAGACTGCCCCGGTTTGAAATCGAATCGCGATGGCCTCTCGAAATGGAAGGCCATGGTGCCGTCCGCAACCTCGACACGGCTCACCAACCTGGATGCGTAACCAGCTATCGGAATTTCATTAGTATCCATGCGTACCTCCATGCCTTTCGGTTAATGCCGGCTCTTAAGTATTACGGTAGCCCGCCATTCCTGCGCTTGCAAACCGTCACTGCATCCCCGCAGCGGCGTTGCCCGTTTTGGAGACGTGCTTCTGAATTCTCTCAAACACGTTCTTGACGACTCGATCACACCGCACGGCATGAAAATTGAATGCCTCTTTCCTTTCTATTCCAGCGCGCGCGTAAAGACTCTTGCGTAATAGCACCCGCGCTCGATGGAGGCGAACTTTGACGTTCTCTTCGGTGATTTCGAGGACATCCGCGGTATCGGCCGTGCTCATTTCCTCTACGTCGCGCAGCATGAAAATGGTTCGGTAAGCGTCCGGCGGCTTTTCGACCGCTTCTTCCAGCAGCCTGCGATGCCGCTCAAGCCGGGCACGTACCAGCTCCGCCTGGGCGTGATGGACCGGCTCTCCGGCCGCATTGGAACCCTGGATGTGCCGCTTAACCTCGAAGCCAGAGTAGCCGCCAGGTAGCCGCGGCCACGGCGCGCTGGCCCACCTCCGTTTGCTCCACGGACGCGCGAAATCCGCCTCAAAGCGAGCCCCGGCGCTACAGAGTTCGCCCCTGATCGTGGTCATGTTGCTGTCTACGGTGCATTTTAGGCGTGCTGATCGGACGGGCTGAAAACTCAAATCCGTACGGGATGCCCGTTCGGAGCGCAAAAAAGGCGCGCTCCCGGAGCGCGCCTTGTAAGAGATGAGATTCGCTTTACGGCAAGGGAACTAAGTCGTTGGCCAGGTGGTTGGCAATCGGGGTACCGACCCCGGTCACGTAGTCATAACCCGATCCAGCCACGCAAATTCCTCCGCTGCCGCCGGTGGTGACGTCGTGGAAGTCCAACGCGTAATTGCCGGAAGGGTAAATCGTCTGATACAGATCCGGTAAGAACTGATGGATGGTGGTCCCACCGCCCGCAACGCGGAGAGAGTTCTCAATCGCCATAAAGGCCGCCCAAACCGGTGAAGACAGGCTAGTTCCGCCCACCTCGAGCCACTGGTAGCCGTCGTAGCTGTCGTACACCGGAACGCCACTGCTGGGGGAAGCATCCAGCGCAACGTCGGGAATGCTGCGGAATCCGCTATGCTGCACGCCCATCTGCCATGTCGGTTCAGATTCGTAAATGCTGATACCGCCGCCGCTGCCGCTCCAGGCGATTTCATGGCCGTAGTTATTGCTAAACGGATTGGGAGGTGGAAGCGCGCTCAGCAGAGTCAGCACGGTCCCGCCCACGGCGACTACATAAGGCGACTCCGCGGGATAGTTGGTCAAGCATCCGCTATCGCCGGTAGCAGAAAAGAAGGTAACTCCCGGGACCTGAAAGTGGAAATCCTCGGCTGTCTCACCGTTAAATCCACCGCCGTAACCCCAGCTCATGCTAACCACGTTGGAGCCGGCCGCAACGGCTTGGTCCACCGCCAAGAACAGGGTATCGTCCGCATTCGCATTTTCCACTAACACGATTTTGGCTGCCGGCGCCATGGCATGTGCCCACTGGATGTCTAACGCCTGCTCAATAGCCCAATTCCCGCTGTGACCGCTGCACAAGGTGCCGCCGTACTGGATTTTGGTGAAGCAGCCGTTGGCCGTGGTGCAAGCCGGCAGGTAGTAATACGTTGAAAAAACGCCCAAATCAGCTTCGGCGCTGGGATAGTCGCAGGCATCCACGATGCCGATGGTCATGCCTTGGCCCTGATTCGGGATCACATTGTATCGGTACGCTGCCCTCATTTGAACAGGTGAGAAGCCTGATGGACGGGTGGCATCGCCACGCGGCTCCAAGATGCGGATTGGCGAGGTAAAGATGTGGGTGCCTGTTCCGGACTGCTGGGCCATGATTGGCGCGGTCACGGCAAAAATGAATGTCATGCCAAGCAACAACAGAAGAAATTTCTTCATTTGCATCTCCCTATTTCGCGGATTGGTGCGAAGGACGCGACGGCCGGGCGCAGATGCCAGTCTTCGAGGTTAGAACCACGGAATGCCAGATGACTGATGTGTAGGCTTCTTCGGCATGTGGTTGCTTGCCGGATGATGTCCACCCGTTCAAAAGGCTTCTGCTTCGCCTTTTGGAGAAGTCACCGGTACTCCCAACTGTGTTTGCGGGATTCCGCAGCATCACCGACGCGCTGCTGATAGCATTTCCCTGTTGGTCCTGGACATGCTCCTTGGAGCACCTAAGTCGGTT